>CAZXUH010000001.1:0-568144 GCA_964644035.1 uncultured Candidatus Saccharibacteria bacterium
CTCAAAGGAATAGACGGGGACTTGCACAAGCAGTGGATTATGTGGTTTAATTCGACGTCAAACGAAGAACCTCACCAGGGTTTGAAACCTAGGGGAATACTTTTGGAAACATTAGTAGTCTCACAAGGACTCCTAGGCAGGTGATGCATGGCCGTCGTCAGTTCGTGGTTTGAATTGTTCCCTTAAGTGGGGTAACGAACGCAACCCTCGTTGCCTGTTATAAGTGTCAGGCGAGACTGCCCACGATTCAGTTTGCAACTATAGATTAGCTTAACGCTCAGAAAATATTTCTGAGCGGGTTAGCGAGTCTTCGAGCGCTTTAGCGAAGAATATTTTCTGGAGCGATAGTTGTCAGTTGAATCGTGGGAGGAAGGCGAGGATGACGCCAGGTCAGCATGTCCCTCTGATATCCTGGGCTACACACATAATACAATCGGTGCGACAACGCGTCGCGACGAGGAAACTCTGAGCCAATCGTTATAAACGCACCGCCAGTTCGGATTGAGGTCTGCAACTCGACCTCATGAAGCCGGAATTGCTAGTAATCGCAGGTCAGCTATACTGCGGTGAATACGTTCTCAAGTCTTGTACTCACCGCCCGTCAACTCAAGGGAGTTGGGAATACCCGAAGTATCGCGTTCGCGATCCTACGGTAAGCTCAATGACAGGGAGTAAGTCGTAACAAGGCACGGGTAGCGGAAGCTGCTCGTGGAATATTTCAAATGAACAATCGTTTTGTTTATGTTCTTCGGAACTTTACAAAGCTTACAAGGCGATTACTTCTTCGCTCCTAACGGAGCTGCGAAGTAAGATCATAGTGTTGTATCTCTACATGACACTCGCTATCCTAGATATGCGTACTAGGTCTTGCAGCAGGGATGCTGATCACAAGAACAAGAACGGAACAAAATAAAGGACAATAAAGAAAATGTGAAACCCCGACAGATATCTGTCGGGGTTTTGCTATATGTACAAAAAGGAGTAAGCTTGGCTTCAGGTACTACTCTAGGTCTTTTTATGGAGGAATCTTATGCGAGCAAGAAGAATATTGAGCCTCGAGAAAGGCAGCGAGTATTTTTGTTTTCGGTATATGGAAGGTGATGAACCTCAAGTACTTCAAGCTATCATCGATGCGATCAATAATCCCGATCTCAATTTCGATTCATTTGATGCCGCTGTGTTGTCTCATCAGCTCGGCGTAAACCTGGCTCGGGAGTTGAAAAAATATCTACCGAAGAAGGCTGCTTAATTTTTTTTGGAGGTTTTATGCGTTATATTGAGAAAGAGGATGAGTCTATTCCAATTCAAGAGGCTGTAGCCAATGAAGCAGGTAAGTGGCTAACCTTTGCCACAATCGCGGCTCTGCTGATATTGGCCCTTGCTGTTGTAGCGTTATTGGTGTTTTGTTCGTAAGAGGGCCCAACTGGGCCCTTTTTTCTTGCAATGCGAGATATTGACTTTTAGTCAATATGTGTGATATAATATATAGGTAATCGCCGAGAAAGGTAAGGACTGTATGTTCCGAATCTCTCTCGTTCTGTTCCTTGTCGTTTGTCTCCAGTCCGTTATATGCGCCGATGTGCCCGATCAAAAGCTCATCGACGCTATCATTGAGCGCGAAAGCGGGGGTGAAAAAAACCCGGACGCTGCGTTTAATGAGTCCGAGTTGGCCTATGGCTGTCTGCAAATCAGGCAGATATATGTCGACGACGTGAACGAACATTTCGGCACGTCTTATGAGGCAAAGGATTGTCTCAATAACCGGGATCTCTCCATATGGATCTTTACGAAATATATGGAGAGATGGGCGACGCGCAAGCGTCTTGGCCGGACACCCACGTACGAAGATATGGCACGGATTCACAACGGCGGTCCCAACGGCCACCGTCAAAAATCCACCATTGAATACTGGGAAGCTGTTCGGTCAAAAATGGAATGAACGTTTTGAAAGGAGTCTGCATGAAGAAAGTATGGATTTTCTTCTCGCTTCTCGTTGTGACATTCTTCGCTGTTATAGTGCTGAGTGTCGTCTACGTTAAATAACTTCATCATTAACTCGCCGGAAGGAGCCTCTATGTTTGGTATGCTTGTTCCACTGGGAATGCGGTCAAAGGAATCGACTGGCATTCGTCATGACAAAGTCGCTGCCGCTCGGGCAGCAATTGCCAAAGGCAATTACGAAACTGATCTCAAGATCGCAGGCGCAATCAACAACCTGCTTGTGGTCTTGAATCACTCGGATGCTGAAGAACAGCCTCCAATCCGACCACAGTTTCAGTTCGAGAAATTGGAATCACGCAACTAGTGATTTCTGCCAGCCCCTCTCACCACTTGGTGCGAGGGGCTTTTTTTAATCCTATTATTTTCTATGACGGTTGTTTTTAGGCCTATTTTCTGTTAATGTTTTCCCACATGCGCTTGTAGATGTCTTGGTAGATTTAGGCACTGATACCAGATATTTATAAGTTATGTTATTTCGATATGCGCTTGTAGCTCAGTTGGTAGAGCACATCACTGATACTGATGGGGTCCCAGGTTCGAATCCTGGCAGGCGCACCAAAATCATATTGGGTTGACAGTATTATTAGGAGGAGTAGCATTAATACTCGGAAGGGTGTATATGGACATATATCCTATTCATTTCTCAAGTTCCGCGGGTTACCCGTCGGGAGGTTCTATGGGCATGGCAGTAAGTGCCAATTATCGGGCAATTGCAGATCAACAACGCAGACTGCGGGCGCAATCTCTTGCGAACCTTGGTCGGCATCAGGACGAGACTCCTGAAAGCAAGTCTCCCAACAAGAAGGGACGTCGGAAGCAGACAGGGGGCACTGCTCCTCAGATGAGCTATGAGCTCCAGGAACACTTGGCGAAAGCAGGGTAGGATCCCGTTATCGCCAAAACCCTCGTTCACGTATTGTGACCGAGGGTTTTTACATATTTAGATGATATTGCTAAATATGCTTTTATGTTGTAGAGTTTACCTTGGCATGAATGCGTGGACGCATTCAATAGGTTTTTTATAGGAGCAGCGGGCATGGCTTCAATGCTAGACACATCAGACATCACCTCACTTTCCGTCCAGATCAAGATTCTCAGGAGGAATATTGCTTATTGGAAACTGGAAAAAGAGAGGGCTTCGGGAAGATTTTTCAACTCAAGTGGAGGTCTTCGAACATTGAAGGCAAAAAAGCACAGGGCTGCTATGGCAGCTGCCGGAGAACAAGTTGTTGAGAAGACCAAAAAACTTCTCACTCTTCTGGAGCGCCAGAATGCACTCGGCTGAGGGTCTCAATAAGTTTTGGGTGATATACCCGGAATCGTTTGGTTCCGGGTATCTTTTTGTCTTTTGGTCAGTTTTGTATTAGTATATTATCTCGTTACATAATTTTAACCGTTTCAATTTTAGATTCATGGATAAGAAAACCAAGATAGTGGCAACCATCGGTCCAGCCACACAGTCACAGCCAATGCTCGAGAAACTTCTCAAGTCTGGCTTCAATGTCATGCGAATGAACTTTTCACATGGCGACTTTGCCGAACATCAGGTCAAAGTAGACAATCTTGCCCGAGCGGTCAAAAAGACTGGTATTATCGCTGCAACCATGCAGGATCTTGGTGGTCCAAAGATCCGCATAGGGGACTTTGAAAACGGTTTTGCTACTCTTGTAGAAGGTCAGACTTTTACTCTTACAACAGAAAAGATAGTCGGCAATGAACGCCGAGTATCGGTCAACTATGCTCCACTTCCAAAGGAAGTACAGAAAGGTGGTTTTATACTCTTGCACGATGGAAAGAAGAAACTCGAAATTTTGGATATACGCGGCAATGATATTATTTGCAAAGTGATCGTCGGGGGTGAAATAAAGAATAAGCGAGGTGTCAATTTGCCTGGCGCACATTTGTCGATCAGCTCTCTGACAGACAAGGATAAGAAGGATCTCGAATTTGGTATTAAGAACAAAGTAGACTTTGTTGCTTTCTCATTTGTACGAAGAGCAGAAGATATCAATGAACTCCGAAAACTACTCGACAAGGCAAAGATGCAAGAAACAAAAATCATTGCCAAGGTAGAAGATGTCGAAGGTCTTGAAAATATTGATGAAATCATCAAGCTTGTCGATGGTGTTATGGTTGCTCGTGGTGATATGGCAATAGAGATCGGTGCTGAAAACGTGCCTATGGTCCAGAAAATGATCATTAAGAAGTGCAATGAACTCGGTAAAATTGTCATCACTGCTACTCACATGCTCGAATCGATGATCAAGAGCCCCGTTCCTACTCGAGCCGAAGTGTCCGATATTGCCAACGCTATTATCGATGGTACCGATGCAATCATGCTTTCGGAAGAAACCACCCTTGGAGATTTTCCTCTTGAATCAGTAGATGTCATGACCAAAGTTGCACTTCGGATTGAAAACGATGCTATGTATAAGGATCAGATTGTTGAAACTCAAAAGCGCAAACATGCAGCAATCGGTAGTGGCATTTCAGACGCAGTTTCAAATGAAGTTGTCGATGTCGCCAATGCCGTCAAAGCAAAGGTTATCGTTTCTCTTACTGAATCTGGTCTCACAGCTCGCATGGTATCGAGGTACAAGCCTCTTCAGAAGCATATTGCTATGACTTCGAACCCTGTTACTCTACGCCAGCTTATCTTTACCTTTGGCTGCACTCCGGTTCTCATTCCAAAATACAAGACTGACAAGGAAGCAATAGAAGGTGCTAAAGCATACTGTCTCAAAAACAAAATTGCGGAGAAGGGGGACAAAATAGTCCTCGCTCTCGGTACTCGTAACAACAAAAAGATTCACACCAATATGATTGTGGTGGAGACTATATAAAGCGGTATTGGTATATAATTACAATACATAGACATATCTCATAGACAATGTTCTATTGAGATATTTTTATTATTTTTTTAATTTTTCTTCATACCTAAAGGTATATAATATTCACATGCACACATTAGCCCAAACACTAAAATATACATTAGTCGATACAGATCTTCTTCTTGATATCGATACGCAGCGCCAGCAAAAATATGTCATCAAAGTCAGAGATCTCGAAACCGATGAAAAGCCTCGAGAGAAGCTTCTCAAGGTTGGGCCAGGAGCACTATCGGTGGCCGAACTCATGGCTGTGGTTTTGGCCAATGGTACTAAAAAGGAAGATGTATTGCAGATGTCCAACAGAGTAGTACGTGAATATGGTAATCAAATATTGTCTAAGCCTCACAATCCTGAAGATCTAGCCAAAGATCTCGATATCCCTCTCAACAAAGCGATACAGATCGTAGCGGTCAGCGAGCTCGGCAAAAGATTTTATCAGAAAGAGAGCGGAGGATTGGCGGTGATTCGCACTGCTCAAGATGCTCATACCTATCTACGTGATATGCACAATCTACCCAAAGAACACGTCAGAGGAATATATCTCAATACTCATCACCAAGTCATTCACGATGAAGTGATATCGATCGGTACCGTCAATTCAAATCTTGTTCACCCAAGAGAAGTATTCAAGCCAGCTATTCAATACGGCGCTGCGGCAGTGATCGTTGCTCACAATCATCCCTCGGGCATTATGAAGGCTTCGGACTCTGACGTTGCCGTGACCAAACAGCTAGTGCAGGCGGGGAAAGTGCTCGGCATACACCTCATTGATCATATTATCGTCAGTGGAGACAAATTCATCAGTATCGATATAAATTACAACTAATATGGATCAAGTACAGACAAAATATATTATTAGTGATTTAGTGCATATGCTTCATGATGCTCCAGCTAGTCATGAGGAAGGGAAGACAGAAATACTTGAAGCCTATTTCAATGACATTTATAAATTGCTACTAGGCAAATTGGCAAAATTTGAAGCGGCGACAACGGTCAATGATAATGACAAAAACAAACTCCGCTCGCTGCTCGACGAACTTATCAATGTAAAGCTCCTCTTAGTAGACTAGACATTTTAGTATTTATTTGATATAATATATAGTGAAAGGAGTTCATTATGGTAGATGTAGTTCAGTCTGATGAGAAAGCGTTGGAGGAATTTGCAAGAATCTTTCGGCAATACCACCAGGATTTGCGTGCCGGTCTCAGTCCTTCAAGAACGGAAATCGATAAATATCTCAAACGAGGTATTGTCGGGATCGACGAGGTCGCGGCGGCCGTCGAAAAGGATTTTCACACTCCCGCGGCGGATTACTAGGCCGATGGCAACTAAGCCAAACCCTCGACAACACAAGATGTTGCCGAGGGTTTTTTTATTTACAATTAGGCCCTGTTTTGATAACGTGTACAGCTATGCAAGCAGTAATCCTCGCCGGTGGAAAAGGCACCAGAATGGCTCATCTGGTAGCTGATAAGCCAAAACCAATGATTGAAATCCTCGGTCGCAATCTTATCGAGCACAAGATCGATCGACTCCCCGATGAAATCAAAGAAGTGATCATTATTGTCAATCACATGAAAGAAAAAATCATGGATTATTTTGGTGATTCGTACAAGGGCAAGAAAATCACTTATGTCGACCAAGGTGAACCACATGGCACTGGTCATGCAGTCTGGCAGGCCAAAGATGCTATTACGGGTGACTTTATCACTATGATGGGAGATGATATTTATCCTACTGAAACTATCAAGAATGTTCTCAATCATGATTGGTCTATGACAGTTATTCCATATAAGAGCTTTAAGACGGCAGGAGACGTGAAGCTCGATGAAAATGGCAATCTCAAAGATGTGGTGTTCGATGATGCTGGCACCTATCAGGGCGATATTCTTATCGACACCTGTCTCTATAAGCTCAAGAAAGATATTTTTGATACAGATTTGGTGCAGGTTTCAGGAGGTAAAGAATTTGGCCTTCCTCACACAGTCTTTAAATACGTCAAAGAAAACAAGGTTCCAATGAAAGTCGTGAAGACCGACAAATGGGTCAAGATGAATACCCCAGAAGAAGTAGAAGCTGCGGAAAACGATCTTAGAGATATGATGTAAGCGAGTAATTGATAGTATACTTCTATCAATGAAAGACTTTGGTAATCATTTTAAAAATAAGAAAATAACCGTCATGGGGCTCGGGCTGTTGGGACGGGGTATTGGCGATGTACGATTTTTGGCCAAGCAAGGTGCACAATTGATCGTTACCGATCTGAAGACAAAAGAGCAGCTTGCCGATTCTTTGAAGCTACTCACGCAATTTAAAAATATTACCTATAGATTGGGTGAACATAGGCTCGAGGATTTTAGAGATAGGGACATGATCATAAAAGCTGCTGGGGTACCACTTGATTCGCCTTTTATCGCTGAAGCAAAAAAGCACAATATACCAGTCAAAATGAGTACCTCTCTTTTTGCCGAACTCACTCCTGCAACTCTAGTTGGTATTACAGGTACGAGAGGCAAGTCTACAACCACGCATTTGATACATGAGATTTTGAAAAAAGCATATAAAGGTAAGAAGCAAAAAGTATATTTAGGAGGCAATGTGAAAGGTGTTTCTACACTCGAGCTTCTGCCTAAAATAAAAAAAGAAGATATTGTGGTGCTCGAACTCGATTCATGGCAATTACAGGGTTTTGGAGAATCAAAGATCAGTCCGCATATTGCCGTGTTCACAACTCTCATGCGTGATCACATGAATTATTATAAAGATAATATGCAGAAATATTTCAACGATAAGGCCAATATTTTTGCATTTCAGAAAAAGAATGATGTATTAGTTGTTGGTAAGCAGGTTTCAGCAAAAATCAAAAAGACTGTCTCCAGGAAAATAATTACCGATGAGAATGATATCCCAAAGTCTTGGAAAGCTTCTATTCCAGGTACACACAATCGCTACAATATTGCTTTGGCTATAGAAGCTGCTCGGGTGCTCAATATATCTGAAAAAGTCATTAAAAAAAGCGTCGAATCATACAAAGGTGTGGCCGGAAGATTGGAATTGATAAAAGTATTGAAAAATAGAACCAAGGTCTATAATGACACAACAGCCACGACCCCTGATGCTCTGACAGTAGCTCTCAAAGCGCTTGGTACAAAGAAAAACATCACCCTCATTATGGGTGGAGCAGGCAAGGGACTTTCTATGAACTCTATACTTGCTCCGATCAAAAAATACATAAAGAATCTTATTTATTTACCAGGTACTGGAACTGACACAATCATTACTAATAAAAAATTCTCAACACTAAAACCAGTATTAGCAAAAGACATGCCTGACGCTGTTGAAAAAGCAGCTGCTCTTATTCATGGCAATGATGTCCTACTTTTGAGTCCAGGTTTTGCTTCATTCGGTCTTTTTAAGAATGAATTTGACAGGGGAGAGCAATTCAATCGATTGGTGAAAAAACTCAAATAAATTCTTTATTTTTTCTTGAGCGAAATTTCATACCTCATTTGTTAGGATGTTGGCATAAAAATAATAAATATATATGCCAAAAGAACCAACACTTAATACGCTTGATAAGAAGATTGATCATCTTACTGAGATTTGTTCCACAAATTTTACTCGAATGAACCATCGTTTTGATAAAGTCGAAGAAAGACTCGATGATTTGGAAGAAGATGTTGGTGTTTTGAAAATTGGTGTTAAAGCACTGGAGAATAAAGTCGAAGTGTTACAGGAAGATGTTTTAGAGATTAAAAATATCGTATCTCCTCAGAAGCGAAGAGTTGCGGTTGATATATAGTAGTTAGCATGTAGAATCTGAATATGCAGGATATTGATCTCAAGAATATAAGAACTGTCTATTTCATCGGCATTGGTGGTATAGGTATATCTGCCATAGCAAGATTGATGCTTGAAGAAGGGAAGAAGGTGTATGGTTCTGATCGTGATAGTTCGAAGGTAACAGAGGAGCTAGAGAAAGTAGGCGCCAAAATATATATAGGTCAGAAGAAAGAAAATATAGATCAGATTAAAGAAAAAATTAATCTTTTTGTCTATACAGTCGCAATCCCCGAAGATAGCCCAGAACTTATTGCTGCCAAAGCTTCGGGATCACCACTACGAACATATCCGCAAATGCTCGGTCTTGTATCAAAAGATAAATACACGATAGCTATCTCTGGTACGCACGGTAAGACAACAACGACAGCCATGGTGGCAAAAATTCTTATCGATGCAGGTCTCGATCCGACAGTTATTGTTGGCAGTCTTCTGGATAAAAATACCAATTTTATTTCTGGTAAAAGTAAGTATTTAGTTGTAGAAGCGGATGAATATAAAAAGTCGTTTCATAATTTGTATCCATCTATTTTGCTTATAAACAATCTCGATGAAGACCACCTCGATTTTTATAAGGATTTAGCAGATATTCAAGATTCATTTGCTGAAGTAGCAAAGAAACTACCTACTGACGGATTTCTCATTACCAATACTGACGATGATCATGTTGCTCCTGTTTTAAGACACACAAAAGCAAAAGTAATTGCTTATCAAAATGAAAAACTATTAGTATCTCTTAAAATGCCAGGTGAGCACAATCGGAGCAATGCTCGAGCCGCACTAACAGTAGCACTGTCTCTTGGTATTGATCGAAATGTCGCTCAGAAATCATTGTCAGAATTTGGCGGAGTATGGAGACGTTTTGAATACAAGGGTACGACATTTAGCGGAGTAATAGTCTATGATGACTATGCTCACAATCCTCAGAAAGTAAGAGCTCTTTTGTCTGGGGCACGAGAATATTTTGGTAAAGACAGAAGAATTATTGTCGTATTTCAGCCTCACTTGTTTAGTCGAACGAAGCAGCTATTTCAGCAATTTGTCGAAGCTTTTGTAGATGCTGATATTATTATCTTAGCTCCAATTTTCCCAGCACGAGAAGCATTTGATCCTACTATTTCTTCAGAAATGCTTGCTGCGGAGATTAGTAAAAACCATTCAAACATCCATTCCTTTAAGACGCTCGATGAGATAGAAGCTTATTTGTCTACCATACTTAAAAAAGACGATGTATTGATAACGGTCGGGGCTGGCGAAGCATATAAAATAGGTGAAAATCTTCTAAAGTGACACGTAATGTTGTTTTATAAGGCGGAGTATGAGAAAATCCGATTATGAAACAGAAAAATCTACTTATATTGCTGGCATTCCTTGTGCTTATCATTCCGCTCATCGGTATACCTGAGTCATGGAAAGTCCTCTTTCTTGCCATCATTGCTGCGGTCATAGCATATGTTGCATATGCTGAGGAAATAAAAGCGTTTTTTGCGCCGAAGATTCATCATGACAATATGGCCTCCGAAGCTTTTTCCAGACAAATGCCTATAGAAAATAATTATCCGTCAGAAAACGCATGATACGGTGGAAGTTTTTTACAGGGTTACTTGCTCTGTGTATAGGTTCCTTTCTAATCTCCTTTTTTGTACTGCCGACTTTCTTTAAAACTTCCTATCATCCAGTCGTCAAAAGTGTAGGTGAAGCGGTTGGTAAAACGATTGAAAAAATACCCAAATTTGTCGATAGTGGCAATCATATGAAGCCACCGGTGCCTACAAAAGGTATTTATATGTCTGCCTGTGCAGCTGCAACTCCCAGCATGCGTTCTGGTCTTCAGAAACTGATCGAAGATACTGAGCTCAATGCGGTGGTGATCGATATCAAGGATTTTTCAGGAAAAATTTCGTTTAAAACTCAGAGTCCAGAACTCGAAGGATATCTCTCAACAACGTGTTCAGTCTCTGATATGGCTGAATTTATCAAGGGCTTGCATGAAAAAGAGATATACGTCATCGGTCGTGTCACTGTTTTTCAGGATCCATATTTTACCAAACTTCATCCAAGTGAGGGCGTAGCACGCAAGGATGATGGGGAATTGTGGAGGGACAAAAATGGCATTAGCTATATCGATCCAGCATCACAGCAAGCCTGGGACCATATTATCCTGATTGCCAAGGAATCGTATGCGATCGGTTTTGATGAAATAAATTTCGACTATGTGCGTTATCCTTCGGACGGGGTGATTTCAAATGCTGCATTTCCAAAAAGTAATGGTCGCCCAAAGGCACAGGTCCTAGAGTCTTTCTTCAAATATTTACATGAACAGTTGGCCAACACGGGGCTCAAAACATCGGCAGACCTCTTTGGTATGACGACTACGACAGAAAACGATATGGGTATAGGTCAAATTCTTGAAGCAGCATTGCCCTACTTTGATTATATTGATCCTATGGTTTATCCATCGCATTATCCGGCTGATTTCAACGGTTGGAAAAATCCAAATGCCGTACCATACGATCTGATTAAGTATGTAATGGGTGCTGCTGTACAAAGAGCTGAATCCTCGACGACAAAAGTCAAAACGCTTTCGAATACTGCCATTGCCTCGACCACGCCGCAGCTCTACACTCATGTTCCTGAGAAGCGCGCCAAACTTCGTCCTTGGCTTCAGGATTTCAGCCTAGGCAATCCTCCGTACAAAGCAGAGCAGGTCAAAGATCAGATTAGAGGCACGTATGACGCTGGTCTTACCGATTGGATCATGTGGAATGCATCCAATAGATACACAGTAGACGCGTATCTTCCAGCCTAAAATAAGGTACAATATACGGGAACGTATGGCACAGGATAGAATCAACTATTTCGCCGAGACCGACGCACGCAATAAACGCGTCAAATTTGGCATAAAAGCATCCGATAGGACTCGGCATGTCTATATCATCGGTAAAACAGGCATGGGCAAATCGACACTACTCGAGAACATGGCTGTGCAGGATATTCAAAATGGCGATGGTATGGCTTTTATCGATCCGCACGGAAAGACTGCGGAATTGCTCCTCGATTATGTACCCAAAGATCGCATCAATGATGTTGTTTATTTTGCACCGTTTGATCTTGATCATCCTATTTCTTTCAATGTCATGGAAGATGTCGGCTATGAACGCAGGCACTTGGTAGCCAATGGTCTCATGAGTGCCTTCAAAAAAATATGGGTCGACGCTTGGTCGGCTCGAATGGAATACATTCTCAATAACATTCTTCTGTCGCTTCTCGAATATCCCGACTCTACTCTTATTGGAGTCAATAGAATGCTCGTCGACAAAGAATATCGCAAGAGCGTGGTTGAAAAAACTACCGATCCTTCGGTCAAATCTTTCTGGAATGACGAGTTTGCAAAATATGGCGATCGATACATGCAGGAGGCGGGCGCCGCCATTCAGAACAAGATCGGTCAGTTTATTTCAAATCCAATGATTAGAAATATCATTGGTCAGACCAAATCGACGTTCGATATCAGAAACTTGATGGATCAGAAGAAAATCCTAATCATCAACCTTTCAAAAGGCAGGGTAGGCGAAGGTAATGCCAATCTCCTCGGTAGCATGCTCATTACCAAAATTTATTTATCAGCCATGTCGCGTGCCGATTCTGCACCCTCTGTACTTGCCACATTGCCCAATTTTTATTTATACGTCGATGAATTCCAGTCTTTTGCCAATGAATCATTTGCGGATATTCTTTCTGAAGCCCGAAAATACAAGCTTAATCTGACCATTGCTCACCAGTATATCGAGCAAATGAGTGAAGAGGTCAGAGCGGCAGTCTTTGGCAACGTCGGTAGCATGATCGCTTTTCGTGTCGGAGCCTTTGATGCTGAAATTCTCGAAAAAGAATTTGCTCCACAGTTTACTGCGCAAGACCTAGTCAATCTAGGTTTTGTGCAGATATACCTCAAACTTATGATCGATGGTGTATCTTCACAGCCTTTTTCTGCCTCAACACTTCCACCGATCGAACGTCCGCTTATTTCGCATAAACAAGAAATTATAAAGTCCTCTCGTGATCAGTTTGCACGCACCAGAGTAATGGTAGAGCTCGATATTCGAGAATGGCATAAGCCAATAAATGCTCCAGTGGCAAAATCAGCAGCCCCTGCTCAACAACAAATACCACGACCACCTCAACCAGATCAAAAAAGAAAGGATCCAGCTCCCCATGAACAATTTTCAAAAAGACATCATGACCATCTTGAAGGACATAAGAATAAAGAAATGCGTGAGGCAGATCTTCGTCATGTAATTTCACAAAATTATCCTAAAAATAATGTCCCTCCACCAGAAGGCTCTCCCGATGAAGAATCATTGGTCAAAAGACCCGAAGCCAAGGCAGCCAATAGCAAATTACCCAAAGATGAAAATGTAAACGCTTTGAAAAAAGCGCTTGAAGCAGTAATGGCCCAGCAAAAAACCGCTCCTCCGGCTTCCGTATCTTCAACACCAAAACCTCAACAACAAACAACCTCTGCACACTCTATACCAAAAGAAACATTCAATCCTCATACAGGTGAAGTGCCAGAAGAAGTCCTCAGAAAAATCCTTAAGCGAGATTGAGATAATATAGAAAGATTCGTAGGTAGCAAATTATTCTTCCTTTGATCGAACCAGGATAGTCTTTTTTATGAGTTTTGACCAAAGCAAGATTGGTTCTATATAGTTCAAGCTTCTTACTCCTGCTTGCACTCGCATTTCTGATTGTGTATGCCACTTCTGTATCAGGTATATTGGCAAATTTTCCGAGCAGGCCCATTCGTAGCCATAGTTCGTAATCCTCAGACAAATACATGTTTTTGAAACCCCCAGCCTGCAAATAGGTGTCCTTTCGGCACATTACTGATGTTGTTACAAAACAATTTCTGAGTAAAATAGTCTTTTTTATTTTTGCATCCTTACTAGGTCTGTGAAAGTATCTGATCAGACTATCATTTTCATCTACCAAATGTGTCACAGTGCTACCGACAGCAACGTGGTCGGCATGTTCATCGAGGAATTTTTTCTGAAGTGAGAGTTTTTCTTTTGAAATCCAATAATCGTCGTCGTCAATAAAAGCTATATATTGACCTTGAGATTTTCTAATACCGCAGTCGCGAGCAATTCCGGGGCCGACATTGCTTTCGAGTTCTATGAGTTTGACTCGCTGGTCTTTGGAGTTCCAATCTTTGACTTTTGAAGGTGTGCCGTCGGTACTACCGTCGCTTATGACGATAAGTTCAATGTCTTTTTCGGTTTGATTCAGGACGCTTTCGATCGCTCGGTCGATATATTTCTCTCCGTTTTTGGTCGCCAGTATGACACTGATCATGTGTGTAGTATACCTCGAATTACATTCGTATCCAGTTTGCCGGCGTGGCATCACTGCTATCAATTGCAGGATTGGCGGTCCACTGCTTGGGTGCAATGACAACTTTCTCTTTACGAGGATTGAGCCATGCGCCCCACCAGCTGAAGCTTGAATTGGCAATAATATGATGCTGACATAAAGACATCAGCGCCATTTCTTCGTAATCAGCAATATTGTTGTCAGAAACATAGACGATCTCGGCTGATTCAGGAACGTATTGATGTGCATGTGTTCGTGCCCATTCAATATCATCGGAAAAAATAAAGACGGTAAAATGCGATCCAATATGATCAGTGAGATGTTTGAGCGCTTTTTGATAGTACTCAATCGGCAAGGTGCCATGGTAGAGGTGAGTCTTGAGATCACTTACATAATCACCACGTCGAATGTGCAAAGAAACAGGATTGTTGGAGATCCTGATACGCTCATGCATGCGCTCAGCTGCAGGACCAAAAAGCTCAGCAAGCATGAAGTCTTTTCTAATTGCGTCCGCATGCTCAGCGAAATATTTTTCATTTTGCCAAAAGCCTTCTATATACGAATCACAATGTGCATTGTCAGCCGTCTTTTTATTGTAGGCATAGAGTTTTTCAGGATTGAGTTTCCTGTGGATCTTAGAAAAGATATTTCCGACAAATGAATTTCTTTTTGCTGTGTCTTTGTCAGTTGCCAATGTGCCTTTGACTTGGAGTTTGTTGAGTTTGTATGCACGGGGAGTGTCTCCAGGGTGCTGACGATCATAGCCGGAAATATCTATGAGCAGGTCGCATTTCTTTTGTATGGAAAGAGACCTTCCAAATGCATATTGAAACATCTGATTGCCTAAGCCTCCAGAAAGTCTGATAATCATTGTAAGTATATTTATTTTCTTTTAAACCAAAAGCAGCCGCAAGCATAATACGCATCCTTACCTGCATCTTTGTCGGCATAGCGCTTGAGCGGTCCTTCTTCGGTGCGTTGAGGTATATACGCATACTCATGCAGCACGAAGTCATTGTCGAGCACCAAGCCAGTCATGGCTTCATATGAATAAATCCTATGAGCATTGTATTCAATGCGTGATTCTCCAAGTGGGACGACGATAAGCAAAGAACCACCAGGTGCAACGACACGTTTGAGTTCATTGATAGCTTTTACGTCGCCTTCAGGATCGATAGGATCACCATAGCGGCCAAGACCGACGTGTTCGATAGTGTGCATGCATGAAAGGGACTGTATGCTTTTGTCTTTAAAAGGTAGATGCACAAGATCGGCATGATGTGTTTCTAGTCCGTCGAGTATTAGTTCTGCTGGGCGATAATCATAGAACTTCACAGGTATAAAAGCCGAAAGCATAGCGCAGAAATGCAGTGTCGATGAAATATCAACGTGAAAAGGGGGATTGATTTCTTTGACGACGCGCACTGCCCACGCTGGGTGATAGATATAGTGTCGGTCAAAGCTGGTTGTTTTGGTTTTCTCTCCCCTGCTGACAGGGTAGAGGTCGGCGATTCGCATAGGGAAACGATGCTTAGCATCTTTTCTTTTGAATTCAAAAAAATCTTTGACGATCCATGGAGCCGATACTGAACGTTTTATTTTGAAAAGGCTTCTGAGGAATTTGTGCTTGAGTCGCTTATTCATGAATTTATTTTGTATTCGATAGTATATCAATATATTTCTGTGCGCACACCTTGTCGGTCAAAGTGCGTTGGCAGTATACACGGGGCGTAAATTTTTTCACATCAGCAATAAATGTATGTATCAATTGTGCACTATGTTCATTTGAAAAGAATCGGCCAGCTTCATCGGTAAGATATGGTGCGCTTATTTTAGGATCTTTCCAACTATGATTGCCTGATACCCATATGCCAGGATTCCACACCAGTGTTGGTACGTCTCTTATCCATGCTTCTTGAAGTGCTATACCCTGGCTTTCTGATGCTGAGAGATGAATGGCAAAATCTGACTTAAGTAGGGCAGTATAATACTCTTTTTGCTCAAATGAACCATAGGCAAGAAGGGTATAAGTAATATTTTTTTCTTTCAAAACCTTAGCTACCTCATTGAGTACATTTTCAGGAGCGTTTTTTTGATAAATAACACAGTGATTGTAATTGCGAGATGATTGCTGATTGCTATCAGCTACTCCAGCTGGCCAGATTTTTATTTTTTCTTTATATCTCTCGTCGCCGGCAACATAACAATCATATGTCCACTGTGAAGGTTCGAGTACTGCGTCGATGGCATTGTCGAGCATAATGTAGTCGTGTTCTTCAGGAAATACGACAGTATTTGGTCCGGCAATGAGTTTCTTTATTTTTCCTTGTTTCTTGAGTTCTATTGCGGTTCTCAATGCACCAATTCCACTGAGGACATGAACTGTGTCAGATATGTTTGAAAGAGAAGGATTGAATTGATGTGGTATGCCAAGTTCGGTCAGTCCGCGCTTAAGACTTTCAGCAACAGCCGCTGGTCCCCTTTTATTGTTAAATATTTTTTTAATCTTCGCTTTGACGTATTCTTTTGAAAACACGTGCGGAGAGTGGGTGAGTATTGTAATCATATTCTGATCCAGTTTGGGAGCATTATATTGTGTTCAGGAGATTCGAGATTCCACATTTTTGGACCTATCACGAGCGCATTGTCATTTTTATCAAGCCATGCCCCCCACCAACTAAATGTGCTGTTGGCAATTATGTGCGCTTTGCAACTGCTCATAAGAACAAGATCAACTGTTGGATGATCTGCATTTTCAGGCATGAAGACGTATGTGTATTGTTTGGGTAGATTGGCTTCTGACCATGCAATATCATCTGAAAAGACAAAGAAGACAGGGTTGTCGAGCATTTCTGAAGCTTTCTCAAGAGCTTTATTGTAATAATTCAAATCACAGACACTGCCGACGTTGGGATTGTTTACAAAATCTGTTCGTCTAATATGTAGGCTTACTGACTGTGCTTGTTCTTCTATTTTTTTCTTTCCAGAAATATACAGCGGATCATTTGCAACTGTATCATTGAGCGTTATGTCTTCAAGCAACTGTTTTCTGACTGAAGAAAAATAATCGCCATTTTGCCAATATCCGTCGAGATACGCACCTTTTACTGAATTATCGATAATGTTCTGATCGATCACAAAACGTCCTTTTTCTATGAAAAATCTACGAGATAGTTTCCTTGCATGCCTCGTAAGTAGGGCTGCATAAAATAGAGGGTTAAAGGGGCTAAAAAGGGCTCTGGCAATGATCAGGGAGCTCGGAGGGGTGATGGCAGCCTTGAAATCATCAAGCAAAAAAGCCCTTTTTTGAAGGACTGACCAGTCTGTACGCCCATACCACCTCGTGTCGATATAGAGGGGTGTTTTGTGCTTTATAGAGAGTGCTTTGCCGAGTGCATACTCGAAAAGCTGGTTACCAAGGCCGCCATGTACCTTAACGATAATCATTGTGCTATAGTATCAGAATCAATGGAAATCGTCATACGCTCGAAAAAGAAGTGGTGGCTTGGCGATATAAAGGAGATCCTGCATTTCAGGGATCTTTTTTACTATCTCACTTGGAGAGACGTCAAAGTTAAATATAAGCAGACTGTAGTCGGTGTTTTGTGGGCTGTTTTTCAGCCTTTTGCTACTATGATTGTTTTTTCGATCTTTTTCGGCAAATTTGTCGGTGTTCCTTCGGACGGTACACCATATCCTATCTTTGTGTACATAGGTCTGCTTTTCTGGAATCTTTTCTCATCGAGTCTCAATGAAGTAGCTGGATCATTTGTCTCCAATGAGCGCATTATTACAAAGGTTTATTTTCCACGTATTATTTTGCCAGTCTCGACCATATTGACCAATGTACTTGATTTCTTGATCTCTGGTGCAATGTTTGTGGTGCTCATGGTCTATTATCAATTTATTCCAAACCTACAAGGTCTACTCCTCCTACCTTTGCTATTTATTATGACGGTTGTATCGACACTCGGTATCGGTCTTCTCTTTGCTTCGTTCAACGTAAAGTATCGTGATGTGCGCTACGTTCTTCCATTTTTCATGCAGCTTCTCATCTTTATCACGCCGGTTATTTATCCAGTCAGCATCGTCTCTGCAAGATATCGCTGGATACTTGGTCTCAATCCAATGTCGGGCGTGATCGATGCTGCGAGAGCGGGACTCTTGGGTACTAAGCCCGTCGATTGGATGCTTTTGGGTATTTCTTTTGCTAGCATGACTGTGTATACGGTCATAGGATATATTTTCTTTAAAAAAACCGAACGGTATTTTGCCGACGTGATATAGCATATGAAACCGATCATCGAAGTAAACAATATCGGAAAAAAATATACGATCGGCGATCGTGAGCGTTATGTCGCACTTCGCGATGTTTTGGCAGGGATGATCAAACATCCGCTCAAATGGCTCACCAACAAAGCTCTTGGCGGCCCTCAGCAGGATTTCTGGGCACTCAAAAATGTTAGTTTCAATATTGAACGCGGAGATGTTGTTGGCGTGATCGGTGGCAATGGTGCAGGCAAATCAACCTTGCTCAAAATTTTTTCTCAAATCACTCCACCGAGCGAAGGCAGTGTCACGCTTCGCGGTACGGTCGGCAGCTTGCTCGAAGTGGGCACCGGTTTTCATCCAGAACTGACTGGCCGAGAAAATATTTTTCTCAATGGTGCTATTTTGGGTATGCGTCGCAAAGAAATAGAAAACAAATTCGATCAGATTGTGGCCTTCTCAGGTATTGATCAGTTTCTTGATACACCCGTCAAACGATATTCAAGTGGTATGTATGTGCGCTTGGCCTTTTCTGTCGCCGCGCATCTTGAACCGGATATTCTTATTGTCGATGAAGTCTTGGCGGTCGGTGATACGGAATTCCAAAAGAAAAGCCTCGGTAAAATGGAAGAGATCAGTCATACCGACGGTAGGACGGTGCTTTTTGTTAGCCACAATCTTGATTCGATCAAAAAGCTCTGCAATAAAATCGTGCTCATGGAAAAGGGTAAGGTTAAAAGAGTCGGCACTGACGTCGAGGCTATTATTGAAGAATATATTGGTAGTGGTGGCGATCGTGGCAATGTCGTCGAATGGAAAAAAGAAACTGCTAGCGAATACACCCATCCAAAATTCACTCCGATATCTGTTTCACTCAAAGATTCGGAAGGAAAACTCATTTCAAATCCTGTAGATAGAAAAGAAGATGTCTGGATAGAAGTCACTGCTGATATCAAAGAGATCGATAAAGATCTTATCTTTGGCTATGTACTCTACGACGATCACGGTGTAGCAAATATGTGGTCATTGCAGACAGATGTGAAGAAAGAGGAGTGGCCAGAAATCAAGCTTGGTCTCAATACGTTTCGTAGCAAATTGCCCATGAGTTCGCTCAATGAAGGATCATTTAAAGTAGAACTTATTGCTGGACTTTATTATCGTGAATGGTTTATCAGGCCATCGGGCGGCAGGATAGTGCTTGATCTCAAAACACAGGGAAGTCTCAGCGAATCTCCATTTTGGGTCAGTAAGCGTGCCGGATCGCTGGCTCTTGTACTGCCTTGGGAAGAAAGAAAATAAATATCATGATACGCACTCTCAAACGATGGCTTTTGACCATTAAATTATTTATTGAAGATTTTGCTGCTTTGGAAACAGGCAAGAGTCGGCTGCCAAAAGCAAATGACAAAGAAAGAACGCTTATCAAGCAATTGCGACAAGAACTCAATGCTATTGCAGGCAATGAAGCAGGCAAAACATGGAAAGATTTTTCAATGCGACTGCGCGCATATAGCCGATTTTTTGACCCTCGAAGGTTTCTGCGTTGGCATGTTATTCGCCAGACTATGTTTATGGCCAGTGCCTATCCTCCATGTATAGAAGAACTTCAAAAAGATGCCCAATGGAAAAATGTCTGGCAGCCACTCATACAAGAAGATATATTTGGCGATCCGATTCCTGATCCAGTACTTCCAGAAAGCAGTGGAAACAGAATCATTCATGCTTATCATTTGCTTGAGATGCAGAAGGCGACAGGAGTACGTTTTGATCAGTTGGAAACAATCGTTGAATTTGGTGGTGGCTACGGCAGCATCTCAAGACTTCTAAGGAAACTTGGTTTCAAAGGCAATTATGTATTTTATGATTTGCCAGAATTTCTTGCTCTTCAGCGATTTTATTTAGAAGGTATTGATCAAAAGACATTTAGTGCTTCGAATTTTAATGCTAATGAAAAAGGACAAAATGTATTGGTTGGTACTCCCGAAGATCTTAAGAAAGTACTTGCTTCGCTACACAAAGAACCTTCGATGTTTATTGCCACGTGGTCACTTTCTGAGTCGCCAGTATCTGTCAGAGAACAGGTCTTGCCACTTGTTTCAAATAGTTCTTATTTCTTGTTTGGCTATCAGCCGCAATTTGATACTGTCGACAATGTTGCATTTTTCAGACAGTATTCTAAAAATAATCAAACTATAGAATGGAAAGAAGTGTTCAAAAGCATGTGGAACGGGTATTATTTATTTGGTAGAAAGAAATAATCCCAATGAAAAATCACTTCTCACAATACAAACGCAATGTTACCTCGCAGTGGGGAGAAGACGGTATTATCGAAGAAATTTTTATGCGCATTGGCGAGACCAACAAATACTGCGTCGAATTTGGCGCTGGCAATGGTACTGAGCTTAGCAATGTCTGGAATCTTATTTCAAATAAAGGCTGGAGAGCGGCACTTATCGAGCCCGATGAACCCTCTTTTGCTTCATGGGAGAACATTGCCAAACCTTTTGGCAATAAAATAACCCTCATTAAAAAGTTTGTCACACTCGAAAAAGGTCAGACACTCGACGACATACTCATGTCTCACAATGCTCCGCATGATCTCGATCTGCTTTCAGTAGACATCGACAGCAACGATTATCATATTTTCAAAAGCATCAACAAACTCAAACCAAGACTTATTCTTGTTGAGCACAATCCAACCATTCCACCCTCTGTAGATATATTTCAGGAATACAATGAAGAGCAGCCTTTTGGATCTTCTTTTGCAGCCAATGTCAGACTTGCTCATGAAAAAGGCTATAAGCTCGTGACTGCAACCGTCACCAATGGTTTTTATGTACGCGAAGATCTCTTTTCAAAACTCAATATAGAAGAACCTCGTCCAGAAGATGTGTTTGACAATGAAGCAGTGACACATATTTTTTCAGCCTACAACGGCACTCTCTACATGCATGGCAAACAGGAAGCACCAAGCTATACGAGATTGTTCAGATCAAGTGATGTTGCTCTTACTAAAAAATCAATACACAGTCTAAGTATGGGCGCTGGCTACAATCATCGTATATTCTCAAAAACTCTTTCGAAAAACGCCAAGCCAATAAAGGTATTTTTCAACGGTCCGCAGAGCGTTGGCAGTATTCTAGGTTTCCTACCTCGCTTGGTGAAAAATGCGATCAGTCCGTATTTTAATAAAAAGAAAGACCAATAATATATGGCACAAAAAACAGCTCTTGTTCTAGGTGCAGGGGGATTTATCGGGGGTCATTTGGTAAAACGTCTCGTGTCGGAGGGGTATTGGGTGCGTGGAGTCGATGTAAAGAAACATGAATATTTCGACCTGCCTGCAGATGAATTTGTTATTGGCGATCTGACCGATCCAAAGGTAGTAGAAAAAGTATTGGATAGAGATTTCGATGAAGTCTATCAACTCGCTGCTGATATGGGTGGGGCAGGATATATTTTCTCTGGCAATCATGATGCCGACGTCATGCACAACTCCGCTCTTGTCAATCTCAATGTCGCACACCAGGCGGTGGTCGTAAAGGCAAAGAAGATATTTTATTCTTCTTCAGCATGTATTTATCCCGCTCACAATCAAGTCGATCCTGACAATCCAAACTGCTCTGAAGATTCTGCATACCCGGCGAACCCTGATAGTGAGTATGGCTGGGAAAAACTTTTTAGCGAACGTATGTATTTTTCATATAAAAGAAATTACAATCTCAATGTCCGAGTAGCACGTTTTCATAATATTTTCGGTCCACAAGGTACATGGCAAGGTGGCAAGGAAAAGGCCCCAGCTGCTATCTGCCGAAAAGTGGCCGAAGCCAAGGACGGTGGCGAAATAGAAATATGGGGAGATGGCAAACAGACACGATCGTTTCTCTATGTCGACGAATGTCTCGATGGTATTAGGAAGCTGATGGATTCGGAAACATTTTTTGGCCCGGTCAATATAGGATCCGATGAAATGGTTACTATCAATGAACTTGCTGAAATGGCTGCAGAAATAGCTGGCAAAAAAATTACTCGCAAACATGTTACTGGTCCTCTTGGTGTACGTGGCAGGAATTCTGACAATAAAATGATACAGGAAAAGCTTGGCTGGGCGCCCAATAAGCCTCTCAAAGTTGGTATGGAAAAAACATACAAATGGATAGAAGGGGAAGTTAAGAAAAGAGATTCTAAATGATCATAAGTGAAATGAGAGGAGGACTCGGCAATCAAATGTTCCAGTACGCTCTGGGAAAGAGTCTTTCTCTGCGCAACAATATACAGTGCAAGATTGATATTTCAAATTATACAAGTACGGTCGGAGATCCTTTTAAAGGCATACGACTCTTTGGTCTTTCATATTTCAATATCACAGCTGAACCAGCTTCCAAAGAAGAAGTGTCACGATTTTCAAAATATTTTTCACCCAAAATATCAGGCAAGATTGCTCGAGCATTCAATAGACTTGGTGCGTATTTTTCAAAACCATATATTGTTGAGCCTAAAAAGAATTTCTTCAGTTTCGATAAAGAATTGCTCGAAAAGAAAATTACTAAAGATGTTTACATTAGTGGCTTTTGGCAAAGCGAATTGTATTTCAAAGAATATGCAGATACTATTCGAAAAGAACTAAGTGTAAAAAATATTCCAGAAGGCAAAAATGCTGAGACTCTTAACAATATGAAAAATCAGCAAGCAGTAGCTATCCATATTCGTCATGGTGACAATGCCAATGTAGTTGCTAAGAATCATGGTGTGTTGGGAATGGATTTCTATAAGCAGGCCATTGCTATCATAAAAGAAAAAGTTCAGAATCCTGTATTTTATTTATTCTCCGACGACATTGCATGGGCTAGAGAACAGCTCGCTTTTGCACAGCCGCTTGTAGTGGTTGATTGGAATGGTGACGATAAAAACCATGAGGATATGCGACTTATGTATTCGTGCAAGCATCATATCGTCGCCAATAGCACTTTTAGCTGGTGGGGAGCGTGGCTCGGTGCTCACGACACTCAGATAGTAATCGCTCCTAAAAAATATCATCAGGTGGGTCATGCTTCGTATCCAGACTATTATCCAAAACACTGGCTTACGCTATGAATCAATTAGATACTCCTATTTTACTGATAGCATTTAATCGTCCAAAAGAAACATTGGCAGTAATAGATGCGATTAGAAAGGTACAACCTAGAAAACTGTTTGTTGCTATCGATGCAGCACGTAATGGTAATGCCTATGACCAAGGTGCAGTGCAGGAAGTGAAAAATATTATTGATACAAAGATCGATTGGCAGTGCGAAGTAAAAAAGTTGTATCAGGAAAAAAATCTTGGTGGTGGATATGGTCCTGCAGCAGGTATCACGTGGTTTTTTCAAAATGTAGAAGCGGGAATTGTTTTGGAAGATGATTGTGTAGCTACTGAAAGTTTCTTTAGATTTTGCCAAGAATTATTGCAAAAATATATAGATGAGGAAAAAATAATGCATATTAGCGGTAACAATTATCAAAAGGGCATACAGCGCGGTCCTTACTCGTATTATTTTTCGAAATATACTCACAATTGGGGTTGGGCGACCTGGAAGAGAGCGTGGCAGCATTTTGATCATACTCTGATACCAGAAAGAGAGCGTAGCCATGTCTGGGATATGGCCTGGGAAAAATCAGTCAGGAAAAATGGGGGATTTGGCATTATTCCGCAGGTTAATATGGTCAATAATATCGGTTTTGGTGAACATGCCACGCATACGAGCCAAGTAAGCGATGTTGATTTTGGCGCTGCAGGTACAATGACATTCCCACTCAATCATCCGTCAAAAATCACATGGAATATTGCAGCCGATTATTATACGTATACAAAACATTTCAACCGATCGCTCTTAAAATCCCTTTTTGCTAGAATCAAAAAATATCTTTAGAAGACATGAATACAATTCCTACTTCATATACCAACGAACAGAGAAAGGACATATGTGCTGATCTGTTTAAGAAGTATAAAGAAAATGCTTTGCCTAAAAGAGATCAGGTTATTCCTAAAATCATTCACCAGATTTGGCTTGGAAGTGAATTGCCTGAAGCGTATAAGCAGTGGGGAGTCACATTCAGAAAGTTCCATCCTGGTTGGGAATACAAACTCTGGACTGAAAAGGAAGTGCAGGATTTGAAAATGACCAATCGCGAGGCATATGAACAGACCAAAAATTTTGGCGCCAAGTCGGATTTTCTTCGATATGAAATTCTGTATCAATTTGGCGGCATGTATGCCGACACTGACTTTGAATGTACAGGTTCATTTGAGAAATTTCACAATACAACAGACTTATACGCGATTTTGCTCGACGACACTGACAAACCGGTCATTTTGGCTGGTCTTTTTGGATCTATCCCCGGTCATCCTATTTTAAAAACATGTATTGAGAATATGAGCCAGCCGATCAATACCCGCGATGCCAATATGCAGGTTAAACTTGTCGATGGGCCGTATTTTACCGAATGCTTTCTCGCTTCATATCAAGAAGGTGGCTTTGCCAATGTGGTGTTGCCATACACCTATGCATATCCATTTCCTGCTGGTGAGCGTCATGTCAAAGATCGAGCCCATGTATTTTCTTTTGTAAAACCAGAAACGTTAGCCATTCATTATTGGGAAGTGAGCTGGCATCCAAAGATGAATATATTTCAAAAAATACTCCAAAAACTCTTACCTAAGCCTGTTAAGGAAAAAATAAAGAAATTCATAAAATACTAAGGCCAGCATGATAAAAAAGTGCTGATTTGCTATGATGCACTATACCTATGGATAAAAAGACCGAGGATACCTACAAGGAAGAAGAATATACTAGGGAAATGAGGCCATATATGGCCTATTTTCAAGCCATCGAAGAGGTCTTCGATCTCTCGCTTATCGACAGCTTTGCCGACATGGGTTGCAACAATGGCCGTCTCATGGAGGCATGGCATGACAAATATCCTGCAACCGATCTTTTTGGTATCGACTATTTCGACTGGTCAAAGCAGTATGCTGCTGCAAGTATCAAGGAAAAAGTGATCATTGGCGATCTCTCCAAGCCATATTCTTTTGGAAAGAAATACGATATCGTCAATTGTTCTGAAGTTGGAGAGCATATTGCCCGTGCAGCTGAAGATCCTTTTATCGACAATCTTGCTGAAGCGACAGGAGATATTTTGTTGCTTACATGGTCAAACCAAGACAAAGATCACGATGGTCAACATCTCAATCCTCGTCCTCAGTCATATGTAATAAAAAAACTCGCTGAGCGTGGACTTGAATATTGGCAACCAGCGTCTAAAAAACTTTCAGCCGCACTCGGTATCAAGCTCGAGGGTATTGGATATCAGTGGTGGTCAAAGAATATTATGGTCTTCAAGCGAAAGCGCTTCGCCAGCGTTCATGGTCAGTACATGATTCAAAATATTTCGACTGACAATGGCAGTCACAAGGAACATTTTCAAAAGAACAATCTCATCCCTGTGTCATTCCAAGAATCATTTATGAATCTCACGGGAGAAATCTTTAAGCGCGTCGATCAAAACAAAGGTATGTCTATTGTGCGTGCTAGTGACGGAGATTATTTCTTTCTTCGCAAAATTGCAGTCGGCAGTGCTAAGCCGGGCAAGAGAGCATTGGTCAAAGGCTATGAACACCTCAATATGAATCTGTTCCGATCGATGCTCTGGCAGCACGATATTATTACACTCAATAGTGAAAGGAGAGAGCGTCGTTCATGGATGAAGTTTATCGTTGTTGAATATGTTGAAAAAGTCATAAGCAAGATCATGCGTCGCCCAGTGCCTGCTATGCAAAATGGCAAACTAGCCTATGCTATCGACCGAGCTCTCTTTCCAATCACTCTTTTGGGAATAATTCCATATATCAGCGCATGGCTCTTTTCTCTACGAAGAGGAAAGGATTATTTCAGGAAAGCCAAGGATATTATTTTCAACAATTCTATTCCAAGTGAAGCAGTCTATGCTCTAGTCGCTACAAAATGGGTCTTTAAGCATTTTAAAAATGAAATCGGTATTATCGCTTCGTTAGAAAAGACCGACATTATAAAGGAATTGATGAAGCACGAAGAATATCGACGCTATGTTGGTGTCGATCAGTTTACCGATTATATTTCTGTACCAGCAAAAGGCGCAGCTGATGATGTGCTTGTGCTTAGCGAGAAACTCGGTGAGCAGATCAAAAATAGTAAAGCGAAACTATTCCTAGTAGGTGCAGGAAGTTCGAAACTCGCTCTCATGCCGTTGCTTAGGCATTATACCAATGCCGTCTTTATTGACGTCGGTGCTGGCATCGACGCGCTTGCGGGAATTGTTTCTCAAGACAGGCCGTATTTTGCGGAGTGGACCAATTTTAAGCTTAAAGACTACGATTACAGCAAGGTAGATTTCATGGATCAAGGCAATCCTGCTCGCAATGATCCCAAATATAAAACTGTGATACTATAGACGCTTATGGAAAATATACCTTTGTTCAGGCCATCCTACGACAATCGAGAACTCAATTCTCTCAAGGAATCTTTCAAAAAAGGTTGGATAGGTCTTGGTCCAAAAACAAAAGAATTTGAAGACAAATTTGCTGCATATACGCATGCGGGGCAGGCTGTCGCTCTGAACTCTGCAACAGCAGCACTTCACCTGGCGCTCAGCCTTTTCAATATCAAGGGCAAAGAAGTGATCACTACTGCATTTACGTTTGTCTCTACCAACCACGCTATTCTCTACGAAGGTGGTATACCTGTCTTTTGCGATATCGAACCGGACACGCTCAATATCGATCCAAATAAAATCGAAGAACTTATTACCGACAAAACTGCGGGCATTATTTGCGTTGATTACGGTGGACATCCGTGCGATATCGACAAGATTCAGCAGATTGCCAAGAAGCACAAATTGTTTGTTATAGAAGACGCTGCGCACTCATGCGGATCAAAATACAAAGGCAAGCCCGTCGGATCGGTTGCTGATCTTACAAGCTTTAGTTTTCACGCTGTCAAAAATCTTGCGACAGGGGATGGTGGCATGCTCACCATGGAAAATACAAAATGGGATGAAATCCTGCGCAAGCGCCGCTGGCTCGGTATCAATAAAAGCACGTTTGATCGTACGATTACCAAAGAAGGTTATCACTGGTACTACGATGTCGAAGAACTCGGCTTCAAATATCACATGAATGATATCAATGCATGTCTCGGTCTTGTGCAGCTTGAGAAACTCGATGGACATATTGCTAAGAAAAGAAAGATAGCTGCTCAATATACAAAAGCTCTTGGCAAGCTTGGTTGGATAGAAACACCGGTGGAGAAAGCATATGCCTGGAGCTCGACACACAACTACGCTATTAAGGTAGATGAAAGACTGCGTGATGATTTGATTGCCCATATGATGAAAAATGGTGTCAGCGCCGGCATGCACTATATTCCAAATCATCTCTATAAGATGTATAAGCCGTATTACAGAAAATTGCCTGTTGCCGAAGCGATGTGGAAAAAAGTTGTCTTGCTACCAATGTTCCCAAGTCTCAAACCAGCTGAGATCAAGCGTATTATTGATACGGTTAAGTCTTTTAAGCCTAAAAACTAGTAATGCAAAAGATTGTTTTTATATGTCTAGCAGCATATAGGATAGAATCATGGTCTGATGCCCAAAATTTCAATCGTCAGTCGGTCTATGCGATTGCTATGGAGAATCTTTTTAAAATAAGTCCAGAGGAAACCAAATTTATCATTACCGACAATACTGTTTCAGATAAAAACGATGTTATAAAAGAACTTGCCGATCAGTTCGAGAATCCTAGAGTTATTAATACTGTTTTTATAAACAATAACGCTCTAGGTGCCAAAAATAAGGGTGCAGGTGAATATCAAATGTGTCAGGCAGTGGTAGAAAAACACAAAGCAGAACTCGAATCGGCAGATTGGGTGGTCTACTATACATCTCGTCAGATTATGAGCTTTCCAAAGATATTTGAAAGTATCAATTCCAATCCAGATGCAGATATTATTATTTCAAATCCCTCGTATCTTTTTTCAAATGGAAAAGAAAATATAGCCGCGGAGGGTAATTACAATGACATGCTCTTTGCAATGAAACCGCAGTCGTTTTTTGGATATGTCGCTTCTATGAATCCAGAAGAATTGGTTAAGAAAAAAATGAATAGCGAACAGAATCTCTTTGACTACGTCGGCGCTTCGTCTGATAAAAAGATCGTTGATATTCCACGTCTTGGAGTATTTAGGTTCAATTATGCTACCAATAAGATGGAAATAATCTAAACTATAATGAATTTCAAATTAAACATATCAAATATTCATTGGCAGGAAACAAATACACTAGATCCTTTTAAAGCTGATGCCAAAGTGTTATTTAATCAGGCAACCAAACCTTATTTTGATTACTATTTAGATAGAGTAAAACAGATAGAGCAAAAGTTTAGTAATAATTCATTAGATCAGGGAAGTATTACCGCATTAACAATAAAAGAAATTAAATCATCATTTATTGCAAAAATAAGGAATCTTTTCTCATCAAAAAAACATATTCTTTATATTTCTGAACATGATGCAAAATATGAAATAGAGCCAATTTCTAAAAAAATTAGCACCATAGTAGAAAAGGGAAATTATAAAAAAGTTATCTTTGATATGAAGAGTTGGACAAAGATGATATATGGATACAGAATCTTTATGTCTTTACATGTTAATGTAGAGGAAATTATATAAATATGGCATTCAAATTTAAAAAGCATGAGTCTGTGGATATTCTAGTTATTGAAACTGACAAATATCGTGATGATCGGGGGTTTTTCACTGAGTTTTATAAAAGCTCCGCTTTCAAGGAAATGGGTATACATAATTTCCCTCAAATAAATGTTTCTACTTCAAATAAAAATGTTATAAGGGGATTACATTATCAACGTGGCATCAAGGCTCAGGGCAAACTTGTTCGTGTCTTAAAGGGTAAAGTGCTCGACGCTGTTGTCGATATGCGCCCTGATTCTCCAAAATACAAACAGTGGGCGACAATAGAACTCAGCGATGAAAACGGTGTGTCGGTCTATGTACCACCAGGATTTGCTCACGGATTTTCAGTATTATCCGACGAGGCGGTATTTCTCTATGCCTGCACGGAAGAATATGACCCTACTTCAGAAGGTGGTATCAGATATGACGATCCAACTCTTAATATAGACTGGAAGGTGAGTGATCCTATTGTTTCTGATAAAGATAAAAATCTTCCCTATCTTAAATAATTGCTAAATAATTGTCAGAATAAAATGCAGCCGATTTTTTCAGTTATCATACCGACGTACAATGGCTCGCGTTTTATCGAGCAGACGATACGTTCGGTACTCAATCAAACTTTTTCAAATTTAGAATTAATAGTTGTAGATGATGGATCGACAGACAATACAGCATCTATTATTGAGAAACTTGCTTCAGAAGACAAAAGAATAATCCTAAAGAAAATTCCCAATTCCGGCGGTCCGACTATTCCTTCAAATCTTGGTATTTCTTTGGCCCAAGGAAAATACATTGCCTTTCTTGATCATGACGATGAATGGAAACAAGATAAACTTGAAAAAGTCTTAAAGGTGTTCGAAGAAAATAAAAAAATAGATATAGTGTGCTCTGCTGTAGAGATTCTTCAAAATGAAACAGGAAAGAAACAGCTTTCTTCACTCAAGCGTCGTATCAATACAAAAACAGACATGCTCTCGGGTGCATATTTCAATACCTTCAGTATGATTGTGGTGAAAAAAGAAGTTTTTCAGTCGGTTGGAGTACTCGATACCAAACTACTTGTCTTTGGAGACTATGAATTTATGGCTCGGTCTATTGCTGCAGATAAAGAAGTCTTTTTTATAGACGAACCCCTTGTTGTCTATCGCGTGCACGAAAATAATACTTCTTCTCTCCAAAAGAATATAGATCGTAGGGTTAGAGATCTCATGTATATTTTGTCGAGTCATGCTGACATTTACAACACTCATGCTCGAGCCAAAGCCGTAGTATTGCAGGCTATTGGACGACTCAATCTAGAAATGGGTAAAAAGTCTGAAGCTATAAGGTATTTTTGTAAGTCAGTACTGGCGTGGCCATTTACGATTAGGGGCTATATTAGGATCATTGTGGTATTGGCTGGAGGCAGGGTATATAAGAATATAGAACAGCTTGGCAAAGTCTTTATTTTGCTTGGATAGGCGTGTATACTTGAGCGTATTATGAAAACATCCGATATGCTTAGGAATACGACGGCTTTTGTGCTTTTTTCGATATTGTTCGTGCCGCTTCTCTTTTCCAACCAGCATTTCTTTCCGTACATATCAGGCAAAAACTTTGCCTTTAGGATCCTTGTTGAAATCGCAGCTCTACTTTACGCTTTTCTTCTACTCAAAGACAATTCATATCGCCCTAAGCGAAGTATTATTCTGACCTCACTCTTTGCTTTTGTAGCAGTTATGGGTGCTGCAACAATCTTCAGCGAAAATGTGTATAAGAGCTTCTGGGGCAACTATGAGCGAATGGAAGGATTTATTACTGTTTTACATCTTGGTGTCTACGTTCTTCTATTGTCTGCAGTATTTGTAAAAGAAAAGACATGGGAATGGTTTTTTGAAATTTCTCTCTTTGCCAGTTTGATTGTCGGTGCCAATGCTATTCTTGACCTCAGAGAGGGAATTGGTCGTATCTATGGCTCTCTTGGCAACTCAACCTATCTTGGTGTCTATGCTCTCGTACATATTTTCTTGGCAGCTCTGCTTTTATTTAAGCTGACGCAAGCTCCGCGCAATAAAGACTCATCATATTGGATGTCGTTCTACAAGTATATTGCTTTCATGATTTTCAATACCTATGTCATGTATCAGACAGGTACTCGAGGATCATTCGTCGGATTTGTAGCTGGTGTACTTGTTATTTCAGCCCTCATTGCCTTCTTTGAAAAACAGAGAAAGACGCTTCGCAAAGTTGGTATTGCAATCCTTGCTACTACTATCGTTGTTATCGGTCTATTGGGAATGACTAAGAATACAGAATTTGTCAGCACATCGCTTCTTGGTCGTTATGCTTCTCTTATTACTTTTGATCTTGGCAAAGTTGCCCGAGAACAGGGATTTGGCCGAACACTTATTTGGAATGTTGCACTTCAAGGAGTCAAAGAACGTCCAATTATTGGTTGGGGACAGGAGAGTTTCAATTATGTATTCAACAAATACTACACTCCAGATTTGTACGGACAGGAACAGTGGTTTGACCGTGCACACAATGTATTCCTCGACTGGCTGATTGCTGGAGGTATTCTTGGTCTGCTTGCCTATCTTTCTTTGTATGCAGCGCTGCTGTGGTCTGTGTGGAAATCAAAAGCAGATCATTTAGGTGTACCAGCCAAAGCGATTATTACTGGTCTGGTCGTCGCTTATTTCATTCACAATATTTTCGTCTTCGACAACTTAGCGAGCTATATTCTCTTCTTTGCTATCTTGGCCTATGGGCATCATTTGGTCACAGACAGACAGGTAAAAGGAGTAGCTGCTCGACGCGAAGTATATTACTTGGTTGGCAGCATTGCAGTTATTGTCTTCGCATTTGTCATGTATATGGGCAATTTGAAACCATACAATGCCAATGTCACTCTTCTCAATGCATTGCAGTATCAGGCAGAATTTAGCACTCAAGGTAGTCCACGATACAACAACACTGCTGCACTTCAGGATTCGTATGATTCGTATGTAAAAGTCTTCAATTCAAATACCTTTGCATCAACAGAAGCTCGCGAGCAAATCGCTGTTGGTGCACAGACGGTATTTACTGCTGCTCCTACAGAACTTCGCCAAAAGGTTATGGATCTGACCGATGCTGAATTTAAAAAGCAGTTTGCAATGACACCAGACGATGCGCGATATTATTCTATCTATGGTACATATCTTTCGAGAACAGGACGACTTGATGAAAGTATTGTAGTGATTCGCAGGGCAGAAGAACTTTCTCCTGGCAAACAGACATTTTATTTTGATGAAGCAATTGCTCTCATAAATAAAGGTTCATTCCAAGAAGCATATACACTGTTGCAAAAGACCTATGAAATGGCTACTTCAAATCCAATGGCCCAATCTATGCTTGCTCTCGGTGCTGTCTATGCACGACAAGATGCGGTATTTGAGGAATTGCTCAAAACCAATCCCAATCTAATCACCGATCCAAGAGTCATACAGGCGTATATTGTCACCAAGCAATTCCAAAAAGTCATTCCAATCATTGAAAATTATATATCTCTACAGCCACAAGTATCTCCCGACACGATTCTCTACCTTGCAGCAGCGTATCTTGAGAGTGGCAATCGTACAAAAGCATTGGCAATCCTCGCCGATATGAAGACAAAGACGACCGATGCCAATCTTGTTGCCGAAATTCAGTATTATGAAGACTTGATCAAGAAAGGTGCGACAACAATGCTTCAATAGAGGTTCTAGAGAGCTTGCATTTTAGAAAGATTTCATATATACTATTGGTATGTGAGTGCTATCAAATCGTTAGCACTAGCAAATGTAAGCACATAGCCCTCGCAAGAGGGCTTTTGTGTTTCTGGTTTGTTTTTTACTAATTGTGTATACTTCACCCTGAAGCAGGTAAGGTTGTTTTTATTGTCCGTCGCCGGTCGCACTCACATATTTACATTTGTAGGAGCTAGCCCCGACGACGGACACTGGACGGAACCGATATATATGAAAATAGAAAGAGATGTTTCTCTAGCCTCTAAAACCACATTTAAGATAGGTGGCATTGCCAAGCAATACGTAGAAGTCGCAACACTCGAAGAATTGCGAGCGGCATTTGCGTATGCGCACATGGGCAGTCTGCCGGTGTTTATGCTTGGTGGTGGATCCAATATTTTGATTTCTGATGCTGGATTTTCGGGATTGGTCATCAAAAATAACATAAAGGGAATCTCTTGGAAAGAATTTCCTAAGACGGTCGACTGCGTGGCTTCAGCAGGTGAGAATTGGGATGATGTTGTGTCTCAAGCAGTGCAAAAAGGATTGCAAGGTATAGAAAATCTTTCTCTTGTGCCTGGATCGGTTGGAGGAGCGATCGTTCAAAATATTGGAGCATATGGCAGTGAGATCAAAGACGTCGTGCAATGGGTTGACGTGCTCGATACTAGGACAGGGCAGATAGAGAGAGTGGGACTTAAGGATTGTCAGTTTGAGTATAGAAACAGTTTTTTCAAAAGTCCTGCAGCAAAACATTTTATTGTTGTCAGTGCGACGCTCCGACTTGAGCGCGAGGGCAAGCCAAAACTTGTCTACAAAGATTTGATCGACTATTTTGCAAAAAGAAATATAAGCACTCCTACTGTTGCTCAAGTACGCGATGCGGTGGTTGATATACGTACATCCAAACTACCTGATTTTTCAAAAGTCGGAACAGCAGGCTCTTTTTTCAAAAATCAGATCATTACAAAAGGCGAATATGAAGTATTGAAGAAAAAGTATCCTGAAATACCCTTTTTTGAAGTCGATGAAGAGCATGTAAAGGTGCCTTTGGCTTGGATTATCGACAAAGTGTGCAATCTTAAAGGATATAAGCAGGGAAATGTCGGTATATATGAGAAACAGGCTGTGGTACTGGTAAATTATGGCAATGCGACTCAAAAAGACATAGATCTACTGGCTGGATATGTTGCTAGAAGCGTTTTTGAGAAAACAGGCCTGACTATAGAAAGAGAGGTCGAAAGTGTGCTAGGATAGCCCTATGTTGTCATTTTTTAGCCAACCGGAAAAGCGCATTTTGTCCAAACACAAGGGCAAAATAGCCGCTATAAACAACCTAGAACAGAAATACGCAGCTCTTAGCGATACAGACCTAGCGGCACAAACTTCTTCACTCAAGCAGTCTCTTTCTGCTGGCAAGACTCTCGATGATATTCTGCCCGAGGCTTTTGCACTTGTAAGAGAAGCTTCGAAGCGCACACTCGGTCAGCGACATTACGATGTACAGCTTGTCGGAGGTATGGTGCTTCACGGAGGTTCTATTTCTGAAATGAAAACCGGAGAAGGAAAAACTCTGGTTGCAACCTTGCCTGCATATCTCAATGCTCTCACTGGCAAAGGCGTGCATATCGTGACCGTCAACGATTATCTTTCACGACGAGATGCGGTATGGATGGGACAAGTTTTTGCATTGCTCGGGCTATCTGTGGGTGTTATCAATACCGACGGTTCATACTTGTACGATTCAAATCATAAAGAAGAAGATACAAAGCGCGATGAAGTTGCTTCATTTAAGATTGTTTATGATTTCTTAAGACCAAGTACGCGCAAGGAAGCCTATGGAGCTGATATTACGTACGGTACCAACAATGAATTTGGCTTCGATTACCTTCGAGACAATATTGAATACGATCCCAACAATCTTCGTCAGCGCGAACACAACTATGCGATTGTCGATGAAATAGACTCGATTCTTATCGATGAAGCGCGCACGCCGCTCATTATTTCTTCACCAACAGTCGAGTCAGAAAATCTCTACGCTCTTTTTTCAGGTATCGCTGAAAAACTCAAAGAGGGCGATCACTACACTGTTGATGAAAAATTCAGGCAGATACAACTCTCCGATGCCGGTATCGAGGCGGCCGAGAAAATGCTCAATGTCGACAATATTTATACCGAAAAGGGTATTAAGTATGTGCATCATCTTGAAACAGCAGTTAGGGCCAAGGCGCTGTATAAAAAAGAAAAAGAATATGTCGTGCGCGATGGTGAGGTGATCATTGTCGATGAATTTACTGGTCGCATGCAGCCAGGCCGACGCTGGTCAGAAGGTCTTCATCAGGCTATCGAAGCCAAAGAAGGTGTTTCCGTGCAGAAAGAATCCCGCACCTTTGCTTCTATTACCTTTCAAAACTATTTCCGTCTCTACAAAAAACTTTCGGGTATGACGGGTACTGCCGCAACCTCCAAAGAAGAATTCTTCAAAGTCTACAATCTCGATACCATGGTCATTCCGACCAATAAACCAGTAGTTCGCAAAGATGCCAACGATCTTATTTTCCAGACAGAAAATGGCAAATTTACTGCAGCAGCAAATAAAGTAAAAGAACTTCATATCAAAGGTCAGCCAGTGCTTGTCGGTACAGTGTCTATCGAACGCAATGAAGTTCTTTCTGACTATCTCAAACGTATTGGCGTGCCGCACCAAGTACTCAATGCTAAGAATCACGAACGTGAAGGAGAAATTATTGCCGAAGCTGGCAAAAAGGGTGCAGTGACGATCGCTACCAACATGGCCGGTCGAGGAGTTGATATTAAGCTTGGAGGTGTCGGAGCAAGCAAAGAACAATATGAAGAAATAAAAGCTCTTGGAGGTCTCTTCGTGCTCGGTACCGAAAGGCATGAAGCTAGGCGTATCGACAACCAGCTTCGAGGACGTTCAGGAAGACAAGGAGATCCTGGCGAGACACAATTCTTCGTTTCTCTTGGCGATTCACTCATGCGTATTTTTGCGTCTGATCTTGTGAAGCGCATGATGGGCAAGATAGGAATGCGTGAGGATGAACCAATTGAAAACTTTCTCCTCTCACGCGGACTTGAGTCTGCGCAATCTAAGATTGAAGGTATACATTTTGATTCTCGAAAACACACGCTCCAATATGATGATGTCATGAACTATCAGCGCGGTATTGTCTATACTCGCCGCAGAAAACTATTGCTCGGCCAAGGCAACGATCTCAAAGAACTGCTCGATGAAGTGCTCACTCTTGAACATGCAGATGATTCTATAAAGGAAGTAATAGAAAAGAAAAAGAAAGAACTCGGCGAAGAAGAATTCAACAAAGTCGTCCGACGTCTCATGCTCCAGACGATTGATATGTTCTGGATCGATCATCTCGAACAGATGGATTATCTTCGAAGCTCGGTCAATCTTCGTGCGTACGGTCAGCGTGATCCGCTTGTCGAATACAAGAGAGAAGGTCTCGGTCTTTTCAAGGCTATGCAACAGGCAATCAATGACCAAGTAATGGCTCTTATTCCAAATATCCAGTCAGATGCATTTGTCGCTGAACAAAGGGAAATGGAACGCGTTCAGGCCAATGCCCAGCTTATCGGCGCTTCGACATCGGTCCAAGGTCAGACTGTGGTGCTTCGCGGCGAAACTCCACATGGAGAGAAAACCGGCCGCAATGAAAAAATAACCATTACCAAAGGTCAGGAGAAAAAAGAAATCAAGTTTAAACAGCTTGAGCAGTATCAAAAGGAAGGTTGGAAAGCTGCATAGCTTAAATAAATGGAACAAAGCCCAGATCCAATAGTACGTTTTCATACGACGACTCAAACGTCTTGGGACGCGATGCTTGATGCTATTCGCAATGCCACAAAAACAATAGAGTTTGAACAATATATTTTCGTCAATGACGTTATTGGGAGCAATTTTCTCAAAACGATAGTTAGAAAAGCCGAAGAGGGTGTAAAGATCAAATTGCTTTTTGATATGGTCGGCAGCCTTTCATTTTATTTGTCAGATTTACCAGAACATCTGAGGGAAAAGGGAATTGAGGTCTTATTTTTCAATCCCATATCTCTGTGGCGTCTTGGCAATATCACGTCGCACTTTTTCAGAGACCATAGAAAAATTCTTATCATAGACGGAGTGGTTGGTTTTGTCGGAGGAGTGGGAATTGCCGACTATATGTCGACATGGAGAGATACGATGGTGGAAATCCATGGTGAATTTGTCAAAAATATTCAGCTGACGTTCGATACGGTCTGGAAAAGAATACTGACAGGTCTGCATCGACGTTTTAAAAAAGATTTGCTTTTTCACAAAGATTTCGAAGTACTTATCAATTCTCCGCGTTTCAAGCAGCGATTTTTATATCATGCGTATATCGATCAGATACGCAATGCTGAGAAATATATTTATCTTGCTGCACCGTATTTTGTACCTGATCGAAGATTCCTACGTGCTCTTCGAGTAGCTGCGCATAGAGGGGTAGATGTAAGAGTAGTGTTGCCAGAGGTCTCTGATGCGTATTTTGTCGATTATGTGCAGAGTTGGTACATTACGCGATGCATAAAATCGGGTATTAAAGTCTATGCGTATAAAGGACCTTTTTATCATGTCAAAATGGCTGCTATCGATGATGCGTGGGCAACAGTCGGTTCTTCCAATCTCGACAATCTTAGCTTTCTTTTCAATTATGAAATCAATATCGCTTCGTCCAACCACAGATTTGTCGACTCAGTTAAGCGTGATTTCGAACGTGATATAAGCAATTGCGAGGAGATTTTGCCAGAAAAATGGGATAAACGCTTCTTTATCAGAAAAATTCTCGAAGTCCTGACGTGGCCATTTCATAAGATATTCTAACGGTTTCTCCTTAGTGAGTGAGTGTGCTAAAATGCGCTCTGTAATTAAAATTATTCAGAGATATTATGGCAACCATTTCAAAGATTCAGGCGCGAGAGATTATTGATTCACGAGGCAATCCGACTGTCGAAGTCGACCTCACCCTTTCAGACGGCTCTTTTGGTAGAGCAGCAGTACCGTCGGGTGCTTCGACTGGCTCTCATGAAGCAGTAGAGCTTCGTGATGGCGATAAGCGATACGGCGGCAAGGGTGTAGAAAAAGCGGTTGCCAATGCAAATACAGAAATTGCCAAGGCGCTTGTCGGAAAAAGTTTTACTCAGCGTGAAATAGACGATGCCATGATCACTCTCGATGGTACGGAAAACAAAGGTCGTCTCGGTGCCAATGCGATTCTTGGAGTGTCTCTTGCTTTTGCTCATGCGACCGCTAAGTCTCAAAAGAAACCTCTCTATGCTTATTTCAAAGATATTGCTGGCCTAGGCAATGCATATCGCTTGCCAGTACCTATGATGAATGTGCTCAACGGTGGCAAACATGCAGACAATTCGACCGATCTTCAGGAATTTATGATTATGCCGCTCGGAGCACCATCTTTCAAAGAAGCGCTTCGCTACGGTGCAGAAACATTTCATGCTCTCAAGAAAATTTTGGCTGCTAGAGGACTCAATACATCGGTAGGTGATGAGGGTGGATATGCACCAGCACTTCCAAACAATGAATCGGCAATCGAAGTTATTCTCGAAGCGATACAAAAGGCTGGATATACTCCAGGCAAAGATATTTTTATTGCTATCGACGCCGCAGCCAGTGAGCTCTATGAAGGTGGAACATACAATCTCAAAACAGAGAATAAAAAACTCTCAAGTAGTGAAATGGTCGAATACTATGCACATTGGTCAAAAAAATATCCAATCGTTTCTATCGAAGATGGACTTTCTGAAGATGATTGGCAAGGCTATATAGAAATGACAAAAAAGATTGGCGATAAAGTACAGATTGTTGGCGATGATCTTTTTGTCACAAATATAAAACGTCTCAAGCAGGGTATAGAAAAGAAAGCTGGTAATTCTATCTTGATCAAGCTCAATCAAATCGGCACGGTCTCTGAAACGATCGATTCGATCAAGATGGCAAAAGACGCAGGCCTGACTTCTATTGTCTCGCACCGATCAGGTGAAACCGAAGACACTACTATTTCTGATTTTGTTGTCGGACTCGGCACTGGTCAGATCAAGACAGGATCGCTTTCAAGAACCGATCGTCTTGCAAAATACAATCAACTTCTACGAATCGAAGAAGAGCTTGGTAACGATGCAGTATTTCCTGGTATGGATGTGCTCAAGGCCTAGAGGCTATTGTGGTAAGACTGGTTGATAACCTTCTTTTCCAGAAGAGTACTATTGAGTGCTGATAGTCCCCGATCAATTTTTTCGAGCATTCTTTCCATGCGCGGAATCTTTTCAACTTCAATTGCTAGTTTCTTAATATCAGGAAAATCATTTACCACACCTCTCACTTTTAGTGAGTACACTGTGGTTTTGTATGTTACATATATGATGCCAAAAAATAATAAGGAATAAATACCTACTGTTGGGGAAAGCTCATTGAGTTTTTGAAAAATAATCTGGGACATATTCACGCACCAATCATAACAAAGGGTTTCGTGTCATTTCAAGCAGATGTACATTTCGTCTTCATTATTTCTTTATTCTCATTAAAAAAATGTGATATCATCTCGTGGTATGAAATCTAGAAAGCAGTCAGCGCTTATTATTCTCGATGGTTGGGGATATCGCGAAGATATTCTTCACAATGCTATTGCGCAGGCCAAAACGCCTGTTTTTGATCGAATATGGAAAGAGTATCCTCATACGCTTCTAGAAGCATCAGGACTCGCTGTTGGCTTGCCAGAAGGTCAAATGGGCAATAGCGAGATCGGTCATACAACGATCGGTGCTGGTAAGCCGATAGACACCGATTTGGTGCGTATTGCCAAAGCTATTGCCAATGATGAATTTAAAAGCAATCCGGCATTTGTCACTATTTTTGAACATGTAAAAAAACACAATTCTTTATTGCACGTTGCTGGTTTGCTTGGTGATGGCGGTGTACATGCTCATAGCGATCATTTGTATGCGTTTCTCAAAGCTGCAAAAGCCAATGGTATACAAAACGTAGCAATACATATTTTTACCGACGGTCGTGATACTCCTCCACAAAGTGCGGCACGATATATCAAGGATCTTGAGCATGTGCTCGAAGAAATAGAAATCGGTTTCATTGCCAGCATTTCTGGACGTTTCTTTGCTATGGATCGCGACAATAACTGGGACAGGTTGAATAAGGTAGAAAAAGTGCTTTTTCAATGCGAGGGAAATATTTGTCATATCAAAGATACCAAACCTTCTGAGTATGTGCATGCATTGTACGCCGAAGGCAAGCTCGATGAACATCTCGAACCAATCGTTGTAAAACATATTGAAGACAAAACATCCGCAGTCAAAGACAATGATGCTATTTTCTTTTTCAATTTCCGTGCCGATCGAGCTCGCATGCTTTCAAAAAAACTTATAGAAAAAAGTCAGGCCAACAATGTTGCGTTCGCTACAATGACTTCCTATGGCAGCGAATTCTCAACACTTGTGGCATTTCCTCAAATTGCCATTGAGACTACTTTGGCCAAAGAAATATCTGCAGCAGGTATGACGCAAGCCCATATTGCCGAGACTGAAAAGTTTCCTCATGCTACGTATTTTCTCAATGGAGGCAAAGAAGATCCTTATGATGGTGAAGAACACGTCTTGCTTGCCTCGAGAAAAGATGTAGCAACGCACGATCTTGCTCCCAAAATGCGCGCAGAGGCTATAGCAGACGAAGCGATCAAGAGAATACAGTCTGGTACCAATTTTATTTTTATAAATTTCGCCAATCCTGATATGGTCGGTCATACTGCCAATGTACCGGCAATCGTCGAAGCACTTGAAGAAGTAGATACACAGCTTGGTCGAGTGCTCGATGTGCTTGTGGCCAAAGGGGGAGTAGCGTTTGTCACAGCTGATCACGGCAATGCTGAAGTAAATATCGATACATCGACAGGAGCGAAACATACATCGCATACGACCAATCCTGTACCAGCAATTGTTACCGAAAAAGGTCTCACATTGCTCGATGGTGGCACATTGGCCGATATTGCACCGACAATTTTGGCAATTTTAGGTATTGGCTTACCCAAACAAATGACGGGTAGAAATCTGATACAATAGGACTATTATGATTTCCAATAGATACCAGCATATTTACTTTTTCATATTATTAGTAGCGACGTTTGTGCTTATGTATTTGGTGGTCAGGCCATATATCGTGGCAATGTTTGTGGCTACGGTCTGTTACGTGATTTTCAAGCAGTATCACGAAAGCATAGAGAGCAAGGTTAAAAGTAGAAATCTGTCTTCACTCATATCAACGCTTTCTGTCGTGCTCCTTATCATCTTGCCGCTTTTTATTATTAGTATTTTGGTCTTTTATGAAGCGAGGGATTTGTATGCGCATCTTTCTGTCTCTGACACCTCCTCAGGTATTTTGAGTCGAAGCGTGGCTCGTATCGAAGGAGAACTCCAAGCATATATTCCAGGACTTACGATTGATTTCCAAACATATGTCCGAGCAGGTCTCAATGGTCTTATTTCACACACAGGTAGTATTTTCACTGGCTTTGTGAAATTTGCTATTACTCTTGTTCTCATGCTCTTTGCACTCTTTTATCTTTTCAAGGATGGGAAAAGTTTGCGATCGTATCTTATTCGCATGTCGCCGTTTGATGAACAGGATGATTCAAATATTTTGAGCAGACTTGAGCTGACGATCAACTCCGTCATTCGTGGCTCACTTATCATTGCTGTCATTCAGGGCGTGCTCACCGGTGTGGGTCTCGCTATCTTCGGTGTCAGTCAGCCAGTATTGTGGGGCTTGGTAGCGGCTTTTGCATCGCTTATACCAGGCGTTGGTACGGCTATGGTCAGTATTCCAGCAGTTCTATTCTTGATCTTTACAGGCAATGTATTTGGAGCTATTGGTTACGGCGTGTGGGCAATTCTTGCTATTGGAGGTATAGACAATATCCTTTCGCCACATCTTATAGAACGAAGAGTTAAGATCCATCCTTTCCTTATTCTTATATCGGTTCTTGGTGGTCTTACATTTTTTGGCCCGATTGGTTTCCTCGCTGGTCCAATCGTCTTGGCATTTACTGTCGAGCTTTTGAAAATGTATCCTAAGTTTTTGGTTGAATAACAACATATGGATATTGTCACTCACAATGCCCGTTTCCATGCAGACGATGTCTTTGCGGCTGCTACTATTCTCGAGCTTCATCCTCGTGCGCACTTGAAGCGTACACGCGAGCAGTCGATTATCGATGCGGCAGATATAGTATTTGATGTTGGTAATGTATATGACGTCGACAAAATGCGTTTCGATCATCATCAGGCTGGCGGAGCAGGTAAGAGAGCCAATGATATTCCATACGCCTCTTTTGGTTTGGTTTGGAAAAAGTTTGGTGAGGAACTCTGTGGTAGCAAGGTGGTAGCCGAAGCCGTCGATAGAAAACTTGTGCAGGCAATCGATGCTATGGACAATGGTATTGATCTCAGCGATCCGCGTATAGAAGGGTTGTATCCATATACAATTCAGTCTATTACATTTACTTTTGGAGCAACATGGAAAGAAGATCCCGAACTCAATGATACGGAGTTTATGGAATTGGTAGGATTTGCTCGAAAAATATTGAAAAGGGAAATAAAGCAGGCACAGGATTTCCTCGAAGCTGAGAAACATGTAAAGGCTGCATACGATGAAGCTGATGATAAAAGAATCATTGTGCTTGATAACAATTATCCGTGGCAATCCATTTTGACTCTTTTTTCAGAACCTTTGTATGTCGTCAGACCAAATGTCCAGACCAAAGATTGGAAAGTCGAAGCAGTGCCGGTCAAAATAATGAATTATGAAAATAGGAAAAAATTGCCCGAATCGTGGGCAGGTAAGCGAGATAAGGAGCTTGCAGAGGTGACGGGTGTGCCAGATGCACATTTCTGTCACAATGGCCGATTTCTAGCGATTGCGAGAAGTAAGGACGGGGCTTTGAAACTGGCAAAAATTGCGGTGGTTGCCTAACCACTCCTAAATCTAACCCCATCCTAACCCTCCCCTTATTGGGGTGGGGTTTAAACATTAATGTTGTGGCCGAAGGCCGGGGTGGTTTAATGGCTCAACAATATGCTAATATGCGTCCATGGCATTTGTAGACGAACTTACGATACACATGAAGGCCGGCCGCGGAGGCAACGGCGTCGTGCGGTGGAGACACGAAAAAGGTAAAGAATTTTCGGGTGCATCGGGCGGCAACGGCGGCCGGGGTGGCGATGTCCTTATTCGTGCTGTTAGGGACGTCGGCATTTTGGCGCGATATAGAAATACAAAAGAATTTGAAGCTGGTCGCGGAGCCGACGGCATGCGTGACAGCAAACACGGCAAAGACGGCAATGATATTGTCATCGATCTTCCCCTCGGAGCGGTCGTCACCAATCTTTCCAATGACAGAATCATCTCACTCGAAAAAGATGGTCAGGAGGTCAAATTGCTCGAAGGAGGACGAGGAGGACTGGGCAATGAACATTTCAAAGCTTCAACCAACACTTCTCCAAAAGAATGGACACCAGGCAAAGACGGCGAAGATGCAACTTTTTCAATAGAACTTCAGCTTTTTGCTGATGCGGGTCTTATTGGTTTTCCAAACGCCGGCAAATCAAGTCTTCTCAACGCTCTTTCGAACGCTCGGGCAAAAGTGGCCAGTTATCAATTCACAACGCTCGAACCAAACCTTGGCGATATGGAAGGATTTATCTTGGCTGACATTCCTGGTCTTATCGAAGGTGCAGCCGAAGGTAGAGGTCTTGGTCATAAGTTTCTTCGTCATATAAAAAGAACCAAAGCACTTTTGCACTGCATTTCTCTTGAAAATGAAAATATTACTCAGGCTTATAAAACCATTAGAGCCGAACTCAAGCTGCACAGCAAAGAACTTGTCGACAAACCAGAAATTATTATTTTGACCAAGACCGATACTATCGATGAAAAGACATTGGCAAAGAAAATAAAAGAAGCAAACAAACTTGCTGAGAAAGTTCTTTTTGTGACGATGCTCGATGATGACTCAATGAAGAAACTCAAGGACAACCTCGTAAAGATTTTGAGAAAATATGAATGAGTATCACCTGACAGTTGGACTTGAAATACATGCCGAGCTCAAGACGAAGACAAAAATGTTCTGCGCATGTAAGAACGATCCTGAAGAAAAACGCCCCAACCACAACGTCTGTCCGATTTGCATGGGTCATCCTGGCACATTGCCAACGATCAATAAACAGGCGGTGAAGAATGTGCTCAAAGTCGGTGCAGCAGTCGGAGCGAAACTTGCCGACTATACAGAATTTGATCGAAAGAATTATTTTTATCCAGACATTCCAAAAGGTTATCAGCTTAGCCAGTATGCATTTCCTCTTGTTTCAGGCGGGGAGATTGCTGGTGTGAAGCTTACCCGCATACACTTGGAAGAAGACACTGCGCGATCGATACATACCAATGAAACATACAGTCTTGTCGATTTCAATCGCTCCAGTGTGCCTCTCATGGAGCTTGTGACCGAACCGGTGATTACTAGTGCTGATCAGGCTGGTATATTTGCTCGCGAACTACAATTGCTTCTCCAGTATCTCGATGTAGCCGAAGCAAACATGGAAAAAGGAGAAATGCGCGTCGAAGCAAACATTTCTGTTTCCAAAGATCCAAAGAAATTTGGCACCAAGGTAGAAGTCAAAAATCTCAACTCTTTCAAGGCAGTTGAAAAAGCAATTGCCTATGAAATGAAGCGGCATATTGCCTTACTTGATAAAGGAGAAAAGATTTCTCAAGAAACTCGTGGTTGGGATGAAAACAAAGAAACAACCTTTAGTCAGCGCAAAAAAGAAGATTCTCACGACTACCGATATTTTCCTGATCCTGATCTTCCTAAACTTCAAATTTCTGCAATACCAGAATTTTCTCTTGATACACTTACAAAAGAAATACCAGAACTTCCAGCTGGAAAAAGAGCTCGCTATGAAAAAGAATTTGGTCTTAAACAGAGCGACATAGAATTTTTCGTAAATAACAAACAGTGGGCAGACTTTTTTGAAGCGGTTATAGCTGATAGCAAAGAAGCAGATTTGATAAAAAATACTGCCAACTATATTGTTTCTGATCTGATAGGTCATATTAAAAATTTGGGTACTGAGCACAAAGTTACGACCGACTCATTTAGAGAACTAATGCTCATGCTTCAGAAAGGAGATATTTCTTCGCGTGGCACCAAGGATATTCTCAAAATCATGTTTGAAAATGGCGGCAATCCAAAAGAAATCGCAGATAAGCATGGTCTTATCCAAAAGAGCAATGAAGATGAGCTCAAGAAGATGCTCGAGGCTATTATTGCCGAAAATCCTGGCCCAGTGGCCGAATATAAGGCTGGAAAACAGGCTGCACTTCAGTTTTTCATTGGTCAGGCTATGAAAATCAGCAAAGGTTCAGCCAATCCTCAAATTCTCAAAAAGCTCCTCGAAAGCCTACTTTCATAGTATTTTCTTCTTATCCACACAGTGCGTGAAAAAGCTTTATTTTGTAAGGCTTTTCTTGTTAAAATGGAGAGGTGATCGGCCGATATTTAAAAAAAATTATTTCGGGCTTGCTTCTCTTTGCATGTATTGTTACTTTTGCATCTCCAAAAGTTGTCTCAGCCTCATTTTTTGAAGATGTATTACTATCCGGTTATCTTGCGGCAGATATTTCTTCAGCCTTTGATTCGGCATCATTAAGCCTGTATTGCATTTTTAATAAGTTAGAACCTATTTGTTCAGGCAGCAATTACACTTCACCAAAAGTGATACAAAAAGCAACGACAACAGTTGTCGTGCCCGCGACAAGGACTCAAAGAATAGCTACTTCGAGCCAGCCTTCTATTCCAAGTCAAACTCCCACTTCGTCTCCCAGACCAATTATTTATCAAGGTAGTCCCCAAGTTATTGAAAGAGTTATCGTTAGAGAGCCAACCACGACTTATGTTCAGGGAGGATTAACCACAGCTCAAGTTATTGATCTCATTAGAATGTATGCGCCATCTTCCGGTGGCAGTGTCGGCTCAATTGGTTCTATTGGTACGATACAGGGTCCAAACTACGATGGTGCTATAGCATCGCTTTCGAGTTCAATATCTTCCACGAATGATACAGTAGCAATCCTTCAGGCCAGTTCGTCTCAGTGGGTTACAAGCGGATCTGATATTTACTATAGTGCAGGCAGGGTTGGTATTGGGACGACTACTCCTTGGACCAATCTGACGGTTAATGGTGATACATCGAGTAGAAGATATTATCTTGACGGACAACTCTTTGCAGTAGCCACGACTACCAACAACTTTTATTTGGCAGGAGCATTGCCAGCGAGTGCGCCTGTGACTGGTTCAAATAACTTTTTTGCGGGTAATCAAGCGGGAAATTCGAATACAAGCGGCAATGATAATATCTTTATGGGCAATCAAGCCGGCTTCGCTAATGTCGGGGGTCTAAGCAACATTTTTCTTGGATCAAATGCAGGCATAAACAATGTTTCAGGTTCAAGCAACATTTTCCTAGGTACTTCGGCCGGCAGCAGCAACACCGGCAGCAACAACATTTTCCTAGGCAGCTCGGCAGGTTCTACAAATAATGGCGGTCTTCTCAACGTTTACATCGGTAGTTCTGCCGGAGCTCAAAATAATGCTGGCTTTTCTAACGTTGCTATCGGTTATCAGTCTGGACAAGGCAGCGGTACGGGCAATTCTGCCAATACGCTGGTAGGATATCAATCCGGTATAGCACTTACGTCTGGTTCAAATAACGTTTTATTGGGTCACAGAGTCGGTACCACGACTACAACTGGTGCCAATAACATCCTTATCGGTTCCGTATTGGCCCGTTCAGCATCAGATTCTAATTATCTTAATATCGGTAATGCAATCTACGGCAATCTAAGTACAGGAAATATCGGTATTGGTACCACGACGCCTATCACAGCACTTCATGTTGCGTCGAGTTCGTCTGGTAAAGAAGTGGTTTTCTTTGCCAATACCAATACAGGCAGCGGTGATGAAGTGCTGCATCTGGGTGTTGGAGGAGCTACAGCAGGCACCAGCAACCTTTTCATAGCCTTTTTTCAAGGAAGCACGGTTGGCAATAAAGGCACTCGTATAGGCTATATTCAGGGCTCTGGTAGCAACTCTGTGACCTATAACACCACATCTGACCTTCGTCTCAAGGAGAACGTCGTCGATACACAATACGGTCTTCAAGATCTTCTGAAGATTCATGTCAAAGATTATAATTTTATAAATAGTCCAGGACACACAGTGCAAGGTTTCATAGCCCAGGATCTCGAAAAGGTATATCCATACGCTGTTGCGAGAGGAAAAGACGATGGTGTCAGTCCTTTGGAGCCGAATGCTGTCCCTTGGGGAGTGGATTACGGACGTATTACGCCGCTTCTTGTAAAATCCATTCAAGATCTTAATCTTAAACTTGAAAATTTGATCGCATCTCCAGCTTCAGTAAGTGGCAATGGCTTACTTGATAATCTCATTTCATCGATCATAGGCAAATTTACAAAAGTAGAAACAGATACGATAGAAATCAAAACTGGTTTAGAAATAAAAGACGAAGTTACCGGAAAAGTATATTGTGTAAAAATCAGCAATGGTGAATGGAAGAAAATAGAAGGGGTATGTAGCAATGTAAACGGTGCAAGCAACATACCAAGCAATGCACAAAACTCGTCGGCTGAGAATACTCAAACACCAACTGGTACTACAACACAAGAAGTAGTTACGCCTACATCTACAAGCACCCCTGTAGTGCCTGAAGAATCAAATGCTACGTCTATTCAATCTCCTACAAATGAAGGATCCGTAGATCAACCAGTTGCTCCAGTAGTAGAAAGTCCTGCAGAAAACCAGCCTACACCTTAGTCTCAAATATTCGATTCATTTATAAACTCTGCCCAATAAAGTTTAATTAAAAACCCCGCCATGTGGCGGGGTTTTTGTATCAATTAGTTGCTTGTCTTAATAGTCGTCGTAGCAGTTGAGCTTGCTAGTTCGGCAATACCTGGAACGAGCTTCACGATATCTTCAATTGGCTGGAAGCCATAGAGCACTTTGTCATTGGGCAAAACGATAGCAGGGAATTGGCGTTCGACTTTGTTGAGGCGTACAAGTGTATCGACAGCAGAAAGATTTAGATCATAATCAAATGCATATACGCGCAGTCTAGGATACTGTTCGCGAAGATATGAGAGGACATATGCTTGCTTAGAGCAATCAGGGCAGTCTTCTTTATTTGAATAAAAGTAAATAACAGAAATAGGCTTGATATTGCAACGCTCTTCAAGCTGCTGCATGAGCAAGTAGTCTTTGATCTGAAGAAGAGAATAATATCTCTTGAGACCAAGCACTTCCTCGTTCTCAGCACCGAGCTGCTTTTCTGTGAAATCGAGCTTGCTTGCGAGTTCATTGATTTCTTTTGAAAGAATAGTGTCTGAGAGCTGTCGGCATGATGAGTCGCGCAAAAGAGCAAATTGCGTATCAGAAGAAAGAATATCGATAGAGATCTTATCCTCAATAGCTCGAATATCCTCGAGACGTTTTGTATTGAGTCTGTCGCTCAAAAGAAACGCTCCACCAAATACCACTGAAGTGATAACAAAGGCGACGACGTACTTTATGATGTCATTTTTTCGCATATGTATTGAGGTTATCTCCAGCTTGTGCCTTTGGCAAGAGCAACGTTAAATACCGATCGCAATATCCATGTCATAGCAAAGAGTGGATAGAGCAAGAGGTATAGAATAAAATCTCGTATTCTGAAATGATTTCTGAGCAAAAACTGAGAAGCAATAAGCATACCGATAGCTATGATGGCTGAAACAAAAGCCATAATACTTAGTGTGGTGATCGGAGCAAAGAAAAAGTCATAATGGAAACTTGGCAATTTGAAATTGAAACCAACCACTCTCCATTTTTCTATATATTCTGTAGCTTTATTTCCAAAATTGAGGGCAAAAAAGACAACCGTAGCCACAAGTCCAAGAAGAGAGGCAATAGAGAAAGGAAGAGTGAGGAAACCGACATTGCCTTTCTTTCTATTGAAGAAAAGATGTTTGTAATCAAAGGCATTGCGCATGAAGCCGTAGGTCCATCGTAGTCTCTGGCGGTGAAGTTTTCTAAATGTATCAGGTCCGACGGTATACACGAATGCATCGTGACAGTTGTCGATCTTTTTATCATTGTCATGCATGCGCAAAGCGATTTCCATGTCTTCGGTATTGTGAGCGTGCTTGAAAAGACCGATCTCTTTGAAGACTTCCTTTCTAAAAATAGAAAATGGTCCAGGCGTGACGTGTATTGCCTCAAGTAGACCGAATAGTTTCTTGATAAGTATGCCGTAAATGTACTCTACATACTGAATACCGCGCAAAATATTGTCTGGCTTCCAGATTTTGACGGCTGGAGCGACGGCCATAGTCTTCGGATCATCCTGAAACTTCTTGACGATCTTTCTGAGGGCGTCATTGGAGACGAAAGAGTCAGCATCGAGACAACCGACGAGATCGGTCGTAGCACGTTCGATACCGTAGTTGAGAGCAGTGTACTTTCCACCATTTGTTTTCTTGTATGCTGAGACTTGAGGATGACCAGTAAACTTTTCTACATACTGCCATGTATCATCGGTCGAACCGTCGTCGACAATACTTACAAATAGTTTGTGTTTAGGATAATCAAGTGCCAAAAGTGATTCGACAGTCTTGATAATCGTGCCTTGTTCATTGAAGCAGGGTACGACGATCGTAACACTTGGGAGTTTCGGGTCGTCGGTATTGGCTAGAGGGCTCGGAGCAGTGATCTCCTTGTGGCGCTCAAAAAGCGTGAGAAGCATGAAGACTTCGAAGTAGACAGCAATAAACAGGAAAAAAGAGATTGAGGCCCCTTGAAACATAGTTAATGAATCCCTAGATTATACACCAAAAGTCGCTTATAATCAATGAATCATGGAAAAAGGCCACATACACCCAGTTACGGCGGTAATACGAGAAATAAGCCTTATTTTCGACAAAATCGGCTTCCAAGTAGCCCAAGGCCCCGAGCTAGAGACCGAATTTCACAATTTCGATGCTTTGAACGTCCCAGCCGATCATCCAGCTCGAGATATGCAAGATACGTTTTGGATAAAGACCAAACCAGGTGAAGAAAAGAAAGTATTGAGAACACATACTACTTCTGTTCAAGTCAGATGCCTCGAAGCGATGAAAGACAATCCTCATCCGCTCAAAGTGATCGTGCCAGGCAAGGTCTATCGCAATGAAGCAACAGATGCTACGCACGAAGCACAGTTCCATCAGATCGATGGTGTGTATATAAACAAAACTGTTTCAATGACTGAGCTCAAGGGTACGCTTGAATTTTTCTTCAAAGAGTTTTTGGGACCTGATGTAAAGATGCGTTTCCGTCCGAGCTATTTCGGTTTCGTCGAACCAGGGGTGGAAGTCGATGTGTGGTGGAAAGATCGCTGGCTTGAAATGTTTGGTGCCGGCATCATTCATCCGCACGTTATACAGTCGGCTGGTCTTGACCCAAAAGTCTGGAAAGGTTTTGCTTTTGGCGGCGGCGTCGACAGACTGGTAATGCTTCGCTACGGTATCGATGACGTACGGCATTTGTATTCAGGTGATTTGAGGCTAATCAATCAATTCTAATGAAAATTTCTCACGACTGGCTTCAGTCTTACTTCAAAGAAAAAATTCCTAGTGCAGACAAACTGTCTGAGCTCTTCAACATGCATGCATTTGAAGTCGAAGGAGTGGAAAAGCAATCTGGTGATACTGTTTTGGATATAAAAGTCTTGCCTGATCGTGCTCATTATGCACTTTCACACCGAGGTATTGCTCAAGAGGTGCAGGTCATCACTGGGCTTAAAATGTCTGCTATTCATCCTTCTGCAGTACATGTCGAAAAGACTGTCGTATCGCCTGACGTGAAAATATATGAGAAAAAACTCTGCAATAGATATGTGGCATGCCGTATCAATGATGTTGTTGTCGAAGATTCTCCAGATTTCTTAAAAGAGAAGATAGAGGTCTTGGGTCAGCGTTCGATCAATACTATTGTCGATGCAACCAATTTTGTCATGTTTGATATCGGTCAGCCTTTGCATGCTTTTGACGCTGCTAAAGTAAAAGGGGATATTTCAGTCAGACTAGCCAAAGCAGGAGAGAAAATAATCATTCTCGATGGACGTGAAATGTCGCTTGTAGCGACCGATCTTATTATTGCCGACGATGTTGGTCCTCTAGCTATTGCTGGAGTAAAGGGAGGCAAGAGGGCAGAGGTCACTTCTGAAACCAAGGATATTATTTTGGAATCTGCCAATTTCAATGCTACTGCAATCCGCAAAACTGCTACCAGACTTGCTCTTCGCAATGAATCATCGAAGCGTTTTGAAAATGAAATTACTCCCGATTTGTGCCTTGAAGCTATGCGCCGTGTCGCTGATCTTATTGTTAAATTATCAAAAGATGCTCGTGTAGGTACTCTAGTAGATGTATATCCGCAGCAGGCTGTTTCATGGAGCGTTTCGGTGACCCCAGAATATGTTTCATCGGTTATTGGTATCGATGTACCTAAAAAGGAAATTCAGGCTATTCTCGAGCGCATGCACTGTCATGTAACAGAAGATGCTGGTCAGCTCGTCATTACTCCACCACTCAATCGTCTCGATCTCAAAATTCCAGAAGACATAGCCGATGAAATTGGGCGCATCTATGGATATGAAAAACTGCCTTCAGTATTACCTCCAAATATCAAAGATAATATTACGATAGATAAGACATTTTATTATGCTGAAAAAGTAAAAAGTCTTTTGGTTGAAAAAGGCTTTTCAGAAACACTTCTCTATACACTCGTACCAAAAGGTACTTTTGAAATCGCATATCCTCTTGCAAGTGACAAGGCTGCACTTCGAGAAAGGATTGTTCCCAAGCTTCAGGAAGCGCTTATTATGAATTCTCGCAATGCTGATCTTCTCGAACTCGAGGCAGTCAAAATATTCGAAATAGGCAAAGTCTTTCCATCTTCGGGTGAGAAGCTCGCTCTCTCTATCGGTGTATCGGTAATAAGAAAAAAGAAAGGCTTCACTGCCGAGTCTGTACTCAAGGAAGCAATTGCTCATATAGAAAAAGAATTGCAGATCACGATTGCTCAGAAAGTAGAAGTAGGAGAGTTCGGTGCTTGTATAGAAATAGACTTTGGTGAGCTTGTCTCTGGCTTGCCTGAAGCTCATCCAATAACTGAATTGCATTTTGCTATTCTTCCTAAAGACAAAAAGTACGAACTCTTTTCACCATACCCATTTGCTTCACGTGACGTGGCAGTTTTTGTGCCTAAAGGTCACGAAGAAGCAGAAGTTTCAAAGGTTATAGAAAAGCATGCCGGAAAATATTTGCTCAAGATGAAACTCTTCGATGTCTTTCATAAAGAAGAAAGCACTTCATATGCATTTAGACTTATTTTCCAATCACCGAAAAAGACTCTCGAAGAAGGGGAGATCAATGGCGCAATGGAAGATATTACCAATGCTCTCAATGGTAAGAAGGGTTGGAGTGTGAGGTAAAAATAATAGTATAATTAAAATATATGAGCATAGCGGATTTTTCAGAGGCATATGAGGGACATAGAAATCGCATTGAGGCTGATGAGTATGAATCAACAACTTCAAAAGATCTTGAGGCTTATAATGCAATGCGTGAAGGTATTGATACTGCCAACTATGTTGCCGAAGAAAGGCTAAAAGTAGAATTTCCTAAGGCTTTTGAATACTATAAGAAATATGAAAGTGAAAACGACGAAGAAGCATTTGATGATCTTCTTTCATTTAAAAAGAAGAATAAAGATTCAGTTCAGCTTATAGACAATCTTTTTCTCAAAGAGTATTTCAGAGACTTGAACGATAAAATTAGAATTTATATTGACTCAATACATCAGGCAGAAATTTACGGAAAAAAGCATGGAGGGGAGATCGATGAGGATGTGAAGGCTAACTTATCGGAGTTGGAAACGAGGAGAAGTCAAGCACATGATGCGCTTATAGGGCAGCTTAAAATTCTAGCTAGGAATATGAATAAGGCAGGTATTGACAATTCATGGGAAAGTGTGGTAGGATTAGCTAATGGACAGGCGTATCGGAAGGAGATTCAGCGATGGGCTGAAAACGTATCCGATCACCTAGTCAGCGTCTCAGAAAGTACTACTTAAAGGAGGTGGTGCCGAGTGACCCAGATCTTTGATTCTCTTCGTAGTGATCCCGAACTTTCGCGTTTTCTTGACGATCTTGCTGTTTCAGCTACTGCACTCTACTCACTCTCTGCGGAGAGGGGGCAGATGCTGCAATCTAGGAAGACTCTGGAACCTGCATTTATTCAAAAGTTTCAAACACTTCGTGACGAATGCTGCGAAAAGCGACGTAAGCTGTTCGAGGCCATGGAGGCGAAGCGCCTTGAAGTTCCGAGTCATGTGAAGAAAATGCGCCTCATTCCTTTTTGTAAGTTGTACCGAAGTTAAGCGGATTCCCAAGGATGGGAGTCCGCTTTTTTGTATATTTACAAATCTTAATTTACATATTGTCAACAACGTTTTCTGGTTTAAAATGAGTAAAAAAGCGGTGGATTTTAATGAGTTTTTTTAGTAAAATAACAAGACTAAATTTAATACTATGGCTACAGATTCCGACAAGGACAAAGAGAAGAAAGCCGCCAAAAAAGGCGGCTATAGTGCGGATGATATTACCGTGCTCGAGGGTCTAGAACCGGTACGTAAGCGTCCTGGTATGTATATCGGTACTACTGGTCCCGATGGCTTTCATCATCTTGTCACCGAAATCTTCGACAACTCTCGCGACGAAGCGATGGGTGGCTTTGCCAATGATATTGAGATCACTCTTTTGCCTGGCAATCGCGTACGTGTAGTCGACAATGGTCGCGGTATTCCAGTAGATATTCACAAACACACCAAGGTCTCGGCTCTTGAGACGATCATGACCACACTCCATGCTGGAGGTAAGTTTGGTGGCGAAGGATACAAGGTGTCTGGAGGTTTGCATGGTGTCGGTGCATCGGTCGTCAACGCTCTTTCTTCATATTGCCGAGTCGACGTACACCGCGATGGTGGCATACACATGCAGGAATATGCTCGAGGCAAGAAAAAATCTGCAGTCAAAAAGATCGGTAGCTCGAAGTTTACTGGTACGGTAGTTACTTTTGAACCAGATACAGAAATATTCGGCGTACAGACATTTGATTTTCATCGTGTTGTTACGCACATGCGTCAGCAGGCATATCTTGTAAAAGGTCTTCGTATTTCTGTGATTGATGCTCGAGAATATCCAGGTCAGATCGATATCGAAGATGTCATGTACTTCCGAGAACTGACACTTGAGGTTCCATCACAATCGTTTTATTTTGAGGGAGGACTTTTCTCACTCGTAAGATTTTACAACCAGCTCCTCAAGCCCATTCACAAGACTATTTTCTATGCAGAAAAGAAGACCAATGAATACGAATCAGTAGAAGTAGCATTGCAATACGTTGATGATGTGACGTCACGTATCTTGCCCTTTGCCAACAATATCTACAATGCCGAGGGTGGTACGCATATTACCGGTTTCAAGACGGCACTGACTCGAACGCTCAATAGCTATGCAAAAAAGAACGGTATCGTAAAAGAAAGCGAAGACAACTTTACTGGAGATGACGTGCTCGAAGGTCTCACTGCTGTTATCTCGGTCAAGATCAGAGAAATTCAATTTGAAGGTCAGACCAAAGCGAAACTCGGTACTGTTGAAGCAAGGGCAATGGTGGAATCGGTCTTCGGCGATACATTCTCACAGTTCCTAGAAGAAAATCCAGACGATGCCAAGGCTATGGTTATGAAGTCTTTGCTTGCCCTCAAAGCTCGCAAGGCGGCAAAAGCTGCCAAAGACTCTGTGCTTCGTAAAGGTGCACTCGAAGGTATGAGTCTGCCTGGTAAGCTCGCTGACTGTCAGGCCAAGGATGCTGCAGAATCAGAAATATTTATTGTAGAGGGAGACTCTGCTGGAGGTACGGCCAAGACTGGTAGAGATCGTCGCACGCAAGCAGTCTTGCCACTTCGAGGAAAGATTCTCAATATCGAACGTGCTCGACTCGATCGTATGCTTGGTTCTGAACAGATCAAAAATCTTGTCGTTGCCATGGGTACGGCTATCGGTGATACGTTTGATATTACAAAACTTCGTTATCACAAGGTGATTATTGCAACCGATGCCGACGTGGACGGCGCACACATTCGCACGCTTATCCTTACACTTTTGTATCGATACTTCCGACCGCTTATCGATGGAGGATTTATTTATATTGCTCAGCCGCCTCTATATAAAATAAAGAAGGGTAAAGAAGTACTCTATGCCTACAGTGATGAACAGAAGGCAAAAATTGCCGGCAAAGACGCGCCGATCATAGAAGCTGCAGAAGAAAATTCTGAAGAAGGTGCTGAAGGCGAAGAAGCCGAAGCAGAATCAGCTAAGACTGCCGGCAAAGCAAAGATTTCTATACAGCGTTACAAAGGTCTTGGAGAAATGAATGCTGAAGAGTTGTGGGAAACAACGATGGATCCTGCAAGGCGTATTCTCAAGCAGGTCAACATCGAAGATGCTCAAGAGGCAGACAAAATATTTGATATGCTTATGGGCACCGACGTCCCAGCTCGCAAATCATTTATTCAGTCCAACGCTCAGAAAGCTAATATCGATTGGTAAGGGCAAAATAAAAAGACCCCGCCATGTGGCGGGGTCTTTTTATTAACCTTATTGATAGGCTGTGAAGTACGTTGAGGCTGAGTTATTGTTTTCGTTGGTCTCAGAAACCTGACTACCTGAATCTACTCGTACTGTCGCTGCATTGCTGCCTGTATTTCGAATATTGTCGAAAGCAAGAGTGTATTCCATTGACTGACCAGCACCGAGCGATGTCTGAACATTTGAGGTGTATGAACTGTCTGTCGTGCTTGGAAGATCAGCGGTAAAGGTGTAGTTACCAGTTGCTTCATTGCCAGTGTTGGTAACAACAAACTTCACAACGGCTCGTGCTGAGCGGGGAATCGAATAGGTAGGAATGAATGTACCATTGCTCATGTATCCAACAGAAGTAAACTGTACTGTAAGATCTTTGCCTGTGCCTGTTGATACTGGAGTGTTATTTGAATTGCCGCTTACAGAATAACTATAGACATTGTTTGCATATGTTGTTTCTGTAATCTGTTTATTTTCATTGACTGAGATGACTACAGTTCCGCCGTTGGTACTATTGTCGAAACCAAATGTGTATTCAACACGGTCGCCATTGGCGAGGGTAGGCTGAGCTGAAGAGTAATAAACCGGAGTGGTAGGACTTGGGCTGTTGACCTTGAAGTTCCATGTACCAGAATTTGTCTGACCAAGGTTGATGACTTCAAAACGAATAGCTGGTCGTGATCCTGCTGGGACTGTTGCGCCAGGAGTGAAGGTATTTGACGCACTGATAGAACCAATACTGATAACTCGTACTGCGAGATCTACTCCTGTAACTGCTGGTTTTGTCGTAGGTTTTGGTGTTACAGGCTTTGCATTCGCACCATTGGACGTATTTGTATTGGTGTTGGTATTTGTCGAAGGTGTTGTAACAACAGTTACGGTGCTGCCATTGTTATTGGTATTTGTACCTCGTGGTGCAGACGTGCGCAGTGTAATGAGTGCGTCACCGACAAGTGTTGTCTGACCCTCATTGTCTTTAAAATTGAGGTAAAGGGGAACGTCAGTATCACGATCAAGAGAGCTGAAAAGTTTTACAGCAACAGTGTTGTCTGGAGTGAAGAAAAAGAAAGCAACATCGCAGGCAATAGGTTCGCCTGAATGGAACTGGGCACTAACGCCGTTTTTGCAAGGATAGGTAACGGTGTATGAACCATCGTTTCTGACATCACCATTCCACTTGAGCATGATTCTTTCGCCACTGACAGCTTCTGTTCTGTCGGCAGTAACAACGATCTTTTCTTTAGCCTTAAAGAGGGAAGAGATAGAAATGGTTTTGACTGAATCGATACCTCGAGGTACGAAGACGACGGTCAAAATCATAGCTAGTATAAGAGCAGCAAAAATTCCGAGGAGAATAAGAGTCTTTTTGAAAGTCTCATTCTTCTTTTGTTTTTCTGCCTCCAAAATCTGCTCCTGCTCGTTGTTTTGCATTGTTTCCATATTGATAATATTTATTTGAGGATTATATCAAACTAATATAGTAGTGTCAAACAATGTATTGACTTTATCAAAAATATAGAGTATAATATGTGTATGAATAATTATATACCGCCGAACCTTCCTGTATATATCGAAGATGAAGACCAGCTTACACCAGCTGTAGTTTTGCCTGCACTCGTCGTACACCCTCTTGGTCTCGACGCGGAAGTAATCCCTGCTCCAAAGGCTGTTCCATCTCTTAGTCTTATCGATTTCCTTTGGGAAAATAAGATAAAGATCGCTGTCAGCATCTTTGTCGTCTTTTTCTTTTCTTATACTGTAGTGGCTGCTTTTGGTTTCCTCCCGGAATCACTCATGCCTACACCTGATAAAAATAAGGTTAAAGAAAATACTATTGAAGTCAGCTCAATACAGATTGAAGCTGTAGCTGAAACTCCTATAGTCGTAGCAACACCTACACCTAAAAAGATTGTCACAGCACCTAAAAAAGCTGCAGCTGTGACTACTACCGTACAACCATCCACAACTGTCGCTCCTGTGGTAAAAGGTCAGGATCCTATTCGCGTCATCATCAATAAGATTGGTGTAGATACGATTGTCTCAAACCCTGCAAGCACAAAGCCTGCAACACTCGATGAATATCTTAAGCGCGGAGCGGTGCGATATGCAGGATCAGCTGGTCTTGGTGGAGGCAATACCTTTATCTTCGCTCACAGTACCAACCATGCTGTGGTGGTGAATCAGGCATATAAGGCCTTTAATAATTTCGACAAGCTTGTTGCAGGGGATATGGTCACGGTCTATTCTATTGACCGAGTCTATACCTACAAGGTAGAACGTGTCCGATTGGCTCTTGCCGACGAACTCTATGTCGATCTTTCGACACATGCCAACATGATCACACTTTCGACGTGTAATACGTTTGGTAAAAAGGAGGAACGCTATGTCGTTGAGGCTTCATTTGTCTCCTCGGCTCCAATCGTAGAAAATACGATTTAAATATAAGTAATATATATTGACAAATGTCAATATATTTGATACAATACTTAAGTTAATAAAAATTATGAAACGATATATGAAAAAGATACACACAGGCATCATTGTCATCGCAGCTTTCGTTGCGGTACTTGGACTTGTACATACGGGTGTCATTTCGACAAATATCGCCTACGCAACAGGCGATCATTCGACGTGTACTGATCCCAACCCTGAGCGTGACCTTAGCGGTTCACTTACGAACGCTGGTGGCGGTTCTATTACCAACAAATCATCGGTATGTTCATACCCAGTAGGTCTTGCATCATACAAGATGTTTAATTCCAACATTGCTACTCAGATTCTTATCGATAGCGATTTGAAAACTATTGCTCCAAAATCAACCGTTACGTTTACCGTTGATATTCCTGCCTGTGCATACCAGATCGACCTTTTCTATGGTGATCTTATCGTCTCATTTGCAAATGGTGCGCGTTATAGCGATCGTCTCCTTGCTGCAGAACAGCGTGGAAAGGATAACTATTGTGCGACCGAAACTCCTAAGCTTGAAATCACGAAGTCGGCCCCTTATTCTATTGAAAAGGGAAATGACATTGAATTTACCTTTACTGTAAAAAATACTGGTAATGTAGAAGCTAAGAATGTTGTCGTTACTGACTCTATTCAGGATGGTTTGACATATAAGTCTTCAAATCCTGCAAACACATGTTCTATTGTCGCAGGTCGCGTCAATGATATTGAATGTAATCTCGGTACGATTGCAGCCAATGCAACTAAGACATTTAAGGTAGTCTTTACTACTGCTTCAACACTCGCTTGTGATAGTAAAATTATCAACCGAGCCGAAGTCAAAGGTACATCTGTCTCAAAGGTAGATAGCAACACAACCGAAACAAAGGTTAAGTGTCATACAGAACCGTACACCTTTACTGTAGTGTGTGCTGCAAATGCAACACAGGTTACAACTGGTACAAACGTTGTCTGGACAGCTACCGACACTGCAACAGGTACGAAGACATACTCATGGTCTGGTACCAATGATCTCTCTGGTGCTACTTCAGTAGTCAATAAAACATATACTTCAGCTGGTACAAAAAATGCCACTGTAGAAGTGACGTCACAGGGTGTTACTAAGTCTGCAACATGTAAGATTGTTGTTAAGACTCCTCCTGTGGTTCCAAATCCAACAGTAGTATGTACAGCAACTCCTTCATCTGCAAAGACAGGTGAGACAATCACATGGGGCTCTTCAGCAACAGGTGGTAGTGGTTCTGGTTATACATACTCATGGACTGGTACCAACGGTCTTTCAGCTTCAACAGCTACAACAACCAAGGTATATACCACAACTGGTACTAAGACTGGTACAGTCACTGTTACCGATTCAAATGGTAAGACTGACTCTGCTCAGTGTTCAGTAACTATTACTGAAACTCCAGTGATTCCTAACGATCCTCAGGTTGTATGTGCAGCCAATCCTTCATCAGGAAACATTGGCACCAACGTTGTCTGGACTGCAACAGCAACAGGTGGAAACAATGTCTACACTTATTCATGGTCAGGTACAGATGGTCTTTCAGCCACAACTGCAACTACATCTAAGACCTACACTACAGTAGGTACCAAGGATGCAACGGTTGTCGTTACTTCAAATGGCAAGACTGCCACATCTACATGTTCAATGAACATTACAACTCCTCCTGTTATCCCTCCACCATCATCAACAGCAACATTTGACGCTGTCTGTGTAGTCAATCCTACAAACCCACGACTCAATGAAACAGTTACATTCCGAGTAGATCCATTTGGCGGTTCAAATGAAGTCTATACGTACTCATGGTCAGGTGATGAACTTATATCTGGTACTGGTCAGTCTGTAAGCAAGGCTTATACGACAACTGGTGTTAAGGAAGCACGTGTTGTTATCACTTCAGGCAATCGTTCAATCACGAAGACATGTACTGTAACGATTTCAAATTCAAATGTTACGGTAACAACAATTCCAAACCAGGTTGCAGGTGTCTACCTTACACAGGTCCCTTATACTGGTCTCAAGGAAAATGCACTTATCGCTCTTGCGATCATGGCAGCTATCGGTTCTATGGGTCTCATTGCATTCATGTATACAAAGAAGCGCAATGAATATGCCTATGCAGTAGCTTCAACCGCAGTTGAATCTAAAAAGATTCCTGCAGTTGATGCAGCAGCAGTACTTTCAACAGCAGTCGAATCATATGCTCGCTCACAGAGCGCATCGATCTCAGCTGATGCTATTGAAGCAATTGTAAAGGCTTCAAATGGTAACGTTGATTGGGCAAAGGCTGTTATCAATCAGGTAGTATCAGCTCACAATCAGAATGATTGGACGCTCATCACTCTTGATTCAGTCCGAAAGATATACCCACACATCTAAAGTTGGGGCTAGCTCCTAAAATAATGTAAAGCAAAACCCGTCAGGATATCCTGACGGGTTTTGTGTTTTGAGTAATAAAAACCCTCATCCATGAATGCGTAGAATGGATGAGGGGTGAGTAGCAGACAAAATTGGCCATTAGGTCATACTACTTTTTTCTGTTAGAACAGCGTTTTTTCGGAATGATTTTTCCGAGGCCAGTAAGATCTTCAGGTCTGACCTGCGCTGCAGCTTTGTTTTCGCGGCGAATTGCATCGTAGACTTCTTTGCGGTGAACGCTGATCTCTCTGGGAGCATTGATACCGAGACGCACTTTGTCGCCTCGGATATCAACGACGGTGACTTCGATGTCGTCACCGATCATAATGGTTTCGTCACGTTGACGGGAAAGCACGAGCATTCTACACCTCCTTGTGGTAGGTCTTAAAAAATCCTTGTTTCCTGCCAACACGGCGAGGAACTTATGTTCAACATACTACAACATTTTTAAAAAAATGCAAGGGGTAGGGGTGGTGTTTATTTCTTCTCTGAAATTTGTTTCTGGAGTAATTCTACAATCTTTTCTACAGACGAAGGTTCTGATTTTGTACCATCTCGGTATTCAATAGTATAGAGGCCGCTTTCGCTTTCTTTATTTCCAACAACCACCCAGCATGCAATACGCTCAACTTTTGTCTGACGTATTTTTTTACCTAGGCTTTCATTGCTTGAATCTGTCTGTGCTCTAATACCTACAGTTTTGAGTGCAGTCGTGACTTCATTGGCTTTGTCAGCTTGAGCGTCTGAAACTGGAATGACTGCTGTTTGAACGGGTGAAAGCCAGAGAGGGAAATTGCCACCATAGTGTTCGATAATAATACCCATAAATCTCTCAAGAGAACCTGAAATCGCACGGTGTATAACAACAGGTCTTTCTTTCTCACCTTTTTCATTGACGAAACTAAGATCAAATCGTTCAGGAAGGTTGAAGTCGCACTGTATCGTTGCGAGCTGCCATTCGCGACCAATAGAATCCTTGAACATAAAGTCGAGCTTCGGTCCGTAAAATGCTGCTTCACCTTCTACACGTTTGTAGTTGAGTTTGTTGCTGATTGCTGCATCCTCAAGTGCTTTCTCGGCTTTATTCCAGACATCATCACTACCAAGATAGACCGACTTGTCTTCACCGCGCACTGAGAGGCGCACCCAATAGTCGGCCATGAGGTTGAAACTTTCATAAAAGGTTTTAATGACCTCTACTATTGTCGATACTTCTTGATTGATCTGATCAACGCGGCAGAAAAGATGACCATCGTCTTGAGTGATAGAACGTACGCGAGTCAATCCTGCGAGCTGACCGGTCTTTTCATCTCTATATACAGTAGCTGGTTCAAAATAGCGCACCGGCATGTCTCTGTATGAAAATTGATTGTCAGCAAATATCTGCATGTGGTGAGGGCAGTTCATGGGCTTCAAGATAAACTGCTCGTCTTTGCCAGAAACTCTAAAGAGCTCGTCGCCAAACTTGGCTGCATGGCCAGAGGTAACATACAAGTCTTCTTTACCAATATGGGGCGTCCATACTCTTTCGTAGCCTCTATTTTTATGTAAATCCCACAAATAGTCCTCAATAGCTTTTCTAATAATCATTCCTCGAGGCTGCATGAGAGGAAGTCCTGAACCGACAAGAGGTGAGAGACTGAAGAGTTTGAGTTCTTTGCCGAGTTTGCGATGATCTCGCTTCTTGGCTTCTTCTTGCATGAAAACGTATTTATCAAGAGCCTCTTTTGATTCAAATGCCAAACCATATATACGGGTGAGCATTTTTTTACTTTCATCACCACGCCAATACGCACCGGCAATTCTTTCAAGTCTAAATGAATCGGCATCGATATCTTTCATCGACTGCGCATGTCCACCGCGACAGAGATCGGTAAATGAATTCTTTCCTTCGCCAGATTCATAGAGAGTTATTTTCTCGCCCTTGGCAGTAATTTCGTCGATAAGTTCGAGTTTGTATGGATTGTCGGCAAAAAGCGCTCGAGCTGTTTTTTCATCGACATCTTTTTTCTTAAAAGTATCCCAATGGGGAAGTATGTCCTTCATCTTCTTCTCTATATGTGCAAGATCAGCCTCAGTGACAGGTTTTATGAATTCGAAGTCATAGTAGAAGCCATTGTCTACTGCTGGGCCAATAGTATTGAGCGTATCTGGGTAGAGCTCGAGGACGGCTGCGGCGAGAAGGTGGGCGAGAGAGTGTCTTTGATGTTCGAGCACCGAAGCGTCGGCCTCTGTAGGGTGAGTTGATTTCATGAATACAATCCTAGCAGTTTAGGGCTTTATAGAGAAGAGGATTGACTAAATTGATAAATTACATTATAGTATTATTTAGAACCTTAACATTTAATGGGAGGAATTATGCTCAAGTTGGAGTGTAAGCCAATCGTTCTTGCTCGGTTTTTTTTCTCACTGACCCGTGTTGATGTGAGGAGCGAAATCATTGATTTTGTTGCTGACAACGAACCAACAACAAGAAAGGAAATTTTCAGTTATCTATTCAGTCTCAATGTCTCGGATCGAGACGCCACATCCGCATTTCTTGATCTGATCGATGATCCGATCGAGGAAGACAGGCTGCTGCGTTTTACTGAGAAAAATTTTGTTGTTCTTCGAGACAGTGAGTACGATTAGTATGACGACACGAACACCGTTCCTGACAAAGGGAGGGTGTTTTTTTTATTAAATCTTCAGCTTTCCTTCATACCCTTTGTGCAATACTCCAAGCATATTAATAATTTTAAAAATATGGAGGAACAATTCAATAAGTTGTATTTGTTTTTAGGAGAAAAGTTTGGACATATCGAAAAGAGATTCGAGGGTATGGATCTAAGAATAGACAGTCTTGATGATAAATTTGATAGAGAATTTAGAGTTGTGCATGACGAAATTAATATTATAAATAATAGAATTGGCGAATTAGATTTAAAATTTAGTAGGGAATTTGAAGACACTCAATACATTCTCGAAACTATCATGGATAATGCCGCTACAAAGGAAGATATGTCATCAATGCGCTCATATTTAGGTATGGAAATGCTTGAAGTGTCGTGATTTTGATTGGTTAGGGTAGGTTGTGTATAAAATCCTTGACTTTAGAAAGATTTCATATATGATGGATGCTCTCTAGGGCACGAATGAGTTATGGCACGCTCCAAGGGGCATTTATAAGCAATATTATAGCTTGCGCTCAAACCTCATCTAACTTAACCTGAAAAAACAAAAACCTTTGGCTGACCGAAGGCTTTCTTTTTTTGTGTTGAGAAATGAGAAGATGCTCTTGCTGTTATAGACTGACGGTTAATTTTTTATACACAATGTCTATTCATACTAATCCTCACTATGCGGGACGTGAGAAAAAGTATTTCGGCAAATACAAAAAGCCGATGATCGAGATGCCCAATCTCGTAGAAGCACAGACCGAGTCGTACAAGGCGCTCGTCGAAAAAGGTTTGGAGGAAGTCTTCAAGGAATTCTCTTCCATGAAGGACTATTCGGAAAAGAAATTTGAGCTCGACTTTGTCGGTTTGACACTTGGCGAACCTCAATACGACGAATTTTACGCAAAAGACAACAAGCTTACGTACGAAGCTCCTCTCAAGATCATGACACGTTTCAAGAATAAGATTCTTGGCACAGTCAAAGAACAGGAAATCTTCATGGCTGATTTTCCTCTCATGACATCTCACGGTACGTTTATTATTTCCGGTATCGAACGAGTCATCGTCCCACAACTCGCACGATCATTTGGAGTATTCTTCACTGCCAATGAAGCAAAAGGTAAAAAACTCTTCGGTGCCAAAGTCATTCCTTCACGTGGTGCTTGGATGGAGATCGAAACCGAACCCGACGGTGCCATCTTCATAAGAATTGACAAGAAGCGCAAATTCCCCGCATCTGTGCTTCTTCGAGTACTTGGTGCTTCTAAAACAGAAGCTATCAAAGAGCTTTTCAAGGATCATGAACATGCAGCAAAGCAGATCTCAGCAACACTTGCAAAAGACCACACAGAAAATGCAAACGACGCCTATGTTGAGCTCTATAAGCGACTTCGCGACGGTGATCTAGCAACAGTAGACAATGCCAAGGAATTCATCGGTTCTATCTTCAGCGAAGAACGTTATGACCTATCAAGGGTTGGACGTTTTCGTTTCAACAAGCGCTTCAAAAAAGGTATGGAAGAGAAGTCTCTCAATAGAAAAACACTCGATCTCGAAGACGTAGTAACGATTCTCACTCAGATCGCAGAACTCAACCATGTTCCAGAATCTCTCGAAGACGATATCGATCACCTTGGTAGCCGACGCGTACGATATGTCGGTGAAATGCTCCAGCAAAAAATTCGCGTCGGTCTTTCACAGATGAAGCGAAACATTCAGGATCGAATGTCGACAGCTGACACCGATATCACACTTCCTGTACAGCTTATTTCTCCAAAACCTCTTCAGGCTCGTATCAAGGAATTCTTCACGACCAACCAACTTTCACAGTTCATGCAGCAGGAAAACATTCTTTCTGAGCTCGAACACTTGCGCACGCTTTCTGCTCTTGGTCCTGGAGGTCTTACACGTGAACGTGCAGGCTATGAAGTGCGCGACGTGCATCCATCTCACTATGGACGACTTTGCCCTATTCACACACCAGAAGGTCCAAACATTGGTCTTATCTTGCGTTTGTGCGGATATGCTCAACTCAATCATTTCGGAATGATTGAAACTCCATATGCAAAAGTAGTAAAGGGTAAGATCACAGGCGAAATCGTCTATCTCAATGCTCTTGAAGAAGAAGGTTACAACATTGCCCATGCTGCAGTAGATTCTGATGACAGTGGCAAGATTTCACAGGATGTTATCGAAGTTCGATACGCCGGTGAGCCAAAAGAAGTGCCTCGAGACGAAGTACAATATATAGACATTGCGCCTCACCAAGCCTTTTCTATTGCGACGGCCATGATTCCATTCCTCAACCACGATGATGCCAGCCGAGCATTGATGGGATCGAACATGCAGAAACAGGCTACACCTTGTATCGTGCCTGAAGCTCCGCTTGTTGCCACAGGTATTGAGCACATGGCTGGCAAATACAGCGGCCGAGTGATCATTTCTGAAGAAGATGGTACCGTCACTGCTGCCGACGCTCGACATATTATTGTCAAAAACGGCAAGGGTAAGGAAAAAGAATACAAACTCATCAATTACTCACGAACCAACGGCTTCACTGCTTTCCACCAGCGCCCAATCGTTAATGTTGGCGATAAGGTTAAAAAGGGTGCAGTACTTGGCGACACCTCATCATCTGTCGATGGTCAGATTGCCATTGGTCAGAACATGCTTGTAGCGTTCATGACATGGCACGGTTCAAACTACGAAGACGCTATTATTCTTTCTGAACGTGTCGTAAAGAACAGCAAATTTACTTCTATTCACATTGAAGAATTTGCAGTCAACGTGCGCGATACCAAACTTGGTCCAGAAGTCACCACTCCCGACATACCAAACGTTAGCGAACTCAAACTCAAGAACCTCGATGAAGAAGGTGTAGTACGAGTTGGTGCTGAAGTTCGACCAGGCGACATTCTTGTTGGTAAAATTACTCCAAAAGGCGAGACACAGCTTACTCCTGAAGAACGTCTCTTGCGGTCACTCTTCGGTGAAAAGGCTCGCGATGTCAAAGACACTTCTAAGCGTCTTGAAAATGGCAAACGAGGTCGCGTTATTTCAGTAAAAGTATTTTCACGAGAAAAAGGCGATCGTCTCGAATCAGGTATTATCAAGCGCATTCATATTGAAGTGGCACAACTGCGAAATATTCAGGTTGGAGACAAGCTTGCTGGACGTCACGGTAACAAGGGTGTGATCTCAACAATTCTTAAAGAAGAAGATATGCCATATACAGCAGATGGCCGACCAGTCGACGTGATTCTCACACCACTTGGCGTGCCGAGCCGTATGAACCTCGGTCAGATTCTTGAAATGCACCTTGGTCTTGCTGCAAACACACTTGGTTATCAGGCTATTGTGCCACCTTTCTGTGGAGCAACTGACAGTGAAATCAAAACAGAATTGGTAAAGGCTGGCTATCCTGAAAGCGGAAAAGTAAAACTTCTCGATGGTCGCACCGGTATGGCATTTGATCAGGATATTGCTATCGGTTACATGTATATTCTCAAACTTCACCACATGGTTGAAGACAAACTCCATATGCGTTCGATTGGTCCTTACTCTCTTATCACCCAGCAGCCGCTTGGAGGTAAGGCACAGCAGGGAGGTCAGCGATTTGGAGAAATGGAAGTGTGGGCACTTCTTGGCCACGGGGCTGCGCACAACTTGCGCGAGGTGCTCACGATTAAGTCGGACGATATTATCGGCCGATCACAGGCATTTGATTCGATCGTCAAAGGCGAGCGCATCAAGACTCCAAATCTTCCAGCATCGTTCAACGTGCTTCTTGCAAACATGAAGGGTCTTGCACTCGACATCGATTTGGAAACAAAAAGGTCGCCAGAACAGGATGAAGATCAGACCAATTCATAATCCATCCTTAATCTACACAAATATATGAGTACAAAAATAATGAAAAAGAAATACACGACCAACGATTTCGACACCATCGTTCTCAAGGTTGCTTCTCCTGAGCGCATCAAGGAATGGTCATATGGCGAGATCACTAAGCCAGAAACTATCAACTACCGCACACAGCGAAGCGAAAAGAGCGGTCTCTTCGACGAAAAAATCTTCGGTCCGGACAAGGATTATGAATGTTACTGTGGTAAATACCGTGGTATCAGATACAAAGGTATTGTCTGCGAAAAATGCGGAGTAGAAATCACTCGCTCTATCGTGCGACGTGAGCGCATGGGTCATATTGATCTTGCGACACCAGTTTCGCATATTTGGTTCTTGCGTTCAATGCCATCTCGTATTGGTACTATCCTAGGTATGACGGTTGCTGATCTTGAAAAGGTTATCTACTTTGCTGGGTACATCATTACCAAGGTCAATGAAGGCGAGCGCGCTCGTGTTCTCAAGGATCTTGATTCTGAATACCGATCAAAGGTTTCAACACTTCAGGACGAAAAGAGCAAAGAAGCATTCAAGGAACTTTTGGTAACAACTAAAAAGGATATTGAAGGTATCAAGGAAGGTATCGTGCTCGATGAAATCCAGTATCACAACTACTCAGTCAAATACAGCACACTCTTCGAAGCAGGCATCGGTGCGGAAGCAATTTACAATATTCTCAGAAACCTCGATCTTAAAAAGCTCGAGAAACAGCTCGAAGAGCGTCTCGAAAAGGCAAGCTCTCTTGAGTCTGAAAAAATCAACAAGCGTCTATCGGTTCTCCGAGCTATGGATAAATCAAACATTCGTCCAGAATGGATGTTCCTGACTCGTATTCCAGTTATTCCTCCAGGACTTCGTCCGATGGTTGCTCTCGATGGTGGCCGCTATGCGACATCTGACGTCAATGACCTTTACCGTCGTGTCATCAACCGTAACAATCGTTTGATGAAGCTCAAGGAAATCAATGCGCCTGATGTGATCTTGCGAAATGAAAAGCGTATTCTTCAGGAAGCAGTTGATGCTCTTATCGACAATTCGATTCGAAATGCCAATTCAAATTCTGGAGCCCAGAGCCTCGCACAACGCCGCGCTCTCAAATCACTTTCTGACAACCTCAAATCGAAGCGCGGTCTTTTCCGTCAAAACCTTTTGGGTAAGCGTGTCGACTATTCTGGCCGATCGGTTATCGTCGTCGGTCCTACGATCAAACTCAATCAGTGTGGTCTTCCAAAGTTCATGGCCCTCGAACTCTTCCGACCATTCGTTATTTCTGAAATTCTCAAGAGGGAATTGGTCTACAACATTCGTGGTGCCAACAAGCTTATCGATGATGGAGTACCAGAAGTCTGGGCTATTCTCGAAGATGTGATCAAAGGCAAATACGTCCTCCTCAACCGAGCTCCAACACTTCACCGTCTTGGTATTCAGGCTTTCCAGCCAGTGCTTATCGAAGGTAATGCTATTCAGGTTCACCCTATGGTATGTACAGCGTTCAACGCTGACTTCGATGGAGACCAGATGGCCGTACACGTGCCGCTTTCAGAAGAAGCACAGCTCGAAGCTCAGGAAATCATGGCTTCAGACAAAAACATTCTCAAGCCTGGTTCAGGAGAACCTACTGTTTCGGCAAAATTGCTCGACATTATTCTTGGTTGCTACTGGATGACAAAATCAGTTGCAGGCGAAAAGGGTGAAGGTAAATACTTTGCGACAGGACAGGATGCTATTATTGCCTACAACTTCGGCGAGCTTGCCATCCGTGCCAAGATCAAGATTCAGGCACCGGATAGTCCAAAATTTGCAGCTATGCAGCCAGGTACAATGTTTGAAACAACGGTTGGACGCATTCTCTTCAACAATGTTCTTCCATCAGACTATCCTTATATCAATGATGAAATTGTTCGAAAGAAGATGGCATCTATCGTCGATGATCTTATAAACCGATATGGTCTCAATCAGGTTCCAGAAATTCTCGACCGCGTAAAGAACTTCGGCTTCAAATACGTCACTATGTCGGGCGTGACATGGGGTATCGATGATGTTCAGATTCCAAAAGAAAAGGGAAGTATTATTGCTGCTTCAAAAACTCAAGCTGGCAAGGTCATTGATCAGTTCAATGAAGGTTTGCTTTCTGCTGAAGAGCGCAAGAGAAAAACTCTTGAGATTTGGTATGACGCAAAAAGTCAGATTGAAAAGGTTATTCCTTCAACACTCGACTCAAAGGGTTCAGTACATGACATGATTCAGTCTGGTGCCCGAGGTTCGACATCTCAGATCACTCAGATGGCCGGAATGAAAGGTCTTATTGCCAACACCCAAGGAGAGACGATTGAATTCCCTATTCTTTCTTGTTCAAAAGAAGGTCTTACGCCGATTGAATACTTCATTACTACTCACGGTTCTCGAAAAGGTTTGACCGACACCGCTCTCAACACTGCCAAGGCTGGTTATCTCACTCGTAAGCTCTTCGTCGTTGCACAAGATGTCGTCATTAGCGAAGATGATTGCGGAACAAAAGAAGGTATTGTTATCAAGAGAGAGAAAAATGCTACAGGTATGAACATGCTCTCAAAAAATGTTCGAGGACGCATTTTGGCCGAGGATATTGTCGATTCAAAGGATCATATTATCTTCAAGAAAGGTCATTTGGTTACCAAGGACGATGCTGAAAAGATCGACGAATCAGGAGTACAGGCTGTATCAGTACGCTCTCCTATGACATGTAAGACAGTCGAGGGTCTTTGCGCACGATGCTATGGTACCGACCTCGGTCGCGACAAGCTCGTAGAACTCGGTGAAGCAGTCGGTACGGTTGCCGGACAAGCTATCGGTGAACCTGGTACACAGCTCACGATGCGTACCTTCCACGCCGGCGGTGCGGCATCGGCAACAGGAGACATCACACAAGGTCTTCCACGTGTCGAAGAAATCTTCGAAATGCGCGAACCAAAACTTCCTGCAGCTGTTGCTCACGTTACGGGTACAATCACAGATATTAAAGAAGAAGGAAAAGAGAAGACAATTACTATTCTTGCTGATGAAGCAGGTAAGTCTAAGAAAAAGGCTGACGTTGAATACACAGTACCAATTGGCCGAACAGTGTTTGTCGCAAAAGGCGACAAGGTTGAAAAAGGAGATGTTATTACCGATGGTACTGCTTCTATCGATGAAGTCTTCAAATATGGTGGAAGAGAAAAAGCTCAGAACTATATTATTTCTGAAGTCACCAAGCCATATGACTTGCAGGGTGAAGCGATCTCAAGAAAACACATTGAGGTTATCGTCAGACAGATGTTCTCTCGAACAGTTATCGAAGAACCAGGTGATACCGTATTCTCAATTGGAGATACAGTAGAAAACGCAAACTTCGAAATCGAAAACAAGCGTGTGCGTGCCAAGGGTGGTACAGAAGCCAAGGCTACAGCTGCGGTTATGGGAATCACTGAAGTCTCGCTCACACGAAAGAGCTTCCTTTCAGCAGCGTCATTCCAACACACGACTCGTGTCCTTATCGACAGCGCCGTTCGTGGAAAAGAAGACGATCTCAAGGGTCTCATGGAAAACGTTATTATCGGCCGACTCATTCCTGCAGGTACTGGTTTCGCAGGCAGTCCGAAGCATGACATGATCAAGGATCTACAGAAGAAGCTCGACGCAATGCAGCCAAGCAGGGAAGACGCGGATGATATAAAATAAGTCTCAATGGCATCAGACGTAGAGCGCATCAAAGAAAAACTGCCTATTGAGGAGGTGGTTGGTGCGTACGTCAAATTGGAAAAAGGTGGAGGAAGACTCAAAGGCCGATGTCCTTTTCATTCAGAAAAGTCCCCTTCTTTTTTCGTTTCTCCGGAACGCGGTTCTTACTATTGTTTTGGTTGCGGAGCCAAGGGTGACATCTTTACCTTTGTCGAAGAATTCGAACATCTCGATTTCTTGGGTGCACTCAAAACTCTAGCTGAACGTGCAGGTATACAATTGACCAATCAAGTTCCAGAAAATAGAACAGAGAAAGATGCTCTCTATGAAATTTTGGAGCGATCGACATTGTATTATCAGAAGCAACTCGCCGAGCGCAAGGATATTCAAAAATATCTTGTTGATCGCGGTATGACCATAGCTACCATCAAGGCGTGGAGGATTGGTTTCGCACCAGATGATTGGACGGCGCTCTCCGATGCGCTCAAGGGTAAGGGTTACAATCAATCGCTCATTGAAAAAGCCGGACTCTCTAAACCTTCTGAAAAAAAGCCAGGCGAACAATACGATCGATTTAGAAGCAGGATTATGTTTCCGCTTTTTGATATTAGCGGTAGGGTAATCGGTTTCTCCGGAAGAATATTTGGCGACGAAGCCAATGCTGCCAAATATCTCAATAGTCCGGAGACGGCACTCTTCGACAAGTCATCGTTCTTGTTTGGTTTTGACAAAGCTAAGCTTGAGATAAAAAAGCAGGAAGCGGCAATACTCGTCGAAGGTCAAATGGATCTCATCATGAGTCATCAGGCAGGAGTGACCAATACGGTTGCTGTCTCAGGCACATCACTGACTGAAAAGCATATTGATATGCTTAGGCGTTTTGCTAAAAAAGTCATATTAGCATTTGATGCTGATACTGCCGGAGAGCGAGCCAGCGAACGCGCATGGCAGATTGCCTTGGCCAAGGATATGGAAGTCAAAGTGGTTTCTATACAAGGCGGCAAGGACCCGGCTGATCTTATAAAGGAAAAACCTGATCTCTGGGTCGAAGCGCTTAAGCACGAACTCCATATCATTGAATACCAACTCAAGAAAGCAATGATAGAAAGTGATCCTCGGGCACGCAATAAAAGGATAGAGTCGGATGTATTACCGTATATAGCAGCTCTTCAAAGTCCTATCGAACAGTCGTATTTCTTGAGTATTGTATCGTTGCAGTCGGGTGTAGCAGAAAAGATACTTGCAGAGTCATTGGCTCGAATAGAAGTGGTAGAAAGTCTGGCTCTTGGAAAGAACAATGCTGTAGAGAACATTCATAAAGCCAATCGTCTCGATATGATCGAACGCAAAATGGCTGCACTCTTGGTCTGGTCCAAATCGCCCGAAGAGCTCAGGGAAAAGCTTAAGATTATTGATGATAAGCTCATTAAGAAGCTCGACGGGATTATTGATTTGGAAAGGGAAGCGCTTCAGTTTGAAGCCGAGGCTTCTTTCCAAAATGCTCAGAATATAGAGCGAGAAATTCAGGAATTGGTCCGCAATCTTCATGAAGAGTATCTCAAGCAATCACTCGCTGAGACCATGATGGAGCTCAAGAGAGCTGAAGCAGCCAAGGATCAAGCCAAACTTGAAACCTTGCTAAAAACGTGCCAAGACATTTCAATGCAATTGCATACATTAAAAAAACAATTATAATCACGCTATTATGAAGAAGACCAAAAAAACTAAAAAAGCGCCGAAGAAATCCCCTGCTACTGCCAAAAAAAGCGCCAAGAAGAGTCTTAAAAAGCGCCCTGCAAAGGTGAGCAAGAAGCCTGCACCTTCGAAAGCTCAGAAGGCGAAGAAGGTCCTTTCTCCAAAGGCTATGGCCGAAAAGGCTGATATGATTGTCCTTCGTGGCAAAGAAAAGGGATTTGTAACCTACGATGAAATTCTCAAGGAATTCCCAAACATAGAAGACGATATCAATTTCCTGGATTCGCTCTATGACAAGCTTTCTACAGCTGGTATCGATATTCTCGAAGGTGGTGGTCTTCTCGATTTTGGCACAGAAGAAAAAGAAATAAGCCGAAAATACGGCAGCAGGGAAAGCGAGTCGCACGATTCCATCCAGATCTATCTCAAGGAAATTGGTCAGTATCCGCTCATCTCTGCGGGCGACGAGCGAGAGCTTGCTAAGCGTATTGAAAAAGGTGATATGGAGGCCAAAAATCTTTTGGCTCGTGCCAACTTGCGTCTCGTAGTCTCGATTGCCAAAAAGTACGTCGGTCGCTCTCCTGATCTCACCCTTCTTGACCTTATTCAAGAAGGAAATCTTGGTTTGTTTAAAGCTGTAGATAAATTTGATTGGAATAAAGGATTCAAGTTCTCGACCTATGCGACATGGTGGATCAGACAAGCTATTACGCGTGCTTTGGCCGACCAATCTCGCACTATTCGTGTGCCGGTGCACATGGTAGAAACCATTGCCAAGTATAAGCAGGTGGTACGACGGCTTTCTCAAGATCTTGGCCGCGATCCGCTCCCAGAAGAAATTGCCAATGAAATGGGTCTTGATATAGAAAAAATATATACCATAGAAAAGATCGATCAAAACACTGTCTCTCTCGAAAGTCCTGTGGGCGAAGATGATGAAAAATCAACACTCGGTGATTTTGTCTCTGATGACAAGATTCTTTCTCCAGATCAAGAATCTTCACGTCGTATTATAAGCGACCAGGTCAGAGAAATTCTCGATGATCTTCCTGAGAAAGAACGCAAGATTCTCGAACTTCGTCATGGTCTTATTGACGGCATACAACATACGCTCGAAGAAGTAGGTAAGAAGTTTGGTGTTACTCGAGAACGTATTCGTCAGATTGAAGCCAAGGCTCACGAAAAGATTCGTCAGCATGACAAGGTCAATAAACTTAAGAACTATTTTTAAATAAATAAAAAAACACCCAGCGAATGCTGGGTGTTTTGTGTTGTGGGCGATCAGATGAGTATTCTGCTGCCGGTGGTAATGATGCCGTCGGTCAGAACTTCGGCGATGATACCACCCTTGCCTTCAAATAGTTTCTTGAAGCCGTTCTTACGGCAGAGTTGATCCACCCGATCGCAAGGTGGACACAATGCTACTCCGCGCATGCGGACTCTTCCACCGATTGCAAATTGTTTGCCAACAAGATCGTTGAGTCTGACGCCTTGGGTCACGATGTTGCGGCGTGAATCGACGGGTCTAAACATGCCCAGTACACCTTTTGCATCATGGAAGGCTTCAAACTCAATCAGGGTCACCTGTCTATTTCCAGGATTCATTTTCTCCCAATTTCCTTTGCCCTTGTAATAGCGATCGCCAGCAAGACCTTTGCCAGTCTCTGCAAAGACTTGTGGTTCAAGCCGCATTTCTTTGCCTGGCTCCCAAGCTATGTAAATCAACGCAACCTCTGGTTCTTTCATTGTTTCCTTTCTGTTGGTACAAGACTGGTACTATCCTACTTAAATACCCTCAAAAAACAAGTCTATTTTTTTATTAAAAACAGCCTGAATATGCAATAATAGCCCTATGCCGACGAGCGACTTATTCCAAAATCTCTATAAAAAACTCAATAAAGCCCAGAAAGAAGCCGTCGATACTGTCGAAGGACCGGTAATGGTTGTGGCTGGACCTGGTACGGGCAAAACACAGATACTATCGCTGCGTATAGCAAATATTTTACTCAAGACTGATGCTGCTCCAGGTTCGATATTGGCAATTGCTTTTACTGAATCTGCAGTCAAAGCTATGCGCAAGCGTTTGATCTCTATTATTGGCACAAGAGCATATCAGATTCCTATTTATACCTTTCATGCCTTTGCCAATGATCGCATTCAGGAATTTCCAGATTCGTTTCCAAGAATTATTGGTGGGGAATCGGCAAGTGATATGGATAGGATTAGTCTCATTGAAGAGATTTTGGTAGCAGGAGAATGGGCCAAGCTGCGTCCATCTGGCGATCCTCTGTATTATGTAAAACCTGTCTTGTCTGCTATTCAATCGATAAAGCGAGAAGGATATACTCCTGAAACCTTTTTATCATATGTCCAAGATCAGCAGAAAAAATACGACGCTATTCAAGACAAAGTGCATATAAAGGGTGCTTACAAAGGAAAGATAAAAGCAGAATATATTGCTCTCCAAGAAAAAATAGAGAAAAATCTCGAACTTCAAAAAGTTTTTGATCTCTACGAGCAAAAGCTTAGGGAAAAGAAAATCTATGATTTTGAAGACATGATCATAGAAGTTGCCAAAGCCATGCAATCCGACGAGCAATTTCTAAGATTGTTGCAAGAGAGGTATCAGTATATTTTAGTCGATGAATATCAGGACACCAATGGCGGACAAAATAAACTCGTCGATCTATTGGCTTCATTTCATCCCAATCCCAATATTTTCGTGGTAGGAGACGACAAACAAGCGGTGTATAGATTCCAAGGTGCATCGCTTGAAAACTTTCTTTCATTTAAAAAAAGATATCCTGATACAAAAGTTGTTGTGCTCAAGGAAAACTATCGTTCATCTCAGCCGATCCTCGATAGCTCGCATGAGCTGATTATTAAAAATCCTATTGTTGATTCTGATCTTATTGCTCCACTACGATCACAGCTCGAAGCAATTGATAAAATAACCATACTAGAAGCACCAGACCAAGACGAAGAGTATCGATATATAACTACTGATATTAAAAAAAGACTGGAGGCAGGTATTAAGCCCGAAGAGATTGCGCTTATCTATCGTGACAACAGCGATGCTGACAGAATAGTCAGATTTTTGGAGACTGCAGATATTACTTATAGTGTCGCTTCGGACAACAATATTTTTGATGATAGGGATATTAGTAGGCTCATTGATCTACTCAATTGTCTTGCGCATTTCAATGAAGAAGAATATGTAGCCAAGATTTTGCTTTTTGATTTTATTGATATTCCGCTCGAAAAAGCTATGAGCATGATCGTCGAAGCTCGGACAAGCCGCACAAGTATTCAAAAGGTCATTGAAAAAGAAATGCCAGAGCTGCATGCAAAGCTCATTCATTTTGCTCGACGTGCTCACAATGAATCGCTCTGTGATGTGATCGAAAGTATTATGCATGATTTTGGCTTCATGAAGCATATTCTTTTTCATAGTAAGAATCATGATAAAGCTGACAAGGTTCGAGTGGTTTTGCACGAATGCGAGCGTTTCGTCCTTCGGAATAAACACGCTACGATAGCCGATTTTACCGCTCATATCGATCGTATACGAAGCCACAAGGTGCCTATTCGCTCTCAGGCTACTGCCAAGGTCGGTGTGCAGCTCATGACAGCACATCGGTCAAAAGGTCTTGAATTTGATGTTGTGTACATCATCAATGCAACTGACGGACATTGGAGCAATAAGCGCTTACCAAAACTGTTTCATTTGCCAGGTATCAACACTGATACCAATAAAGATACGTCGCTAGAAGATGATAGAAGATTGTTTTTCGTAGCTATGACTCGTGCTCGACATGCTTTAATCATTGGTTATGAGCGACATGCACTCGATGGTAAAGAACTTTTTCCAGTGCCGTTTATTGAAGAAATAGGCGAAACACATTTCTCAAAAGTATCCCTTGAAGAAAGAAAATTACCTGAAGCTTCACAGAAAAAAGACGAAGATCAAACAGAAAGAATGGAGAAGTATCGTCACTATATTGAAAGCCTGTTTCATGATCAAGGACTTTCGGTGACCGCTCTCAACAACTATCTGACATGTCCGTGGGAATATTTCTTCAAGAATCTGCTATGTATTCCAGCTATGAAGTCGAAACCTGAACTCTATGGTACGGCCATTCACGAAGCACTCCGGTATGCGGCAAAAGATTTTTTGCAAGATGGCAATGTAGAAGAAAAAAAAGTAATAGGCTATTTTGAGCGAGGATTGGAAAGATTACCTTTGACCGAGCGCGATTTCAATGAACTCAAAAAGCGCGGTAGCGACGCACTTGGTATATATCTCAAGCATGCCAACTGGCAAAAGGATATGAAAGTAGAATTTAAAATCACCACTGAGATCGATGGAATAGAACTCAGGGGCAATCTCGACAGGATAGATTTGCATGACAATGGCGAACTAACAGTGGTTGACTACAAGACCGGCTCGCCAAAAACGAGGAATCATATTATGGGTAAAACCAAAGATGCGAGCGGAGATTATTTGCGTCAGCTGACATTTTACAAAATACTTATCTCAAGTGCCGATCTCAGTAAGTTTTATCGATTCAAGGAAGGGGTAATCGATTTTGTCGAACCCGATGAAAAGGGTAATCATCACAGGGAAGCATTTGTCATAACAGATGAAGAAGTAGAAGCACTGCAAGCCGTGATCAAAAGAGTGGCAAGTGAAATAACCTCTCTGAGTTTCATTTCACATGTCTGCGAAGACGAGTCGTGCGAATATTGTCAGCTGGCAAAATCTCTGAAATTTTAAATAACAAAAAAGGGGACTGAGTCCCCTTTTTTAATTCCTTTTCAAATTCCTAGTTTGCCAATATTGATTGGATAATTGTCTTGAGCGTGAGATATGGAAGTGCGCCGCCATCGAGGGGAATAGTCCTGCCTGATCGTGTATCAAGGATGACACTGTATGGGGTGCCTTGAGCACCAGCGATGATAGCTGCATCGTATGCATCAGATATTTTCTGAGCGTATTTACCACTATCGAGACATGTTTTGAATTGATCAGCACTGAGGCCTACTGTCGCAGCGATTTCATAGAGCTTATTGTGATCGAGACCATTGTTCGATGGAGTAATCGCATAGAGTCTGTCTGTATATGCCCAGAACTTTTCATTGCCACCAAGTTCTGCTGCACATTCTGTAGCTTCAGCTTCTTTGCCAGCTTTTGAGTGAAGTGGTGGGCGAGTCTCAGAGCCTTTATAAAGTGGGAAATGTCGATATACCCACGCTACGTCGCCATTGGTACCGAGTTCTGAAACGAGCTGCTGAAGAGTAGTGTGGAACTGTTTGCAGAATGGACATTCGGTATCTGAGTATTCTATAAAGAGTATTTTTGCATTTGGATTGCCAAGAATATGATCTTTGTTGGTAACAGGCTCTATATTGACCTGTTGGTTTTCAATATCGGTAGGATTCTGAGCAACTTTCTTACCATTGTCGATAAAACTTTTGGCAATAAGTGTACCGGAGATCATGAGTCCGGCGACGACGATAGCGATAGCAATAATAAGTGATGAATTTTGCTGTGGGGGTGTATTTGTGGGTTCCATAATGCCGATATTATATCATGATAAAAAAGAAGCCTAAAAGCCAAGGGTATGGGTCATGGCATGTTCATTGACCTCAAGCCATTTCGAAGTGTCGAGTTGAATTTTATTTTTCTTACCATCTTCTTTGAATAGTAGCTCATTATTCTTAAGTGCATATTCAAAAAGCTCTTTGGTAATTTTCACATCCATTTGACAGTATTTTTTGATCTTATCGATTTCACCTGTTTTCCACCACTCCACTGCCTGCAAGCCATGACCACTTTTCTTTTTGCCAAGTGTCGCTTCGGCCACTTGATCCATCCTGACGCGACGTCCTATTGAGTCTCGGATTTCTTTCAGAAGATCCAAGCTTTTGATTTTGGTAAGATCGCCAGCATAGTATTTGTTGAGAATAGGAATATCAAAATGATCAGAGTTGTATCCGACAAGCATTTCTGTCTTTTCTAAAATAGGCCAGAGATTGGGCAATTCTTCTACAAGAAATGAATGGTATTTATCAGTCGATGAATCGTATATACAGACCACAGAGATATCGAGCAAGACCGGATCAGCTCGGCCGACATCCTGAAAAATATTCCTTGTTTCAATATCAAAAGCAACGTACTTCATATTAACGTTGTTCGATAATGTGTTTGATAAGTTCCTCTTCGGATACTTCACTCGTTTTCTCCGAATGCATATCTTTGAGTTTGTATTGTTTTGATGCGATTTCTGATTCGCCGACGACGATGCTAAACGGTATGCTATCTTTCGAAGCTTTTTTTATCTGATCGCCGACTTTTTTATCGGTAATGTCGACGGCGACATTGAGTCCTTTTGATCGCAGGCTTGCAGCAAGAATATCGATTTCTTTTTGAGTAGCGCCATCGGCTCGAGCAATATAGAGATCGGCTGTGGGTTTGTATTTAGGCAAAAGATCGCGTGTAGCGAGAAAATCTTGAAGTGTGACATCGCCCATACCAAATCCGACTGCGGGCACACGCTCACTGCCGAAGATCGATAGGAGATCGTCATAGCGTCCACCGCCAAAGAGCGAGCGGGAATTGGCGGTATTGGTATCAAAGATTTCGAAAATAACACCGGTATAGTAGTCGAAGCCTCGGGTCAGGGTAGGATCAAAAAATACATTGTCGATACCAATAACCTTGAGCTCCTCAATCATTTTTTCAAGTTCATCGACTCCAAAAGCAATCGATCGGAAACGATCATTGATAATAGCCTTAAATTCTTTGATATTTCTTTTACCAAAAAGTTCTATGAATCCTTCGGTGTTTTCACCAAGAATTTTTTCTGCCTCGGTATTGAAGACTTCAAATGCGATTTTATTCTTTCGATCGAGCAATTTTGTCAGCGTATATCGATCTTCATCACCAAGATTGAAGACTTCAGCGAAGACGTAGTCGAGCATTTTTCTATTTGAAACACGGATCTCATAGTCGGTGTCTTTGGCACCAAATGCTTTCATGATTTCAGCCGCGACAGCAATAATTTCCTTGTCTGCTTCTAAGTGTGTGATACCAAAAATGTCTACATTGAGTTGAAAGTGTTCTCGCAGTCTGCCTTTTTGCGGTTTTTCATATCTAAAAAGATTTGGAATCGAATACCAGCGAAGAGGAAAAGGTAATTCGCGCTTTTTAGCCGCGACCATGCGGGCAACAGTTGGAGTCATTTCTGGACGGAGCGTCACGTCGCGATCGCCACGATCCTTGAAGGTATATGTCTGATCATTGACGATTTCATCGCCCGATTTTGCCTTGTAGAGCTCGCTTGGTTCAAGAATTGATGCTCCATATTCGACATATCCGAATCGTTCCACTGACCGACGCATAGTATCGAACATATATTTCTGGATAAACATCTCTTCGGGGTAAAAATCTCTGACACCCTTGTAACTTTCTGTAGAAATTTCTGTATTATTGGAAGATTCATTCATGTGTTAGATTGTAGCCAAAATATGGCATTATCACAAATAGATAAGGAAATAGGCAAGGTTGGATACCTTATATTGGACAAAAAAGCCGGAGAAACACCCCTGGAAGCCCTAAATCGCCTCCGTATAGAGCGTCCGGAGCTCAAGCGCTCCAAGCTCTCATATGCAGGTCGTTTGGACCCGCTGGCCACTGGAGAGCTCTTGGTGCTTGTAGACGATGCCTGCAAGCATAAGACTGAATATATGAGGTTTGATAAGACGTATAAGATCGACGTGTTGTTTGGCATGTCGACCGATACAGGGGACGTCTTGGGCAAGATCAAGCAAGTCTTTTGCCCGGTCAATATTGATAAAAAGCAGTTTGAACAGGTAGTGACTGAAACCTCAAAGAAATTTATCGGTGAGCATCAGCAGACATTTCCAGCCTATTCTTCAAGAAATATTAAAAAGGTTCTCAACGAAGAGATTCCAGATCCAAGTGAAAAGAGAATACATATCTATTCAATAGAAAATGAAGGAGTGTCTGCGATAGATGCCAAAAAATTGCAAAAAATAATTAAAGAAAAGATAGATTCTGTTTCAGGCAATTTCAGACAAAAAGATATTTTAGAAAAATGGTCTGAATTTTTTGAAAAAAATACTCAAAAAGAATTTGTGACAGCAACACTTGTAATACATTGTTCATCGGGTACCTATATGCGTGTCCTGGCTGAAGATATTGGTAGGGAAATAGGTTTACCTGCACTTGCGCTCAATATTCGACGAGAGAAAATACATATTGCTGTATAAATTTCTATATAAAAAATCCCCCAGACAGATGTCTGGGGAATCGGAAGGGAGTCACTTTGGTATCGGAGCCGTCGCTTTCTTCAAGAAAGCGAAGAATTCGCTGCACTTGCTAGTATTAGGAAGGTATGCAATATCCTTCGCTAATTTGTTGATATCTCCCGACGAAAGTATGTCGCGCAGAGAAATATCCACGATTCCATCTGCGAGCATGTCGGCATCGGTCTGGTTCAGTCGTCCTTCAGAAAAAAGTTTGTTGATTCTTTGATGGACGTGCTGCTTAGAACACGCCTCTACGTCATGTGTACCATCTGCCAAGATGATGTGGCCGTGACATCGACACGTCGAGCAAAGTTCGAATCTCACTTTTGAACGTGCCGGTGTCCGAGTCTTCGTAGTGACCATGACTACTCCTTTGTAAAAAAACGGTGCGTATAAGACCCACCATTAAGCTACATATTTAAAATACAATTGTCAATCAAAGGATATTTGGTGCATAATAAAGCAAATGCCTTCCCGATTTCAGATAGTTCGAGCATGGTATGAAAAATACGAACGACGAATATCGTCGGCCTCACTCTTTGGTGGTTTCATCTTCGACACACTGACTCTGCGTCGTGTCGACTATATATTGGAAAATCTCTGGATATGCTGTCTATTGTTCGTAGGTGGTCTGTGTATTATTTATCTCAATTATAAAGAGAAGGAATCACCAGTTGATACTGAGACGGAAGTCAGGATGCGTTTCTGGACTATTATGGTTATGCAGTTTTGTTTCGGAGGATTGTTCAGCTCATTCCTCATCTTTTATTTCCGAAGCGCGACATTGGCACTGAGTTGGCCGTTTCTCTTACTGCTTGTCATTATTTTTGTCTCCAATGAACTCTATAAGAAGCATTATGTGCGCTTGAGCTTTCAGATCAGCATCTTTTTCTTTGCTGTCTATTCATTTTCTATATTTCTAGTGCCACTCTTTGTGCGAAGGATTGGAACACCGATATTTCTACTCAGCGGACTGATCAGTCTTATTATCTTGTCTATATTCCTCTACGCCCTCAAAAAGGCCAGTCACGAAAGATTTAAAAACAATAGAAAGATTTTGGCAGCAAGTATTGGTTCTATTTTTATAATTATCAATCTTTTATATTTTACCAATCTTATTCCACCAATTCCTCTTACACTACAAGATGTCGGCATGTATCATTTGGTAGAAAGAAATATCGACGGTGACTATGTAGTGAGCTATGAAAAGCGAAGTACTTTGAAAAAGGTAACTGACTTTTTGAGACTTAGTGAAACATATCATCATGTACCAGGAGATAGAATCTTTGCATACTCAGCAGTCTTTTCTCCGGCCAAGTTTGGTTTGCGTATTGTGCATCAATGGGATTATTTTGATGTTGGACAGAGGCGTTGGGTTTCGAGAGATGAAGTATCCCTGCCGATTGTCGGTGGACGCGATGGTGGCTTCAGAGCCTATTCGCTTAAAACAACGATTGAACCAGGACTCTGGAGAGTCAGGATTCTCACTGAAAATGGACAAGAAATCGGCCGAGTGAAATTTAGACTCATACAAACAGATACTGCTCCAGCAATCGAGAAGGAAGTAAAGAAATAAAATAGATAAAAAGAGTTGTACACAGTCTGATCGAAGAAACATTTTAGAGTTTTTATTTGCGCTATAATGTAACCATTAGGTCGTATTAATCAACGGCTTCATATATATGAAAAAATTACACACGCTTACATTCATCCTCCTCGCAATTGGAGGCGTGAATTGGCTTTTGGTTGGTTTGTTTGGTTGGGATGTCGGTGCTTTGTTTGGTGGAATGTCAGCTCCACTTTCTCGCATCATTTACGTTCTTGTCGGTGTTTCAGCTATCTACGAAATCGCAACTCACAAAAAGAATTGTGGCGAATGCGGAAAGGGCGGATCAATGTCGTCATCAATGCCAATGTAGGCACACGTCTCGTTGGTATATGCAAAAACTCTCCGATTGGAGAGTTTTTGTTTTATGCCTTTCGTCCAGCTTTGTCTCGAGCTGATTTTGTAAGATGTTGTTTGCGTAGTCGCACTGAGATAGGAGTGATTTCAATATATTCGTCGTCTTGCATGATTTCCATGGCGCGTTCGATAGAAAGTTTCCAAGCAGGTGTAAGATAAATACCTTCGTCCGATCCAGAAGCACGCATGTTGGTAAGCTGCTTACCCTTGGTTGGGTTTACATACAAATCATCGCCTTTGGTAACGTTACCGACAATCATGCCTTCATACACTTCATCTCCAGGTGAGACATAGAGCATGCCGCGCTGTTGGAGATTGTCGAGAGAGAAAGCGAGCACCTTGCCAGCTTCCATAGATATCATGGCGCCAAGCGATGTGTGAGCGATTTCACCAGCATATGGTCGGAATTCCATAAACCGACTTGAGAAAATACCTTCACCTTTAGTATCGACGACAAATTGTCCACGATACCCAAGAAGTCCGCGAGTTGGTGCTTCGAAAATAAGTCGGACAGTGTTTCCGTGATCCTGCTTCATATTGGTCATGATTGCTTTTCTCGATGAAAGCTTTTGAATGACAGAACTTTCGAGTCCAGCTGGGACGTCGATAATGACTTCTTCATATGGTTCCATTTTCTGACCATTTTCTTCCTTGATGATGACGTGTGGTTGAGAGACCTGCATTTCAAATCCTTCTCGGCGCATATTTTCGAGCAAAATAGCAATGTGCAATTCTCCACGACCAAAGACTTTGTACGATTCGCCAGTAAAATCTACTTTGAGACCAACGTTGATTTCCATTTCCTTTTCAAGGCGTTCTCTGATCTGTCGTCCAGTGACAAATTTTCCTTCTTTGCCAGCAAAAGGCGAGTCGTTGACAAGAAAGTTGAGCGAGATAGTAGGTTCGTCGATTTTGATAGCAGGGAGTGGTGTAGCATCGGCAGTCGCAGATACTGTTTCACCGATATAAATTTCTGGAAGACCAGCAAGCATGACGATATCACCAGCAGAAACTTCAGGCACTTCTTTTTTCGTCACACCCTCAAAGGTGTAGAGCTTTGTAAGACGACCAGAAATCATTTTGCCATCTGGATGTTTGGCATAGACCATTGAACCGTCTTTGATCGTACCGCTATACACTCGGCAGACAGCCAAGCGACCGAGGAAGTTGTCATATCCAAGATTGAATACTTGCATAGCAAGAGGTTTGTCGAGATCTTTTGATGCTACGGGTACTTGTTCGAGAATAATATCAAGGAGGGGATTGAGATTGTCTGATGTATCTTCAAGATTTTTCTTAGCAATACCCTGACGACCGATTGCATAGACGACCGTAAAGTCGAGTTGATCGTTGGTTGCACCAAGGTCGATGAAAAGTTCAAGGACCTGATCGTGCACGAGGGCAGGATTGGCAGCTGGCTTGTCGATTTTATTGATAACAACAATAGGCTTAAGTCCGAGTTCGAGAGATTTCTTCAATACGAAACGTGTCTGAGGCATAGGACCTTCCTGAGCGTCAACGATAAGAAGCACGGAGTCGATCGATCGAAGTACACGTTCTACTTCAGAACCGAAGTCAGCGTGACCGGGTGTGTCAACGATATTGATCTTGGTATCTTTGTAAAAAACAGACGTATTTTTGGCATAAATCGTAATACCACGCTCTTGTTCGAGCTTGTTGGAGTCCATGGTTACACCTTCCTCAACCATGCCGGTCTGGCGCATGATAGCGTCGGTAAGAGTCGTCTTTCCGTGGTCGACGTGAGCGATAATAGCGATATTGCGAATTTCCATTTTTAGTAATATTTAAACCCGCCGTGGGCGGGCCAGGAAGGTCATTAAAGCAAGAAAAAGCATATTTGTCAAAGTGTATAGGGGAGAAGCCTGTGGTAAGCTGCCCGAAGATCCGAAATTTAACAAAGAAAGGAGGTCATATGACTCTCTTTAGGAAGTGGTTTGGCAAGATCAATCAGTCTCCGATACCTCTGTCAGTCGCTATCGATATTCTTGGAAAAAAGAACGTCATTAGTGCCAATGAGGTTTCTCAAGCATGGCGCACTACGGTTAGTGACGGCATGGTGCCGTACTCAGTTGCTATGCTTGAGCACGCTGCTGAAAAAAACAGGAGTTTGAAGTATAAATTCCATCTTTTTCGCAGCGTTGGTTTTGATCTCAAGAATCTGCTTGATCAGAAATCGGACAAAAAGGATTCCGACTTTGTCCGATGTTTCTCATCGATGGAGGAACAAATTCTTGGAATGAATAGAGAAGATCTTGTGCATGTAGATTCACAATACATGCTCATGGACTTCACTCTTCATGGTGTTGGTAAATCTTGGGACAAGCAACAAAAAATGCTTGCCACCAAGGCGCTTAGTGGTTTTGATCGAGCACCAGCATCATTGGTTGCAGAAGCAGTACGTACGGCTTTTATAACCAGGGGAATCTGTCTTCTTCCAGGAGGTACTCATTTTGGAGAGTTGGTTGCTAGTCCGACATCTCTTGATGGGGAAAAATTTCCCCTCAGGATCTGTCACTCCAAGGAAGGTGTCTCCACTCTGATGTGTCTTTCGATTTCTCCTGAAACAAATTTTCCAAACAGTGGAATGTTTGTCATTCGAACTCCGAAAATCAGGAAGTAGACTCCAGTATGTATTGCTGGAGTCTTTTTTTATGTACCACTATTTACACTAAAGCGTAATCGAGTGTTCGAGTTTCGAGATTGGCGGCAATGACTTTGAATTTCACTTCATCACCAAGAGATATTTTTTTCTTTGTGCGAGTACCAACAACTCGAAATAGTTTTTCTTCAAACATATATTTGTCGTCGCGCATTTCTTTGAGTCTGACAAGTCCTTCGCACTTTGTTTCTTTTTCTTCAATAAAAATGCCCCATTCGGTTACGCCGGTAACAATACCCTCAAATTCCTGACCGATAAATTTGCTCATATACTCTACCTGCTTGTACTTAATAGACGTGCGTTCTGCATCTGCTGCAGCAATTTCTTTTTCTGTAGAATGCGTAGCAATATTTTCAAGTCGTGCAATTTCATGCTTCGCTTCTTTCTTATTGTCGGTAAGCACTGCGTCCATTAGGCGATGTACTTCGAGATCGGGATAGCGACGAATAGGGGAAGTAAAATGTGTGTAATATTCAAATGCCAAACCAAAATGACCGGTATTGCTCGTCGCATAGATGGCTTTGGCCATTGAGCGAATGGTCGCAGTCTTGAGTAGTGATTCTTCTGGAGTGCCAGCAATTTTTTCTAGTAGGCGGGTAATATCTTTTGCGGTTTGAATCTTTTTAATATCGTAGCCAAGTGCTTTGTAGAGCATGGCAAGATCAGCGAGACGATCTTCGGCAGGGCTCGCATGGACGCGATAGATTCCTTTCATATTCTGCTTCTCATGAGCCTTTGAAAGGAATGCTGCTACTTCTCTATTGGCCAGCAACATAAAATCTTCGACAAGTTTGTGTGTGTCTCCACGAATTTTCTTTACTACCTTGATCGGTACGCCTTGTGCATCGAGGACAAATTTGACTTCTTCGGTATCAAAATCGATTGCTCCGCCTTCGAACTTCTTTTCTCGCAGTTTGTACGCAAGTTTATTGAGCGTGAACATTTCTTCTTTAAAAATATCCGATTTGCCATCGAGAACATCCTGCGCACCTTCATAGCTGAAGCGATGGTGGGAATTGATAATCGATTTTCCAAACCAGCGTGAAGAAATATCACCATTGCTATTCATTTCAAACACAGCAGAGAAGGTGCGGCGCTCTTCTTTTGGATTGAGACTGCACAAATCATTGGAAAGAATTTCCGGAAGCATGGGAACAACTCTATCCACCATATATATCGATGTGGCACGACTAAGCGCTTCGTCATCGAGTGCGGTACCTGGTCGTACATAGTGAGAAACGTCGGCAATATGTACTCCGACTTCGTACAGATCATCGCCAATCTTTTTGAGAGAAATAGCATCGTCAAAATCTTTGGCATCGATCGGGTCGATAGTAAAAGTAGGGATTGCGCTAAAGTCTCGGCGAGACTTTTTTTCTTCAGTCGAAATAATACGCTGCTCTTTGTCGATCTTTTTTGCTTCGGCAAGCACAGCATCGGGGAAATCTTCTGGTACGCCCTTGTCGAGCATGATCGATTGCATTTCTACTTCATGCTCACCACGATTGCCGATGATTTTAAGTGTATGAATGTAGGGAAGTGGCATGCCTTTTTCCCACTTTTCAAACTCCACAAGAGCTTTTTTATTGATCATGGCCACATCTTGCTCTTCTTTGGGCAAGGCCATGGGTACGTAGATACGATGGTCGTCGGCTTTGAAAATAACATTACCTTCTTCTTGAAGAATCGTACCGACAAACTGTGTTCGAGCGCGTTCGACTATTTTGACGACCTGACCTTCTTTTTCACCATATTTATTTTTCTCTGAAGTAACGATGTATTCGACTTTGTCTCCAGGGAGAGCGGTGTTGACGTATTCAGGCAAAATAACCGTCCGGCTGGCATTTCTAATGCCTATATCCTTTTCATCTGTGACGTATCCATAGCCCTTGCCATTGGTACTTATTGTGCCGATTTTGTTTTTCATTGCTTGGACTATAACAAAATACCTGGATATTGACCATCTATCGTTTTTCTGCTACCATAGCTACCTATGTTAATGATTCGATTACAAAGAACCGGACGCAAGCACGAGCCTACTTTTAGGCTTGTAGTCACAGATTCCAAGAACAGCACGAAAAGCGGCAAATACCTAAAAGTACTTGGTTCTTACGATTCTCGTCGCAAAGACCAGGCAGTTATCCGAACTGATGAAGTAAAGGAATGGATTTCAAAGGGTGCTCAGCTTTCTGATACTGTTCACAACCTCCTTATCACTCGCAAAGTCATCACAGGTAAGAAAATCAACGTTCTTCCTAAGAAAACTCCAATAAAGAAAGAGACAACAGAAGCTCCAGCAGCACCCGCAGCCCCCGAAGCTGAAGCACCTGCACCCGCAGCAGAAACAGTCGCGTAATATTCTCCACAGTTACGCTTTGACCGTGTTAACAAAGAAACATGGCGTGTTACAATTAATACTTAGTTACTAAAGTAATTTACAATCATGGATACCGATCAGAAGTTTCTTGAAAGCGTGATCACTTCGCTTGTAGACAATCCAACTGACGTCAAAATAGTCCGAACCGTCGACGAAATGGGAGTACTCCTCACGCTTACCGTCAATCCAGCAGATATGGGCAAAATCATCGGCCGAGCAGGCAATACCGCCAAGGCTATCCGTACGCTTTTGCGCGTTGTCGGTATGAAAAACAATGCCCGCGTCAATCTCAAGATCAATGAACCAGAAGGTTCAGAGAAAGGTTCGTCAATCAAGACGGTAGACGAAGCAATGGCTGATCTGTCACTTTAGTCTTCCTCCCCAGTCCCTTTCTAAAGAAGAGGGAAGCTCATGAATTACCATATCATTACTCTTTTTCCAGATTCTCTCGATTCATATCTCAAAGAATCGATTATTAAACGTGCTATTGAAGACAAGAAAATAAAAGTTTCTTTCTATAATCCTCGCGACTATGCCGACAATAAACACGATCGCATTGATCGCAAGCCTTATGGCGGCGGTCCAGGTATGGTCATACAAGCCGAACCCGTGATTAAAGCCATTGAGGAAGCTCTTTCTGCTGCTAAAAAAAGAAAATCAGGAAAAATAAAAACTCGTATTATTTTTCTTTCACCGCAAGGAAAGCAATTTGATACAGCCTATGCAAAATCCGCTGCAAAAAAGTATACAGATATTATTGTTGTCTGCGGAAGATATGAAGGAATAGATGCTCGGGTCAAAAAAATATTTAAAATGGAAAATGTCTCTGTCGGACCGTTTGTGCTTACTGGCGGAGAGCTCGGCGCTATGCTTCTTATTGACTCTATCTCTCGTCAGGTCAAGGGCGTGCTTGGTCATATCGAATCACTCGAGGAATCGAGGATAGCAAGTAGTGATGTCTATACTCGGCCGGAGGTGTTTACCTATAAAAAGAAAAAATATAAGGTTCCCAATGTATTGCTTTCGGGAGATCACAAAAAAATAGACGATTGGCGGGCAGGGCACTAAGATTTTATTATTTTTTGAGCGTTTCTTCATAGTGCTTTTGCCATACTTGTGTGATTAAAAATAAATCACATATTGTTGCATGGATAAAAAATATTTTGATGAGCACTTTTCCTCCTTGAGGAAAGATATGTTTAGTGAGTTTCAAAAAATAGATAAGAGATTTAAAAAGATAGACAGTCGATTTAAAAAAATAGATGGCCGTATTGAGAAAATGGAAAATCGGTTTGAGAGGATGGATGGTCGACTTGATAAAATGGATAGTAGATTCGATCGTCTTGAAACTCGTTTCGATGTTTTAGAAGGAAAATTTAGTGTAATGCAATCGGATATATCGGTGATTAAAAATGAAATTGCTGATCAAGGCGACAATATTGTGATTTTAATGCAAAATGCTGTGCATAAAAAGGAGCTGGTAAAGTTGCCATAATTGTGGTATAATAGATGTACGTCGGGTAGCTGCTCTTTTGGGCGAAAGCCTGAAAGGGAGGAAAGTCCGGACATTCGCTCGTCTTGGCTCCGCAAGGAGCGACGACGAGAAGGGTAGTGGGTAACACCCACCGTTATAGATAGAGGTGCGAACAGAGACGAGCTCGCAGCAATGCGAGGTGAAACGGCAAAATCCTTACCTGAATGCAAGGCCGCGTCCCGAGACATATCGAAAGATATTTCAAAGGAAGAGCCGCTCGAGCTTGCGAGCAATCGCAGGCCCAGATATATAGTTACCTATATCCGCCTTCGCTCCTTGCGGAGCTACGACGAGATAGAACAGAATCCGGCTTACAGACGTCAATCATGAATCCGCCCCTAAAGGGCGGTTTTGTGTTTTACACAGGTAGATGCAATTTTTTACAATCGATGATGTATAATATCGCATATGCAAACACAACAGGATTCATCTGCTTCATCACAGAGGTGGATAGATAAGGTTCCATTTTTAGCAATATCTTTACTAGTAGCTCTCTTACCAGTCTTTATCATCCCATTGCCGACGATTGCAGGGATGAGTAAAATGCTTTTATTCGCTGTCTCGACGATTCTCGTCATCATTGCCCTTGTTATTTCTTTCCTTAGGGAGGGAAGAGTGGCGGTGCCCAAGTCGTGGAGCGTGCTCACCTTTGGCATTATTGTTGTGGTAATGCTTATTAGTGCTATTCTCTCTGGTCATGCTGCAAAAGGAATCATAGGAGATCTCGATATGGATACGGTTGGTTTTGGCCTCCTTGCCTTCATTCTCCTGTATGCTATTCCACTGATCATTACGACACGCTCTCGTGCCGCAATGCTCATTGGCACCTTTCTTATTTCGATAAGTGCATCGACCCTCTTCTTCATCACACGTCTTTCATTTGGCGTGCGACATCTTACACTTGGGGTGTTTAGCGATTTGAGTGCCAATCTTTCTGGTTCGTGGAACGATATTGGTATTCTTGCTGGATTGGTATTTATCGTCAGCCTCTGCGCACACGAACTCATTCCAACCACGCGCGTGGTGAAAAATGTCCTTAGAGCTATGCTTGTCTTGAGCTTCTTAACCCTCACGATCGTCAACAATCTTACGGTGTGGATCATTATCGGTGTAGCTATGCTTCTGCTCTTTGTATATAGCTTCTCATCTACACTTGGTAAAAGACAGACGACAGAAGAAAAGACTGTTTCATATCGTGTTCCGGTCTTACCCCTCGCTGGTATCATCGTCTGCGTCTGCTTCATTTTGATTGCTTTGAGGACAAATCCATACAACTTCCTCGGTTCTCTTCCTCAGATGTCATATTTCAATCGTTATAATGTAAATCTTGTTGAAGGTCGCCCTTCATTTGGTTCGACGTGGAGTGTTGGTGTTGCAACACTCAAGGACAAACATATTTTTGGTGTTGGTCCAAACCGTTTCTCAACAGCATGGAATCTTCACAAGGATCCTCAGGTCAATCAGTTTCCTTTCTGGAATATCGATTTCAATTACGGTTACGGCATAGTCCCTAGCTCATTTATCACCCTCGGTATTCCTGGTGTCTTGGCATGGCTTGCATTCCTCGTACTCTTCTTATTCTCAGGTGTCATGCTTATCTTCAAGCGTTACGGTGACAAGACAAGTCAGTTCTTGGTCGCAGGATCATTCCTCGGTGCGGCATATCTATGGTTCTTCGCAATCGTCTATACGCCGGGTGCTGTAGTGTATCTCTCAGCTATTATTCTTACAGGTATTATGCTCTCTGTTAAAGAACAAGCATTTAAAAATGGCTACAAGACAATCAACTTTATCTCTGACCCACGAATTGCCTTCGGTTTTGTTCTCGGTCTAGTACTCGTACTTATCGGTAGCGTTGTTTCTTTCTACTGGATTGGTACGGTCGCTGCTTCAAATGCCTACATGCTCAAAGGTATTCAAAATATCAATGCAGGGGACGTAAACAGCAGTGAAATCAATATCAACAATTCATTGCGTATCAGACCTACCGATACTGGCTACAGACTTCTTTCATCTGTCGGTCTTGCCCGTGCTCAGTCAGTCCTTCAGACAAGTACCGGAGATGCCGCTACCGCTCAGCTCAAGACGATTATGCAGAGCACGCTCTCTATTGCAGCAGCTGCAGTTTCACTCGATGGAAGCAATTATCAAAACTGGATCAATCTTGGTCGTGTTTATCAGTTTATAACTGCTCCTGAAGCTGATGATGCGTATGGCGAAGGTAAGAAAGCTTACACAGAAGCTGCAACACGCAATCCAAGCAGTCCATATATTTCATTGCTCAATGCTCAGCTCGAAGAAGCTCATGGTGACAAAGAAAAAGCAAAAGAACTTGTCATAGAAGCAATCAATAAAAAGCCAGACTATCTCGATGCCTACTACCTCTTGTCTCAGATGTTTGTAGATCAGGGCAATACTGATGATGCGGTCAATACATTGGCAGCAGCGGTACAGGTAGATTCAACCAACTCAGTCTCATGGTTCCAGCTCGGCGTGCTCTACTACTCATCGGAAGATTATGACAATGCACTCATTGCATTCCAGCAAGCAGTTACCTACAGTCCTGAATTTGCCAATGCTCGCTACTTTGGTGGACTAACACTCGATAAACTTGGCAATGAAGAAGATGCACTCAAGGTATTTGAACTTCTCAAGCAGTCAAATCCTGACAATAAAGAAATAGACACGATTATTGCCAATATCAAGGCTGGCCGACCTGCTGTACCTGACAATGCGACAACTCCTCCAGCTTCGACAATCGTTTCTCCATCTACAGACGACGATGCTTCTACCAGCTCTGACGACGAGTAAGCTCGTACATGGTAAAACAAACTCTGGCAATCTTTCATAAAGAGATACGCGGCGTCTTACACGCTGCGTATTTTCTTGCCGGCTTCTCGCTCCTGTCCCAATTGCTTGCTTTGGTAAGAGATAGAATCTTTGCGGCGACGTTTGGCGCGGATAAAATGCTCGATTTGTACTATGCAGCATTTAGGATTCCTGATTTTATTTTCGTCATTGTCTCTTCGCTTATTTCTGTGTCGGTTTTGATACCACTCTTGCAATCGCGTATGGCCGATGGTGATGAAAAGGCAAAAGATTTTCTCTCAAATATATTCTCAGCATTCTTTATTTGTATTGGTGGGGCAGCACTCATAGCATTCTTTATCGTGCCGTACATTGTGCCGAGTTTGTTTCCTGAACTCAAAGCCCAGAGTTATGAGCTTGTGGTTATGACGCGATTGATGCTTCTGTCACCGATCTTGCTTGGTATATCAAATCTTTTTGCCAGCGTTACACAGGCCAAACAGCGTTTTGCACTCTATGCACTGTGTCCTGTCTTCTACAATATCGGTATTATTCTTGGCGTTGCAGTGTTCTATCCGCTCATTGGCAGTATCTATGCCTTGGCGGCAGGGGTAGTATTTGGTGCACTGTTGCATGCGGGCATACAGATACCATATATGGTTAGTCTCGGTGTTATGCCACGCTTTAGCAGGGTAGAGTGGAAATCGATTTGGAATATTGCTCGCATATCATTGCCTCGCACACTTTCGCTTTCTATATCTGAGATTACGGAGTTTGTGATGGTGATTATTGCCGGCATGTTGACTGTCGGCTCGATCTCTATTTTTAGTCTGTCGTGGAATTTGCAGTCTGTTCCGCTGTCGATTATTGGAGTGAGTTATTCGGTGGCTCTTTTTCCTATCCTTTCCAAACTGATTCGTGATGGTGATGAAAGACTTTTCTTGGAAAAAGTAGTGCACACTACGCGTCATGTTATTTTTCTTGGCGCTATTACGACTGCGGTGTTTATTATTGTTAGAGCACAGATTGTGCGTACGATCTTTGGCGCAGGACAATTCAATTGGGACGATACTCGATTGACTGCTGCGGCGCTAGCCCTTTTTGTCTTATCTCTCATACCTCAATGCCTCATACTTGTCCTGACACGAGCATTTTACGCCCTAGGCAACACCAAAACGCCCTTTGTCACCAATCTCTCATCTTCAGTGGTTATGATCGTCACGGCCTTTTTGACGCCGTATTTTTATGTACAGTATCCAGCTTTTCACAGTGCTCTCGATACTGCACTTAAGGTAGTAGGGATTGAGGGTACTGAAGTGCTCATGCTTCCTTTAGTCTTTTCTATTGGTTCATTTATCAATGCATTGCTTCTTGGAATTTTCTTCACCAAAAAAGTCAAAGGTTTTGCCAGTGCCGTACTGCCTGCTATTGCTATACATGTCACATCGGCAGTGATTGCTGCATGTGCGAGCTATTTTTGCCTCTATGCAACAGCATCTATGTTTAACACAGAGAAATTGCTCGGTATATTTGGACAAGGATTTATTGCAGGTCTTGCTGGTATTGGTACTGGCATCCTTTTCCTCTATATTATAAAGAATCAAGAGTTTACTGAATTTGTAGAAAGCTTCACCAAGTCAAAACGCAAACCGATTGCAGGACCGGATGCAACTATGTAGTATAGAGCTCTATGGATATTAGTCGTATCAGGAACTTCACAATTATCGCTCACATCGATCACGGCAAGTCGACGCTGGCCGATCGTATGCTCGAAATCACCAATACCGTCGAAGCTCGCAAAATGCGCGAGCAAGTACTCGATTCTATGGAGTTGGAGCGCGAACGCGGCATTACGATTAAGATGCAGCCGGTGCGCATGAAGTTTGGCGAATACATGCTCAATCTTATCGACACTCCTGGACATATCGATTTTTACTACGAAGTGTCTCGTGCTCTCAATGCGGTAGAGGGTTCTATTCTTTTGATCGATTCTACGCAGGGTGTACAGGCTCAAACGCTCACGACACTTGGCATGGCTCAGTCTTTGGGTCTCAAAATCATTCCTGTACTGAGCAAAATCGACTCTCCTCAGGCCAGAATATCTGAAGTGAAAAAAGAAGTAGCAGAACTTATCGGTTGCCAAGAAAGTGAAATTTTGGAAGTGTCTGGAAAGACAGGGCAGGGTGTAGAAGATCTTTTGAAAGAAGTAGTAAAGCTTATTCCGCCGCCTAAACAAGAATTTGTAGATACAAAAAGCAATCGTTCGCTTATTTTCGATTTCCAGTACTCAGATCACAGAGGAATTATTGTCTATGTCAGAATGTTTGATGGTTCGGTTAAAAAAGGTGATGAGCTTCGTTTTGGAGTGTCAGAAAAAACATTCAAGGCTATAGAAGTCGGGTATTTTGGTCCGCAGGAGGTCGTGGCTGATTCGCTTTCTGCGGGTCAGATCGGATATATTGTGACGGGTATAAAAGAGCCTGGCGTGGCTTCTGTCGGAGATACGATTACTACCGCTCGTTTCTCGCTCCCAGTGCTTCCTGGCTATCAAACGCCCCTTCCAGTGGTCTGGGCATCGCTCTATCCTGAAAGCCAGGATGATTTGCATGCACTTCGTCTTGCTCTTGGTAGACTGCGTCTCTCTGACTCATCGTTTTCTTTTGAAGAAGAGTCATCGGGTGCGCTTGGAAGAGGTTTCAGATGCGGATTCCTAGGCATGCTTCATTTGGAAATCATTACTGAGCGTCTCAAGAGAGAATTCAATATGAGTCTTATTGTCACGACGCCGTCTATTACCTACGAAGTGACGACGCGAGATGGAAAGGTGCAAACTATTTATTCACCAGTCTTTTTCCCTGAAGATGGAATGGTGACGCTGGTGCGGGAGCCATGGGTCAATATGAAAATCATTACTCCTCCAGAAACGGTTGGTCAGCTCATGCAGCTTCTCTATGATCATGAAGCTAAGATAGGCGAGACGCTCAATTTTGGCGAACATAGAACATCGATTTCTGTTTCAATGCCCCTCAGGGAAATGATGCGCAACTTTTTTGATGAAATAAAGAGTGTCACGTCTGGATATGGATCGATTTCATATGAAATAGGGGAAATGAAAGATGCAGATGTGGTGCGAATGGATCTTTTGGTGGCCGATGAAATCGTACCAGCCTTTTCTCGCGTTGTTTCTCGCCGACGAGTAGAAGAAGAAGCTGAAAAAGCTGTTAAAAAGCTCCACACTATTTTGCCAAGACAAATGTTTACGGCTAAGATTCAGGCAAAGTCTATGGGTAGGATTATTTCATCGGAAACACTCTCTGGAATGAAAAAAGATGTCACTCAGCACATGTATGGAGGAGATATTACTCGAAAAATGAAACTTAGAGAGAAGCAAAAGAAAGGAAAGAAGAAAATGAAAGACATAGGTACGGTCAATATACCTCAGGATGTCTTCGTAAAGATGATGCGAAGCGGGGAGTAACGCTCTATTACTGCCTTACTATTGATAGAGAGAAGGGATGTAAAGGGCGATCATACTGACGATCATAATGATGCCGATAACTATCCAAACCTGCCTCAATCGCTTATTGAATTGTTTGTTGAAAAGCATGTGGCGTATATAATAGCATAGATGAAGCGTTTTTTAAGGAAAATCCGGTTTACCAAGAAACAATGGCTTATTCTTGCTATTTTGCTTGTGGCTCTCTTTTGGTCCGGCCGAGGTCTCTATACTATGTATACTCGCTATAGCCAAAGCAAATCTGATTATGAACGTGCCCAAGCAGAACTCAAAAACCTTGCCAATCGTCAGAATGAACTCGAAAAAAACATTCAGCATCTTGAAACGCAAAGGGGAATCGAAGCCGAATTGCGCACTCGTTTCAATGCATCAAAAGAAGGCGAGGAATTACTCGTGATTGTTAATGATAAAGGTAGTGCGAGTGCTGCCACCTCTACTCCCGGACTCGACAGTTGGTGGAAAAGTGTCAAAGATTGGTTCAATAGGTAATTTATTTAGTGAAATGTGAGACATCTGCTATAATGGCAAAGCTAAATAAATTTAACGTTATATTCACATGAAAGAAGTCATCATTTATTCAACTCCAACCTGCGTTCACTGCAAACACGCCAAAGAATTTTTCAAAAACAATAAAATTGATTTTGTAGAATATGACGTACTCAATAACGTTGAAAAACGCACTGAAATGGTAGAAAAAAGCGGCCAAATGGGCGTGCCTGTTATCTCTGTCGGTGAAGATGTGATTGTCGGCTACGACGAAGAAATGCTAAAGGATCTTCTCGAAGTTCAGTAGAATTTTTGGTGCTCTCAGCAGGAATCGAACCTACATCTACCCCTTAGGACGGGACTGTTCTATCCATTGAACTATGAGAGCGTGTGGATACTTTATCACATGATATAATTATTCACATGGACAATGAAGAGATGCTGCAAAAGATCCTTGATCTAGCCGAAGATACTAACCGAAAGACTCGGGCAATGTATCGCGGATACGTGTGGGGATCGGCTTGGAAGGTCTTCTATTGGATGGTTATTATTGGTATTGGTATTGGAGCTTTCTACTACCTCCAGCCCTATTTAAACGCCCTAAAGAGCGTTACAAGGGCCTTTTCCAGTGTAACTAGTACAAGTACCCCTCAATTCGACCTAGAGGGCTTTAAAAGGCTTGTAAAATAGGGTTTTTACGGTAATATTAGAGCGACTTGCCGAGATAGCTGTCTTGGTAAATTCATAAGCATGCCGAGGTAGCTCAGTTGGTAGAGCATACGCCTGAAGAGCGTGGGGTCACCAGTTCGAACCTGGTCCTCGGCACCACAACAAAAAACTCCCCGATCGGGGAGTTTTTATTTTGATTAATTGCTACTCTTTACACGAAGTTTTGTCTGGCGATTCTTGTCTATCTTTGGAAGGGTGAGTGTAAGAAGACCATATTTTTCTGAAGCCTCTGATCCCTCAACATCTACTTCTTCAGGAAGGAGAATGGTTCTTGAAAATGAACCCCAATAAAGTTCGCGGTGGAAATAATTTTCTTCATTGATATCACGAGATGTTTCGCGCTTGCCTTTGATCGTCACCATATCGCGAGTAATAGAAATATCGAGATCTTCAGGGCGTACGCCGGCTACCATGGTCTGAATAATGATATCATCGCTCGTCTGATAGACGTCAACAGTGAGTTCACCGTCACCTTGCTCTTCTTGAGGTGCCCAATCTTCCTTTTCATGACCCATTTCAGGAGAATGCATGACATGGACACTGTTTTCCTTGTCCACTTTTATTGCTCCAGTGAGCCTTTCGAAGAATGATTTTTTTTCTTTATTCATATGGTGACTTTTTTGTAAAACGTGTGTTTGACGTGATTGGTTATGTATATGAGCATTATGCTGACAAGCCACAATCCGCCGAACGCCAGCATGAGGCTTCCTTTCTCGCTCCTAATTATAAGCAAGTTATACAAGGTATGCAATCCGGTCGCAATGATAAGTCCGAGCATCAGTCCAAAATGTCCGTCTTTGACATGGAAGGTACGAGCCATGCAGATACCGACAATTCCCGAGCAGACTACATGTACAAGAGTAGAGCCTAGGAATCGAGCGTGGGCAATGATAAGTCCGGTGACAAATCGTCCTTCCATGAGTGGTATAGCCAAGAAGAGACTATTCTCAAATGCTGCAAATCCTAGTGCAGTCGTAATCATGTAGATAACCTCGTCGATAGGTTCATCGGTATCTTTGGTTCTAAGCGCTAAGAAATATGAAAAACCAAATTTTGCCACTTCTTCTATAAGAGCTAGGACGACGACAAGAAAAACAGGAGATATTCTGAGTTCGACAAAGATTTTTTGAATAGGAATAACTGCAACAACAGCCATCATGCCGCCAAGAAAAGACAATATAAGTCGCATACGCGGTTCTGGGTGTTCGCGATCCTCTTTGAGAATAAGCCAGAGCCAGAGAAGTGCTGGTAGAAATCCTGCGGAAATAATGAGAGTAAAGGTGAGTGTGCCGTGTACGAGCATTTCTCACATTGTATCAGAAAAAAACAATCAAAAACCCTGTTTATTCAGTGTTATTCAATAGAAGGCCAGCGTTCAACCATAAGATATGGCCGGCCGAGAGTTTTTACGCTTTCTGGCATCATGCTCCAGATTTCTTCAGTAACAAAAGGCATAAAAGGGTGAAGGAGTTTGAGATTGGTTGAAAGAATATGAAGAAGCGTCTGTTGACGAGATTCTTTGGCTATAGCATCGGATCCAGAAACCAGAGGTTTGCTTTCTTCGATAATAATGTCGGCAAAATTGCGCCAGATATACTGATATATTTTTTCTCCAGCCATGTGATATCGATATGCTTCACAATCGGCAGTAATTTCTTTGATAGTCTCGTCTAGTTGTGCAACAAGATTTTTATCAACATCGGTTGTTATCTTTTTTGCATCAAAAGCAACGTTTTCAACACTCGAAAGTACGAAGCGAGTGATATTCCACAACTTATTGGCGAAGTTTTTATAACCCTTTATTTTATTTTCATCTATTTTGCTATCGGTGCCTGGAGCGGTGCCTACAATAAGCGCCATGCGTCCAGCATCAGCGCCAAATTTGTCTGCGATGACAAGGGGATCGATACCATTGCCAAGAGATTTTGAGAATTTCTGACCTTTACTATCTCTCACCAAGCCATGTAGATACACGAGTTTAAACGGCACTTCATTGACGAAGTATTCTGTCATGAGGATCATACGGGCAACCCAGAAGAATAGAATGTCATGACCGGTTTCAAGGATGCTTGTAGGGTGAAAATCCTTGAAATGTTCTTTTATCATTTCTTTTTCATCGGGCCAGCCAAGGGTGCTCATAGTCCAAAGTCCTGAAGAGAACCATGTATCAAGCGTATCTTCATCTTGAATCCAGCCATCGCCCTTTGGAGCTTCTACATCGGCATGTATTCCTTCTCCTTTATACCAGACAGGGATTCTGTGCCCGTACCAAATCTGACGTGAAATACACCAGTCGCGCAAATTGTCGATCCAATGGAAATATGTTTTTGAAAAATAGTCGGGAATAATACCGATCTTGCCGCTTTCGACAGCACTGCGCATTATTTCCTTGAGTGTTTTATTGTCTCGGGCAGGAATAGGTTTATTTACATTGATAAACCACTGGAGTTTGGGTAATGGTTCGATAATTCCACCTGTTCTCTCAGCAGTAGAAACATTTTGCTTAATATCTTCTTCTTTTATCAAAAGATTTTCTGATTTGAGCCATTCGACAATCACTTCTCTAGCTTCTGTCGTTTTTTTATTTAAAATACGCTCATCACCAACAGTCATTTTTGCAAATTCATTGATGACTTGCTTTACAGGAAGCTTGTGGCGCTCAGCCATATCCCAGTCAATCATGCTGTGTGCAGGTGTAACTCCAAGTGCTCCAGTACCAAATTCTTTTTCAACGTTTATATCCGCAATGATTTTGATATGTATAGGTACACCGCAAAAATTAGCATCGTATTCTTTTCCTACATATTGCGCATAGCGTTCGTCTTCGGGATGAACTGCCACAGCCGTATCGCCAACTTTTGTCTCCGGGCGGGTAGTAGAAATAGCGATAGGGAAGTCCTTTGAATATTTGAAGGTATAGAGCTTGGCTTGGCGCTCTTCATATACGATTTCATCATCGGAAATAGTAGTTTGACCTTTTGGATCCCAATTAATAATACGATTGCCACGATAAATGAGACCATCGTCGTACATTTTCTTAAAGGCTGTGCGAACAGCAAAACTTCTTTTTTCATCGAGTGTAAATGCTTCTCGACTCCAGTCCACTGATACACCAGTGCGTTTCATTTGTTCGACAATAGTGTCATGACTGTCTGCGGCAAATTTTTCTACTCGTTTGAGAAATTCTTCCCGGCCAAGCTGAAAGCGGTTTTTACCTTCTGACTTCGAAAGATCTTTTTCGACGCGAGATTGTGTAGCGATAGCTGCATGATCGGTGCCTGGTATCCAGAGTGTGCGTTTGCCAAGCATTCTATTGAAACGAACCATCATGTCTTCTATGGAAAGCATAAATGCATGACCCATGTGCAGGTTGCCGGTGACGTTGGGTGGGGGAAGGACTATGGAAAATACAGGAGCGTCGGCTTTGGTAATACCTTTTTTGATCGCTACATCAGGATTGAAGAGTTCTGACTTTTCCCATTCCTTGTATATGCGCTGTTCTGTACTGGCCGGGTCGTAGGGCTTGAGGAGCTTGTCGTTCATGATCTGAATATAGCAAAATTAGGCTTAAATTAAAATCGGATTAAAAACTAAGGTTACCCTGTGCAACAAATGCATTGTCGCTTGAATGACAATTGTGAAGATATGAAATATATCCAGCCATGGCAATCATAATGGCATTGTCGGTTGCAAGGGTCTTATCGGGAATATGCAGGTGCATTTTATTGCCATTGTCGTCTTGATTTTTCTTGGCAAGATCAGTGAAGGCGGCACGGATGTGATTGTTGGCAATAACACCGCCGCCGATGATGAGACTCTGAGCATGGTACATCTCAATAGCCTTTTGTGTTTTGGAAACTATCACTTCTGTAGCAGCATCTTCAAATTCTCTAGCCAAATCGCATTTGTCTTCGTGGCTAAGATCTTTATTGTCTCTAATTTTGTAGAGGACAGCAGTCTTAAGTCCTGAAAAAGAAAAATCGAGATCATGAGAATGAATCATAGGACGAGGCAATTCAAATTTCTTTGGGTATTTATTGGTACGAGCTTCGTGAGCGAGTTTGGATATTTCTGGACCACCAGGATAGGGCAGACCAAGTATTCGTGCAGCTTTGTCGAAGGCTTCACCTATAGCATCGTCGCGAGTTTTGCCGACAATTTCATACTTTCCCCATGATTTGACCACTACGAGTTCGGTATGGCCGCCGCTTATAAGTAGAGCCAGAGCAGGGAATGCAATCTCCTTCTTCGAAGGGTGCATGAGAGGTGAAATAATATGTCCTTCCATGTGATTGGTAGGAATGACTGGAATATCCCACATAGCACCAAGTGCTTTTGCAAAATTGACTCCAACCCACAGTGCTGGTTCAAGTCCTGGGCCGTAGGTCACGGCGATTGCATCGATATTTGGTTTTTCTATAGAAGGAATGTATTCAAGAAAATCTTTTAGTAAATCATGTTCACGTGAAAGAAGGTCTGAAATATTTTTTTCTGATTCAGCACTTTTTACTTCTTTAGAAATAGCTTTTTCAAAATCAGCTTCAACAAAAAGTTTTTTTAATAAAGGCACAAGTTTTTTAGCATGCTCCCTTTTTGCAATTGCGGGAAAGACGCCACCGTATTCACGATGTATGTCGATTTGCGAGAACAGTGTTGAGTGTATGAGCTCAAAATGAGGCCCTGCAAGGCCTCCAGATGCTCTCACAAGCGACAATGCTGTTTCATCACAACTTGTCTCTATGCCGAGGATATTCATGCGTGTACAGCCTATACTGTTTTGCTTCAAAAATAAAGCAATAAAAAGCCCCGCTCAGTGTGCTGAGCGGGGGTGGGGAAACCCGTGTAACCCCGGAGGTATTGGCGAAGCGCCGAAGCTGGGCAAGGCCGGCGGCGTGCCAACGGGGTCAGTATAAAGTAAAGGACGTGTTTTGCAAAGCTTGGGCGGCGCGCGCAATACAGAATATCTTGCAACATTCCGTGCAGTTGCGCGCGCCGCTATGTTTCGTATCAGCCGAGCGAGTACTCTCTTCTTTCTGACCTTTCCAACTTCGTGGTTGCCTTTTTCTGATTTGCGTCGTGCTTCCACTGTAGCCGTCTTTTATCGCGAGTAGCGTAATCAGGCTCGAGGCCGAAGGCAGTGAAGCTTTTTCGGCCAGTCTTTGGATCGGTCCACTCTTGAAGTCCACGGCGCATCATGGCCATGAGCTCGTTGATGAATCTTTGCAGATAACGCCCTTCGCCCAACTTATTGGTTACGGTCAGCGCGTAGAGCCCCTCGCCGCAATACTCATAGCGCATTGAGAACGTGCCGCTACTAAGCGTGCCGGTGCGAATACAAATACCAACCGACGGATTACATTCTATCCGTAGGTGCTCATGAATCTTGGGATCTTTGTTGATCCTTCCTTCTATAATGCGTTCTTGCACTGCTGCAAGTACTTTCATTGCATTCAGATCCTTGGTCTGAGCGCCAATGACACGATGAAACTGGGTGGACATAGCCAACCTCCATGTAAAAAGAACTGTTCTATCCAAAAGACACATATCTTCTGGGTCTTAGGCATCTCGCGCATATGAAATGCCCAAGACCCAAAACAAAACACCCTACGATCGCTCGCAGGGTGTTTTGAATGAGTCTACTTAAACTATATTCATACACACTGCGAGCAATCGACACAAAACACCTTCGAGAGAAGGGTTGATCGAATGGCTGTCCATGTGTATGAATGGAAATTCATATTTCGCTATAGTAATGAATAAATCAGGAAAGCGCAAGAGGTGATGGGGAAAAGTGTGCGCGGTGAGGGATTCGAACCCCCGGCATCAACAACGTCAATGTTGCGCTCTACCAGCTGAGCTAACCGCGCGTATAGTCTGAAAAGACTTATCGCAATCTATCAGAAAAATAGTAGTTTTTCAAATAAATTTTTTAAATAAAAAGACCCTGACAGGGGCGTCGGGTTAGAACCACACTGTCAGGGTTGTGCGCGACGCCACGGTTTTGAGTCGTCTGCACAGGCGTATATTCTCAAATCGCGAAGCAAAGTCAAGCTGCGGAAGAGGTGGGATTTGAACCCACGAGAAGCTTTCGCCCCTGCCAGTTTTCGAAACTGGTGCATTCGACCACTCTGCCACTCTTCCATTGGTTCGCCGAAGGCTTCGGCGAAGGCGACCATGTAAATCCGACATAAATCCTATCTAACGCCCTAAAGCCTAGCATTTTTTGCCATTTTCTCAAAAAATGTTAATATCTTTTCACACATCTTGTGTTGTAAGGCCCTATCGTCTAGCCTGGTCCAGGACGCGAGCTTTTCAAGCTTAAAACCCGGGTTCGAATCCCGGTAGGGTCACCAATTTTTTTCTGCTTCTTTCATATTTGCTATAATCTATAGATGAAACAAAGCACCGCTTTTGGGATTTCCTTCGCCTTAATTATTATCTCTGGGTTTTTGTATTTCTGTCCGTCTTTTAATAAATCTGAGCCACAAGTGGTTCCGCAAGTAAATTTTGAATTGCCACGCAGTCAGACTATTGTCGGATATTGGGAATGTTTGCCACACAAAAATACTGGTGGTCCGCAGACACTGGAATGCGCATTTGGTCTTGCAGTAGATCAGAGCGATGGACACTATGCGATCGATACGGCTCTTATGTCGATGTATCCAGTCGACTATCCAGTAGGAACTAAGGTAAGGGTGACAGGCATTGTCACTCCAGCCAATCAGCTGAGCAGTATTCAGAAATATGATATCGATGGCATCATTAGAGCGACCGTGATAGAAAAAGTACAATAATGAAGTCAAAAACCATAGCTGAATATATAGAACAAGCACCCAAAGAAGCTCAGAAGAAGCTTCGTGAAATGCAGAAAACTATTCGCTCAGCTGCGCCAGGAGCAATCGAAGGGATGAAGTGGAGCATGCCAGCTTTTTCATACAAAAGAATATTGGTGACATTTGCGGCATTTAAGCATCATATTGGCTTTTATCCCACACCTTCAGCGCTCAAAGCTTTTAAGAAACAGCTCGCAAAATACAAAACTGCTCCCGGTTCGATTCAATTCCCAATAGATAAACCCCTTCCGTTGACGCTCATTAAGAAAATAACTGCATTTCGGGTCAAAGAAAGTCTTCAAGAAGATAAAAAGTGGAAGACATAAGAGGATTCAGGTAAGATAAAAGACTGATGGCAAAAGAAAGACACATAGAAAATAAAACCCTCGTCAATATCATTGTTGGTGTGTTGTTGCTTGGCATAGGTCTTGGGCTTGGATATCTCATTTTTAATACCAAATCCTCAGATACAGCTGTCCCAGGAGCAATACGCGAGAATTCTAGTGATTATAAATTCATCAACCCACTCCTTCTCTCTTTGCGTGGAGAATATGAGGAGTATGAGGGTTTTGCTCCTTTGAAGAAAAGTATTGATGAACAGATTAAGGACTTTGTTGCCACAAAAAAAGCGACTGAAGTATCAGTCTATTTCCGTGATCTCGACCTCGGCCAATGGACAGGGGTCAATTACAATGAACCATATGCTCCTGGAAGCATGCTCAAGGTGGCAGTGCTCATGGCTTATTTGCAGCTATCGGAGCTCAATCCAAGTATTTTGTCCGGTACGATCACCGTGGCGCCTTCAAGTATCAATCTCGATAACAATCAGTATTTCAAACCCGAACATCCCATCCAACCAGGACGCACATATACAAAAATCGAACTTCTCAGAGCCATGATTGTCGATTCGGACAACAATGCAACCAATTTACTCGCCCAAGAATTGGGGGAGGACAAAATCAACTATATTTATTCAGCATTGCAATTGCCGATTGAAAATAGTCTTGGTATCGACTATATGTCGCCAAAACTGTACTCTCGTCTTTATCGCACGCTGTATAACTCTTCATTCCTTTCTCAACGCGAATCAGAACAAGTATTGCAGATACTCAGTCAGGCCAATTTTAAACAAGGTTTGGTTGCGGGTGTACCTGCAGACATAGAAGTAGCGCATAAATTTGGTGAACTTGGCTTTCTTGATGATGTGGGTAAACTAACAGATCTTGAATTGCACGATTGCGGCATTATTTATTATCCAAGACATCCTTATTTCCTTTGTGTAATGACCAAAGGTAGTGATTATCCAACACTTGGTAATGTAATCGCAGCTATCTCAAAAACTGTTTGGGAGGCGCACGATAAACTCTATAGGTAGTTTTATTTCTTAGTGTGTACGTATTGATAGATATCTTCGAGAGCTTTGATAGCATCGCCGACTGAAATATTGTTTTGATGATAGAGACCATCGGTAGAATCACCAGCTGCCCATATACCGTCGAGCGAAGTTCTTTGGTTTTTAGGATTTACTATGATTTGATTGTATTTATCGAGATCTACCACATCTTTTGCAAAATTGGTATTTGGAATAGAGCCAATTTCTACGAATATGCCTTTGACGGGCAATTCTGTTGTCTGACCAGTTGTTCGGTCTTTATACACGATTCCATTTACAAATTTTTCTCCTTTAACTTCTACTATCTCAGCATTCCTTACCGCTTTCATATTTGGTCGTGAAAGGACTTTTTCTACAGTAATAGCATCGGCTTTTTCAAAATCATTGCCACGATGAATAAGGGTTACGCTTTTGCAATAAGCAAGAAGCTGAGCCGCACTTTCAAATGCTGCATTGCCAGCGCCTATCACCGCTACATCCATATCTGAGAAAAGTGGACCATCGCACGATGCACAGTAAGTAAGGCCTTTATTATCAAATTCTACTGCACCTGGAGCTTCGAGCTTTCTTCGAGAGCTGCCTGTCGCTATGAGCACTGTGCGGGCTTCAAAGCTGTCTTTATTGGTCTTTATAGAAAATCCATCGGCAATTTTGTCTATTTTTTCTACCCAATGATTCTCGACAACGTCGACGACATCATTGCGGTAATAAAGTAGATGGGCTTTGAGATCGTCGCAGAGTTTTTGGCCGCTTATCGATATCGTACCAATCCAGTTTTGAATATTGTCTGAAACAACGCTCTGACCATTGAAGTCTTTGGTAATAAAAACAGTCTTGAGCTTCTTGCGAGCAGCATAGACACCAGCTCCGACGCCGGCTGGCCCGCCGCCAATGATTGCGAGATCGTATTTCATAGGGAATATATTATAGCAAATGAATAGCCGCCGATACATTGACAGTCTGTGTTTTGGAGGTAAAGTAATCTAAAAGTTCAATCTATACTCGAAAGGAGTCACTATGGCCGGAGTGAGGATAACTATCAGTGGTCTGGCAGGTACGGGCAAGGGCGTTGTTAGTGAGGGCTTAGCAGAACATTTCAATTGTGCTTTGGTCTCGGCAGGTACGTATTATCGCGGTTTGGCAAAAGAGCTTGGTATGAGTCTTGGAGCATTCGACGAGTTGTGCCTTAAAGATCCTACGTATGACAAGATGGTCGACGATCGCACTCGTAAAGCAGCCCTCGATCATGATTCGTTTGTGCTCGAAGGCAGACTGGTCAATTTTCTTGTTCCAGATGCGATTAGTCTGCTTCTTGTTACAGATTACAAACAGACTCGTTACGAACGGATCTCCAAGCGTGAAAAAATCCCATACTGTCTAGCGGTCCGACAGACCATGATGAGGGAAAACAGTATGGAAATACGCGCAAAAAGAGATCATGGCAAGTCCATTGAGGAGTTGTATAATCACGACAACTTCACCAATGGTATGTATACCAATCGTATATCGCTCGAAGAAATGGTGCCGATGGCTGTTCAGCTCGTTGTGAATTGCTTGACTGCCTCCGAATCAAAATCCCCCTGACTTGAGGTCTGGGGGATTTTTTTTATTTTATCTTTGAGCGTCTGAGGAAGGCTGGAATTGCACCCCAATCATCATCATTGTCGTCGATAGGATTGTTTTTCTTATCATCCTGCTGCGGAGCCTGATGTTGCTGTGGAATTTCTTGCTTTTTAGGAGCCGATGGAGCGACTACTGAATTGAATATTTTATTGCTTTTATCATTGCGAATATCCAATGTCTTGTCTGAGTTTTGATTTTCATTCTGGAAAAGGCTTCGCTTTGGAGTGTTGTCTGGAAAGCCCGAAGCGATAACCGTGACCTTGATTTCATTCTTCTTGAGTTTATTGTCTCTGACTGTACCGAAGATAACCTTGGCAAGAGGATCGATAGATTCTGTGATCGTCTTGGCAGCTTCCTGGATCTCGATCATGGTGAGATCATCACCGCCAGCAATGGAGAAGAGTACGCCCTTGGCACCATGTATCGACATATCGATAAGAGGAGAGTTGATAGCTGCTTTGGCTGCTTCTTCAGCACGCTTTTCACCAATAGCGGTACCGACGCCCATGAGCGCTGAGCCAGCATTGTCGAGAATAGCTCTGATATCGGCAAAGTCGACGTTGATATACCCAGGAGTAGTAATGAGATCTGAAATACCTTCTACAGCCTGCTTGAGGACTTCATCGCAGAGTGAGAAAGCATTTTTTGCTGTCGTCTCTTTGCTGATAGTTGTAAGAATACGATCGTTGGGAACGACAATAAGAGCATCGACTGCTTTGCGGAGTTCTTCGAGACCCATGTCGGCATTGCGAGTACGCTGCTGACCTTCAAAGGTAAATGGTCGTGTTACGACTGCAACCGTAAGACTGCCCATTTCTTTTGCAATGCGAGCAACGACAGGACCAGCACCAGTGAATGTACCGCCACCAAGACCGCCGGCTACGAAGACCATGTCTGCACCTTTGAGTGCTTCCTGAATTTCTTCTTTTGTTTCTTCGGCTGCGCGCTTGCCGATCTCTGGATTCATACCAGCTCCGAGACCTTTAGTGACGTTTTTACCAACGTGAATTTTCTTTTTAGCAAGAGAATGATGGAGATCCTGCGCGTCTGTGTTGATGGCAATAAAGTCCACTCCACGAACCTTGTTGTTTATCATGTGGTTGACGGCGTTCTTTCCTGAACCGCCAATACCCAAGACCTTAATCCGGGCAAAAGCTTCAACTTCTGGTTTTACTTGTGGCATAGTATGTGAACGGTTATTCATGTAAACTGGTATTCTACTAAAATCGATACCAGTATACTAGCACATAACTATTTCGGTTGCACTTTAAGGCAAAAACTGACGAATCCACTCGAAAAATTTGTTTTTTGTATTGCTTACGAAGCGTTTTCCATAGGAGCCTTCGGACGAAGATGAGACACCTCCAAGGAGGCAAAGACCGTAGGCTACAGCCCAAAATGAGTCTTTTATAGGGTTCTTTTCATTACCTTCGAAGAGCGAGCGGGCAGTGCGTGATGGGATCTTGAGTGCAGCCTTGGCAATGTCTTCGATTGTGGTAATACCTGATCCACCACCGGTAATAATAATGCCCGCTGGTAGGAGACCGTTGCGATTTATTTTCTTAAGATGTGTTTCTATGAGTTCAAAAATATCAGTTAGGCGAGCAGAGATGATTTCGTCGAGTTTCTTTTTTGAAAATGGTGCTTCGCTTCTGCCTTTTTTAAGATCTTCGGCTTGTTCGAGTGGAATCTTGAGACCAAGAGCAATGTCGTGGGTGATGTCGATGCCGCCAATAGGGAAGACTTCGAGTGAGATAGGAATATTGTTTTCAAAGACAGCAATTGATACAGTCTCTGCGCCGACATTGGCGAGCACGCAACCTGCAATCTTTTGCGCTTTGGTCAAAATGACAAGACTTGCAGCAAGCGGCGAAGCCATGACGTCTTCGACTTCGATACCAGCAGTGTTGATCGCTTCAACCAGATCACTGAGATGCTGTTCTATACAAGTAACAAAAAGAGTACGAGCTTCGAGCTTCATACCCTTCATACCTTGAGGTCTACCCAAGACTACCTTGCCGTCTATTTTATATGCCACAGGCACGGCATGGAGAATCTTTCTATTGAGCATGAAAGACGAGGGGAGCTCGGCTTCACAGGTATCGAGAACTTTTTCAAGTTCACTGTCAGTCACTTCGCCATCGGCACGTGAAACGATCACAGAACCTTGAGTTGTAGCGCTGCCAAGTCCAATACCGCCCACTGATAAGTAGGCTTTTTTAATCTGAATACCGGCCGTCTTTTCAGCCTGACGCACTGCCTCAGCCACGCTGCGTGATATTTCGTGCTGGTTGACGATGTAGCCGTGTCGCAATCCGCGAGACTCGCTAAAACCAGTACCAATCACTTTTGGCAAGGGGCGTTCTCTTCCGTCAAGGTACTCCGCCGCTACCACTTTTACATGATGCGTGCCGATATCAATACCGACTGCAATAGTTCGTGACATTCACTAAGTGAAGCGCAGTGAATTTATAGATGATTATTAAATACCGAACATTTTCCTGTACCGCGCCTCTTCACGTTCCATTGTACTACCATGGTCGTATCCTTTCAAATGAAGCAAACCGTGGATAACTAGGAAACCAACGAAGTTTGTATAAGTTCTGTTGAATTCTGCGCACTGTTTTTTGCATAGTTCTAGGTCAATAAAAATCTCACCATTGTCGCTCGAGAGGGGGAAGCTTAGGATATTTGTTGGCTTGTTTTTTTCGCGATGAATACGATTGAGTCTTTTGGATTCTGAGTTGGTGACAAAAACTAGGCTCAGCTCATACTTACTTCCAAGGATCTTCTTGGCAATCAAGGCAAAAGGCACGCGTGGAAGCGTGCCTTTAGTTTTGTTTTGTACGTCGATGACGAACATTACTGCTTTCCGCCGATTCGGGGAGTGATTTTGCCCATCTTGATGAGCTCCGCCGTATTCTGGCGCTTTACGAGGTTTTTAAGGGCCTTTTTCTTCTTAACGTACTTAGAAGGGCTTCGTTCTGCGTATCTGAGAGATCGGACACGGCTGAGTACTCCTGCACCCTGGACTTTGCGGGTAAAACGCTTAAGAACGCTTGTAGCGCTTTCATTTGCTCCCTTCTCAACTTCTACGTTTATCATATGTGGGGATCAGATTAGCACGAATATTTTTTTTCGTCTACCCTCCTCCCTCAGTCCCTCCTCTAAAGAGGAGGGAGGTCAGTGAAGTACGATGTCTTTAATATTTCCCCTCCTCGTTCGAGGAGGGGTTAGGGGAGGAGGTCTTTTACTTGAGCTTTTTAAGATGATCTACAAGCACATCGAGCTTTATAGAGTTCTGAGAGCGGTTGAGGTTGTTGCGAACGATAATACTGTGTTCCATGCATTCTTTCTGACCCATAAGTAGGGTATATGGAGCACCCGATGCTTCTGCAAGAGCAAACTGAGCACTGAGTTTGTCTCTAATCACCGCATGAGTGACAGGTATACCAGCTTCACGAAGCATTTCGATCACCGACATGCTTTTGAAACGAGCTTCAGTACCAACGTGTATAAAGAAGAATCGAGACTTCTCGATCTTGTGCTTTTTCTTGGAAGTAAGGTCAGATTCATTGACCAAGATCGTAGCGCCGACAGCACCGAGGTCGCGTTTCATGCCAAGATGCTTTGAAAGACCATTGTAGCGAGCGCCAAATCCATAAATAGGTGGTTGTTTCTTCTCAGCGTCACCTTGGAAGGTGAATACAGTCTGAGTAATATAATTTTTAGTAGGCAAAAGGCTATCAGCAAGATTGTATTCGACGCCAGCGCCGTCGAGGTATTCAAGAACTTCTTTGAAATGAGTTCGGCTCTGTTCGCTGAGGAAGGTCATACTGCGTGGCGCATCTTCGGCCAAGGCTTTGCATTTCTCATGATTGCAGGCGAGAAGAGAGAAAATATCTTTCTTGAGAAGCTGTCGGCAGGCCGGAGGCAAGACATCGATATTTTTTCGATAATACTCGGTAACAGCACGAATGAAACGTTGTGAAGAATCTCTATCACCGACGCAGTTTATCGATACATTGGCATCTTTTATTCCTACTTCTTTGAGGATAGCCATAGAAGTGGCAATAATGATGCCTTCGGCCACGCCTTTGCTATTACCGATAATATCTAGGTGACACAAAAGTTCTTTTTTGGTCGCCTTTTCCGTATACGTCATATATGGCAAGCCACCTTGAGCACCGTTTTCAAGGGCTTGGCGCAGGAGCGCTGTTTTTTCTTTGGTATCAATATCGACATGCTTGAGAGCAGGGTCGGCATCGTGACTGTTTTTATTGTCTACGCTTGCAGCGAGCTTTCTGTCTTGTTCTTGGACAGTAATATGTGGATGAGGAGTAAAACCATAATGGACTGCAACTTTTACTGGATCTCGAAAACCGTCATGAGATGTCAAAGATTTTGCAGCCTTTGATTTTTTATTTTTTTTCATACTGATGTCGGATGATTACTGCTCGAAAGAATACGAACCTGGATTGTATCCGATTTTGTCGGCAGGGAAAAGACTTATGAAAGGAGTACCAACGATATTTTCTTCGGGAAGTGGTCCCCAAATGCGAGAGTCAGAACTGACAGGACGATTGTCACCAAGTACAAAATACTGGTGCTCTTTAAGAGTGAGTGCATCCATATTTTGTGTGTCACTGTTGCTGATATATGGTTCATCGAGGACGATAGTTTTTCCTGCAACAGTTTTGATGGTTACGACGCCACTGTTTATAGAAATAGTTTCTCCAGGCAGGCCGATAACTCTCTTTATATAGTAGGTTTTGATATTTACTGGTGGTTTGAAGACGATGACCTCACCGCGGGTAGGAGCAAAGAAGCGAGTGCCAATTTCATTGATAATAATGTACTGGCCATTTGAGAAATTGGGGTCCATAGAATGGCCGCTGACGACAAAAGGCTCGGCTATGAACCATCGTATAGGGATGACGATAAGGAGGGCTACAATGGCGTATTTGAGGGTATCAAACCACGTGTCTTTCTTCTTGGCAGGCTTAACCGCAGTCACTACCTCTGGATTAGCTTGTTCTTGAGTATCCATGTTGTGTTGGCGTACTTTACCACAAAATGACTATCTATACAATTGATCTTGGATTACAATGTTTTCATGTCATACATTATCGTTGCTTTGGGCAATCCAGGAGAAGAATACGAGCTTACTCGCCACAATACAGGTCGTATTGTTCTCGAAGAGGCACTGAAGGCAGAAAAACCAGAATGGAAGCTAGATAAAAAGTACGCATCAAAAACCACCAAAGTATATCTGGGCAAAGAAAGTCTATTGTGTTTGGAACCTGAGACATTTATGAATAAATCAGGCAGTGCACTCAAGTCTGTAGAATGGAATCCTAAAAAGGCCGAAAAACTGATTGTCATTCATGATGATCTCGATATTGGTCTTGGTTCTTTTAAAATTTCTTTCAACAGAAGCGCTGGAGGACACAATGGCGTCCTTTCTATAGCCAAAGCCATTAAAACAGAAGCTTTTGTACGCATTCGCATTGGTATTTCGCCGACAACACCTGCCGGCAAGATACGCAAACCGGCTGGTCCTGAAAAAGTAGAAAGACATATCTTGGGAAAATTCAAACCAGAAGAAATCAAGACGCTTAAAACAGTTTCAAAGAAAGTGCATGAAGCGTTGCAGCTTATATTGCAAGGAGAGCGCTCGAGAGCGATGAGTGAATTCAATGGAAAATAAAAAGGACAATAAATAGATACATAAAAACCCTCGAAAGAGGGTTTTTGTTTTGTGTCAGTGTTGTGAGAAATTACTTCTTCTGAGCAGTTCCAAATGCAAGAGTCATTTTCTGATTCTTAGCATCAAATGAACTGATTTTGAATGCATAACTTTTGCCGAGTTCGAGCTTGCTCTTGAGAGCCGCTTCAGTGCCGAATTCTGACACGTGGACCAAACCAGCTACACCTTCCTCGATTGAGGCAAGGGCACCGTATTTGTTGTATTTGATGACCACACCTTCGACAACTGAGTCTTTTTTGTATTTTTTAGCAGCTTCTGTCCAAGGATTTGGCTTGAGAGCCTTGATCGAAAGGGAAACCTTGCCTTCTTTTACCTCGATTACCTTGACCTTGACCTTTTCACCAACCTTGAAGAGCTGTTTAGGATCTTCGACGAGTGACCAGTCGAGTTCTGAAATGTGTACGAGACCTTCGAGACCTTCTTCAACTTTGACGAAGATACCGAAATCTACGATACCAGTGACATCACCATGAAGTTCATCGCCAACTTTGTATTTGCCGACGATCTTTTCTTTTTCTTTTTCCTGCTGAATCTTTTCAGAGAAAATAAGTTTGCCTTCGTTTGGAATAGCCGTGATGATCGTGACATCGAGCTTTACGCCGACGAGTTTCTTGAGTTCTTCGAGAATTCTATCCTTGTCACCATCGGTAACGCGAGGATAGTGCTCGGCCTTGAGCTGAGATGCAGGCAAAAAGCCCTGTATACCTTGCCATGTAATGATAAGACCGCCTTTGTTTGCTTCCTGGACCAAGACTTCGATGACTTTCTTTTCCTTGACTGCATCGAGTGCTTCGCCCCATACAAGAGCCTGCTTTGCTTCCTTGAGCGAGAGCTCTATATATCCTTCTTTGTGAGATTGATCGACGACCTTGGCACTGATCTTGTCGCCGATTGAAAGTTTTTTAATGATATCGCGTGCTGCGATGAATTCTTTTCCGTAAATGATACCGGTACCGTAAGGAAAAAGATCTACATACACCGATGATTTCTCAATACCGAGCACTGGACCCTCAACAACGTCTCCGCTCTTGGGTGGGTTGGCAGTCTCGCTAAAGAGTTTTGACATGATCGTCTTGTGGACGATCGGCTGTGTCGTTTCTTCTGGAGTCATACTATTACTTATAATTATGGTTAATAAATACAGCCTTGTGTCCTCAAAAGGGACGATTTACCCTAGTCACTCTATGTGTATAGAGCGGTTTTGGAGTAAACAGACAGTGAGGAACATTATACATAAAAAAGTCCTTTTGTAAAACTTTATTTTGATATATACTGCTACGCATGATTCTCACATACCTAGGCGCATCCTTCTTCAAAATCCAGTTTGGAGACACGGTGATTGCGGTCAATCCAGTTTCAAAAGATTCTAAAAATTTTTCTCCAGCCAAGTTTGGCGCCGATCTCTGTCTTATAAGTATCAATGATCGCGATTTCAATGGCCGAGAACAGGTCGTATTTGGCGGCAAAGAACCTTTTGTCATTTCGGGTCCTGGAGAATACGAACGCTCGGGTATTTTCATACGAGGCATAGAAACGAAGTCAAAATATGGCGGAGAAGATAGGATCAATACTATATATAGCTTTGGTGTCGATTCGATAAACGTCTGTTTTCTAGGTGCACTTGCAACCAAAGACATACCAAATGAAGGTTTGGAACAGATCGACGAAATAGATATTCTTTTTGTACCAGTTGGCGACAATGGCATGCTTTCTGCAAAGGACGCCTATTCTTTGGCTGTTTCTCTCGAACCAAAAGTGATTATTCCTGTTTCATTTGGTGATAAAAAGGCACTCGATGCGTTTTTGAAAGAAGCAGCTGCAAAGGATGTCGAGCCTGTGGACAAATTGACGATTAAGAAAAAGGATCTCGAAGGCAAAGAAGGTGATATTATGGTGATAACACCGACAAAATAAATAATATTTATGAATAATACTATTGAATCTCTACGTCGACGACCTGATCATCACAAAAAGGCAGTAGCGTTTATGGTTTCATTTGCTATTACCGCAGTTATCTTTTCTTTCTGGCTTTCATCGAGACCTTTTTTCAATTCTGATACGACGGTCATTGCAGCGGCAGCAGAAGAAAAAGGACCATTGGCAATTTTTGCCGACAATCTTGCTTCGGGGTATAAAGGTTTTAAGGAATTGTTTAAGTAAAGAATTTTATGGCTAAAAGAGACGATCAAAAAAGCGACAAAGACCTCGCTGTTCCAGAAAGAGAGGGTTCGGGTATTTTGGCGCGCAGTATTACGCAGGAAATGCGCGAATCATTCCTCGACTATGCTATGTCGGTTATTACCGATCGTGCTTTGCCTGATATTCGTGATGGTTTGAAGCCTGTGCATCGCCGTATTCTTTATTCTATGCATGAAAAAGGCCTCACTTCGAGCGCTAAGTTTCGCAAATCAGCTACGGTAGTCGGAGATGTGCTTGGTAACTACCATCCGCACGGCGACGTCGCTGTCTATGACTCTTTGGTCAAAATGGCTCAGCCATTTTCTTTTAGATATCCATTGATACTCGGTCAAGGTAACTTCGGTTCGGTTGACGGTGATCCACCAGCTGCGTATCGATATACCGAAGCAAAAATGAGCAGACTTTCTTCGGAAATTCTTCGAGATATTGAAAAAGAAACGGTTGATTGGAGACCCAACTTCGACGCTACAAAAAGAGAACCAACGCTTTTGCCTACAGCGGTGCCCAATCTTTTGCTCAACGGTACACTTGGTATTGCTGTCGGTATGGCGACCAACATTCCTCCGCACAATATCAATGAAGTTGTCGATGCAACGATTCATCTTATCGAAGATGAAGAAGCGACAACAGAAGATCTTCTTACACATATAAAAGGCCCCGATTTCCCAACAGGTGGTATTGCTTTTGGCGAAAAAGATATTCAACACGCATATACAACAGGCAAGGGAGGTATTGTCACTAGAGGTGAGGCAGAAATAATCGAAACCAAAAACGGCGCTTATCAGATTGTCATTACTTCGATTCCATATCGCGTCAACAAAGCCACACTTCAAGAGAGTATTGCCAATCATGTACGTGAGAAAAAGCTTGAAGGTATAAAGGAAATGCGCGATGAATCGACAGACGACGTGCGCATTGTGATCGAGCTCAAAAACAATGCCAATCCTCAGGCAGTTTTGAATTATTTGTATAAACACACTCAGCTCGAAGAATCTTTCCATTTCAACATGGTTGCTCTTGTCCACGGTGTACCGCAGACACTTTCTCTCAAATCAATACTCAGTGAATTTATCCTTCATCGAGAGATCATTGTTCGACGAAGGACAGAATTTGATCTTCAAAAAGCAAAAGATAGGGAACATATTTTGCTTGGTCTCAAGAAAGCACTCGACCATATCGATCAAATCATCAAGCTCATTAGAGCTTCCAAAGATGTTGCGTCTGCACATGCAGCATTGATGAAAGAATTTAAGTTCTCAGAAAAGCAGGCTACAGCTATTTTGGAAATGCGTTTGCAGAAACTTGCTGGTCTCGAACGCAAAAAGATCGAAGATGAACTCAAAGAAGTGCAGCTTCTCATTGAAAAACTTCAGGACATTCTTTCGAGCAAGAAAAAGATTATGGCTGTCGTCAAAGATGAGCTCAAAGAGATCCGCGAAAAATATGCCGATGAACGCCGAACAAAAATCGTCAAATCTCAAGCAAAATCGCTTTCCCTCGAAGATCTTGTGCCTGATGAAGAATCGATCTTGGTGCTTACTTCTGGTGGCTATGTAAAACGCACTCGTCCAGAAGAATATCGCAAGCAAAAGCGAGGTGGGGTAGGAGTTGTCGATCTCGATACCAAAGAAGAGGATTTTGTGACGCATTTTCTCACTGCAACAACACATAGCGACCTCCTTTTCTTCACTGATATGGGTAAGGCCTATCAGATAAAAATGTATGAATTGCCCGAAGGTAAGCGTGCAACAAAGGGTAAATCGATCATGAACTATCTACAGCTCGAGCAAAATGAAAAGGTCAGCTCAGTGCTCGCAATGCCAAAAGAAATCAAGAAATCATCAAATCTTTCTCTGATGATGATTACCAAAGACGGTGTGGGTAAAAAAGTAGCTGCAGCTAGCTTCCACGATGTGCGTCGCAGCGGTCTTATTGCTATCAAACTCAATTCGGGTGACAGTCTCATGTCGACAGTCTTTGTAGAAAAGGGTGACAGTATTATGGTCGTGACAGCCGATGGTCAATCGATACGTTTCGACGAAGACGATATCAGAGAAATGGGTAGAAATGCCGCTGGTGTACGCGCTATCCGACTCGATGAAAAGTCTAAAGACGTGGTGATTGCAGCTGTTGCTATTAAAAAAGATCAAAAAGACGCTTCGATTCTAGTAGTAAGCGGCAATGGTTATGGCAAACGCACTGATATCGACGAATACAAACTCCAAGGTCGCGGTGGATCGGGTATTAAAACAGCTCAGGTCACTGGTAAGACAGGCAAGATCATTACTGCCTCGCTCATCATCGATCTTGAAACCGAGCTGGTTGCCATCTCTAAGAAAAGTCAGGTTATCAGAGTAGATACAAAAGAAATTCCAAGTCTTGGCCGACAAACGCAAGGTGTACGTATCATGAAACTTCGCGACGGTGACGGTATTGCTTCAGCAGTACATTTGTAGGAGCTTCTTCACATGTTATAATTTTTAACATGTTTTCCGATCCTCAACTTATTCTCAGTCAAGTAAGTATTCCTCAAAATGCAGTCGTGTGTGATCTCGGTGCTGGATCCGGTTTTTATTCGCTCGCACTTTCTTCGATCGTCGGAGACAGGGGCAAGGTCTATGCAGTAGATATTCAAAAAGAAGTCCTCAATCGTCTTGCTAATCAAGCAAGAGCTGCCGGACGAACCAATGTCGAGGTAGTCTGGGGTGATGCGGAGAAACTTGGTGGTACTAAGATTAAAAACGGTCTTATTGATATGGTAATCGTTTCAAATATCCTTTTTCTTGTTGAGCAAAAGGATATTTTTGTAAATGAAATCAGTAGAATTCTTAAGCCCCGCGGCAGCGTGGTATTTGTAGACTGGAGCGGATCATTTGGCGATATGGGACCTCGTCCTGAAAAGGTGGTGACAGAAGATCAAGCCAAAAAACTGTTTGAATCAAAAGGGTTTACTGTTGAAAAGAGTATCAATACCGGAGCACATCACTATGGTATGATATTTAGAAAGGCCTAAATGAAAGAGTTATCCAAATTCCAGCTTATCGTTTTCGGATCATTTATTTTGGCGATTTTCGTCGCTGTTATCGTACTTGCAAGTTTTAGAGCGAGTGGAGGAGGGGATGAACTCCGTCCTGTCGTGATATGGGGCACCATGACTGCCGATCGTTTCGATCCATTTCTTACTGTTGGTACTAATGAACGTTCCGTCAACGCTTCATATGTCTATAAAAAGAGCGCTACTCTCTATCAAGAACTCCTCGAAGCGCTTGCATCTGGTCAGGGCCCTGATATTCTTTTTGTTACTCAAGAAGAATTGTTCCAAGTTAGAAGCAAAATCGCTACCATTCCTTTTTCTTCATTCCCAGAACGTACATACCGAGATAGTTTTTCAGAAGGTACTGAAATATTTCTCAATCAGCAGGGTATAGAAGCATTTCCAGCACTCGTCGATCCGATTGTTATGTATTGGAATCGCGATATAGTGACTTCAAACAACTATGTCAGTCCGCCAAAGACATGGGATGAATTCCTAGCTTTCGCCGAAAGGGTCAGCAAGCACAATGCTCAGCTTGAGATTACTCGAAGCGCCGTACCATTTGGAGAATTCAAAAACGTCAGCAATGCTAAAGATATACTTCACACACTTATCTATCAGGCTGGGGGCAAAATCACTTCACGCACGGACGTAGGTTTTACTTCAACGCTTTTCAATACACCACAGGGAACCAAGCTCAATCCTGCTGCAGCTATTTTTGATTACTTCATGCAGTTCTCTGATCCACAAAAGCCTACCTATTCGTGGAATAGAACCCTTTCTTCTTCAAAAGATATGTTTATCTCAGGAGACCTAGCAATTTATTTTGGCTATGCCAGTGAAGTCGATGAAATCAGAGCTAAAAATCCAAATCTCAATTTTGATGTAGCCTTTGTACCGCAGACCCGTGGCTCAGATGTGCCGATGACCCATGGCAAATTCTATGCATTTACTCTTGTGCGTATTGCAAGTATTCAAGATGGTGTTGCTCTCGCTGATGTAAATGTTCTTACACAACCACAAACGATTGCTCGTGTGATAGGAAGGAATGATTATTTCCCTGTGCGACGTGATCTTCTTTCTGTTCAACAGCCAAGAGCTGACAAATCGACATTTTATACGTCAGCACTCTTTGCACGTTCATGGATCGATCCAAATCCTACGCAGACCAATACTATTTTCAGCGAAATCGTATCTATGATTAGCTCTGGCAGACTGACAACGCTTGAAGCAATCGATCGTGCCAATGCTCAAATAGAAAAACTATTGAAATAATATGAAAAAAATATTACAAGTATTCTTAATACTTTTAGTCCTCTTCACACCAGTCTTTGGTAGTGAACTCGTGTATGCTCAGGGTGATCCAGGCGGAGGAGATCAGCAAAATGAAGATCCTGGAGGCGGAAATCAAGGTGGAGGTCAACCAACGGTTATCAATTTTGAAATACCAAACCCTCTCAAAGCTCAGTCACTACAGTGTCTTTTGTATGACGTAATCAACGGTGTTATCAATGTTCTCGCCATAGTAGCAGCGCTTTATATCATCTACTCCGGCTTTATGTTTGTAGCTGCTCAAGGTAAACCTGCAGAGATAGATAAAGCACGAAAAGCGTTCTTCAACGCTATTATCGGTACGGCAATCTTGCTTGGAGCATGGGCGATTACGAGTTTCTTGGTCAATGTTGTCAACGACGTGGTAGCAGACGCTATCCCTGGTTTGCCAGATTCAGGTGCTTGCGAGTAGGGTATTTATAAATAATTACACGTTATGAAAAAAACAATACCACTTTTCTTTCTAATGACAGGTTTTCTAGCTACTGTAGCATATGCTCAGAGCCAAGGGGGACTGTCAACGTTGAATTTGAGGCAGTTGGTCAATCAACTCATTGGACTTATCAATCAACTCATTATTCTTGTAGCAGGATTGGCGGTAATTGTCTTTATCTGGAGTCTTATTCGATATCTTGCTACAGCAGATGATGTAGAAGCTCGCAAACAATGGAAGGCATACATGATATATGGAGTGATTGCTTTTGCTGTTATTACCGGTCTCTGGGGTCTTACCAATGCCGTACTCGATCTCGTAGGTCTCACGGGTACAGGTATTCCACAATTCCCAGGAGGCTACGGTGATATCGATCAAAGTCCTCGTCCAGGTGAAGGTGGGTACAATCCTCCTCCACCTCCCGGAAACGCTTAGTTCCTGTGCGTCTATTTATCCACACCCCTATTGCCAATAGGCCTTAATAACGTATGATTATATGGACTTTACCAAAAGGTCACATTTATTAGTTTGTTATTATAAGCAATGAAAAAAATCATTTCAGCAGTATCAACTGGTCTCGTGCTTCTCCCAGTACTTGCACTAGCCCAGGGTACGAATACATTCGGTACAAACAGAATTAACAACATCCTTACAGGCTTCAAGAGCCTCGTAAACACCGCACTCATCGTGCTCTCAGGTGTTGCAGTTCTTGTGTTCATCTACGGTATTATCCGCTACGTTCTCTCAGCAAACGATGCAGAGAAGCGAAAGGAAGCCCGCGGATACATGATCTACGGTGTTGTTGCTTTTGCGATCATTGCAGGTCTCTATGGCCTTTCAAACGCTCTCCTCGATTTCTTTGGTATTGGTTCTGGTGGAAGTCTTACAATTCCTCAAATCAACACAAACGGCTAGTCGAATCTATCGCAGCCGAAATGAAAAACCGCCTAAGGGAACACTTATGGCGGTTTTTCTTTATTTATAGATAGGATATAATTGTGACATGGACGATCTCATACTTCAGATCAACTCGAAGATTATCAATCCAATCGTACTTCTCCTCTTTGCATTCACCTTTCTTTATTTCATTTGGGGCATTTATAAATACTATATCTATGGAGGAGGGGATGAAGATCGTCAAAGCGGTTCACGGCATATTCTGGCTGGTTTTATAGGTATGATTATTATGTTCGGAGTATTTGCTTTCATCAATATCATTGTCGCTTCATTGGGTATTGAAAAGCCTAGTTCGCTCCCTTAAATAAAAAACCGGCACAATGTGCCGGTCTCTAGTTCTTATTGTTCAGAAAAACCAGAAGTAGATAATAATCAAGATGATTATTCCTACCCACCAAAACCTCATCAATACAGGAGGTATCTTTTTCTGAGGGAATTTAAACCCACATTCAACGCAGGTCTTTGCATCAGCCTGACTGTATTTTTTACACTGCGGACACATTTTGATGTCATCCATATAAGTCTCCAAAAGGGTTCTGAAATTCAAAAGAACTAATAATATTTATACCATAAATTATAAATTTTGTAAATAAAAAAGCCCCGACACATTGTGTGCTCGGGGCTGAATGAACTTATTGATTCGGATTCGAAGGAACGACCTTCAGGGCTTCCTTAAGTCCCTGATTGCTGAACGTCGTTGTGGACGCTGAAGCCGGTTCTGGATCGAGTTTGAACCACAGGCTAACAGGACCGGAAATGCTCCGAATTTCATAATCACGACGGCCGTGTTCCCATCCACTATCAAACGGATCTCCCGGTTTCATTCGTCGAACGAAACTAGGATTTTCGGGCTTCCGAAGCTCAATTTCACCATCAAAGAAGAATGTTGGAATCGTCGCGTAAGCGAACTTCACGTGAGTCCATTCTTCTTTGTTGATTATTGAGTGGTCGGTAACCACTGTACCCTTGCTAGGATCCTTGGCAGTAAGATCGATTACATGAACGACGTATTTTTGTTTTACGTCGACAGGATCATCTTTTCCACTCCAGTTGTACCAAACAACGTAGGTTATCGTTGCTCCAGCGAATAAACAGAGCAAGATAGGGAGAAGTGATCCCGAGCCAAACACTGAAGGTCTCTCAACGACTAAAGAAGCCAAAGGAGTGCCACACCTCTTGCAAAAAGAAGCCCTCCTGTCGTTTGCTTGTGTGCAAGAAGGACACTTTTTTATTCCGCTATTTGACATAATTGCCTCCAAAAATTTTTAATATCCGAATACACATCCGGAAAACATCTAAACAATTTATATCATAATTTTTACATTATGTAAAGTATTTGAACAAAAGAAAAGCCCCGAGCACACAATGTGTCGGGGCTGAAAAACAAAAGTCATCTGTTGGGATTCGAGGGGATTGCTTCAAGTCCTTTCTTTATACCCCCGACACTGAATCCACTGTCGCTTGAGGCTGTTGCTGGCCGGTCTTGGTTCCCAGTAAAGGGTGGTCCGAAATCAAACCATACTTCTACTGGTTCGCCCGTACCACCTTCTTCCTTTGTCAGAGCTCGGATGTCGACGTTGACCTGATTCTTCCAGTTCTTGACGAACGGATAACGACCAGGTTTCCTGACTTCCGTGAACGTGTGATCTGTTGGCTTCCTGATCACAATCGTGTCACGGTGGTAGTACTGGTAGTTTTTGGAATTTCCAGGTCGCAAGACATGAGTCCATTTTCCTGGCTGAACAATGAAAACTCTTGAAGTGCCTGGAGTCGGTGTCTTAGACAAGTCCTCAAGAAAATCATAGTCTTCCTGAGAATTTGCTATAGGACTACGATCGGGAAGTGAAGTGGGGCTCTCTTTTCGGGAGAACCATTTCAAATCCGTATCGATGTGAATGTTGTTTTTGGCAGCAATCACAATTCTGTCCTGCAAACCGGACTTAAGAAACGCAAAGTATCCAACAGTCATGATTAATAGGACGAGAATAACCCCATACGTCTTGAATGTTTCAACAACGTACATCATGAGTAGAATCGAAATGGGAATACCGATTGTAAAGCCAATAAAGATTGTCAGCATCTCCCAAAAGAATGCAGCACTCAAGATGTAAATCCAAAAAAGTAATACCGCCCAACCTGCAGTGATTGCTCCTACAAGTTTGAGTTCTTTTTTACGATCAAAGCCAAACGCTGCGAGCTTAGCCCAAATACCCCTTGAAACTACAGTTGCCATATTTGGCTCGGGTCTCGCTGGATTTTGCTGCACAACTGGAACTTCCCCAGTCAGCGCTCTCTTACGACGGTTAAGTCGCTTTTTACTAACTGCAATGAAGGCAAACAATACAGTAACAAGTGCAAGTATTAGCAACCATCCAGGATTGCTATTCTTAGAGTTCCATCGAAGGTAAATACTCACAAGGCATCCACCAAGAAAAAGAAGTCCGATAACTTTCCAAAAGGTTGGCCAGAAACGTTTTTTTCTCTTTCGCATATACTCCTCACACTTTTTTTTCAGTAGGACCCGGTGGTCTTTTAGCGTGACTTGTAGTTTCTTACAAATCCCAATAACCACTTTATAAAGAGAGGTTAGAATGAATTTGATGAGACTAACAACTAATTTGAACAACATTATGAAGGGGAAGAATATCAGTTTAACCAACTTAATGATCCAACTGAAACCTCGACCTAAAGTAGCCCAGATCTTTTTCCAGTTCATGACGACACTCCTTTTACTATTTTGTTTTTTATTTCAAAACTTGGACAACGTGTCACAAGTAACTTATGTAATTATTTTATCATATAAATAAAAAAAGTCAATGGTATCAAAATGATACCACTGACTTTCTGAGTCCATCGGTCGGCTTATTAAGCTTAGGATGGATTAGTCCGAGGCGCTGCTTGAGGGTTGGGTGGGTTAGCAGGTGCTGTCGGTTGTGTCGGAGTTACTTCTGTAGGTGTGTTGTTGGTAGGGATGGGCAGCAGGGTTCCAGGAGGAATGCCGTATACAACAGTTGTAGCATTCTCTGTGGCTTTTGATTGGAGTTGGGCTAAAAGAATCGAGACAGCATTAGAACTGGCTCCGTCTGACATTTTGATCAAGTCTTTATAAGCCTTGTTCTGTACATCAAAAGGAACAGCTGCCAATGCTTTTTCTCCGGCGGCTTTTTCAATATCGGCCAGTTTCTTCTCTCTTGCCAAGCTCTTCTGTCTGACAGCCTCAGCCTGATCATTGGAGAGCTCGAATCCTTCGTAGAAGATGTCGATGATTTCTAAACCTGTGTTTGATTTAAAAATCTCCGAGTTCAACGAAAGAATGTATTCTCTCAATGATTCCTTCGGTAGATCAGGACCTTTTTGTGGAGCGTTGGGAGCAGTCAGAGCATCTTCCTTAAAGGCATGCTTTTTTACCGACTTCAATTCTTCATAGGTACGCTGATTGATAAAATCAGCCAGTGCGCCGGAAATCGTTTGAAGCGGATTTACCAAGTACTTTCCATTTAAGGTGTATACCAGGTAACGCGGCTTGATTGCGCGAAGCTGAATACCGATAGGGACGGTAGCCTTCCAATCATCCTTGGTCTCGAGATTTTCAAGCACCAAGCCCACCATGGAAACAGCAAAGAGTTCTTTGACTGTCACTGCATTGTGGGTTTTCATGGTTAATGTGGAATTTTCTAGTTCGGGTCGAGCCCAAGACTGCTGCCACTCTTTAACGTTGACGATCCAGGGAAGACCGATCCACACGACACCATAGCGTCGGTGAATAAATCCTAAATCAGGATCATTTCCTTCGGATGGTTCTAGGAGATCTTTCTCCATATTGTAGCTCCATCCTGGAACGTTGAAGATTGCCATTTTGACATCTTCTCCAGCCTCAATGAATTTTCCAGTCCCTTCACGAAGGGTAGTGAAAAATAGATCAGACTCTGCCAACATCGGAATGCCGATGTCGATGATCAATGCCGCTAGGACGATGATCACGAAGAAAATAAGCAGATCCATGTGTACCTCCAAAAGTAATTTTTTATTGTAAGACCAGGCAACACGCCTAGTAACATCTGTATATATAGTATCACATTTTACCTAAAAAGTCAACTAAAAACCCCACACGTTTGTGTGGGGTTTTGTTTAAAATTTAGATTTAGTTTCCTCCATTGATACCGCCGTTACCACCAGTGATAGAACCACCACCTGTGATTCCACCTCCACCGGTAATACCTCCGCCACCTTGGATTCCACCACCGCCTTGAAGGCCTCCATTACCGCCAGTGATTGATCCACCTCCAGTAATACCACCCCCGCCCGTGATACCACCTCCTCCTTGGATCCCGCCACCACCGACAATTCCACCTCCACCAGTTATACCGCCACCTCCAGTGATAACTCCACCACCTTGTATGCCTCCGCCACCCTGAATACCGCCTCCGCCCTGGATGCCTCCATTGCTTCCGGTGATCGTACCACCTCCCTGGATTCCACCTCCACCTTGAATACCACCGCCTCCAGCGATTCCGCCGCTACCACCTGTAATTGAACCACCACCAGTGATGCCTCCGGCGCCAGTGATCCCACCTCCACCCTGAATGCCACCACCTCCTTGTATACCGCCACCTCCCTGGATTCCACCTCCACCTTGGATGCCGCTATTGTTTCCTGTAATACCGCCGTTTGAGCCAGCGATACCTCCACTACCAGTTATGCCACCTCCGCCCTGTATACCTCCACCACCCTGGATACCACCACTGCCAGTGATTCCGTCACTTCCTGTGATACCAATATTTGCAGTAGATGTAGCTGCTGGGATAAATTCACCGTCGACAAAAACGCCGGTTGAAGTACCAGTCTGAGCGTCGGTCGTCCGAGTGACGATCGAAAGGGGAGCAAAGCCTCCCAAAACGACTATAAGCAAAGCGATAACTGACTTTTTCATAATATATATTATAACATATAATATAGTAAATTGCAATACCTGCAAAAACGAGAATGTACTTATCTTGTGGGCGAGGGGAGACTCGAACTCCCAATCCTTTCGGAACTAGTTCCTAAGACTAGCGCGTATACCAATTCCGCCACTCGCCCGATACCACTGTGTTAGGATACTATACGTATATGCAATCGGCAAAGAAAATTTTGGCCACTTTGGGAATATTCTCAATCTTTGCCCTTCTTGTATTCAGTATCTACTCACGCACGCCAGGACTTTTTACTGGCGACGACCCATACTATCATGCTTATCGTGCAGCGGCACTATGGAGAAGTGAAACTCCCAATATGCCGGTCTATACGACGTTCCAGACCCATCCAGTGACGTTTTATATCGGATATTACTGGAGTATGGCGCCCTTTACTGCTGGCTTCAATGGAAACAATTTTGATTCTATTATTTTGGGTTCAAAAATATATCATTCTCTGCTTATCGGATTTTTATACGCATCTTTCTTTGCTATTACCTGGAAATTACTCAAAAGCGGCAAATATGCACTGACTGCGGTAACACTACTTTTTGTGTCTTCGGAATTGTTTGTCTTTCGTTCATTTATTCCACGACCACATGTCATGAGTATTATTTTGGTAATACTGGCGTATTATTTTGCAGTCAGAAATCATAAGAAATCCATTTTCATACTCAATATTATTTCTCCTTTTACTTACTCAACTTCTTTTTTTACGGTTGTGCCTGGCATAGTCTATGCCGTAGTAGCCAAAAAATGGTGGCCAGCGATTTTGTCCTGTGGAGGTTTGCTAGTTGGTATCCTGATACGACCTGATAGTTGGAATTATTTTTACAATGCATATGGTCTGCACTTATTGTCTATCTTTAGGACGACGATATTGGGGCAGGCAGGGCCTGGAGAATTGAAATCAGGAGGTCTGATACTCCTACACGAACCATGGATCTTTGCCTACGTCGCTATTTTGGGCTATGCGCTTATTTATTTCCTGACATGGAGAAATAATAGACAAACATTGTTTTTCAAATGGAGTATAGAATCGAAATATACGCTCGTATTGTCTTTCCTTTTCTACATACCGTTTATGTTTGTGGTCAGGACTATAGAATACACATTGCCTTTTGCAATTTTGGCTATACTTTTTGTTTGGAAAGAACATCTTCTATTTTTTATGAGACGTTTTACTTCTATTCGTTTTGAAAATAATACTTCCAAAGCCCAGCAGATCTTTATTAATATTCCGCAACATATACTCAAGACTTTTTATGAATATAAAAAAATACTTCTATTTGTATGTATACTTTCTTTGGTTTCGCTTGGTGTGACAAGACTGACGTTGTTGCGTTATACAGCCGAACATCAAAATGATCTCACGCCTTTCGTCGCACTTACTGATTATTTAAAAGAACATTCAGTAGAAGGTGACTTGGTAATGTATCAGGACTTCGCACTACACTCTAAGCTTGTATTTTTCAGGACCAACAATCATTTTCCAGTGGGCATGGATCCGATATTTCTCTATGAATATGATCAAAAGTTGTATTGGCTTTGGTATCATATTGCTCTCAGTGAAGATATTTGCGAACAGAAAATATGCGCACAGGAAAACACGCTTTCTATGTACGATGCTTTGCACGAAAGACTTAAAGCAAAATATTTCCTGCTCGATTATATAGATAGTGATCACGAAGCATTTGAACAGGGTTCATCTACTCGAAAAAAGCTTGAATCTGATTCTCGATTTGAGCTTGTGCATGGCAAGGTTGAGGAAGATCAACTAGCGCTCTATAAAATACAATAGAACCTCAACTATTTATTAGACTTAAAACGATATTTGATAAGAGTCCAGATGGCAATAAATCCGTCACGCATTTTTATTTTCTTACCTTCCTTGCGACTGCGTGGAGTGTATGAGATTGGCACTTCTATTATCGGAATATGTTTTCTCAAGACTTTTGCTGTTACTTCAGGACAAAATTCGAAACCAAGACAGGTCAGTGGAATATTTTTAATAACATCCGCTTTAAACACTTTGTAACATGTCGGTTCATCGGTCAGTCGTACGTTGTACAAAATATTAGTTACAAATGTTACAAGTTGTGTACCCATTTGGAAAAGATCGTATTTTGATCTTGCATTGGGATTATTTAAAAATCGAGAACCGTAGACTACTTGAGCTCCTTGCTCGAGTATAGGCTGGAGTAGTCGGGAATAATCATTAGGATTGTATTCAAGATCGGCGTCTTGTATGAGTACGATATCTCCTGTAGCTGCTTGCAGACCGGTGCGAATAGCACGGCCTTTGCCGGCGTTTATTCGGTGATTGATCGTAATAACACTGAGTCCTGGTGGTCTGACGGATTTTTTAATCTCTTCAAGGACTCGTGGAGTAGAGTCGCTCGAATAATCATTGACGAAAATAATTTCTTTTTGGGTGCTGCCTATGTCTGCTTGAGAAACGCGGTCATAGATCTCCCGAAGCGTTCGTTCCTCATTGAAGCAGGGAATGATGATCGAGAGTTTCATGTATCGTCTGGTGCACCCAGCAGGATTCGAACCTGCGACCGTCTCCTTAAGAGGGAGCTGCTCTACCAACTGAGCTATGGATGCATATGTGCCGACAAGCTTTTATAACATAATTATTCCATTTTTCAAAAATAACTTAGTAGTTTCATTGTACTGTGCCCGAGGTGGGACTCGAACCCACACGCCCTTGCGGACAACTGATTTTAAGTCAGTTCTGGCTACCAATTACAGCACTCGGGCAATGTCTTGCACATATATCTTATCAGAACTAAATACTGGAGGCGTAGGCCGGGCTCGAACCGGCGCATAACGGTTTTGCAGACCGCCGCGTTGACCAACTTCGCCACTACGCCGTTGAACATCAACCGCAAATAAATGTTATCGCTTGGCACGCATAATTTGGGGGAGGCCTCCGCGAGGCCCGCTCAAACATTATTTGCTCATTGATTACTAACTTCCTGACTCAGTGTGTCTATCCTCTGTCTGTTCTTTTCTCCAGAATCTATTTCAAAAGAAAGAAAGGGGATTCGGCCAATGCGAGCATGTTCTTTGACGTATTCGCGTATTTCCGATGCCTGGCGCTTGAGGAAGGTGAGCGCCGTTTGTTCATATGAATCAGGCAAGACTGTAACGAAGATCGTTACTTTGTCTAATTTATCAGAAATCGCACCGGAAGTCACCGTAATGAGGGACTGACGATTTGACTCTCTGGCTATGTATTCTGAGACGCAATGCTTAGTGAGTTCAAGGATGCGTTCGTCTTTGTGATGTGTAGGCTGTTTCATGTGTCTGTGAATTGTTTTGGAATTATTCCTCAACAAGAGAGAAACATTCGATCTTGTCTCCAGGCATAATATCTACCTTCGATTCGATCATGGCACCAAATTCTTTGCCCGCGGCGATTTCTGTTGCACGTTCTTTGAGTTGCTGAAGTTCGCGAATGCGTCCGCGTTCGATAAGATTGTCTCTGCGAAGTATTTTTACTTCTTCACCAACCTTGATAATACCGTCTTCGACTCGTCCACCGATGATATGCTTGTCTTTTGATCTGCTAAAGGTCTTGAGAATCTTTGCTAAGCCCGTCATTTTCTCAACGTATTTTTTAGGAGCACGGACTTTTACATACTCCTGAAGCCATTCGGTCAGTTTGTAGATGATATCGAACATGTGCATCTCAGTCTTTTGGTTTTCAGCTAGCGATTTTGCTGGAGCATCGATACCAACACCAAAACCTAGAATAATCGTACCAGGAATACCCGCAGCTGCTTTGATATCGTTTTCACCGATATCTCCGACTGACTGCTGAACGATGCGAATATTGATGGCATCGTTTTTGATTTTGCCGATTTCATGTATAAGCGCCTCGAGACCGCCTGTTTCTGAGGCTTTGATAATAATAGGAAGAGTAGCTTTGTCTGCATTATCAAAAGATTTTGGAGTATTGGCCTGTTTTGATAGTTGTTCGAGATGAGTCTGAATCAAAGCCTCAGCTTCTTTTTTGGATTCTACCGTTACAAATACTTCACCGACTGCAGGCAATTCATTCCAGCCAATAATACGCACAGGATTGGTAAATGTTGCTTCTTTGATTGATTTGCCGGCAAAGTTTTCGAATATACGAATAGGGGAGAAACTTTTTCCTGCGACGACAAACTGTCCCGATGACACAGTACCATTGGTAATGATTGCTGTAGCAGTGTTGCCCTTTTTTCTATCGACGTGAGTTTCGATAATCGTACCCTGACCCTGAGCTTTTGGATCGGCTTTCATATCTTCGAGTTCGGCAACAAGGAGAATCATTTCGAGGAGTTCAGGTATACCTTCGCCAGTTTTTGCTGAAATAGGTACGACAGAAATATTGCCGCCGTAGCCTTCAACATAGATTTCATTTTCAGCAAGACTTTGCTTAGTACGTTCGATATTGGCTTCTGGACGATCGATTTTATTGATTGCAACAATATAAGGAATCTTTTCTTTGAGAATAGTCTGAAGAGCCTGAATGGTTTGAGGCTTCACTCCGTCTTCGGCTGAGACAACAAGAATAGCAATATCAGCTATTTTTGCACCACGAGCTCTTATGCTTTGGAATGATTCATGACCAGGAGTATCGATGAAGGTGATTTTCTTTTTCTTTCCATTGACTTCGTGTTCGACTTCGTAGGCACTCATTTTCTGAGTAATACCACCAACTTCTTTTTCAGTGACATTGGTTTTGCGAATGTAGTCGAGCAGGGTTGATTTGCCATGGTCGACGTGTCCCATCACTACGATAACAGGCGGACGTTCTATAGACGCGCCTTTCATAGTCCCTTCATTGTTTTTTGAGGTTTTCTTCATAGTATCTGTTCTAGAGTAGATGCAGCTCTTTGATTATACATATAGATTTGGGTTTGTACATAATAAAAAAGCCCCCGCATTTTATGCGGGGACTAGAATGACGTAGCTTGCTGTTAGGCAGTTGTATAGACTGGCGAGGGGATGGCAATGACAGTGATATCTCCCCAGTCTCTAGAACTCCAGTGATGAGCGAGTCCTTGAAGCGTGCTTAGAACAGAGTGAGTGCTTGCGGCGTGGCCGTCGTGATTGCGTATTTGACCCGTTGTGATGATCAAGCAGGGAAGAGAAACTGGAGTTCCTATGAAATCTTCTTGGTTGAACAGATTCGACCAGAAACGCGACATATGTGAACTCCACGTAACCTTGATCGATTCAGGAAGTCCCTGCTCGCGAAGGATTTCGAGTATGCTCGAGCATGGGCATGTTTTGCCCGCGCCGAGTCTGTCGATTTCAGCGTCTGTTCCAACGACAAGTATCCGGTCTGGATCAATACCTTGGACGCTCATATCTTGCAAGGGCGGTTGCCTGAAGAAGATTTCGAAACCATGCATAAAGCGCGGTTTCTTTTTGATGTCGCCACCAGTAGCACACCAGTGATGCCAGACAGTAGTCCGGTCAACCGGTACGTCTTGGTTGTCAGCAAGATCCATAAGTTTACGGAGCTCAGCCCGATTTTCAGGCGTATCAAATTCCTTAAACGTAAGCATAACTATCCTTTCTGTATGAGTTGTGAAGGACTGTAACTGGATATTTTATATCTTAGAAATATAGTTTAGTCAAATAACCTCAGAATAAAAAAGCCCCGTACCGAAGTACGAGGCTTAGAGTGACGCGGCTTGCTGTTAGGCAGCTGCCGAGACAGGGACGGGGATAGCAATGACGGGAATGCGCCATTTTTTGGAGTTCCAGATGTTTGCAAATTCCAAAAGCTTACTCAGAACTGTAGACGCACTACCCTTGGAGTTGGGGTGGCTGTGAATGTTGCCGGTTGTGACAATCAAGCGCGGAAGATGGACAGGTGTGCCGATGAAATCCTGTTCAGCAAAGAAGTCTGTCCAAAAGTGCTCCATTTTCCAACTCCACGTAACCTTGACGGAATCGTCAAGATTCTGCTCGGCGAAGATCTTCAGAATATCGGAAGATGGTCTTGATTCACATCGACCCAGCTTTCGGGTTTCGGCTTTAGCCCCCACTATGAGAACCCTGCTCGGGTCGATGCCTTCGACGGTCATCTTTTCCAAAGGCAGTGTCCTGTAGAAAATTTCATGACCAGCAAGCTTGCGTGGTTTGTTTTTGATGTCACCGCTAGTCGCGCACCAGTAGTACCAAAGCTGTGTGACACTCGGCATTTTTTGTTTGCCGGCATGTCCCATTAGACTCTGAAGTTTTGTCCAGCTTTCGGGATTGTTGAACTCCTCAAAGGTAGGTATTTCGTTGGGTTCTTTCTCTGTGACCATTTTAGGTCCCTTCTGTTTGAGTTATTATAGTACTGTAACTGTCAACATTATATAATTAAATTTAAATTAAGTCAAATTAGATAGATTGTGCTAGTATGAAATTCAATATGAGTTTTTCGCTTTTTAGGCCTAAAAACAAAGAAATAGACAAAATATACCTCGATCATGCTTCGACCACACCAGTTGACGCAGAAGTTTTGGAATATATGTATTCAATTGAGAAAAAACATTTTGCCAATCCTTCTTCTATATATGTGGTCGGACTAGAATCCAAGCGAGTTCTCACCGACGCTCGAAAAAAAGTTGTAGATATCATTCATGCTCGACCACAAGAGATAGTTTTCACAGCAAGCGGTACCGAAGCTGACAATATGGCACTTTTTGGAATCGTGCGAGCATCGCAGATAAAAAAGCCACATATTGTTGTCAGTGCTTTTGAGCATCCGGCGATTTTAGAAGCTGCAAATGTACTCGAAGGCGAAGGAGTGTTTGTGACCAAAATCATGCCGAATGAAGAAGGGGTCATAGATCCCAAAGATATAGAACATGCTTTGACCCCCGACACTGTGCTTGTCTCGATCATGCACGTCAACAATGAAATCGGCACGATACAACCTCTCAAAGAAATTGGAAAAGTGATTCGCGACTATCGTCACAAAATGCAAAGAGTGCAGCATTGCGATTATCCATACTTTCATAGCGATGCTAGTCAGTCACCATGCTATCTCGATATCAATCGCGAAAAGCTCGGCGTCGATCTCATGACACTCGATGGTTCAAAAATATATGGTCCAAAGGGCGTAGGTGCTCTCTATATAAAAGAAGGGGTCAATATTGCTCCGTATATTGTCGGTGGTGGGCAAGAAGGCGGTAAGAGAGCAGGTACAGAAAATGTGGCACGTATTGCCGGTTTTGCATTGGCTTTAGAAAAAGTAGTGCATGGTATGGAAAAAGAGTCAGAACGTCTCAAAGATCTACAGAAATACTTTTTTGACGCTCTAGTGAAAGAATTTGGCAATGAAATGAGTATTAATGGAAGTAGGGAAATAAGAATCGCAAACAATATCAATATTTGTTTCCCTCACAAAGATGCAGAATTCATGGTTATTCAGCTCGATCAAGCTGGTATTGTCTGTTCAGCGGCAAGTGCATGCAACAATTTGAAAGATATTTCAGGATCATACGTCATCGAAACACTTGGCAATGCAGGACGCAATTGTGCTGAGTCATCGCTGCGATTTACGATGGGAAAAACCACTACGAAAGCTCATATCGATAAGACTATACAAGTGTTACAAAAAGTAGTAAAAAAGTAGTAATATAAAGGAAATATGCCCCCATTTAGCAATTTTACGACAAAAGCAAAGGAAGCAATCCGCAAGGCTCATGAGCTGGCTATTGAACGTGGTCAAAACCATGTAAATCCTCTCCATTTGCTCGCAGCACTTGTTCTCCAGGAAGAAGGTATGGTGCCGGCTATTTTGGAACATCTCGAAACAGATACGATACTTCTTACTGACTCATTGCTCGAAGCAATTGAAGGCTCTGAAGGTTCTCAGGTCCTTTCACCTTCATATCAGATTTATCTCACTCCAGAACTGGCACAGGTGATCGAGAGTTCAATGAAGATTACAAAATCTCTCAATGATGAATTTGTTTCTACAGAACATCTCTTGCTCGCCATCATCGACGTGCCAGGACGAGCGCGAGAAATACTCGCGCGATTTAGAATTGATCGCGATACCATCGTGCGCGTTGTCGAAGAACTCAAACACTCAAAAGTGAGTGACGTCAGTCAGCCCAAGAAAAACAAATCTCTTACAAAATATACTCGTTCGCTTACCAAAATGGCAGCAGAGAATAAGCTCGACCCTGTCATTGGTCGTGATACCGAAATCAGCCGCATCATTCAGATTCTTTCTCGTCGCACCAAAAACAATCCGATTCTTATCGGTGAAGCGGGCGTAGGTAAAACTGCAATTGTCGAAGGTCTTGCGGTGCGCATGGCTCAAGGTGATGTCCCAGAATCACTCAAAGACAAAGAACTTGTCTCACTCGATCTTGGTGCGCTCGTAGCCGGTACAAAATATCGTGGAGAATTTGAAGAAAGACTCAAAAATATTATAAAAGAAATCGAACGCTCAGAAGGCAAGATTATTCTCTTTATCGATGAGATCCATACGATTGTCGGTGCAGGAAGTGCAGAAGGATCGCTTGATGCTTCAAATATGTTGAAGCCTGCGCTTGCTCGAGGTGAACTTCGTGCTATTGGTGCGACCACACTCAAGGAATATCAGAAACATATTGAAAAAGATCCGGCACTTACACGACGCTTCCAACCCGTCTATGTCCAAGAACCTTCTACCGAAGATGCAGTAGCGATTTTGCGAGGCCTCAAGGAAAAATATGAGCTCTATCATGGTGTGCGTATTACCGACGATGCTATTATCGCAGCCGTAAATCTCTCAAGCAGATATATTACTGATCGTTTTTTGCCAGACAAAGCAGTCGACCTTATCGACGAGTCCGCATCGTATTTGAAAATTTCTCTAGAAAATATGCCGCCGATCTTGCAGGAAACTCATGCCAAGATCATGCGTTTTGAAATAGAAAAAGAAGCGCTTAAGAAAGAAGCAGAAACCTCTAAAGTTGCTAAAGAGCGCATTAAGAAAATAGAAAAGGAAGTTGCAGATCTCAAGGAAAAGACTTCAGAGATAGAAATAAAGTGGAATAATGAAAAGGAAATCTTGGCTGGCATAAAGTCTGCCAAGAAAAATCTTGAAACGATGCGTCTCGAAGCCGAAGGTGCAGAAGCTCGTGCTGATCTATCTAAGGCAGCAGAGATTCGTTATGGCAAAATTCCACAACTCGAAAAGCAACTCGATACACAAACCAAGAAGCTCAAAAAACTTCAGAGTTCGCGCAGAATTCTTAAGGAAGAAATCACCGAACAAGATATTGCCGACGTCGTGGCACGATGGACTGGTATTCCAGTATCACGCATGATGGAAACCGAAGCAGACAAACTTTCTCGCATGGAAGAAGTACTTGGCAAGCGTATTGTAGGACAAAATGCAGCTGTCAAAACTATTTCAGATACTGTTAAGCGAAGCCGTGCTGGTATTTCAGATCCAAACCGCCCTATCGGTTCATTTATCTTCCTAGGTCCTACTGGAGTTGGTAAAACAGAACTCACCAAGGCTCTTGCAGAGTTTATGTTTGATGATGAAAAAGCATTGGTCAGAGTTGATATGTCTGAATTTATGGAAAAACATGCAGTATCAAAACTCATTGGTGCACCTCCAGGATATGTAGGTTTTGATGAAGGTGGCGGTCTTACTGAAACAATCAGACATCGCCCATATTCAGTCGTACTCTTCGATGAAATAGAAAAAGCTCATCCAGAAGTATTCAATGTACTTCTTCAAGTGCTCGACAATGGTCGTTTGACCGACTCAAAAGGTAGAGTGGTCAACTTCAAGAATACGATCATTATCATGACGTCGAACCTTGGTGCTCAATATATCGACAAGATGCAGAAGATTGGTTTTGCTCTCGAAAAAGCTGAGATTCAAGAATACGCAAACGTAAAAGACAAGGTTATGGAAGCCCTCAAAGAACACTTCCGACCAGAATTTCTCAATCGTATTGATGAAACGATTATCTTCGACATACTTCCACCTCAGGCTATTGTCGAAATCGTTAAGATTCAAGTGGACCTCGTAAGAGAGAGACTTGCTCAAAAAGAAGTGACGCTCGAAATAGGTGATGATGTTATGCAATATCTTGCCAAAGAAGGCTACAGTCCCCAGTACGGTGCGCGACCGCTCAAGCGTCTCATACAAAATAAGATTCTCAATCCCGTCGCTTCACTTATGATTTCAAAAGGCATTATGCGTGGTGGATCGGTAGCAGTATCGCTCGACAAAGCTGGTCAGTTTAAGTTTGATGTCAAAAAAGGCAGAAAGGGAAGCTTGATGAGAGAAGAACTCATTATCGACAATAAAGTCGCTGTCTAAGCTATCTTAGCGCTCCACATTTTGCGCAAAAGGGAATTTTATGTAGAATAAAGGCCACCCAGCCGCCGCTCTAATGAGCTATGGCAAGGTAAATCGCGCAGGTGGTAGAGCGGTCAATTACAACAGACTGTAAATCTGTCGGCCTATGGCCTACGAAGGTTCGAATCCTTCCCTGCGCACAATAAAAGTTCAGATGGTTAACATCAATAAAGATCTCATTGCTCAGTTCACGCGATTTTTGAGCATTGGGGCTGTGTCCGCTGTTATCGATTTTGGTTCGCTCAATATTTTGATTTTCCTTTTCACAACAGGTCCCAATGGACAATATTTCGTGCCGTTCAAATCGATTTCTTTTGTTTTAGTGATTACCAATAGCTATTTCCTCAATAAGTACTGGTCATTCAAACATCATCATGCAAAACCTTCTGTAAAAGAAGGAGGACGTTTTCTTATTATTTGCTGCATCGGTTTTTTGCTCAACGTCAGCATTGCTTCATTTGTCTTTCATAGACTTGATAACATAATTCACCCTGCACTAGCGGCAAATATTGCTTCGGTCATAGCGACAGGCATGGTTTTGATGTGGAATTTTAGTGGATACAAATTTTTTGTCTTCAAACCACAAAAGCCCTGAAAACGGGCGTTTTTTCGATTTTTTAGTACAATATAAAGATGATCCATACGAGTCTCTCTCCGAACGCCGAAGCAGACGACGTACTACTAGCCGCGGCTATGGCCCTGACGCCTTGGAGCTGGAAATCAGGCGAACCGGTTAGGCGAGTAGAAGAGTCTATTGAAGAAATACTTGGTGCGGGGCATGTTGTAACTGTTGATAGTGGTCGAACAGCGCTTCACACTATTCTCAAAGCATTTGATCTTCAGAAAGACGATGAAGTACTGTTGCAGGCATATACATGCGTTGCGGTGCCAGAACCTATCCTTTGGCTTCAATGCAAACCAGTGTATGTTGATTGTAATAAAGAATACACAATAGATATTGCAGATCTTGAGAAAAAAATCACTCCAAAATCAAAAGTGATAATTGCCCAACATACATTTGGCAAAGCAGCAGATATGGATGCTATTTTGGCGATAGCAAAAAAGCACAATCTATTTGTCATAGAAGATTGCGCGCATGCACTTGGTGGAAAATATAAAAATAAACCATTGGGTTCTCTTGCCGATGCAGCATTTTTTAGTTTTGGAAGGGACAAATGCGTGTCATCAGTATTTGGTGGAGCAATTGCTGTCAGAGAAGAAACACTCTATAAGAAAATCAAATCTATTACGGACGCATATCCATTACCTAAAAATATATGGGTCCTGCAGCAGCTCATGCATCCGATCGTCTTAACTCTTTCAAAATCCACCTACAACTTTCTTTCTTTGGGAAAAATAATTCTCGAAGGTGCCAAGCGTCTCAATATCATTTCCAAAGCCGTAGAGCCTGTAGAATTGTCGGGCGGTGTGCCGAGTTTTGCTTTCCATAGATTTTCTCCAGCTTTGGCAGAACTAGCATACAGACAATTACAAAAACTACCGCGCTTCTTAGCTAACAGACGAGAATTGGCTCGTACATATGCTGGACGACTTTCTGGTCTTGGGGGTATTCATGCGTCCGCATATGATCCAGAACATGCGTATTTGCGTTATACGATAGAACTTACCAATACATCTCCAAAAGAAATATTTGATCGAGCAAAAGCCAGAGGTATACAACTTGGAGATTGGTATACAAGTGTTTTAGCACCAAGAGGTGTGATGTATGAAAAAGTACAGTATGCACTTGGATCATGCCCACAAGCAGAATATTTGGCAAATCACACGCTCAATCTACCAACTCATATTGGTATTAAACCGACAATGACCAATGATATTGTGGCCTGCATTATAGACAATCATGTATAACGTCAAACCTATTACAGAAGCGGGAATATGGGATGATTTTATCGCCAAGGTGCGACCAAGTACGTTTTTACATACATGGAGCTCAGGAGAATTGGAGAAACATTCTAATAGGGAAATCTTTAGATTTGGAGTGTTTGATAGTGCTGACAATCTCAAATCAGTCGTATTGGCGGTAAAGGTTACTGCGCGTCGAGGTACATTTTTACTCTGTCCTCATGGTCCGATTATTGGCAATGAAAATTCTGAACAGTTCTCAGATATAGTAAAAGTTATTTCAAAAGAGCTTATACGCATTGCTAAAGAAAATAAGTGTGTCTTTTTACGAGTAAGTACGTCTATTGTCGCTTCACCAGATAGAATAAAAGCATTTAAAAAGCTTGGATTTAGAAATGCACCCATTCACGTGCATAGCGAACTCTCATGGATTCTCAATATTACAAAGTCAGAAAATGTTCTTCTCAATGAAATGAAGAAAAATACCCGCTATGGCATACGCAAGGCCGAGCGTGATGGAATAAAAATCGTTTCAAGTACCAATCCTGAAGATATAGAAGTATTTTGGAATTTACATCAGAAGACAGCCATCTATCATTCATTTGTACCGTATTCTAAAGACTATATTTACAAAGAGTTTCTTGAATTTTCAAAAACAGATTCTGCTCGCTGGTATTTTGCTCATTACAACAATGAAGTGGTGTCAGCAGCGATGATCATCTTTACTCCATGGTCAGCGTTCTATCATCACGGCGCTTCGCTGCATTCGCATTCGTCGATTACACCATCTGAACTTTTGCAATGGCAGGCAATCATTGATGCAAAAAAGCGCGGTTGCAGCACCTACAATTTTTGGGGTGTCATAGTCGATGACAACTCGCATCATCCATGGGCAGGACTATCTCGATTTAAAAAAGGTTTTGGCGGATACGATGAAGCATACATTCATGCACAGGATTATCCGCTGTCGTGGAAATACTGGATTACCTATGGTATAGAAACAATACGAAAATGGAAGAGAAAAGTATAACAATCGAAACCAATGGCCGCCCACAGGGCTTGCGTACTTGGATAGAGATAGAAACCAATGCTATCAAGAACAATCTTACTTTGGTCAAAAAAATAGACCCGAAGGCATTGCTCATGGCTGTGGTCAAATCCAATGCATACGGTTTTGGACTTTTTGATTTCTCAAATCATATTGCCGACTTGGGTGCAGACTGGCTCGGTGTTGATTCTGTTGTCGAAGCAGTAGCTCTTAGAAAAAACAACATTGAACTTCCTATATTGGTACTCGGATATACATTGCCTGAACGTCTACAAGAAGCAGTGGAAAATAATATTTCTGTAACGATTTCTAGTTTTGATGGAATAGAAAATATTATAAACAGCAACATTGGAAAAATTAAAGCTCATGTAAAAGTAGATACAGGCCTCCATAGACAGGGTTTTTTGCCATCACACATACCAGAGCTGTTGGAAGTATTGAAAAATAATACAGCAAAAATAGGGGTAGAAGGGTTGTATACGCATTTGGCCGATGCAAAGCGTGCAGAAGGTGATGAATATACTAGAAATCAAATCAGACAGTTTTCTGATATACAAACATTATTTACTAATGCTGGTCTAAAACCTGTAACACACGTCTATGCAAGTCCAGCATTACTGAGACATGCTGATGCACACTCTTTTGACATGATTCGCGTCGGAGCATTGCTGTATGGAATTTGGCCATCTTCCGATATGAAAAAAAATTTTGAACATAAATATAGTTTACAATCTGCTTTTTCATGGAAGACGATAGTGGGTGAAATAAAAAAGCTTCCTGCTGGAAGTGAGATTGGTTATGGTCGAAGCGAGAAGCTGACGAGAGATAGCGTGATAGCTATTTGTCCGGTTGGATATTGGCATGGTTATCCAGGTAATCTTTCATCTGTTGGTCAGGTGAAGATTGGAGAAAGAATAGTAAAAATAATCGGTCGAGTCAGTATGGATATGATAACTGTTGATGTTACTGATTGTATAGAAGTTGGAGTTCACGATATTGTGACTTTGATTGATAATGATCCAACAAGCAATATATCAGCAGACAATGTTGCTAAGCAAGCTGGAGTTTCTGTGCACGAACTTCTCACTCGTATCAATGCGCGCATTGAACGCATATATAAATAAATCTCTTTGATATAATATATTGATTCCTATGTCATCTCTCTTCATGAAATTAAAGCGCCTATTTTATTTTGAAGTCGCTTCGTATTTCAGATTTTGGGCAGAAAAGGTTTTGATTCGATGGAATCCAACCGTCATACTTATTACTGGTTCAAGCGGTAAAACAACACTTCTTCATCTTATAGAATCACAATTGGGTGAGAAGGCAATTTATTCGCATCAAGCAAATAGTACATTTGGCATTCCATTTCATATATTGGGTCTCAAGCGCAATTCGTATTCTATATTTGAATGGGTGAAACTGTTGTATCAAGCACCTTTCAAATCTCGTAGGGAAGTACCAAAAGAAAAATATTATATTGTCGAAGCTGATGCCGAACGTCCTGGTGAAGCTGAATCTATTGCTTCTTTAGTCAAACCTCATATTGTGATTTGGCTTTCTCTTGGTCAGGCTCATGGTGCGAGTTATGACAAGCTAGTTGAAAAGGGAACTTTTTCAAATGTATTTGACGCTATTGGATATGAATATGGCTATTGTATTGCTCATGCCCAATCACTCGTAATCGCCAATGGTGATAATCAACATATTCTTAAACAGCTCTCAAGAAGCAGGACTAAGAAAGAAGTTTTGAGCAAAAACGATCTAGTGACATATGCTCCTTATGAAAATCAGACAGGTTTCAAGATCGGCGGCATGAAAGTAACTGTGCCTGCTCTCGTACCGAGAGACACACACTATGCTATTCAAGCGCTTTTCCTCGTCATGCAATTTATCAATGAACCAATTGATACGACATTTGCACGTTTCATTCTACCGCCAAGTCGAAGTACGGTCTTCAAGGGTGTAAAAGATATTAAAATTATCGACAGTACCTACAATGCAACAATGGAAGGCATGAAAGCCATGCTTGATATGTTTGAACATTATCCGGGTCTTAAAAAGTGGCTTGTACTTGGTGACATGCTTGAGCAGGGAGTCAATGAAGCCGAAGAGCATGCCAATCTTGCTGATATGATTATTGCCAGCAGACCAGAGCATATAGTGCTTGTTGGTCCACGTCTGGCAAAACACACCTATCCACTGCTTAAAAACAATTTTGACAATGCGCATTTGGCGCAATTCTCAATGCCCGCTCCTGCGCATGAATATATTGTAAGTACGATTCATGGAGGTGAAACTATTTTGTTTAAAGGTGCACGTTTTTTGGAGGGTATTGTAGAAAAAATGCTTGCCAATCCAGAAGATATTTCTAAAATCTGCCGACGCGAGCAAGTCTGGGTCAATCGCAGGAAAAAGTGGGGACTATAATCTAGTATGAGAAAAATCTTTATCATTCATGGTTGGACATATACCACGACTGGCTGGAATGACTGCCTTGGTATGCTTCGCGACAAAGGTGTCGAAGCAGTCATGCTTCGCGTACCTGGTCTTACAGAACCTTCTGATAAAATCTGGAATCTTCAAAGTTATGTACAGTGGCTCGATGAAAAATTGAGTAATGAACACGATATCAATCTAGTCGTGCATTCAAATGGTGGACGAATAGCCATTGAATATATCAACACTCATCCTGGAAAAATAAAGAAACTTATTCTTATCGATAGTGCAGGTCTGGTCAGGAAACATTTGCCGATTCGTATTAAACGTTTTGTGTTTGGTGGCATTGCAAAGACTGCTAAACATATTATCAATATCGATTTTGCCCGAAAAATTTTCTACAAACTCATTAGGGCTAAAGATTACGAACGCGCACCGGTCAATATGCGCGAAACGATGAAAAATCTAGTCTTGGTAGACCTCAAAGATAAGCTCAAATCAATACACGTACCAACGCTCATTATATGGGGTAAGAAAGACAAGGAAACGCCCGTAGCTGACGCGTATACGATGAATAGGGAAATAGTCGGGTCTAAGCTCGAAATCATCGATAATGCACGCCATTCGCCTCATATGAGCCATCCAGAGGTCACTGCTCACCTGATCGCCGATTTCCTATAATCTGTTGCATTTTAGGCCGTATTCTTGTATAGTACCTGTCACTATGTCACAGGATAATCTAATCATTCTCAAGAACAAAGAGACGGGCGAGGTGTATCATACTCGCAAGAACCGACGCAAGGTAGCTCGCAAGATTGAGCTCAAAAAGTTCAGTAAGAAGCTCCGAAAGCATGTTTTGTTCAAGGAAGTAAAGAAGTAAGAAAAAACACCCCTCGGGGTGTTTTTTTTGTACTCAACTCGTCTTCATTCTGTCTTTCACGAATTCACATGCTTGCCGATAGATATCAGCATTGGCGCATGCTTGAAGTCCGAAGAATTTCCGTGCTTCAATGAACTCGTTGACAAAACCACTCAAGGTCACAAGTGCCCATTGCGGTGGAATTAGGTGCGGTTGCTGGTGCCTCCGTGGAAAGAAATTTTTAGCGTCCTTGTATGCCTGGATTTCTTTAAAACGGCATTGATTGAGCAACCAGTCTTCAACGCAAGAGGTATGCACGATGCCCTCGATCTCCAACATGATTCTTCGTGTAACCTCGAGTTCGCTTGGTGGTCCAGGTACCTTCGTCACCTTTATGACAGGAATTTCTTCCTTCTTCTTTTTTGAGCGAAATAGATCACCAAAAAAGCCCATGACACACTCCTTTGTTTGAGAATGAAAATACACTAATATCTATTCATACTATATCTTATAAACTTAAAAAAGTCAATGTATAGAATAAGTTTTTTTTATTAAAATAAAAACACTTTAATATTGCGGGCGATGAAGGAATCGAACCCTCGACGACGGTTTTGGAGACCGTAGTTATACCATTTAACTAATCGCCCGTACCTGATACATTATCAGAAAAAATCTCTAATCACCACTGAAACGGCTTTGTTGGCGTCTAGCCATCTGATTTCTTTATTTCGTTTAAACCATGTCATTTGGCGCTTAGCGTACTGCCAGATAGCAATGTTCAGTTCTTTGATCATGGTTTCTTTGGAAATCAGTCCTTGAAGGTATCGGGAAACGTATCTGTACTCTAGTCCTAACATTTCCATTCGTTTCCAAGACAAACCGTTTTTATGAAGTTTTCCGACTTCTTTTATCATTCCAGACTTGATGCGGGAAAGGAGTCGTGAATTTATTTTTTCTTGAAGAATTTTTGGATTAGTTTTTATACCTATTGTGATACTATCGTACTTTCTCATCGATACGGAAGAAAGCTCTTTTTCGCCTTTCAAATTTGTATCAGAGTTTGTATTTGAATTCAAAACAGGAACTTTCCCCAGAGCTTCGACGATCTCGAGTGCTCGAAGTAGTCTGACGGTATTGTGTTTATCGATACTAGCTGCGCGAACAGGATCCTTTTTCAAAAGTATTTTAAAAAGTGTTTCAGCAGACTTTTTTGAATATTTTTCACGTAGCTTTTTATTTATTTTTACATCGGGGAATTTCTGATTGTATACCAAAGCATCGATATAAAATCCTGTACCCCCGCAAATAATAGGGAGTTTTCCTTTTTTCAATATTTTATCAACCGCTTTTTCAGCATCTTTTTTATAATGATCCACAGTATATAGACTTTTAGCCGAAGCAATGTCGAGCATGTGGTGAGGAATACCCGACATTTCTTTTTTAGTAACCTTGCCCGTGCCGATATCGAGACCTTTATACACTTGTCGTGAATCAGCAGACACTATTTCTCCATTGAGTTTTTTTGCCAGCACAATAGCCAAGGCAGTTTTGCCCGAAGCAGTAGGCCCTAGTATCACTACTATGCGTTTACTCGATTTTGGATCATTTTTATTTGTTCTTGCATTACCCGTTGAATAGTCTTTATTTCGACTATGTTCTGATCCATTTGTTTTAGTGTGAGTTTTATATCCGGCACGTCTTCGTTGGTTGTGCATGTGATTATGTAGAATTTGTATATCTTACATACTATCCATGAAAAGAGAAATAACGCTATAAAATAAGTAGCTATGTTAGTAGGGAAATATGAAGCCAGAGATGTAACTATTGTTTCCATTACGACTCATATTTTAACAAAGACATTTTGATTGTAAACGAAATTTACATTTCGTCTTCACAAAGATTTTATCTCTAAGATGTACACTCAGTCTGTGGTGCCGAAGGAGGGGGTCGAACCCTCATGAAGTTACCCTCGCACGATTTTGAGTCGTGTGCGTCTGCCAATTCCGCCACTTCGGCCTTATTCCGCTATAACCCATGTCTTCATAGGCGACGGCGAACATGTATCGAAAGTCTACTATAGAAACATATTAAATCAATTATGTTAAAATAGCTCCATGTCACAGTTTTACAATAACTCCGTTTTCTGGATCGAAGTCGATAAGATCAAACCCAATCCCTTCCAGCCTCGAAAAGAATTTGACCCAATCCAATTGCAAGCCTTGGCTGACTCGATCAGACAATATGGCGTGCTGCAGGCTCTGGTAGTTACTCGTACCGAATTTACAAAGCCCGACGGTGGTCTCGGAGTAGAATATGAACTCATTGCCGGAGAACGACGTCTACGTGCATCCAAGCTAGCAGGACTACGCGAAGTACCAGTACTCATCAAAACTGGTGACGAAAGCAGCCTCATGAAGCTCGAGCTGGCGATTATTGAAAACGTCCAGCGCGAAGATCTCAATCCTGTCGACAGAGCACGAGCCTTTGATCGTCTGGTCAAAGAATTTGGATTTAAGCATGCACAGATTGCTGAAAAAGTAGGCAAGAGCCGTGAATATGTCACCAACAGTTTGCGTATACTGGCTTTGCCCAATGATGTCATCGAAGCGCTCTCACAGGGAATTATTTCAGAAGGTCATGCGCGACCACTTGGTATGCTCAATGATCGTCCGGAAGAACAAGCAACACTTCTCAAGGAAATCATGTACAAGAAGCTCACGGTGCGTGAAGCTGAAGGAATTGCTCGCAGAATTGCTCAGGACAAAGTACGCAAGAAAGAATCTTTTGATCCAGAATTGCTTGATTATGAAACCAAATTTACCGAATCACTTGGTACGCGCGTACAAATAGAGAAAAAAGAGAAAGGCGGCAAGGTAGTGATAGATTTCTTTTCACCAGAAGACTTGCGATCGATTTTGCAAAAAATAACCGCAAAAGAAATAGTTCAAACTCCAGCCATAGAAGAACAAGTCGCAATGGTGGATGATAGAACACCCCAGGAAGTCAAAGCAGTAGAAGAATCAGAAGATCTCTACGCTATTAAGAATTTCAGCCTATGAGCAAGTTAAAGATCGGACTTGATTTCGATGGGGTTGTTTCTGATGCTGGAAGATTGAAATCAGATGCAGCCAAGAAAATATTTAATAAGGATATACCTCCAGCTTTATTTAAACGTGAATTAGTGGTCAAACCTGATTTTCTTACCAACGACCAGTACAATGAACTGCAAAATTTAGTATATGGCACTAGGGAATATGGTTTCATGATGCAGCCTGTTATGGGAATGCTCGAGCATCTACCCAAACTTATAGAACATGGTCACGATGTGAAAATAATTACTTCTAGAAATGAAGATTGGGCACAAATTGCGAGAGAATGGCTTGATACACACAATATTAAAATAAAAATAATAGGTGTTGGAAATGGGATAAGCAAACTTGAGGCTGCTAAAGGACTCGATATTTATATAGACGATGACTTAGAAAAATTGTTACCTCTTGTTGGAACTGTGCCTTATTTGTTCTTATTTTCTTGGGACTACAATAAACATATAGGCATTGAAGAAGGTATAGAAAGAATTTCATCCTGGAATGAATTTTCTGAAAAAATAACCAATATAATAAAAACGAGCTAGCTTTTTAGGCTAGCCCGTTATGAGGTAGGAAGGTATGCGGCAGTGAGAGCTGATCTCGTTCGCTACCCGATGGATCTCGGCGTTGGAGAGGAGTTTTCGGTTCAGGTCATTGACATAGTAGATCGGGATACCGTTTCGGAGTGGAAGTGGTAGCTGATCTCTGTACGACATGACATTAAACAAAACCGGAATGCCTTGGGATGTGAACAGCTTATTCCACTGCATGAATCCGTCGGGATTTTTCCCCACGACTATCGCAGCAGTTGCTGGCGCAATCATCTTCTTGATGTTTGGGTTGGTGATTTTGCCGGGCAGGTCACCAAGAACGATATCCTTGGTATCGTACTGAAATTCCCAAATTCGTCGACTGATGGTCGGGTTGAACCAGGCTTTGACCCTCTTCTTTCTTTTCTCCCACGGCTTTATCCCGAGGATACAGGGAATGGTATCCGAATACACATCAATTTCATGGATACCGACACTGACCTCGTTCAATTGAGTGAGATGTTTGTAGATCGATGCAACGAGCGTCGATTTCCCACAATTGCTGTCACCACCGATTGCGATACGCGTCGGCATAATATCTCCTTTCGTAAAAAGATCTAACGCAACTAATAGTATTTAATCTTTATACCAATAGTCAGTCAAGTTTACAGAAGCTACTTTTTCTCGTCTGTTTCGGACTTTTTTCGGAAACCGCGCTTTTTCTTTTCTTCTTTAAATATTTCGAGAGCACGATCGAGGGTTACTTTGTATACATCGTCCGTTTTGAGGGAGCGGAAATCTTTTTCATGTACGACATAAGGTCCAAATCTGCCGACATTGGCAGAAATAGGCTGATTGGTATCAGGATGATTACCCAAGACTCGCGGAAGTGAAAGATAGGTTAGTGCCTGTTCGAGGGTAACAGTTGTTGGATCGACTTCCTTGGGTACGCTTGAACGGCGAGGTTTAGGATTCTTTTTATCTTTTTCTCCGATCTGTACATATGGACCGAAGCGACCGTTGAGAAGTTTGATTTCCAATCCCGATTCAGGGTCGGTGCCAATAACCTTGTCTTTAGGCATTTCTTCGCCATTTTCCATGCGAGCACCGATACAATCAGGGAATCGCGAGCAACTCATGAACTTTCCATTACGCGAAAGCTTGTAGACCATGGCGCTACCACAGACTGGGCATTTGAATTCTTCTGGTGCAGGACCAAGATCGGTCAGCTTTTCTGTGTTTTTTGATTTTATCTTGAGCTCTTTGGTAAACGGACCGTAGAAATCTTTGAGCGTTTTTTCGTAATTCTTTTTTCCCTCAGCGATTTCGTCGAGCGAATTTTCCATGGTCGCTGTGAATGTATCGCTTATATAGTCTCCAAAATTGTCTTCAAGGAAGGTAGAAACGACGTCGCCTGTATCGGTAGGTATAAGAGATCGGCTTTCTTTGGTTACATAGCCGCGATCTTCGAGAGTTTTAATAATAGACGCATAGGTACTTGGTCGGCCAATGCCTCGCTTTTCAAGTTCTTTGACTAAACCTGCTTCAGAATATCTCGATGGTGGTTCGGTCTGCTTTTCCTGGCTGCGAATATCCACAAGATCAAGCGGATCTTTTTCTTTGAGATCAGGTAGTGTCATTTCATCGCCAGTACCTTCTGGATCTACCTTTAGCCAGCCATCAAAAAGCACTACCGAACCAGTAATAGAGAAATCAGGTACGATTTCATCATTGGGCTTAGCAGTAATTTTTGTCCTCAATGTTTTTGCATCTGACATTTGAGAAGTGACGGTACGAGTCCAAATAAGATTGTAGAGTTTCTTCTGCTCATCATTGGCACCAGCAAATTCTTTAGCTGCTTCGGTCGGACGAATGGCTTCGTGAGCTTCTTGGGCGTTTTTGGATTTGGTTTTCCATTCCCTTACTTCGAGATATTCTTTTCCAAATTTCTTTTCAACGAGTTTTGAAATCTGACCAATAGAAAGGGAACTGAGATTGGTACTGTCGGTACGCATATAGGTAATATATCCAGCTTCATAGAGCTTCTGAGCGACGCCCATGGTCTTTGCGGGACTAAATCCAAGTCGCGTGCTTGCCGTCTGCTGAAGAGTTGAAGTAGTAAATGGTGCTTTGGGAGAACGTTTTACTTCGGTCTGTTTTACTTCGGTCACGCCCCATGGTTTCTTTTTTGCTGCAGCAAGAATCTCGTCGACACGCTTCTTATCTCGCGGCTCTTCGGCTGAAGTGAGAGTAAGAGGGATATTCTTTTCAGTTTTTACATCAGCTTGAAGAACCCAAAATGTTTCTGGTTGGAATGCTCTGATCTCACGTTCGCGTTCCATAATGATACGAAGTGCTGGAGACTGGACACGACCAGCCGAAAGGCCGTAGCGAACCTTTTTCCAAATAAGACCTGATAGATCATAGCCGACAAGCCTATCGAGCACTCTGCGAGCCTCCTGAGCTTGTCTCAGGTCTTGATCGATATCACGCGGATGCTTTACGGCTTCCTGTACAGCATCTTTGGTAATTTCATTGAAGACAACTCTTTTTGCTTTTTTGAGGCCAATTGCTTGCTGAATATGCCACGCAATAGCTTCGCCTTCTCGGTCGGGGTCGGTTGCTAGAAGAACCTCCTCAGCTTTGTTGGAAAGAGTTTTGATTTCATCGACAATATGATCCTTGCCTTTGCTGATTTCATAATGAGGTACGAAGCCGCTTTCTATGTCGATTGCTTTCTTATTGCTCTTAGGCAAATCTCTTACGTGACCCACCGATGCTTTGACGGTGTAGGCATTGTCCAGGTACTTAGCAATGGTCTTTGCCTTGGCTGGAGACTCAACGATTAAAAGTTTCATGTGCGTTCATTATTACTACAAAGATTCTTTTTTGCAAATTTAGCTATAAATCTCAATTATATTTAATTTAATCTTTCTATAGCTAAATTTCATTTACTTTTTCTTATTATCGCTCGATGCGAAGGAAAAAGATGTATCAAAGTGTTAAAAAGGTGGGTATTGGCAGATTTGGTCAAATGTATGAAGGTTTATTTCACCAGGAGGCAATAGATTTTTTAATAACGATAAAATCGGGAGAAATGATGGGTGCTTTATCTCATCCAGATATTGAACAAAAAATCGATGTGGTGTGGGGTGAATCAGGCGAAAGGGGTTATGGCTTAGCTCATATTCTTGAAAAGCATCCGGAAGTTGTAAATCAGTTGAGTGGGTATGTTGCAAAAGGAAAAATATACAGAAGGACTAAAAACAGGATCCAATTAGAAATTATTGTTAATATTTCTAAAAATACCAAAGCTATTTCAATTGTTCGGTTAGATTTTAATAATGTTGGAAAAATGTGGTTACTAACGGCTTTTAAAACGTAAAAGGCGGCATGTTATGCCGCAATCAACTAAGTCCGCTTCTTATGATTGTTTAACCTTTTACAGAATCATTAATAAGTGTAGCACTTGCTATTATTGAATCAATCTTTTTACTATTTCATCTTCATTTTTTCTTTATTTCACTAATCTAATTTGTCCCAACGATTCTTTGATTATTCCCTTGATTTCAAGCTCCATAAGTATGATCTGCACCTTATATGTCGGCCATTGTAATTGCCCGATCAAATCTGCTTTCGAAATAGGTGAAGAAAGCATGTCTATTATATGTAGCTGATCCTTGGTGAGATCACTAAACAGCGAAGTTTGTACACCCAATTGCCGTTCCTCTTTAATACCCAATAGCTCGTGTATATCTTTCATGTCGGTCAGAGCGATCGCGCCTTGTTGCAATAGATAGTGCGTACCCTCTGATTTTTTGGAAAAAATAGAGCCGGGGATAGCGCAGACGGTTTTATTGTAATCAAGTGCTAGTCGGGCGGTGATGAGACTTCCAGATTCTTTGGTCGCTTCAATCACAATCACTATTTCACATAGTGCCGCCATGAGGCGATTGCGTTTCGGAAAAGCCCAAGTCGTTGATACAAAATCTGGTTCAAATTCTGAGATCAAACCCCCGCCATTTTCAACGATTGCTTTTGCCAGAGCAATATTTTGTCTCGGATACAGTACTTGATCACTTAAACCAGAACCAGGGAAGGCAATAGTACGTAAGTTATTCTCAATAGCCGATGTATGGGCAATACTGTCTATTCCTAAAGCCAGTCCGGAGACAATAGTGACAGGCAAACCTCGTAAACAGCCAATAATATACTGGCAGACATCTTTTCCATATGAAGAATACTTTCTTGAGCCAATGATACATATATAGGTATGACCCTCCTTTCGATCAAAGAGAAAATCACCTCTTGCATAGAGTTTCTCTGGTGGGTGAGGTGATTGGCTAATGCTCTCCGGCCACAAGTTTTTTTCGATTCTATATATTGACTGCATAACTTTAATTCATCATACATATCTGATATGATGAATATCTGAAAAAAGAATCAATAGAAGCTTAAAAACCGCAATGCTCGACATACGATTTATCAGAGAAAACAAGGACTTGATCAAAGAAGCAGCTCGAAAAAAGCATGTTGCTTTTGACGTTGAAGCACTTCTCACTATCGACGATCAGCGCCGCGAACTCACTACGGCGATAGAAACCAAGCGTGCAGTTCAAAATAGCTTCAATGACAAAATCGTCAACGCTTCGGGCGATGAACGACAAAAACTCGTGGCTGAAATGCAGACCGTCAAAGCTGATATGAAAGAGAGTGATGAAAAACTCAAAGAAGTGATGAAAGACTGGCAGACACTTATGCTTCAAGTGCCCAATATTCCTGATATGTCGGTGCCAGAAGGCGAGAGCGATGAGCAAAATGCAGAAGTCAGAGTGGTCGGGGAAAAATTCCCAATGAACTTTACCCCCAAGGATCATATTGCGCTCATGGAAGCACTCGATCTTGCAGATTTTGAACGTGGAGCAAAAGTATCTGGCTTCAGAGGATATTTTTTGAAAAATGAAGGGGCACTACTTGAATTTGCTTTATGGAAATTCTTTACAGATATGATTGTAAAGAAAGGTTTCTCTCCAATGATCGTGCCTTCGCTCGTCAATCGTCAGACACTTTTTGGAACGGGCTATTTGCCACAAGGTGAAGAAGATTTGTATAAGACGCAAGATGGTGATTATCTCGCTGGTACTGGCGAAGTTGCAGCTATGGCCTATCATTCAGATGAAATACTCGACAAAGAAAGTTTGCCAAAAAAGATCGTGGCATTTTCTCCATGTTTCAGACGCGAAGCGGGAAGTCACAGTAAAGATGTCAAAGGTTTGATCCGTGTACACGAGTTTATGAAGCTCGAACAGGTCGTACTCTGCGAAGCGAGTCATGAGCAGTCAGTGAAGTATCACGAAGAGCTCACGCAAAATGTCGAGGAATTGTTGCAGGCGCTTAAGCTGCCATATCATATTGTCCTCAATTGCGGAGGAGATCTAGGGTTGGGACAGGTCAAGAAATACGATATAGAAGTCTGGATGCCGTCGCAGCAAAAATACCGCGAGACGCACTCATCTTCTTATTTCCATGATTTTCAGGCTCGACGTCTCAATATCCGATACCGTGATGCCGATGGTAAACTTCAGTATGTGCATTCGCTCAACAATACGCTTGTCGCCACACCACGCATGGTGGCATGCATCGTCGAAAATTATCAGCAAGCAGACGGCACCATTGTCGTTCCTGAGGTACTCGTTCCATACATTGGTAAAACCGTTATCGGAAAATAAGTACGATAAGGCATGAAAAAACAGGTTTTTGGCAAACAACGCCGCGGACTTGAGTCAAAGAAGCTTCGTACCAAGAAGCGTCGCAGGCTCATCTCTTTTGTACTTATATTTATTGCTATTCCTGTACTTATTATTGCTGGGCTTTCATATCTTTCATATCTCGATTTCTTTCAGATTAAAAATATAGAAGTTGCAGGCAATCAGACGATTGATGCACAAACACTAACTGCTCTAGCTGAGAGTTCGCTTTCACAGCCGATCTGGTACATCTTTTCCAACTCCACCGTCGCCAAATATCCAAAAGAGCAGATAAAAGCCAATATCTCTTCATCGAGTCCTCGTATCAAAAGCACACATGTTGGTACCAAAGGATTCAAAACTCTTGAGATTGTAATCGTCGAAAGATCGGTACAGGCGGTGTGGTGTTCTGATACCAATGAATGTTTCTATATCGATGATGCCGGACTTCTCTATGAAGCGACATCGACAGACAGTATGGAATCACACTTTACATTCCATGGATATACCGAAGACAATCATGTGCCGTATCTCAAAAATGCTCTCGATTTTGTAAGAGGCCTGGAACATCTCAATTTTGAACCGGTATCAATGCGTATTACTCCAGAAGCCGATGCCGATGTATTGCTCAAGAGCGGTTTGATTCTTAAAATTGCTCTACAAGACAATGTAGAAGGCAGAATCGATGTCATTCGCACGCTTATGACCGATCAAATCTTCAAACAAAAGATAGCCGATAAGAAACTTTCATATGTCGATCTACGTTTTGGCAATAAAATATATTATAAAGAAAAGTCAGGAGGTAAGGTGAAATCAGTTGAGCAAAGCAATTAGCTTTGATATGCTCATCTTCCAATGAAAGTCAGTAATATAAAGGATAACAAGAAGGCTGGTCCTAAGAATATCTGGATAGATCTCAAGAAAAAAGCCGATGCCGAACATCGACCTATTTGTGTACTTGCACCTATGGCAGACGTCACTGATGCAGCATTTAGAAAAGTTATCGCCAAATACGGCATGCCCGATGCTATGTGGACAGAATTTGTCTCTGCCGATGGTCTAGCGAGAGCAACCGGTATAGGTAAAGAAAAATTACTCAGACATTTGCTTTATAGTAAAAATGAGAAGCCAATCATTGCTCAATTTTTTACCTCTACTCCAGAATACATGAAGGCAGCGGCTGAACTTGCATACAAACTTGGCTTCGATGGTATTGATATCAATATGGGTTGCCCAGACAGATCGGTTGAAAAGCAATGCGCCGGTGCAGCACTTATGAAAGATCCTAAAAATGCTCGAGCACTTATCCGTGCCGCCAAAGAGGGTGCGCATGGTCTACCGGTGTCAGTCAAAACAAGACTTGGTTTCAATAAAGATGAATTGGAAACGTGGCTGCCAGAACTTCTTGCAGAAAATCCAGCCGTGATCACTGTTCACGCTCGTACTCGCAAGGAACTATCTCTCGTACCTGCGCGATGGGAGAGAGTCAAAAGGGCCGTGGAGATACGCAATGAACTCAAAAGCGACACACTTATTTTTGGCAATGGAGATGTGTTGTCAGTAGAACATGCCCACAAACTGGCCAAAGAATCTGGTGCCGATGGTGTCATGCTCGGCAGAGCAATTTTTGGTAATCCTTGGTTATTCGGTACACCAGCAACTTCGGTAGAAGAAAAACTCAAGGTAATGCTCGAACATACAAAACTTTTTGAAAAATTATTGGGTGATGTGAAGAATTTTGCAGTTATGCGCAAACACTACAAAGCCTATGTATCAGGATTTGAAGGCGCATCTGCTTTGCGAGTCAAACTTATGGAAACTCAGAATGCAAAAGAGGTTGCTAAGGTAGTAAAGGATTATTTGGCGGGGAATGTAGTGTAGTACTTGACGTAAAAACTAGGTATGATATAATATATCCACAGTAATGATAGTGGCGCGTGCTGCTACAGGACTGATGGTTCTTTACACGGAGGTCATATGACCCGCAATTGTCACGGTCCGCCCGGTTGTGTCCTTCACAACACCTTCAAGATTTTGAGCTCATCCGGCGCCGACGGCGGCAGCACGACCTGATTCCAGGTTTGCGCGGTTCGTCCCCAACAGGGAAGGATGGTGTTGACCCGCAATCCCAGCACGGTGTCCTCGGATGCTCTGGGACTGGTTAACCCGAATATAAACACACAATCTGACGGTCACTTTTGTGGCCGCTGGTGAATAAGTACCCCCTCGCTCGTATAGCCTACGAGTGAGGGATTTTTTTATCTTAATAAGGGAGGAACTAGTGTATAATACCTCCCATGGAACATACCTCGCTCTACCGCAAATACCGTCCACAAACGTTTAAAGATGTCATCGGTCAGGACAATATTACAAAACTCCTCGAGCAGTCGATAAAAAATGAAACCATCGCTCATGCATATATTTTTGCTGGTAGTCGTGGTACAGGTAAGACCTCTGTCGCTCGTATCTTTGCTAGAGAGCTTGGTGTCTCTGAAACCGATCTCTATGAAATAGATGCTGCTTCAAATACCAGTGTCGATGATGTGCGAACACTCAATGATTCGGTCTATGTCATGCCATTTGAATCGAAATACAAGATCTATTTGCTTGATGAAGCCCACATGCTTTCGAAATCAGCTTTTAATGCATTACTTAAGACAATAGAAGAACCACCAGCTCACGTTATTTTCATACTAGCAACAACTGAAACAGAAAAACTCCCTGATACTATTATTTCTCGCTGTCAGCTTCTACAATTTAATAAACCAAATAAAGCTCATCTTATAAAAGCGATAAACAATGTCTGTGCAAAAGAAGGTGTAGAACTAGCCAAAGGTGTAGCAGAAGTCATTGCGCGTGTGGGCGATGGTTCATATCGTGATACGCTTGGTGCTTTGCAGAAAGTCGTCAGTGCATATCCAGAAGGCACTATCACACTTGCTCAGACAGAGGAGATTACAGGTGCGCCAAAAGCACAGCTGATTATTGAACTCATGCACGCTCTCGATCACAAAGATTCTGAACGCGGACTCAAGACGCTCGCCGACGCTCGCGCTGCTCAGATTTCATTTAAACTCACCCTAGAGCTTCTTTTGGATAGAGTTAGAGCGGCGCTTTTGGTACGTACTGCACCTTCACTTGCCGATACCATGCTTACAGAACTCAGTGATGAAGAGGTAGTGGCTGTACAAGCTGTCGCTAAAAATAAAGAATCAGGAATCAATTCAAAGGCTCTCCTAGAACTCCTACGTGCCGAGCAGGCTATGCGTTTTGCCTCAGATGAAGCGATGCCAGTAGAACTGGTGTTTATTGCACTTTCGGAGAAGGCTGTATAATTTTCCGTCTCCTAACACGACTTTTTAAAAATGTGTTTTTGAATGCTTAACACTTTGTTTTAATACTACAGACCCTATATCTGGTTTCACCCCCCCATTCTCGAATGTGTAATCGTTTTCTATTCTCTATATATATGTAGATTCGGACCACTGTCATCGACAGTGATATAGGTGAGAGGGGTTTGCGTCCAGGCACCACTATTGAGATAGGTAATTTCTTTGTCGGCATGCGCCACGGCTTTTACGACTGCAAAATGCGTGTGGCCGCAAATAATAAAATCAACTTCTTTTTCTTTTGCATATTTGAGAGCACCGTCTATCACGACGTCAGATAGTTTGATCATTTTTCCATACAGTTTGCCAATCGTATTCATGACCAATTTATTTTTTAGTCGCAGTGCTGTCAAAATAACATTCGCCAGGTCACCCATTTTGACGATAAATGAACCTTTTTGTATGTAATCGTCGAAACGATCGCCGTGAATAGCGATATATTTTTTACCACTTTGATCCCAGCTATATTCTTCTGAAATAGGTATATTAGCTAAGTGGGGAAGTTGGTGCGGGAATTCTCTATCATGATTGCCTTTGAGCCAAAGTATTTCATCACCAGTCTTTTTTCTGTTTTCAAAATACGAAAGGAGCTCCCAATCGGCAGGTTTTAGTTTCTTTATCTTTGCATGGTCAAAAAGGTCACCTAAAATGATCAGTCGTTCTCTGTCGACATGTTTGAGGAGATTGAGGACTTGCTTTGATGAAGAAGCGTGTGATCCCAAGTGAAGATCGGAAATGATCAGAGTATGCGTTTTTTCCGGCATAATGAGCATGTTAGCACATTATATGGTCTTGTTTAGAGGCTGTTTGCGGGGTAATATGCATTTGTCGATAAATATTGCCAGATCGTCTAACGGTAGGACACCGCCCTTTGGAGGCGGGTATCTTGGTTCGATTCCAAGCCTGGCAGCAGTTTTAAGGCAGAATTAGAATTTTGATAGGTATCTAGTTTATACTTTTATTATGGTCAAGGACATCTTATATAAAGAAAAATTTGAACAATTGCAACACCAGTTGCTAGCATCCTACTCAACTTTCTATGTATGGAAATCACTCCAAAAAGAAGAATATAATGAATTTTATAAAATAAACAATGGTTTTTGGTCAGCAGTCATTCCAGCACTACAGCATGAATGGTTTATGGGACTTGCGCGTGTATTTGAGGATTCAGCTTATAGTAAAAAGAATAAGATAATCTCAGTACATTCTCTTATTCAAGAGCATCCAAATAAGCAAAGAGCAGAAGCCGCTCAAGAATTTCTTGATAAAAACCAAAAAGTTATTAAAAATATATCGCGAATTAGAGATCATCGGCATGCCCACAATAATGCAAAATTTTTAGTAAATCCAGAAGAATTTGAAAATATTTTTTCCATTCAATATTCTGAGATCGAACATATGTTCGACTTTAGTGGTAAGTTGCTTAGTCTGTTACATCCAGAAGACGGACATGGATACATGCTGGGTCATATGAAAGATGAAGCTGAGCTTCATACTAAAGATGTTATGGACGGTATTCGCTACTTTAACTTTAAAAGAAAAGAACACAGAGAAAGATATGTAAAAGAGGGTGGCGATTATCAGTTTCCTCCAACGGACCAAAGTAAGATTAAATAACAGAAATGTTGGTAATTTATTATGCTAAGCTTTAGCTATGAAAAAAGCTTTATTGATTGGTGGAGGTGCTGTAGTAGCTACAGTTATAGCTTTATCAGGTGGTGATTCGTCAAAAATTCAAGAAATTCCTGTAGATGCTCCGATTGTCGAGCAAAAAACTGTCACTCACGAAAAGGTAAAAGCTATTACGGATACCCAAAAAAATGTTCCAAAAGTTGAAACAAAGTTTGAAACCAAACAAGAACCGAAAGTTCAACCAGAAATCAAAACTGAAAAAACAGAATCAAATTGTAATCCAAACTATTCTGGTTGTTTGAAAATCGGTGCTGGTGACTATGATTGCAAGACTGGGACAGGTAACGGACCTAATTACACTGGAATGGTGCGAGTTCTTGGACAAGATGAATTTGATTTAGATGGCGATAAAGACGGAGTCGGTTGTGAACAACCTTAAAGATAATTTAACTGGATTTTTAATATCGATTTTGTATACTGCCGGTATGAACTCAAGACCATCACCAGGGAATAAAGCCGCACTTATTGGTTTCCTTCTAATGCTCCCATTTTTCGCTCTCAACGCTATTGTGGTGAGCAAACTAGAGCCTTTTTATACACTTATTCGCCCAGGACTACATACAAGTCCGGCAGAATCAGTCTTACTCAATGCTGTGCTCATTCTCTTTCCAATAGCATTCTTTATTACTCTCAGACCCATGCTCCGAAGAGGATACGATGGAAAATATCATTTTTATATTATCAATGCTCTTTTGGGCGCAGTGATACTTGCAGTTACAGTATTGATCTGGGGAGGATTAGCGCAAGATGTGATCTCGTGCGACATCTTGAAGATTCCAAACTGCGATTAGTGTAATATATAGATATGAAAAACTTTTTAAAACTTAAGTTGTGGCCAGTAGTAGCAGGTTTGCTGACAGCGTGTATTGTAATGATGATATTTGAATTTGTTAATTCATTTTTCTTTCCATTACCAGAAGGTGTAGACGTAACCGATCCTCTTGCTGTTCGAGCATTTACTGAAACACTTCCATGGACAGCATACATACTCGTCTTTGCTGGATGGGTGATCGGCGCATTCAAGGCAGGCTGCGTGACGACATATCTCGCTAAAGAAGAAAAGTACAAACTCTCTTTTGTTGTTGGTATCATTCTCACTATTATGGGCGTAGCGAACAACATCATTATTGGCCACGATATGTTTTTCAATATCATTGGTCTACCAATGTTCATCATCTTTACATTCCTCGGTCACAAATATCTCTTGAAAGTCCACAAAGCAAGACTAAGTACTACTGTTTAGTTCTGAAAGGGTTGATGGAGTATTAATTTGACCGTATATAAATTATGTGTTATTATTGTTATGTACCTTAACAAGGAGTTACATTGGAAGACGGAACGCTCGATTTCATTTCTTACCTGAGAGACATTGGCCACAAAGGCGGCGTGAAGGATGTGATAGGTGCTGTCTTTTCCTTTTTTATGGAAGACAAGGAAGTGATTTTCATTGGAAAGATCACCGGCCTTCACTACGATCGTGCACGGCTCACGCTCGGCACTGATCTCCCCGAGTACTTAGATCCTGATTACTTACGAATGGCGCCGAGCAAGATCAACATGCATCATCCCGAATGCTCGCGCCGGATTGTTCTTTTTGAAGTCACCCGGAACTCCGAATCCGGCATTTGGTCATGCGAAGCCCTTAATTATTACACCACGAAAGAAGGACGCACGTGGTGTGATAGTTTACAGGGTCAGCTGAAGTTCTTGTGATAGGGTAAATTTTACAAAGACTTGTGTCTAGCAAACACAAGTTTTTTTATTTATAACCTTTACAATCCATGCTATTATTTCTCCAGAACAGGAGGCCTCATGGGCAAAATTATAAAGCCACGGATACTCAAAGTTGAGGAAACGTACATTGGCAAATTGCTTCAAGATCCGGCAGAGCGACGCAGGCACGACAACGTTGTCAACGCTCTTCGGAATGCTGCTCGACCGGATATCGAAGCAATACGGCGCTCAGAGCGTCTGACATCTGACGATTATCGTCAGATGGTATACTGATTACAAACAATCGCTGGACCTAGGAGGACCCGGCGATTTTATTTAAATATATGAATGATACAGAAATAAAAGATAAAATATTCAAATTTCTACAGGCACATATGCTGATGGTGATTTCGACTGTAGATACAGGAGGAGAAAAGACTGAGAGCGCAGTGGTAGGATTTGCAGAACATGAAAATCTACAGCTTATTTTTGGCACATCAAAACTTACCCGAAAGTATAGAAATCTTCAGAAAAATCAAAATGCTTCTTTCGTGATCGGTTGGACCGGCAATATTGGCACTGTGCAGTACGAAGGTGTTGTAAAAGAACTTTCGCAAGAAGATTCAAAGCAGTATTCAGAAATGATGATTAAAAAGAATCCTTTTTCAAAAAAGTTCGCCGAAGATCCAAATCATAGATATTTTATTGTTATTCCAAAATGGATACGTATTACGGATATGAGTGTGCAGCCTATGAAAATCGATGAGATAAGTCTTTAAAAGTAATGCAGTAGAGATTGGGTTGTATTTTTATGTAATTTCACGTAGTATCTCTTGAAGTTGTTAATTTAATCCTTTGAAAGGAGCCTGTAATGACAGTTACAACGGAAATTGAGAAAGCGATGTATGCTCTTGTAGCTCAAGCTCAAAAAACCCGAAAAACTCTACAACAACAAGAAAGTAGAGCATTGCCTTCCTATGATGTTCTAATGGGAAATGTCTCTGAATTATTGCGACAGATCAAGCTGAGCCTAGAGGAAGAGGTGGTGTCATTAAGAAAAACAGAACGGAATATTCAAGAACATATTGAAATTGCCCAATATCAAGCCCGATCAATTGATAAAAAACTGCAAGAATTACGATTGTAACCTGGTTTCTTTAGTCAATACTTTCCCGTCACATCCGTGTCGGGTTTTTTTTATTTAAACAAATGGTTTTTGATATACTACTTATATGCTTAAAATAATTGTGTTGACACTAGTAGCGTTTGCAGTGTGTATAGGTGGTTTTTATGCTTTAAATTCATATATTTATATAGAAAAGCAGGCTGAGACTCCTACAGATATTGAGACTAGTGAAAACGTTCCAGAAGATATAGAAGAGGGTGTGGTGGCAGAAGATTTTGAAGGCGAGGCTGATCCTTCCGTAATGACGTTGCCTATGAATACCTGGGTCTGGATATCAGCACTCTACAATGACGAACGAGAGATAAAACCAACCAAGAAAGATGCATTCACCTTGAAATTTGGCAGTGATGGCAGGTTTAATGCCACAACAGACTGCAATGCTATTGCTGGAAAATATACGACTAAAAATGAAATGATTTCCTTTACAGACATGATAAGTACCAAAATGTTTTGTGAAGGATCGCAGGAGACGGTATTTGCCGAGCTTTTGACCAATACAAGCAGTTATCACTTTACTTCTAGGGGTGAATTGATTCTAGATTTGAAGTTTGATAGTGGTTCAGTAGTATTTAGATAATAATTTTAAATAAAATGAAAAGCCAAAGTTGTGAGAGTTGTATGATGCCTTTTTATAAGGATAAAGGCCAGAGAGAATCTGATAAATACTGCAGTCTATGCTTTCAAAATGGTAAATTTCGATACGAAGGCACTGACGTCAAGGAATTCCAAAAGTTGTGCTATGAAAACATGGTAAAGAGCGGTATGAACAGATTTAAGGCAAAAATCTTCTCCTATATGATCAAGTTTGCCCCTCGATGGAAGAAGAGTTAGTATTGGCGCAGAACACAAACAAGGAGGCTATATGCCCAGAACAGTTCTAAAGAAAAGTAAACGTACTCTGACTTTAGGGGAAATGTCCACAAAGCAGAAGGAAAAATGGCTCAGTGAGAACAGAAGAGATTCAGGGATACTTTTTGCTAGCAGGGCTAAGGAGTATATAGACGAACCGGAAAAGCAATCGATGACACCCCTGGAATTCTTCGAATTCGTCCTTGGTGTCCTGGTCGAAGAATCAGAGAATGCAGCAAAGGCGTTTGCTACAGAAAGGGATTATTAGTCTGGTACCTTGGTCTAAGCAGCCACCTATATGGATGCTTTTTTTATTTATATTTTAAATTGATATACTCTACCAATATGACCGATCCTTCATTTGACCAGATACTGAAATTTGTCGATCTAATGCAGCAATTTAGGACTGTAGAGAGGAGAGTTTTAATAAAAAACAGTGAAAGAAGTGAAAATGATGTAGAGCACTCATTTTCTCTAGCAATGCTCGCTTGGTATATCAATAATACATATAAACTTGGTCTTAATAGCGACAAATTATTCAAATACGCTCTAGCACATGATTTGGTAGAGATTTATGCCGGAGATACGTTCTTTTATCAAAAAGACGAGCAGGTGTTGGTCGATAAGCAGCAAAAAGAAGAAGAGGCTGCACATAGGATTAGAGGCGAATATCCTGAATTTAATGAGCTTCATGAAATAATTGAACAATATGAAAAAAGAGGTGATGAAGAGGCTAAATTTATATATGCATTGGACAAAGTAGAGCCGGTTTTGAGTATTTATCAAGACAAAGGAAGGACATGGAGGAAAGACGGTGTAACGCTAGATATGCTCAAAACAATGAAGCTTACAAAAGTGGCGATCAATCCAACGATTGAAAAAATATTTAAGGAATTAGTCCGAAGGCTCACTGAGGAGCATGATAGTTTGTTCCACAAAAAATAAAGGAAATAGACAACAGAAATCTTTTTGCTACTATATACCGAGCTAGTCCTCCCTGTGGGCCCTCCGCCATGAGTCCCACGGAACGCCTGCATGTCCGAAGCAATCGAGACATGCAGGTTTTTTATTGTCTGAACACATTGACACTCTTATATATCTGTATCTGGTTTTCTTATGAACAAGTTATACATCGTTATTAACCGTTTTTCCACGGACTTATAAACAAAATTATCCACTTTTGCAATTGTGCTATTTACACGAGTGATAGACTGGCTGAGTCGCATTGTGTGTATGCGAAGAAAGTCAGATATGTTATTTACCCAAACACATAATTTTTCGGTTTCGGGAGCGCAGCTCATAACGAGAGCTGTCTTCTGCTGTGAACAAAAGATAACAGCGGGGGACAGCTCTTTTTGCTTGATGGGCACTGTAAAAAGGTCGATACGTTGCAAGCGAGCGCTGTAGAAGTAGAGAAGTAGCAAAAAGAAGTTATTAATAGTTATTTTATTCAATCAATACATGAAAAAAAGAATTTTCCTCAGTGTTGGAATGATTGTATTTGTGACCGCTGTAGTTATCGGCGCAACAGGTGCATTCTTTTCTGACACAGAAACATCGGCTGATAACATCTTCACTGCGGGCGCAATTGACCTGCAGGTGGACAATACCAGCTATTACAACGGCGCTGTCTCGACAAGCACGACATGGACAATGCGTGATCTTACGATCGAGAAGTTTTTTAATTTCCTAGACTTGAAACCGGGAGACACTGGTGAAGACACCATCTCGCTTCATGTCAATAACAACGATTCATGGCTCTGCGCCGACGTTACATTGACTTCGGACAATGACAACTCACTCACTGAACCAGAATCAGAAGACGGTGATGCAACAGGCGGTATTGGCGAAGGAGAACTCGGTGATCAGGTCAATTTTATTTGGTGGGCGGACGACGGCGACAATGTCCTCGAAACTGATGAAACAGTATTGCCTGGAGGTCCTATTGGAGCACTCGGAGTCGGAAATACGGCAACAGTTGCTCTTGCAGACTCTCAGACAAATATTTGGGGTGATGAAGGTCCACTTCCTGGCGCATCTGTACGATATGTTGGCAAGGCATGGTGCTTTGGTGATATTTCAGCAGCAGCCCTTACACAGGATGGTTTTGGAACATCAAGTCCTCGCACACCAGCCAACTCAACAGGCGGTATTGCATGCGATGGATCTGATCTAGACAACACCGCTCAGACAGACAGTCTCACAGCAGACGTCTCATTCCGAGCAGTTCAGTCACGAAACAATGGTAGCTTCGTATGTGAAGCTCCAGATGAAGAACCAGTAGAACCTACAGTAGGAGCACTTCTTAGCTCATACGTAGCTCCAACAGGTGAATCTTGCAACGTAGTTGTCTCATCTTCAACACCTTCACTCGATACGATTCAGGAAGGTGTCGATGCAGCTCTCGCAGGTCAAACAGTGTGCGTACTTCCTGGAACATATACAGGAGACGTCAATGTTAATAAATCAATCACTCTTGCAGGTGGAGGATCAGCAAATACGACCGTTAATGGTGTCGGACTAGGCGAAGCAGGTGCTCTCGTTATTTCAGCCAACAACGTAACTGTCAAAGGCTTCAATGTAAATGGTACTGGTGTCTCAGCTATCCGAATCTCGGGTGCTCGCTCTGGTATCACGATCAATAGCAACAAGATGACTTCGGCAACAGGCCAGAATGCATTTCTTGCTGATGGCGGTCAGACAAACCATGTTCTCTCAAACAATGAATTTGTCGGATCAAATGCAGGTCCAATTGCATACGTAAATGGTCTTGCAAGCGTCAATGTGGCTTCAAACAATGTTGATTTCAACAACAACACTTTTAGCGGATCAGGAACAATGGCTCTTGGTCAGGAAGCTTTTGGTAGCGATGTAAAACTCAACAAGTTTTCAGCTTCAACAAGCTTCACGGATGTTGAAGACTGGACAGCAGGTAGCTTGTTCAATCAGAACAACTTCAACGACGCAGGTTTGAATCTCCAGCATTCAGAAAATGGTAATACTGGTGAAACAGGCATTACCAATGCAGAAAACAACTGGTGGGGCGATGCAAACCCAGCAGACGGCGATGTTAATGCGAATGCAGATGTAGACTTCAACCCATTTGCAGCAAGCGCATTCCCACAGAACTAGGTCTTCTTTATCAGTTAATCAACTAACATGAAGAAGATACTACTCAGTATTGGCTCTATCATCTTCGCGGGCGCTATCCTCGTCGGGGCGACGGGTGCGTACCTTTCTGACAGCGAGACCTCGACTGGCAATACCTTTGCCACAGGCGTTATTGATTTGAAAATCGATAATGAAAGCTATGTCACCAATGATTTTGGCAAACTGGTCTTCAGTTCGTCGACTTCATGGGCACTTTCATCGCTTGCCGGAAAACTCTTTTTCAATTTCTCTGACATTAAGCCAGGGGATATTGGAGAAGACACCATCTCGCTTCACGTAAACAACAACAATGCGTGGGCGTGCATGGCGGTCAATCTGACCGGCACACCGGAAAACGGTCAAAACGATCCAGAAGCAATCGTTGATCCTACGTCAGGCGCCAATGACGGTGAACTTCAAAATGAACTCAACTTTGCTTTCTGGGGTGATGACGGCGACAATGTCTATGAACAAGGAGAGACTATTTTCAAGCAAGGGCTTGTAAAAAATATCTTCAACGGACAAAACTGGGCGCTTGCCGATTCCGCTACCAATATTTGGGGCACACCGGGACCAATTCTCGGCAATACCGTCAAATATGTTGGCAAAGCATGGTGCTTCGGACCACTTGGTACTGCTGCCAAGACTCAAGACAACTTGGGTAAGACAGGCAACAACGGACCATTGGTACGCGGAACGGGCTTTACCTGCAGTGGTGACACGATTGGCAACATCGTGCAAAGCGATGGTCTCAAAGCCAATGTCAGCTTCACTGCAGTTCAGTCTCGAAACAATGGCAGTTTTGTCTGCGGTCAGACAACAACACCTCCACCCCAAGCAACTTCAAGCTCCACATTTCTCTCGGATAATTTCGAAAGTTATACACCAGGGGATGAATGGGATGAAGAATGGCCAGATGGATCGTCGAATTATGATTGGGATGAAGTTGGCGGGGTAAAGTTTTTGGCTGGTGTAGGCAATCCCGGAAAGGCAGCCGATCTCAATGCCGACAACAACAATGCCAGCGTTCCCAATAATAAAGAGACTCTGACGGCCACATATCTCGACGTTACGGGATACAACACGATTGTATTCAAGTATGATCGTAAGACCGATGACACCAATTCGCCTCCACAGGCAGTTGGTCCTCAGACTTTGAAGGTAGAGTATAGCGTCAATGACGGTGCAAGCTGGACGACGCTCGAGACAGTCAATGGAGAATCCGCATGGACGACCAAGACTTTCTCACTCTCACCTTCGGCAAACAACAAACCAAGAGTAAAGGTCAGATTTACATTGACTGGTCAAGACGCAAGTAATCACGCCTACATCGACAATGTAACGGTGACAGGCATCACACCTTAGTTATTCATTATTCACCATGAAAAAAATACTGTTAAGCATGAGTGTAATAGTCTTCGTAGCCGGCGCCTTCGCAGCTGGTGCGACGGGTTCGTTCTTTTCTGACACCGAAACTTCAAGCGGCAATACGTTTACCGCTGGAGCAATCGATCTCAAAATCGACAACTCAAGCTATTACAACGGTTCACTATCGAGCAGCACCAGCTGGTCGCTGACGGACCTCACGATTCAGAAGTTCTTTGATTTCTCGGACGTTAAGCCAAGTGACTACGGCGAAGATACGATTTCGCTGCATGTCGACAACAATGACGCATATTTGTGCGCCAATGTGACGCTTACGAGTAATGATGATAATGGTTTGACCGAGCCGGAATCGGAAGTCGATCAGACCGCAGGAGTAGGACAGGGCGAGCTTGCCGATGAAGTCAATTTCATCTGGTGGGCGGACGACGGCGACAATGTTCTTGAAGACAATGAAAATGTCATTTCTCAAGGACCGATCGGTGCACTTGGAGTCAATGGTTCGACAACTGTTCCTCTCGCTGATTCAGAAAACAATATCTGGACAGGTCAAGGTGGACCAGTGCCTGGAGCGCAGACGCTCTATATCGGCAAGGCGTGGTGCTTTGGCGGTATTACTGCAAACCCTCTCGATCAGGACAATGCGACAAGCACCAATCCTAGTCTTGATAACAATGACAACTCAATTGCCGGTGAACCTGCAGACGGAGGATATCTTTGTGATGGATCAGATCTTGATAACAGCACTCAAAGCGACAGTCTCACAGCCGACGTAACATTTACCGCTGTGCAGGCACGTCACAATGATGAATTCCTCTGCACACCTCCTCCACCTCCACCAGTGCGACTGGCCTGCACTCCTGGACAGGAATGGGCAGATACGGTTGTCACGAGTAATCATGGCAATCGCAAAGATGGATCACTTATCTTAGTTGACCGACGCAATCCAACATTTGCTCTTGGTCCAGCACAGACAACAGGTACACCTTCGGATGCTGTTGTCACACCAGCGAGTTTCTTTAGCCTTGGATTCAATGTCGGTACAACAACAACTCGAAGTCTGACGGTTGCATTCAATGACAACATTATCGTCAATGCAACTGGCAGCGACGTGCGTATCTATGAAGTGACAGGAGGAGTCTATCCCGATGAACACATCATGGTTGAAGCAAGTCAAAACGGCATTGGATGGACAACCATTGCCGCAGACGCAATTCGCGATGCTGATATTGATCTAGGGGCACTGCCTTGGGCTAGGTACATTAGAATCACCGACATCAATACAACGGGACCATTCCCAAGTGATGCCGATGGATATGATGTTGATGCTGTCAGGGCACTTAATTGTGAACAAACACCAGTGGTGTAATAACACATGAAAGTAATCTTCAACACTTTTTACTATCTCTTCATTGCAGGCATAGTAGCCATTGGACTTTTGCTCCTGGCGACGCTTGTTCCAGTGCCAGGGAATTTCAAGGTGAAAGTGGTGAAATCCGGTTCGATGTCGCCAGCTATACCAACAGGAAGTATCGTGGTCATTAAACCCGAAAATTCTTATAGTGTTGGCGATATTATTACCTTCGGTGCAGATACTAAGACTCAGGTTCCTACGACGCACAGAATTATTGCTGTGCAGGGTAGTGGATCGGGCAAAGTATTTACCACTCAAGGTGATGCCAACGATGCGCCAGATACGGCAGCAACGCGGCTATCGGATATCAGAGGCAAGGTAGTGTTTTCAGCGCCGTATGTCGGCTATGTGCTCGACTTCGGAAGGAAACCATTAGGTTTTGCACTGCTTGTAGGTGTTCCAGCACTCTCTATTATCTTCGATGAAATCATGAAGATCGTCAGAGAGATTAGAAGAATTCGCCGAAAGAAAAACCATCCAGAAGACAATATCGATGAATCTGCAAGTGGAGTGAGTACTACAGTACACAATACTGTACAACCGCCAACAGTTACATCTACCTATTATCCGAAACATGACATAGCCAATAAAAGGATGATGTCAGCATCGATGGATGGAATAGTCAGACCTCAACAGATAAGGAGGAATATAGAAAGTAATGCAGCCAGCCGGGCCTATCAGGTCCAGCCTGGGCGTGTAGCATATTTTTCCGCTCGAACACTTCTCGTGGCCTTCGTAGCTGCTGGGTGTATGTTTGGTCTGTCTTCTATAGGCGGTACGCTGTCATATTTCAATGACAGCGAAACATCGACAGCTAATCTTCTAAGAGCGGGAATACTTGATGTCGAAATTTCACCCATTCTTACGGACAATAGTGTTGCTCGTTTGAGTGTACCTGATGAGACAGCAAGCACGACCGAAGAAGTCAAAGACAAACCGACAAGCAGCCAGCTCTTCAGAATTTCTCTTACTGATAGTGATAAGGAAAATGTACCTTTTCTTTACACGGTCTTTGGGGAATTCAATAAAGACAATCCCGCTGGTTGCGAAGCAGTAGAGCTCAGCGTCTTCATGAATGAATATCATTATGATGGACTGCTGTCATCATTTGCTTTGCCGGCAACATCTGCGGCTGGTACAGGGCAGTTTATTGTCTCGGCACCAACCGGAGATTCTATTCTTGCATCGGGGGCAATATGTGCAGGTAATCTTATTTTCAGGGCTTATCCTGAAAATACAGAAGATCCGCTCAATTCGCCTTTCTCAGATGAGGAAAGGTATCCTTTCACGGTTCAAAATTATATTGAACCAGTGTCGATACCAGCAGCTCAAGAAATAGTTGCAGAATCTGTAGTTATTGAGGTTCCAAAAGAAACAGCAGAAGAAATAATAACTAATCCAGAAACAGAGAGTGAAACTCCTGTAACGGAAGTAATTGTTGAACCTGTTTCAGAGCCTGTGGTAGATATACCCCTTGTACCTGAGACATCAGCTACTGAAACACCACATACTTCTACCGAAACTATATAAATTTCGATTGAAGTGATAGTAGAACAAACCACCCGAGGAGGGTGGTTTGTTTGTTGTTTTATTTAATTCTAATTTTCTCTCAATAGAGAGAATGAGCCAAATTACTCCATTTCCTCGATCTTTTTAATGAGATATTTTTCAGTAAGCTTAATGTTGTCTGAGAATTTCTTAAGTATCTTCGCTTCTTCTTTTGTGAGTTTTTTATCACCCTTTGCGTTTTCAAGCGTCTCAACATGTTCATTGAGATCATCTTCGAGCAATTTCATTGCGCGATGAATTTCATTCTTAGTTTCGTGCAAGACTTTGTCAGTGCTTTGTTTAGGCTTTCTCGTCTTACGCATGATGAAGTAGGTGAGAGCCCAGACAAAGAGTAGTAGGCCAAGTATGGATACTATGAGAAGCAAGGTGCTATTTGCAAGGAGTGAGGTTGTGCCGCTAGTCTTTGCGGTATTTGGTTCAGGGAAGTTTATTGATAGCGATTCTTCTGCTGTATTGCCCGCAGCATCGAATGCTTTGACAGTTACACCACGAATGCCTGCCGGTACATTGGCAAAGGTGTATCGTGTAGGGCCATTGGCGTTTGTACTCTTTATTTCAGCAGGTGCCTGACCATCTACAGTAATCAAATATTTTGCAATACCCGACGCACTATCTTTGGCAGAAATATCTATAACAGCCTGACCTGAATCCAGGATCGAATGGTTTACAGTAAGTGACTCTGGAGCAGTAGTATCGATTTTGACCTTTCTATGCGTAATTTTGCCCCAACCAGAACTATCTCTATATCGGATGTGGAAATATGAAAGCCCTTCTTCTATATCATTGACCTCTTTTGAATTTATAGCTGGTGTATAGGAAACAGTTGGTGTTGAGTCGGGATCTCTATCAAATAAAAGCTGAAGAGAAGTTACCCCTTTTGGAACTGACCAGAGAAAGGTTGTGTCGCTAAGAGAATACCATTTCTCAGGATCAGGCATGTCCTTTGAGGACACAATAGGAGCAGCTGGACCTACTTCTGTAGGTTTAGGAGTCTCTTTTACCTCTGGTGTCGTAGGTTTTGTGGCTGGAGGTGCGGTCACGACGACTGATACTCCGGTTTTACTTTGGGTAGCGTCGGTTCCTAGGCCGTCATTGGCACGGACGGTGGCTGATTGGAATGCAATTGTGGCTTTGCCATCTCTCTTGGCGCGCATTTGTATCGACAAAACCTTGCCGGCTGAACCTGTATATCCAGGGTTAGGTACGCCACCATTAAACGTCACCATGCCGCCAGAAAATGCAGGCTGCTCTACCCACAAACTAAGCACCGATCCAGTGGTATTGACTGAAAGAATCTCCAGAATATCAGAGGGGACTGAAATCACCCCTTCGACGCTATTGATAGGAACGCCGTTGGTATTGACGTAGATAGTTGCTGTGACTGTTTCGCCAGTTTGAACCTCAGCTCTTCCGGTCGTGATATACACGCTTGCAGCATCTATAACCTGAGCGGAAAGAAAGAATCCTGCAATGATGACGGTTACGATAACATTCTTTAAAATCTTCATTTCTTCTTTAATGAATATTTATAGATAACAATGCCGATAATGATAAGTACTGCTATGTTGAGAATGAGCCACAACATTTGATTATTCGATGTTCCTGAAGCAGCTTTTGAAGTTTTTACAGTAACAGATTTGATATTTCCAGCATTGTCGACAGCACGAACGGTTAGTTCTCCAGAGAGTGATTGATCTTGGAGAATATATGTATTGCCCGAGCGTACGAGAGGTAAGTCATTTTCTATGACTTCATAACGATTGATACCCGATTCGAGATCGATAGCATTGAAGCTGGCGAAATATTTGCCATCGTAGGTGTCTTTGTCATAGCCGATCACTACGTCGAAATTTTGCGGTGCGATCTTGTCGGCAAGTATAATTTCTGTAAGTTCATTGGATGTTGCTCCAGTCGTTTGTGTGACATCGATAGTAGAAGATTTGCCCGTCACCGACACTTTGGTGCCTTTGCCATCATGCAAAAATACAAATGCATTATCAAATGAAGCGTTTAGAGAACCAGGTGTGGTAGGTCTTATAGCAATAGAAAATACTTTTAGTCGACTGCCAGAAATACCAGACGTAGCACCGCCGGTAAAGGTAATTTTCTTTCCTGAGAAAGAAGGTTTGTTTGGCCAAAGACTAAATAGGGAACTATTGGTTGTGATTGCTGTTATTTCATATTCACCCTCAATGGTCAGTGATCCTTCGACAACGTTTATTTCTTGTTTTTCAGTATCAAGTATGACATCGACGATAACTGTATCTCCCGCATGCACGATTTGTGACGGTTCATTGAGATAGATAGACATTGCACGAGTTGTCGCAGGTAAGCACACAAAAGCTGTACAAATAGCTAGAGAAAATAAAATCTGTTGTATAAAGGTGTGTTTCATTTTTATAATGCTTTACCTGCCGTACCCCATTGCGAGAGCAGTATTGAAAAGTCTATTGAATCGACACGTCGGTCTTTGTTGATATCAACGCATGTATTCTTAAATGGTGGAGCGGTCTTCCAGAAAGCGAGCAATATAGAGAAGTCAACTGAGTTTACATTGTTGTCGCCATTGAGGTCTGCTCCTTTGCAGGCTCCTTGCGGAGTTGGTACGGGAGTAGGTGCTGGTGCACCTCCACCGCCTCCACCACCGCCGGGTGAGGGTGTTGGAGTAGGATCAGGAGTGCTATCACTGGTAATGGTAAATGAACGTGATGAACCTGATGATTCGGTGCCGAAGTAGACGACAACCTTGAAGTAATACGAGCCAGCTGTCGAAACTGTAGCAGTAAGATTGGTATTCCAGTCTTCACCAGGGTTGATGAATTTTGCGCCGGTGCCATGGTAGACATCATTGCCACCACCGCAAGCATTGTCGGACTGACTGACGACGCACCATTCGTATTGGTATTCATAACCAGCCAAACCTTCATTGGTAATTGTTAGATTTGCACTGACGTTTGGTGTGCTCGTAGCGGTGACGCTATTGATAATCACTTGGGCAGGCGAGCCGGCGACAAGCCAATAGTCATTGGTTGTAATGATTTTGCCGCTTTCGACTTCTGTTTCTACGACTGATTCCCATACACCCTGTGACGCTCCTGAAGAGACAGAGTATGTGTATTCATAGAGTCCAGCTCCAATATCGGTCATCGGTACAGAAGAGACTACGACGTTTCTATCAGCATCGTAGAGTGTGATTTCTGGAGCGGCAAAAACATCTTGGGCAATACTCGAGCTATTGAGTGTTGATACTTTTGCTCGGTACGTACTGCCATTTTGAACAGATGAATAGTCGGACATAGTTACGAGCCATGTTGCAGTTTGATTGGCCAAAGATGCGCGTGAAGAAGTAGTGGTATCGATATTATCTGCGAGGCGCTTACCAATGGAGTTGACCGTATTGAGACTTGAAGTAAGGGTATTCCAGACATCGGCGGCAGTAATATCGTTGCCATATTGGGTTAGAGTTCGTGCGCTGTTACCCCACACAGCTGAAACAATACTTGATGTTGAATAGTCGGTCAGAGTTCTGCTGGTTACGCTCCATACATCTGCTGCAGTGAGCGTACTCGTACTTCTACTTGATATCTGTGCATCGATATTGTCAGCTAGGCGTTTGCCAATACTGCCTGATGTGGTGAGTTGGGCTGCAGCACGATTCCATACTTCATACGCTGTTGTTGAAGCCAAAGAAGCTGCGTTTGTCGATGATCCATAATCAGTAAGTGATCGACTCGCATGAGTCCAAATATCTGTTGCAGAAATATCGTTGAGACCATTTATAAGATTCCTATTGGCAAGTATTTCAGCAAAAATACCCGATGTGGCAATCTGAAGACTTGAAGTCAAATCAGTATTGGTGACCAATGATCCGCCTGAACTAAGTGTAGAGTCGGTAAGTCGTCGTGTTGCGTTACTCCATATTGCTGAAGCAATGCTTGTTGTGGAATAGTTGGTGAGTGTTCTAGTTGTTGCATTCCAGACTTCATCAGCGGTCAAACTACTTGTTCCACGACTTGAAATTTGTGCGTCGATATTGTCTGCAAGAAGTTTTCCGAATGTTCCTGGTGAGGCAAAGCCGGCAACAGCTCTATTCCATACCTCATATGCTGTTGTCGAAGCAACTGTCGATGATCCATAATCGGTAAGTGTTCTACCTGTAAAGTTCCAAATATCACTTACTACAGATCCGAGAGATGAAAGTGTCCTTGTGCCACTATTCCAGACTGCTGAAGCAATGCTGCTTGTTGAAACAGCGGCTGAAGCAACGGTAAATGTTCTATCTGTTTTAATAAGATCTCCTGCAAGGGCTGTGCCGCAGGTCATAGATGTAGGCCAATTGCCAAGTGCAGCATCAGAAGCAAGGGAATATGAATAATAATGCCAGCCAGTTGCTTCGGCAGTCATGGTTGCATTGTTTACTTTTTGAGTGCTTGTCGAATCGTATATTGTTACCCAGCAAGGAGTAGTGGTAGCTGAATAATTGTCATCGTATACAAATTCGCCAATAGTAACCGTATCTCCAGGGGAATATCTCTGATACTGGGCAAATGCCGTATGTGAAAAACTAATACCAAATGTAAATAAAAACAGTAAAAAGAATAGTTTTGATTTTAGAGAATAATGTTTTTTACAAAAAATAGAGTAATGCATGGAAGTAGCAGTCCAATTGCTCATAATGATAGCCCATATAGCATTAGTTATCAACACGATATGCATACCTATAAATTATTGCGTTAGGTATAATTGCAATGAAACAAGCTACTATATATGTCGCCTACGAAGAACACTACCAGAAAAAAAGATGATCCTTCGTTGCTCGATTTACGGGCACGCAAAACTGCTGCTCAGGCGGCTGTAGCGGCACGAGCAATTAGAGAAAAAAAGATTCAGATAGAGGAAGAAAAAAATAAAGAAGAAGATGATAAGAAAAGAGCATTTCTCAAAGTTGCTGGCGTGGCCGGAGTAGGTTTGATCGCTTCTCAGATTATTCCGCAAAAAGCCGAAGCGTTGATCATGGGAGGCACACCTTCTGCGAGTGTTGTAGGTGTAAAGAATGCAAACAATACAAGAATCAATCCTGCAACCGAAGAAACGCTATCTTTGCTGCTTGCCGGCCAGGGAGTTACCAAACTAACCATCAATCTTTCTTCTTCGGGCAATGTCCACACTCCAGCAGCAGGGAAAAAGATACGTGTCTATGCCTCTCGTTTTTCTCTAACTGCTGATGCGACTTCCGTTTCTTTTCGTTTTACAGCTGGCGGCACTGATCATGAAAAATATGTTTCTCCAAAAGCTGGAGGTCTCTATGGAGCAAATAATCATCCAAATTATATAGAAGGGGGAGCCGATCAGGTGCTATACTGTGTCATATCAGGAACAACCACGGTTCAAATTAACATTGATTATTTGGAAGTTTCCTAAATCTATATGGCAAAACGAGCAATAGAACATCTTTTCACTGGAGCAACTACGCCGTATACGATATACGATTCATCGAAGACGGTATTGGGAGATTTGATTCAGCAGTATAGTGGACTCACTCCAACCGACAACTTCGCTGGTCCTGCCAAAATGGGTGTAGCACGACCAATGGAAACAGGAACCAACGTTCCAGGTGTATTTCCGCACGTTATTTCATGGGCTGACAAATCTGGTCTTTATACTACAGGTACTGTTTCAGTATCGGGAGTCAACGTTACCGGTAGCGGCACAGGCTGGCTGGCCAATGGAGTGCCGATTGGGGCGAGAATTGGTTTTGGTTCTACAAATAATGCTGATATCACTACATGGTATACCATTGCAGCTATCCCTTCGGCTACATCTCTGACCCTCGCAACTCCTGCGGGTACTATCGCCGGCGGTACAGCTTTTGTTATTGATAAGACACTTCAAAAAGATTGGGTATTTCTAGCTGACAACCTTGGCGCAGCGGTCACGAGACGTATTACCTGTTTTATTTACGATCGCACTACGTCACTCTTTACATGGAGAGGTTTTATTATCATGACCTATGCAGCTGGCGGAGGCACGCAGACTATAAGAGGTATGCGTATTATTTACGATACCTATACAACAGGCACTATAGAAGTCGCTGGCGCTACGGTCACTGGCACTGGTACAGCATGGTCTGCAAGTCGTATGTCGATCGGTTCTCGAATAGGTTTTGGAAGTACTGATCCGACGCAAATTGCCACATGGTATTACATCAATGCTGTCAACTCCGATACGTCTATAACAATACAATCAACCGTCACGACGTCGGGTACCGGAGGTACAGCTGCAAATATTACGATTGGCTCAGGTACTGCGTATGTTATCGAAGATTTAAAAGTTCTTACAGCTACTACAGCTGCCGTGCTTGCTGCAGCTGGACTTTCTATGACCAATGGTTTGGCATTCGATGATTTTACGGTTGGCGGTACGACCATTGCCGCAGCAACAACGGTAGACAAAACAAAGGTTGTATATAGCTTGGTTGATCTTGACTCTGTATATAGTACCGGCACGGTGACCGTGCCAACATCTACTACCGTAACTGGTGTTGGTACTGCGTGGACGGCTGCGCTTTATTTGGGTTGTAGAATTGGTTTTGGTTCTACAAACCCTGCTTCGATTACTACGTGGTACACCATTACTGCTGTGGCATCGACTACCTCCATGACTATTTCATCAAATGCGACGGTTGCCGGCGGTTCAAACTATGTAATCGTTGGAGGCAACGGCGTAGCCTGCGGATTGGCGATAGACGACAGAGTAAGTTGGACCGAACAGTATGCCTATGTGTTGGAAATGCAGGCCGCTACAACACCGCAAGTATATAAATATAATTTTAGAACCGATCTTACAACGCTTGGAGGCATTGCTACGGGGAAAACGTCTTCAGCGTGGGTGCTGACAACGGGTTTACAGACGATTGCTGGCTCTCTAACCCAAACCAACAATGGGAGAATAGGTGCGCTCGGACATGGACCAGGTGCAGGAGTAAAATGTTTGTATTTCGTTTCCGGTACGAGGGTTCACCGTGCTCCGCTTACTGATATTACCCAAGGTAGTACGACATGGATATCAGATTCTATGACCGAAGTACCGACAGGCGGATCTTCGACGTATACACTTTCGAGCTTGCTGACAAGCGTAGAAATTGCCGACCAGATCGATAGACTTATTTTGACGTCCACTGGTGCTGGTGCGACAGTTGCGCATCATCGAGCGTACATTACCAAGTACGACGCTTCGGGTTCATATGAATTTGATCATATTTTCATGACTGATACAGGTCAGCAAGACCAAAGTACCGCCGATTCAGATTCGACTCCTCACCCAAATACCCAAGGCGCTGCGTTGTCTGTATGGTCTCAGGGTGGTTTGGTGTATATGGCTCGTGCTGGTTTGGCTGCTACAACCAATATAATGTATGCAGTACCACTTGGTGCCGATTGGGAATATGCGACTGGTACTGTGAAGCAAAGGCTTATCACTCCTGCTATGGCTACGACCAATGCTATAAAACTTTCAAAAGTGTATGTTAACAATGCTGATTATCTTGGTGCAGGAGGTCTCACTATGCCAACAGAACCGATACGACTGTATTATCGAACTTCCGATATAGATGATGATTCGGGGGTCTGGACATTGGTAGATCCGACAGGTGATCTTTCTGCTGCGACAGCAACCGATGAGATTCAGTTTGCAATTGAATTCCGCACTATTGGAGCAATTTGCATACCAAATAGAATTTACAATATCTGCTGCACATACGAGGACGATACGACCGATAGTCACTACCAGCCTTCGGTTGCCCATTCATCTACAACAGGCAAGATGTTTGCGTGGAGATTTTCTACAGCCTTTGGAAGTACGGTACCAACGCTTAGAATCAGGCTTTACAATGCTTCAACAGGTGGTTTGCTGCTTGATGATACGACCACAGCTTCAGCTGCAGGAACATTTGAAAAATCTACCAATGATGGCGCTGCGTGGGGATCGTACAATACTACTGACAAGGGTGTAAGTGAAACAACATATATTCGATATACACCAACTGTTCTTGCTGACAACATCAAAGTAAGAGCATTGCTCACCCAAAACTAATATTCAGAACTGCTATGATTCATATTGAGAAAGATCAAAACGTTGCTGAGAATCCAAATCTCAAAATCATGACTCCAACAGGTGACTATGATGACAATGCTAATATAGAATTTTATGATGTCGGTAATCCAGAAATCGCCGCAGGTTCATTCCAAGCTCAATATGTAAAATATGGCGGTCTGGTCTACAAATTCAACGATCCCAAGGAATTGGGCAATGAAATTCTCAAAATCGATCCAACGTCGACTCATACTGCAGCGTCATATGTGCGTATGACCAATGATCTCTTGGCTCAAATGAATAGTGGATCACTCGAACCATCTTCGCTCGATCAAGCTCTTGCAAGTGAACAAGTAAAGATGGAGGAAAAAATGGAAGAGGAGATGATCAGTGATACCAATGCAATAATTACAGACACTACAGCAACAAGCACACCTGCTGCCGATCTTCCGACGAATACTCCAGTACAGAATCCAACCAATAACCTTGTTTCGTCTACAACACCAGCAGCATCTTTGGAAACTTCGACTACGACTCCTGCATATACACTTGAAACATCAACATCTACTCCCGCTTCTAGTGGTATTTCAACATCCACACCTTCTTCAGCTTCGTCCACACCAACTTTAAATGATACTGCATCATCAACTATCGATGCTATTAGTAAGACAGTTAATAAAATTTCAAGTACTACTGATGCAATTTCAAATGCTGTAGAAACTATTATTAGTTCGACTACTTCTCCTACATCTTAATCCATATGGCTCTTACCGATGTCAATTTCCAAGAAGGGGAAGGTCAGGACTATATTGTGGAATTACCGACAGCTTCGTATTCAGGAACTCTCTCGGATATATCGACTGAAACAGACAGCACTCAGTATTCGGTATTAGAAGTACCAGCTACAGAGGGTGGCAATATCTTTATCATGTCAGAATAGGCTATGGACGAGCTGCAGAAAAAAATAAAAGAATACTCTCCATTTTTAGAAGACCTTTTTAGGAGAATATACTTTGTAACAGTCTTTTTTGTAGCAGCTTTTGTTGTCAGTTTTTTACTTTCAGGACCGCTTATAAAGTATTTGATCAAATTTTTTGATTTCAAGGATGTAGTCTTGGCCGCAACCTCTCCATTTCAACTCATTGACCTCGCAATGAATTCAGGAATCTTTTTTGCAGTTGTGTTTACGGTGCCAGTGATCCTGTATCACACATACGCATTCATCGGAAGCGGTCTGAGGAGAGGGGAGAAAAAATTCTTTTTTCTTTTGCTTCCAATCGCACTTCTATTATTTCTTTTTGGTTTTGTATACAGCTTTTGTATCCTGTATTTTGCCATGCAAACACTCGCTAGTATCAATCTAGCGCTTGGTGTGCAAAATCTCTGGAATATAAGCATGTTTCTTTCAGAAATTATCTCTACGTCGGCTCTACTTGGGCTTATTTTTGAGTTTCCCATATTTGTAACAGTGCTCGTAAAAATGGGTGTAATCAGTGTCGATTTTCTTAAACAAAAGAGGCGATATGCAGTCTTTATTATGTTCATCGGCACTTCTTTACTTCCCCCAACCGATGGTATATCATTATTGATGATGGTGTTGCCACTGGTGATTATTTATGAGATCACGATCATCTATAATCAAGTAAGTTTCAGGCAATTAGCTTAAATTATAACTAAATACTACTAATACAATGTTTGGACTTGGAACAAGAGAGCTGATAATCATTGCTGTAATCTTCATTCTACTTTTTGGTGCTAAGAAAATTCCGGAATTGGCAAAAAGTCTTGTCGATGCAGTACGTCACATGCGCGGAGCATTCAAAGATGGAGACGAATCTAAGCCAACAGACGATTCGCGACGAAGCTAGTCCAAGTTCTACCCCTCTATTGCGAGCAAAAGGAGCATTGAGCCGATACCGATACTAATCGCAATCAACTGGATCACCGAATAGGTGAACTTTTTGGTCTTATGAAGTTCTGGAATGAGATCTGACATCGCTATATAGATAAATCCGCCTGCTGCTACAGGAATGAGCCAGAGGATGAGACTTTCAGTCATAGTACCAAGTATGAGAGCAATGATGACACCGACTATGGCAAAAAGAGCAGAAAGAAAGTTGAGCCACAGAGCTTTTGATTTTGTGTAGCCAGCATGCAACAGCACACCAAAATCTCCTATTTCTTGTGGGATTTCATGCAAAATAACAGCAATCGTTGTAGCAATACCAACTTCTATACTTATAAGATAGCTGGCGCCAATAATAATACCGTCTATGAGATTGTGAATACCGTCGGATACTAAAATAAGATTGCCTATTGGATGTGGCGCATGATCCTCAATACCATGATGATGCCAGTGTAGAAATTTTTCTAATACAAAAAAGATAAAGATACCACCAACAATAGCAAGTGCGAGATTGGTCGGATTGCCTATCTGCTCAAATGCTTCAGGAATGAGATGTATGAATGCGTCGCCAAGAAGGGCACCAACAGCCAGACTCACTAAAATAAAGACATACTTTTTAAGTAGTTTTTCATTGAGCGATAGGGTAAAGAGTCCAATGAGTGAAATAAGGCTGACAACGATTACGCTGGCGAGCGAATATAGATAGATAGCCATATAGTGAGGATTATGAGTATTTAATATACAATACAGGAGTATATGGCAAATTACCACCACACTATAGTAAAGAATTTTTTATTACTCGTGGTACTTGCTGTTTGTTTCAGCGCCTCTGCTGTTGAAGCTCAACAGGTCAGCCAGGACACATCGGCTATTTGGCGGGCAAAAGTCATACGAGTAATCGACCAGGAGACAAGACTCGTACCGGGCACTGACACACAGTCCGTGTATCAGACAATCGAAGCAGAATTGCTGGATGGAGAAAAAGAAGGACAGGCTATTGTTATTCAAAATGACTTTCTGACTCTGAAAAAAGGCGATAGATTCTTTACACACCATAGTATCGATATCAATGGTCAGGAAATGTATGCGGTTCGCGATATCGATCGTAGAGCAGTCATGATGTTTTTTGTCGCATTGTTTGTCGTAGCGATAATCGCTTTTGGAGGTAAGCAGGGTTTCAGATCGCTTATAAGTCTAGCAGGAAGTTTCTTTGTGATTTTATATGTCCTAGTACCAAGCCTCTTGGCTGGGTACCCGCCGGTGATGACAAGTATTACCATTGCTGCAGTTATTCTTTTTCTAGCTATCTATCTTACGCACGGCTTCAATAGGGAATCGCACGTTGCATTCGTTGGTACGGTCTCGGCCGTCATTCTTACTGGAATATTGGCGTATCTTGGAGTAATGTTTGCTCGATTGAGTGGTTTTGCTTCCGATGAAGCGGTGTATCTCAATTTTAATACCAGAGGAACGCTAGATTTCACAGGACTTTTGCTTGGAGGAATTATGATCGGCGTTCTTGGTGTACTCGACGATATCGCTGTCACTCAGGCAGCTGTGGTGAGTGAACTATATGATTCTGCATCGCATTTGGGAAGGAAAGAGGTCTATAAAAAGGCACTTAGAGTAGGCAAGGAGCATGTGGGAGCATTGGTCAACACGCTTGCACTGGCATATACCGGTGCATCATTACCACTCTTATTACTTTTTTCCACATCACAATCTTCGCTTGCGAGTATTATCAACCAAGAAGTATTTGCTACAGAAATAATCAGAACGATTATTGGTAGTATCGGCCTTATTCTTACGGTGCCTATTACAACTTTATTAGCTGTATATATGCTTAAAGGCTACAAAGGAAAACATAGTCATTCGCATCACGGACACTCTCATGCGCACCATTAGAAATTGCGATCTTCAGTGCTTGTAGCAATACGAGCCATGTCGCTGACTTCTTTGGTAATTTTTGGATTACCTATATAAAAGACTTTGCTGACATCTTGAGCAATGATGTTGAGCGTATTACTTACATTGACTGTTGCTCTACCAATATCTGTAGTTCTTACTTGCGCATCTTTGACGGCAAAACCTGAACCGCTAAAGCGTGAGACGTCTTCTGTTTCCAATTTAAGAGTATCGGAAGTACCAGTAATAGCTAAGCGGGAATTGTCTCTTAGGTTTATTGTAGCATCAGATGTTTCGAGTTCTATATTTACCGATGATACATCTCCGAGTATGAGAGCTATTTTGTCCGAAGTAATTTTGTCAGCAGTGAGACGTACAATATCATTGGTTTCTATGTATTCGATCTCTGGCATATTGATTGTCACTTCGACACCATTGCCACCGAGGCAGAAGAAGCACATTTTACCGCGAGGCTTGTCAGACATAATTAGTCTTCCATTTTCAACCTTAAATTCTGAGCGATCAATATCAGTTTGTCGTCCTTCTTCAACAATAGAAAATTCATCTGCTTGCACCAAATGAACTTTGCTTATACCGTTAAGTTCAAGTTCAGTAAAATCAGCCAATTCTATATTTCTTGTTACTACTTGATATTCGGGTAATGCAGAAATTTCTTCATGTATTCGTGGTACTACTCGTACCGAAAGTGTGCCTATAACAATGACCGCCAATATCCATATACCAGCGAGTGATATCGTCTGCACAGCGTGGAATCTGTTTTTCCATGTCACGAGGGATAGACCAATCATATTTATAAACATGAATGGAATACCAATGATAAGTACAGCGAGGCCAATGAGTGTGTAGTAGAGTGGTCCGCTGGCTACCTGAGCTAGAGGGAATTCAATATAAGGTGAATGGACATTGAAGATAAGGTTAACAGCTGTAAAGACGAGCATGATAATCGCAAGCATAGGAATAATCGTGAGAACTACTCCTATAAGCATTACTACTATTTTTGCGCATATTCTGACGATAGTGCCGATGAGGCGAATTACTTTATCAAGAAAATTGCGCAAGCCACCACCTCTCGAAATAATTTCCTTACCACTTTTTTTCATCGTCTCAAGATGTTCGCTCATATCTTCTTTGAAGGTATTGAGGGTGATAGGTCCGCCGCGCATATTCATCTTGTCCGCTGCTGTCTCAGCTTTTGGCACAAAGACTGCCAATGCTATATAAATGAAGATTGCACCGCCGCTGGTAATGAAGGCAAATACGATAAATAGGATACGCACAATAAGAGGATCGATATTGAAGAATGCCGCAATACCCGAAGCAACGCCGGCAATAACCATGTCATCGGGATTTCTGAAGAGTCGGCGCGAAGAACGTGTTTTGCCTGCAGTTTCTTTTTGCTTTTCTTCGTGAGTTTCATTGTCGATCTCTTCGACGCTGCCCATGACTGAAATAACCTTTTCAACATCGGAAAGGGTGATGATATTGTTCTTATCCTTAATACTTTCACTCAATTGCTCTGCAATGCGAGCTTCGATGTCGGCAATGATGTCTCTACTGTCGGAAAGAGGACCGAAGTATGTCTGAATGGAAGCAAGATATGCCTGCAGTTTCTGATACGCATCCTCCTCGATGGTGAACAGACTACCGGCTATTGTTATTTGTAATGCTTTTTTCATATTATTTGCTTAGTGAGTTGATCGATGTTGATAATGTTTTCCATGTTGTCTTGAGTTCTTTGAGGACGTCCTTGCCCTTGTCGGTCAGAGTATAATATTTTCGTGGTGGACCTGACTTAGACTCTTCCCAGCTATGATCGAGGAATCCTAGTGTGCGCAGTCGGCTGAGGAGAGGGTAGAGAGTACCTTCGACGACAAGTAGATCAGCAGTTTTAAGTTCAGTTAAAATTTCTGATGCATACACTCTGTCACGTGAAATAACGAGTAAAATGCAAAATTCTAATATTCCTTTGCGCATCTGGGCTTTTGTATTTTCGAGCAATGATTCTTTGTCCATAACAAGAGTATATACCATAGTACCTTGTACTGCAAGGTACTATGTGAATAACTCTAAAGTAGGCTTTTATTGAGGGTTATTTCAGGCATTATTGGAGCATGCTATAGTATTTGTATGAATCAGAATCTCTCGCCGTGGATCAAGCAGCTTTCGAGAACTCGTGATGTCCACAAGCTTTCAGAAAATCTAAAAACCGATGTGGTAGTCGTCGGTGGCGGCATAGCCGGCATTACCAGTGCATATTTTATACTCAAATATACTGATAAAAAGGTGGTGCTCATCGAAGCAAGCAAAGTCGCTCACGGTGCTACTGGTCACAATGCTGGTCAGCTCACAAGCTACTTTGAACGTCAGATCAGTGATCTTGTCGATGAATTTGGTCTTGAGCTTACCGCTCAGGCTCAGTCTTCTATAGACTCGGCGTGGATGCTTCTTGAAGAAATCTATCGTGATGCTAAGCTTCAGACGCCATTTTCACAGTTTACCGGCTATGCAGGATGCTCTGATCTTGAAGAATTGCTCGTACATCTCAAAAATAGTGCATATTGTGTCGAAGCCAATATCAACACTGAGCCGGTTATGGTTGCCAAAGAGTCGGAAATAGCAAAGCAAATACCCAAACACTATGATGGCTTGTACAATCTCTTGCCTCACAAGGACATCATGTCGCTACTTGAGACCGATGATCCTCACTATGTGGCCGCACTCTCTGCTCGCAAAGGTTGTATGAACAGTGCACTCTTTAGTGAAGAACTAGCAAAGCATATGTTGGCCGACTATGCAGACAGATTTACGCTTCTTGAGGAAAGTCCTATGCAAGAATTGGCTCTGACGCAAGGCAGTGCTATAGCCAAAGTCGGACAGTATCAGGTAGTAGCAGATAGAGCAGTGCTTTGCACCAATGGTTTTGAAAAATTTAAAATAAGCAATGGTGAAGACGACATTGATACGCGTTTCCATCATTTGGTAAAAGGTTCGGTTGGGTATATGGCCGGCTATCTCGAAGCACGAGACAAACCACCGACAGCGATTAGCTATCTTCCAAATAAAAATAAACTGACAAAAGAAGCATATGATGCTGATCCGTATTTTTATATTACACGCAGGCCTTTTGAGATCGAGGCCAATGAATCCCACAACCTTATTTGTGTTGGGGGACCAGAAGTCTTGATGGACGATACCAATAACTATTCCAAAGATCATTTATTCCCAGCTGAGGCTCAAGAATCGATCGATACGTTTCTGCATAAGTCATACAAATATGCTCCGAAAGGCAAGATAGATTATCGTTTCCAGTGGCATGGCTTGATTGGCTATACGCCAAACGGCGTGCGTTGTATTGGTGCTGAGCCACACAATACAGCTTTGATTTACAATCTTGGTTGCAATGGTGTCGGTATCCTTCCTTCTATATATGGAAGCAAAAGGATTTCGCAGATACTGGCCGGCGAGGATCTTGGACCTTCTATTTTTGATCCCAAGAAAAGTAATTAGAAGAGTAGTGAGAAGAGTAATCAATTCTTTTACATAATAAATAAGTCTGTTAGTATCTATTTATATGGGGCTTTTTATGCACAATCTTTTTGACACAATCACACTGGCTTTGGAAAAAGTATTTGTCACACCGTTTGAACTATCAATGGTGGGTTTAAAAGATGTGATTGATATTTTGATTGTGTCACTTCTTATTTATCTTGTATTCATTTTCATCAAGCAGACACGCTCGTATTTTATTTTCAATTCATTTCTGTTTTTACTGGCCATCATTTATTTTTCAAAAGGTTTTGATCTTTCGCTTACACGAAGACTTTTCCAGCCACTACTCACATTCTTCATTGTTATTTTCGTAGTTGTCTTTCAAAGGGAAATCAGGAGATTTTTTGATTGGTTCTCTATCGGTAGTACCAATATGACGCTATTTCGCAATATCACTCTCTCAAGTGAAGTTTCCAGCTCTATCGTGACAGCGGTCGAGACAATGGCTAAGGAGAAAACAGGTGCGATTATTGTCATACCAGGTGAATATCCTCTCGATGATTTTATGGAAGGAGGTTTTCCACTCAATGGCGAAGTGACATCGACACTTCTTTTGTCTATCTTCGACACTGGTTCACCAGGACACGATGGCGCAGTGGTGATTCAGGACAACCGTATCAAGATGTTCGGTCTTCACCTACCTTTGGCAGAAAATTATAAGCGATATGGTGAATTTGGCACACGACATAGAGCGGCAGCTGGTATTACTGAGCATTCCGATGCTATGGCAATTGTCGTATCAGAAGAGCGAGGAAGTATTTCTGTCGCTGAACATGGAGTGTTGACACATATTCTCGACACTGAAGATCTTCATGACAAGGTCAGGGTCTTTCTCAAAGAAAATATGATTGAAACACAGCGGGGAGTGTGGCATTACTTTTTCTTTAAAAATTTCCTAGCCAAAATATCTTCGGTAGTAATTGCCAGCATCCTCTGGCTTCTCTTTGCCTAGTTTGAAATAAATAATGCCAATAAAGTGTAATAACACTATACACTCATGAATGCCGCTCCTACCCAGCCAACGGATGAGGAATTGGTCGTTTTGATACAAAAAGGGGACAAAGAAAAGTTCGGTATTCTCATGGAGAGATACGAGCAAAAGCTCTTTAGATATGGAAGGAAATTCTTGTCCAATGTCGACAATATCGAGGATATGGTTCAGGAAGTATTTATAAAAACATATGAAAGCATACAAAGCTTTGATACGACAAAGAAGTTTTCTCCTTGGATTTATCGTATTGCTCACAATACCTTCGTCAATGCATTGAAGAAAAATATTCGCAATCCTCTCTATCTATTTGATTTCGATACTCTTATTCCTCATCCTGCTTATGACGATCCGGCTGCAGCCGAACGTGAGCAAAAAGAAATGAGAGTCCTTATCGATCGGGGGTTGGAGAAGATAAAACCAGAACAGCGTGAAATCTTGGTCCTGAATTTTCTCGAAGATCTGAGTTACAAGGAAATCGCCGAAGTGCTTCGTATACCGATCGGCACGGTCGGAGTGCGTATCCGGCGAGCCAAGGAAGCACTCAAAAAGGTCTACGACGAAGTACCACACAATATATGAACGAAACTCACTCACAATTCAATACACTCAGAGACAAGATTCTTAAAAAAATAGAATCGGGTGAAGTACGCATGACTTCTAAGACCTATTTCATGCTTCGAGTAGCTCTTCTTATTGCTGTGCTATTTCTTATCATAGCCATATCAAGTTTTGTTGTCAGTTATATATTGTTTGCCATACACGTAAGCGGCAAGCTATTGCTTTTGGGTTTTGGTCTTCAGGGTATATTGGTATTTCTTTCTACTTTCCCTTGGGGTTTTCTGCTCATCGATATTATTCTTCTCTTTGTACTCGAATGGTTGCTCAGATATTTCAGATTTTGTTATGGTCGACCGCTTTTGTATCTTGCTCTAGGTATTTTTTCAGTCACGTCTATTGCGGGAGCAGGAATCTATGCCACATCGATTCATGATAGTCTCTTTATGCAGGCGAGGGATAAGAAATTGCCAGTTATCGGAGGAATGTATAGCGGTCTTCAGAAAACATCACATGAAAATGGGCTATTTAGGGGCGTAGTTGTCGAAATAGAAGGTAATACCATAGTAATGAAGGATTTTGACCACGATACGCCAGAAAACGCCCTCTTTCTTGTTACTGTCTCACCAGATATGGCCAATGTCATACAGATCGGAGATGTTGTATTTGTAGCTGGTACTATAAATAAGGACAAAATCACCGCTTTTGGTCTGAAAAAAACTACACCATACTTTCAGGGAAATTAGTGTAATAATCCATATCTGGCTATGTATTAAATATATGTAGGGTTTGTCAGTTAACACCAACATATATCATGAGAAAAAAATTATTTGCCACCGGCGGTATCGTAGCTTCGATATTTCTTGGCGCTAGCGTCACCTTTACCCATGCAAAATCCATTGCTCTTGAGGGCAAGGGTCATTCGCAGAAGACATATAGACAGCTTTTCGATGACCATGGCGTCAGTCGAGACCAGATAGAGGACATTTTTGGCAATGCCAAAATTCACGGTCTCAAGAAAAATGCGACAACAACAAAATACATACGAACCAAAGCACCTTCAATCCTTGTCGACGTACAAGCGAGGGCTCTAGGGCTTACTATCGATCAGCTTAAGAAAAATCTTCAAAGTGGTCAGAAACTTCCAGATATCATCAAGGCTCAAGGCTTGACCGAAGAGCAATATCACCAAAACTTGATCATCGATTTGAAAGAATTGATAAACAAAGGAGACTTAAGTGGGGAATTGGCGACACGATACACAAAGATGATAAAGAAACTCGAAGGCAAACTAGTAAAATAAGGTTATTCACAGCTGTTTTCTTAGACCTTTGATATACTGTGGGTATGAATATACATACTCTAGATCGGAAGGTGATCAATTTCTCAAGGAAAATAGCCGAGCCAGCAGGTAGAATATCGTTATTTATCGTTTATTTTTGGTTTGGCATTCTCAAAATCTTGGACCTAAGTCCTGCCAGTCCACTTGTGCAAAGTCTTTTTGAAAAGACAATGGGTGGCATGATGTCGTTTGAAACATTCCTCACACTCTTTGGTGTATTTGAAATGCTCATCGGTGTCATGTTCTTGGTCAAAGGTTTTGAGAGAATTGCTCTTATTTTCTTGTCAGTGCATATGATTACGACATTTATGCCACTTATCATGGTGCCAACAGCAACTTGGACAGGATTTATGACACCAACGCTCGAAGGTCAATATATTATTAAAAACTCGCTTATTATTGCTGTGGCTTTGTATATAGCTGGCAATTTGAGGCCACTTGCATCAAAGTAAGCTTGTTGTAATGTACATATATGAATCAACCAAAACGTCTCTATAGATCAAGCACAGACAAGGTGATTGCTGGAGTTATTGGCGGTATTGCTGAGTACTTCAATATAGACTCAACACTCCTAAGACTTGGTGTTGTGTTCGCATTTCTCATCACCGGAGTCTTTCCTGGAGTTATTTTCTACATTATTGCGGCATTTATGGTTCCTACCAAGGACGATCATATTCGCGATATTCCAGTTCAGGATAAACCTGTTCAGTAGACGTCACTATTTAGAGAGTTGTATTTTAATATAAAAGGAATAGTATTTATTCTGGGTTTTTTGTAATTGGTACTTTTTCGAAAGGAGTCTGATATGAAGGTTGCGAAGCTTGTAGAATATCCGATTCTCTACGCTCCAGGTACAGAGGTGGAAGAATTGACCATTGATCATGAAGGCACTCAATATGACAGGAGATTGGTCATCGTCGATATGCGCAATATCGCAGTCGTTCCGGAGGTTTGTCCCAAGATTGAAAGACTTCGACTTGCGCGTAAGAATGGATCGATATCTATCCGTTCTGAAGTAGGGAATCTTCCCGAGTGCAGAATCGAGATGAAAATGCCTGTGAGTCACGGCATTTGTGTTGAGATTTCTATCGCTGAGAAACTAGTCAAAGGATACGACATGGGCACATCAGTGGCAGAGTGGTTTAGCGATGCTCTCAAGCTGAGCTGCAGAGTGATTTCGGTCTTTCCTCATCTGATCGATTCGCCTCGAAAGGGGAATATACGTATAGTGACAGCAAGTCTTCTAAGGGACGTTGACGAAGGCTGGCTCAGAAACAATCCGCAATATCGCTATCCTGCAGTTCGGCCTCATATCGTAATCGATGGCCTGCCTCCAGCACTCGAAGTAGAATGGCGATCTTTCTTTATCTGCGGGGCAAATCTTACAATTGCCGAACATCTGCCCGAAAGGGTAATGCACACCATCATCAAGGGTTCACGTATGCCGACGATCATCAGAAAAGACGACACCGTCCATTTGGAATAAAATGTGTATAGCACCTCTTTGCTTTTTTGGAGAGGTGTTTTTTTATTTGTCTTTTTAGGGTTTTTATTATAGTAGTAATGTATGACCGGCAAACGAGCACTATTCTTACTTCTTGCACCCATCTATATACCGATGGCTTTTTTGATGCATTTTACATTTGAATGGTGGTCAAAGCTCTGGGACTAGTTTCTCTTGCATCATATAGCGTATATGCTATCTTTTTACGGGGTTCTTTCTATATTCCTATAACTCTTTTTCACGGAGGTATGCGTGAAGGTTCCTAAGGATAGAGCGGTGGTGGTCGGCTTTCAAGGTCGTCAGGGCTGCGGCAAAGGAACGCAGGCTGTTGAGTTCATGAAGAAAATGATCGCTGATGGAGTAGATGTTACTCGTCTCGACATGGGTCATCATTTCCGGGAGGTCAAGGAAGATTCGGCGTTTTACGATCGGATACATCCTCATATCGTTCGGGGCACTCTCGTGCCCGATGAAGTCACTGTCGGGTTCTTTCAGGAGGTTGTGGGACAACCGGTTCTTGGACACTGTTATATCAATGATGGCTATCCAAGAAACCGTGTTCAGGCAGAGTCGTTCTGCTCGCATTTTCTGGAGAATTCTCCAGTTCCTTGCTCGGTGGCTATCGTGCACATCGATTTGGAACGACAGAGATGCATCGATCGCCTGACTGAGCGCGCCAAAAAGCAAAATCGGCCTGACGATGCCGATCCTGTCATCATCAACAATCGTCTCGATCTTTACGAGGAATTATTTGGAGAAATCCAAAAAGTATTCCAGGAATACGATGTGCCGGTGATCCGGGTTCACGGCGACAGGACTCAGACCGAGGTTCTTCACGCGGTCATTTCCGGCCTTCGGGATGTCTGGTGGAAGGAATCAAAAGTAATGTGCAGAGTCTGACGAGCATACGTAAAACCGGTCCATGGGGACCGGTCTTTTTTTATTTCAATTTAGAAAATTTTTATTTTTATTAACAAATTATTAAACAACTTTGCTAGCATTAAAATATTGCTGGGATATAATGTATACATGGCCGAAGTTTTACAAACAAACATTTTCTTTATCATCACTAGTGCAGCCGTCGTGATTGTCACGACACTCCTTGTTATTGCTCTCGTATATGCTATTCGCGTCATCCGTGACCTGTCGCATATATCTCAGATTGTACGCAAGGAGGGGCAGGAGATCGTAGAAGATGTCACAAGACTTCGCAACGACATTAAGTCCCAGGCACTTGGCTGGAAAGGAACACTAATGTTTCTTCTCAAGCGATTTGCGCCAAAAAAGAAAGCAGCTAAAAAAACCAATACTCAAAATGACAAACAATAACAGCAAAGGAAAGTCACATGTTGGAGAGATTGTCGGCGTTGCCGCAGGAGTAGTCGTGGCAGCAGCGGCAGCAACTTATTTTCTCTATGGCAGCAAAAATGCCAAGAAGTATCGAGGCAAACTCAAGAGCTGGATGTTCAAAGCAAAGGCAGAGATTCTTGAGCGTCTTGAAAAACTCGAGCATGTGAGCGAAGGTGAATACAATACTATTGTCGACGCTGTTCTTTCTAAGTATAAGAACGTCAAAGACATGAATATGGACGATATGAAGCGATTTATGGTAGATATAAAGAAGCAATGGAAGGCCATAAAGAAACACATTGGTTCAACTAGAAAGAGCGGTGGAAAAAAGAAAAAATAATTCAAAACCAGATAGAGATTCTACACAACATCCCGTAGCTCCAAAGCAACGGGATGTTTCGAATACGAAGAAAGCTGGCGATACATCGTGGCAGAGTGTTGCGCCATGGTACGACCTTTTACTCGAAACAGATGCAAACTCTTTTCAGGAAAAAGTAATTTTGCCCAATCTTATGCGTCTTATGTCTCCTGCAAAAGGAGAAAAAATACTCGATATAGCCTGCGGACAGGGATTTTTCAGCAGAGCATTATCTTCTACTGGAGCACAGGTCACTGGTACAGATTTGTCCAAAGATCTTATTGAAATAGCAAAATCTCGTTCTCAAAAATCAACAGACTCAACAGCGTCTATTGAATATCATGTATTACCTGCACACGAAATGTCTTTATTGCAATCACATACATTTAATAAGGCAGTAATCGTTTTGGCTTTGCAAAATATAAAACAGGCACAGGAAACATTGACCGAAGCGGCACGGCTTTTAAAATCGGAAGGCAAACTTTGGATTGTGCTCAATCATCCAGTCTTTCGCATTCCAAAGCTCTCTTCGTGGGGATTTGATGATGTGCAGAAGAAACAATATCGAAGACTCGATGCATATATGTCCGAAGCTTCTTTTCTTATCGATATGCATCCAGGCAAAAAAGATGCACCACAGACTATTTCTTTCCATCGACCCCTACAATGGTACTTTAAAGCCTTTCAAAAGGCTGGTTTTAGCACGATAAAGCTCGAAGAGTGGATTTCACACCGAGAGAGTCAAAAAGGCCCTAGAAAGGCCGAGGAAGACCGTCTACGCAGCGAAATACCTATGTTTATGTGTGTAGAGCTTCGGAGGCTCCTCCCCTAACCCCTCCTCTAAAGAGGAGGGGAATATCTATAGTGTGTCGTTGATTCTTCGGGCAAAGAAAATACCTGATATACAGAGTGCGCCTATAATAGGGAAAATAAACTTTAAATCTACGAAGAACAGTAGCCCGCTAATGACAAGTGGTATAAACATGTATGAAAAACTATTGACCGATCTCCACAGTGAGAGAAGTCCTGTATCTTCATTTTCAATTTTCTTAAAGAAATAACTCTCAGCCATAATCTCAACAAAACTTGCTCCGACTCGAGTCATAAAGAGTATTGCCGCCCAGACGATAAGAGCTTTTGAGTTGATAAAGGGAAGGACGGCTGTAGAAGCAGCCATAATAACCATACCGACAATAAGTAATTCTTTTTCACCAATCAATGTATCTGAAATCTTGCCTAGCGGAAGCTCGAATATTACAAATGGCATGAGCATAACCGTAAATATCAATCCTATATCCTGCAAGTTGAAACCAATGACATCGTGCAAATAGATGGGCATATAAATGACCATGGCAGCATAAAACATTTGGAGAATAAAATTGATAATGACAATCAGTTTTATATCAGGGTTATGATAGGTAGCTTTGATCGAAGAAAAGATATTGAGATCTTTGTATTCTGAATCGACAAAATTTTGTATTTTGGAAATGAAATATATAAGAGGGAGAATGATAATAGCAGAAATAACATAGACACTATTGAAGCTTGTTTTCTCTAATATCAAACCACTGATAAGCGGAGTAATAACAAAACAAATATTGATAAGTGAAAGATACGTACCTCGAGCCTTGCCCGATTCTTCATGCTTAGAAAATCTTTGAATAAAAATATCAAAGTTCAAAAACAAGACAGGGATAATGGCATGGTGTACTATAAACGCACAGATAATAACTGGTAGTGACTGCGAGAAAGCAATAAGAAACAGACAGGCGATCTCTCCAACCGTCATCATAAGCATCAGTGTCTTATTGCCTACACTTCTCAATATATGTGGTGCTCTTGAGAGGAAGACGATGCTCAGAGCTGAACCAGCCACATAGAGTAATCCAACAATGTTTTTTCCATAACGACCAATAGCGTTTTCAAGAAAAGACGAGTTGATATAGACTACTAAGACATAGTGAAAAGCAAAGAAGAGTGTGGCGAGATAGACACGATACAGATTCTTTTTGCCAGACAGGATAGGTTCCATGTCTTCTGATTATAATACAAAAAGAGTATTTATACGCAGCTATACTCCCAAGATAACAGGAATGATGATTGGCCGCTTTGCAGTCTGTTGGAAGAGATATTTGCTGATCTGATCAGTAACAATTTCCTTGAGATATTCGAAATTGATCGGATGCATACCTTGAACAGCATCTTCGATTGTCTTTTTGATGATATAGCGTGTTTGATGGAGAAGATCTTGAGATTCTCTGAGATAGACGAATCCACGAGAAATGATATCTGGACTCTTCTTGAGTTTGCCTGTGGCCGTGTTGATATTGGCAATAATGACGAACATACCGTCTTCAGCGAGCAATTGGCGGTCTCGTATGACGACTTCTTGCATATCACCGATAGCGAAGCCATCAACCATCATAGGACCTCCTGGAGCCTTTTCCTTGAGTGTTACGAGCTTTGTACCACCTTCTTGTATTTCAACAATAGTACCTGTGTCTGGAACGATAATCTGTTCCTGTGACATACCAAGTGACTCTGCGAGTTCAGCATGAAGTTTGAGCTGATAGTGGTTGCCATGAATAGGCATGAAGAAACGAGGTTTGATCTTCTTGTGTAGCCATTCGATTTCGCCGCGATTGCCGTGACCAGTCGAGTGAATAAATACTTCTGATGTACGGTAGTGAATAATACGTGCACCTTGGCGGGCAATATTGTCCTTGAGTTTTTGAACAGTCTTTTCATTGCCTGGAATAATAGAAGATGAAAGAAGAACCGTATCTCGTGGACCGATCTTTATATATTTGTGATTCTTTGTGGCCATGCGCATGAGAGCGGCAAATTCTTCACCCTGAGCACCAGTTGAAAGAATAATAACGCGATCAGGAGGGTAATGATCGATATCCTGAGCCTGAATGATGGTATCTTTCTTTACCTCAAGCATATTGGCAGCAAGGGCAATTTCTATATTTACCTTCATACTTCTGCCTTCGACGACGATTTTCTTGCCGTGACGTTCTGCGATTTCAATAATCTTTATAAGACGCTGCAACTGTGAAGCAAAGGTGCCAATCACAAGACGTCCTTTGATTTTACTGATGATTTCTTCGAGACCTTTGTGCACTTCGCGTTCTGGAGTAGAGAAGCCAGGGTTTTCTACGTTGGTCGAGTCGGACATGAGGAAAAGAACCTTTTCTGTATCGAAGACTTTGTATTCTTTTTCTTCAGCATCGCTCGGCTTGCCGTCGGTATGATCGAGCTTGTAGTCACCAGGTGTTACCACTGCACCATAGGGAGTATCGATAATGATACCCATTGAGTCGGGGATAGTGTGGGTGACTCCGAAAAATCGCACAGGCAAGTTGCCGAGTAAGAGTCTTTCGTCTCTTTCAATAGAATGTATTGTGAGCGGTTTGAGATGAGGAAATTCTTCCTGACGCTTCTTGATCATGATCGAAGTCAGGTTTCGAGTATAGATCGGTGGATTGCCGATACGAGGCATGATGTAAGGAATACCTCCAATGTGGTCGAGGTGACCGTGAGTGACGATTACACCTCTAATCTTGTCCTGATGTTCTTCGAGGTAGCGGATGTTGGGGAGAATATAGTCGATACCGGGAGTATCGTCTTCTTGGAATTGAAAGCCAGCGTCGATAACGATGATGTCGTTTTTATACTCAACCATGGTCATATTGCGACCGATTTCTTCTACACCACCAAGAGGGATGATGCGGATATTTTCGCCTGCAGGAGGAATAGGCGGATTCTTCTGATCCGAATTGCTATTGTGAAAATTCTGCTGAGAAGGAGAGTTCCTTCGAGTGTGCATACCTGGGCGCTGCCTAAATGAATCTCGGCGCATATTGCTACCTCGTCGCATACCGCCCGTGCCTCCGCCTGTTCTGCCATTACCACCTCTCATTGGAGGACGTCTCGATGGTGAGGGTGATGGTGTTCTTTCGTTCATAGTGTTTTGTTTTACTGATTATTGATTTAAATGTTTCTTTGCAAATATAGGCCAGACGAGTTCCGTTCCTGTATACCACTTTTGACTATTCATAAATCTTTCCGATGCATCGATAAGTGGTCCTTGATAATATCCCGACAGATTGGCGGGTACTACATGCACATAGACTGGCGAATAGAGCATTACGGCTGGCATGTCTTTTACAAATTCTTGATTGAGAGCTTTGAATATAGAACTATTGTCAGTCGATGTACTGTTTTTCAAATCATTGAGCAAAGAGTCTACCTTAAGGTTGAGATACATGGCAACATTCAGGCCAGGATCTTTTCTCTGTGAAGAATTCCAAAATGCATTGTAATCGCTTTCTTGTGTAATCACTTCACCAAAAAGAAGTGCTTCGTATTTTCTTTCTCGGATAACTGTTTGATTGAGCTCTCCTGATTCATAAATATTGACAGTTACTTTGAAACCAAGCTCCTGCCATGTGGTTTTAAGAATTTCAGCCGTATCCTTGAGATCTTCGGCATTTGAAGTTTCGATAGAGAAGGCAAGTTCTTGAGTGCCTTTAACTCGTACTCCATTAGCATTCATCTTCCAACCATCTTTTTCCAAAAGAGCGGCAGCACTTTCATTGGTAAGTAGTGTGCTTGTAGCGATGTCACCAGCTATAAAAGGTGATTGGACAGGCAATGCAAAACCTTTGAAGACATTATCGATAATTTCCTGACGTGGTGCGGTACCAAAAAGTACTTTTCTGACTACTGTATTGGCAAGAACAGGATTTTCGTCTTGATTGAAAAAGAGTCCGAAGGTACGAGGTAGGGAATGTGTCTCAACTCTGTATCCATCATCAGCCAAATCGGCTGCATCCTGAGGAAGCATGCCACCGAGACTGCTTATTTCACCATTGCGAAGTGCGGTCAAAGCATCAGCATCGTTTTGATAGACTTTGAAATGTATTTTTTTAATTAAAGGCTTGCCGTTGACGTATTTTCCAAACGGTACGAGCGTGTATGCAAGGGGAAGACCACCTTTGCCACGATTGACGCTGCTAATCATATATGGGCCGGCACCGACAGGTTCGCTGTTGTATTCAATCACCATAAACTCTTCAGGTGTAACTGCGCTCCAAAGATGTTCAGGAAGAATACCGACGGTCATATCAGCAAGAAAAACGTTTGATGGTTTGGGCAACGTAAATACAATTGTTTTTACATCGGGTGTATCTACATGGACTTGATCAAAATGTGCTCGCTTAGGACTCTTGAACTGAGGATTTTGTATTGTTCGGACTGTAAAAGCTATATCAGCTGATGTAAGAGGCTCACCGTCGTGGAAAAACAAATCGTCTTTGAGCGTGAAAGTATAGGTAAGACCATCAGCTGAGACGGTATAGTCTTGACCTAGTTCATTGATATACTCAGAACCTGATTTTCTAAGCAAACCGGCATAGACAAAGGAACCAATGTCCTTTCCAGCATCGTTTTGGGCTAAGACAGGGTTGATAAGGCGAGGTGTACCGATAAGACCCTCTGAAATAGAGCCTTCATTGGCTGGTACTTCGACTAGAAAATGGTCATTTACTCTTTTAAGTAGGGTAAAAGCGCTTACAATCATAAAGATTGCAAAGACTGCGAAGACTGTTTTAGTGGTCGTAGATAACGAACCAAGTGTTTGTGCGATCGGCGTTTTAATCCGACCGGGAAGTACGTTCATATATTGCTATTTGAGAAGTGCCAAGAGACATGTAGTCACGAACAAGACACTCACGATGATGGTGATGTTAAAAATTGTCTTTTCAATACCTCGTCGAGCAAATCGAGTACCTCCATTGCCGTCGGCTCCAAAGGCGGAACCAAGGTCTGCGTCCGATCTCTGTACGAGAACTAGGATCACAAGGAGAGTCGATAGGCCGATCTGAATATACGGTAACGCAGAAAAAATACTGCTCATGGGTGATAGCTTATCATATCGGCAATCAAAAGCAAACTTCCACAAAGACTCCTATTTTACCTAAGAATGAGCGCTATAAGGACAAAATGAGCGATTTGTGGTACAATAGACGGTCAATGTCATCTCAAAAAGAATTCACCAGCGAATACGGCTCTGACCCGCAAAAGATTGTCGTCAAAGGAGCTCGCACTCACAACCTCAAAAACGTGACGGTTGAAATGCCGCGCAATAAAATGATCGTTTTTACTGGGCTTTCGGGTTCAGGTAAGTCATCGTTGGCTTTTGATACTATCTTTGCCGAAGGTCAGCGTCGATATGTCGAATCTCTTTCTTCATATGCCCGACAATTCTTGAGACAAATGCAAAAGCCAGATGTCGATGAAATCACTGGTCTTTCTCCAGCTATTTCTATTGATCAGAAGTCTCGTTCAAACAATCCTCGCTCCAATGTCGCTACGATTACTGAAATATACGACTATATGCGTATTTTGTTTGCTCGTGTCGGCAAACCTCATTGTTTGGAATGCGGTAGGGAGATAAAAAAACTTTCTCAAGAGGAAATCGTTGCTACTATTTCAGAAACTGTCACTTCTATAGATACTTCTAAGAGTAAAAAGTCGGTCATGGGCGTCGAAGTGACGGGTGAAAAGATCGGTATCTATGCTCCTATGGTCTTAGGCAGAAAAGGTGAGTATTACCAGCTCCTCTATGATCTATTGGGTAAAGGTTATGAAAAAGTGCTCGTCGATGGCGAACCCAAAAAACTCCGAGAGCAAATCGTACTCGATAAAAACAAGAGGCATGATATCGATGTCTTAGTAGACGAATTTTTTGTTTCAGATTTTCATAAAAAAGATGCTGATTTCAAGGAACGTCTTTCAGAAAGCGTTGAAAAAGCACTCAATGAGTCTGATGGACTCATAAAAATCAAGAGTGGAGAGCTCGTAAAGCTCATTTCTTCGAAGTTTATGTGTCCGTACGACGGGTTTTCATATCCAGAAGTCGAACCACGTTTGTTTTCATTCAATTCTCCATATGGCGCCTGTTCAGCCTGCAATGGTCTCGGTACAAAATATTTTATGGGTGAGGAAGTCTGTCCAGAATGCAATGGGGCACGTCTGCGCAAAGAAGCTCTCCATGTATTTCTTGGCGAAGGGGATAAAAAAATAAATATCGTAGATCTCACTTCAAAATCAATCGAAGATTGTGCTATGTTCTTCGGTGGTCTCAAACTTACACCAAAAGAAAAAAGTATTTCAAAAGTTGTGCTCAAAGAAATCGATGCTCGTCTACGCTTCATGATCGATGTTGGTATCGAATATCTGACGCTCGATCGTCGTGCCAACACACTCTCTGGTGGCGAAGCACAGCGCATACGACTTGCATCGCAGCTTGGATCTGGTCTTGTCGGAGCATTGTATGTGCTTGATGAACCGACAATTGGTCTTCATCAAGAAGACAATGATCGTCTTATCAAAACGCTCCTCTCTCTTCGTGATGCTGGCAATACTATCGTAGTGGTAGAGCACGATGAAGATACGATATTTGCATCTGATTATCTTGTCGACATTGGTCCAGGTGCTGGAGTGCATGGTGGACATATCGTTGTAGCAGGAGATTTGGATAAATTGCTCAAAGCTAAGAAAAATGATTCAGGATCAACTACGCTTGCATATTTGCGCGGAGAAAAAGAAATAGAGGTGCCAAGAGAGCGTCGTAGCGAAGAAAAGGGCAAACTGATTATTAGAAATGGAAATGCTTTCAATATAAAGGGTCTCGATATAGACATACCGCTCGGCAGGCTGACAGTTATTACTGGAGTGTCTGGTTCTGGAAAGTCGACCTTTATGTATGAAATCATTCATAAAAACCTCGAAGCGCGCTTCGACAGACGCAAGCGCAGTGCTGAGGTCTACAATGCATCGAGTTTTTCTGGAACAGAATATTTGGGTAGGGCAATTCTTATCGATCAATCTGCTATTGGCCGTACGCCGCGCTCAAACCCTGCTACATATACAGGTGCATGGACCTTTATTCGTGATCTTTTTGCTGCATCGAGCGAAGCCAGGGCGCGCGGCTGGAAAGCAAACAGATTTTCATTCAACGTCAAAGGTGGTCGTTGCGAGGCGTGTCAGGGCAATGGTGAGATAGCGGTAGAGATGAGTTTCTTACCAACCGTCTATGTACCGTGCGAAGTCTGTCAGGGCAAACGCTTTATGAAAGAAACGCTCGAAGTGAAATATAAAAAGAAAAATATTCACGAAGTATTATCGATGACCGTCGAAGAAGCACTTTCTTTCTTCGAAGATATTCCAGCAATTGCCGACAGATTGCAATCACTCAATGAAGTCGGTCTTGGGTATCTCGAACTCGGTCAGTCGGCCACAACTCTTTCGGGTGGAGAAGCGCAGCGTGTCAAAATTTCTTCAGAACTCTATCGTCCTCATACACAAAAAAGCATTTATCTCCTCGATGAACCTACGATTGGTCTCCATTACGATGACGTGAAGAAACTGATAGAGATTCTTCAGAAACTTGTCGACAAGGGCAATACTGTCTTGGTCATCGAGCACAATATGGATCTCATAAAATCTGCAGACTATATTATAGATGTTGGCCCTCAAGGTGGAGTAGGTGGAGGGAAAATCGTTGCCAAGGGAACGCCAGAAGAGGTAGCCCGCAATGCCAAGAGTCATACTGGGAAATATCTCAAAAAGGTCTTGGAAAAATAAAAAGAGGGCCCGACCGTATGGTCAGACCCTCCACCCCTATTGTTTCTGGCTATTGTTTTTGATTGGGTCGCCGAGCCCCATATTTGCTGTGGGCAAACCTGCTTCGTTGCCGTGCAACGTTGAGCCTTTGCCAAGGCACTTGCCTGCCGATCGATGTGACTTGAGAACCAGATGTGTACATCCGCATACTTTGCTTCCTTGAAAAGTGTGTACAGCTCCATTCACAATACTAACCGAGTGATTGACAGCCTCCTTTTCTGGATTGCAATTGATCCTTTTTGAATATAAATTGATACATATGAATAGTCAAGAGTTTTTAAACACAGATACTCCCGATTTGCCCGGCATATACGAATTCCTCGATGACAAGGGAGATGTTTTGTACGTCGGTAAAGCAACATCCTTGAAGGATCGTGTTAAGAGCTATTTCAATGATGATTTGATCGTTACTCGCGGTCAAAAACTCGTCGATATGGTCACTTTGGCTCGAAGTATTAGATTTACTCCAACCCTTTCGGTGCTTGAAGCGCTTATTTTGGAAGCAAAAAAAATTCAGGACTTACAACCAAAGTACAATACATTATCCAAAGATGATAAAGGATTTAATTGCGTTGTGATAACAAAAGAAGATTTTCCAAGGATTCTTGTTGTAAGACAGCGTGTACTTGAAAATACATTTCCCAAAAAGGATATCAAATACAGTTTCGGGCCGTTTACAAGCGGCATGGCGCTTGTCGAAGCACTCAAGATTATTCGTCGCATATTTCCGTATCGTGATCACAAGTGTATTACTGCAGAACAACAGATGGCGGTTGGTAGGACACCAAAATCTTGTTTCAATAGGCAAATGGGTTTGTGTCCTGGCACCTGTACAGGTGAAATCAGTAAAACTGAGTATGCAAAGATCATAAATCACATAAGGCTCTTTTTCCAAGGCAAGAAATCAGAGCTTGTAAGGGTTTTGGAGAAAGAAATGAATGCGTATGCTAAACAACTTAAGTTTGAAGAAGCACAGAAGATAAAGAGAACTATTTTTGCTCTTGATCATATCAATGATGTAGCGCTGATAAAGGCTGATAAAAAGGAGACAGCTGAAGGTCTCGAAGATTTTGAATATGTACAAGACGCTGACAAACCTTTTCGTATCGAAGCATACGATATTGCACATATCAGTGGTACCAATACTGTCGGAGTGATGACGGTCGTAGAAGATGGCGTGCTCAATAAAAATGAATATAGAAAGTTTAAAATACGAGGTGCCAAAAAAGGCGAGGTCAATGATATTAAAAATTTAAAAGAAGTGCTCAAGCGAAGATTTGCGCATAGCGAATGGCAATTGCCCAATATACTGGTAGTCGATGGTAGTACCGCTCAAATCAATGCAGCCAAAGAAGTGTTGAAAGAAAAAGAATTAAATATAGAGATTCTATCTGTAGTAAAAGACAATCGACACAAGGCAAAAGAAGTAATGGGTGATAGTGCTCTTGTTGAGAGATATGGAAAATTGTGCATGCTGGTCAATGCCGAAGCGCATCGTTTTGCTATTCAATATCACCGACTGTTGAGGAGAAGGTTGTTTGAAAAATAGTTGTTGATGTGCTAAAAATCTACATTGGAATGGCACGAGGGTGCCATGGTTCATCTCACGTTAAGTGAAAGGAGTCAGAGTATGACAGCGTCAGTCAGATGTGCAACGCCCAATTGTGGGCATCAGTTCGAGACATGCAAGAAGCGTGTGAGGAGCAAGAGGGAAATTAAATGTCCGAAATGTCGGCTTCCCGCTAGGGCAACCGGCGCAACCATCAATAACACCGGCGACGTGCTCAAAGCGATTCATCTCCTTGAGAGCCTTGCGCCGGATCGGGCAAAAGCATACAAAAGACCTGAACTTCACATGGGCAAACGAAGGAATCGTGTCCATCAACCGGGCACCTTCGTGGATGCCTGAGCAATCATCAACATAACCAACGCGTCCCTATTACGGGACGCGTATTTTTTATTGTATAATTATCTGTATATGAAACAGATCGTGGCAGTATTGCGTGGTGGACCATCGAGTCAGTACGCGCAATCTCTAGAAACCGGCGGATATGTGTTGAAACATTTGCCGGAGCGATACACTGGCCGCGATATATTTATTTCTACTGACGGCGCATGGCATGTCGATGGTTTGCAGGTAAAACCTCAGCAAGCACTTGAGCGAGCAGATATTGTCTGGAATGCATTACAAGGTGAGTATGGAGAAGATGGTAAAGTGCAGCGCATACTATTTAATAGTGGTATTCCATATACTGGATCCAATCCTGTTGCATCGGCATTGTCCATGAATAAAAAACTTTCTAAAAAAGCATTTGCCGATGAGGGTATTAGGACACCCATGCATATTATTGTTGAGCAAGGGGATGATCTCAACAATCACGCTCAGCATATTTTCTTTAACTTTCACATGCCGGTGGTGATAAAACCGACCAATTCTGGCAATTCTATCGGTGTGTCTATTGCTCGCGCTCGTGGTGATATCATTCCTCAGCTCGAAGAGGCACTTCGTATTTCAAATACAGTGTTGGTAGAAGCATATATTCCTGGCAAAGATATAGTCTGCATTGTTGTTGAAAATCTGCGCGATCAGGAACACTACGTGCCGATTCCGATTGAGATCAGATACGCTGCTGGTCATGATATTTTTCATACAGCGCTCAAACAAGACAAGAGTATGATTCACCATGAAGCCATGCATTTGATAGACAAGGTTAAAAATGAAATTGCGCATATCGCAAAAGCAGCACATAGAGTGCTGGGACTCAGTCATTATTCACGTTCGGACATGCGTATTACGCCGACAAATAAGATATATCTGCTTGAGACAAATACTACGCCAATCTTGCACGATCAGTCGGCGACGATACAGTCACTTCGATCTGTGGGAATCGAGCCAAAAGCCTTTATAGATCACATGATTTCTCTTGCGCTAAAGGGCAATTAACGATAATATCTCTTTTACGGGCCGGTAGCTCATCTGGTAGAGCGCCTCACTTGCACTGAGGAGGCGGGGGGTTCGAGTCCTCTCCGGTCCACAACTTCGCTAAAGCTTCGTTGTGCAAGCACAAACACCTACCAAGGTGCTTTTTTGTGTAAATATATTATGTGTCTAAGGTTGCTTTCTTTACCTAAAAGGTATTGAATGACCATATGAAATGCAAAAACGTACTTTTATTGATTTTGGTAGCTTTGGCAATTGCTGCTGCGGCCTTTTATTTTATAACCAACACTCGAGAAGTTCAGGGACAAGTATCGACACAGATCAGTGCAAATACAAAAATCATCGCTTTTGGAGATAGTCTCGTTGCTGGAGTGGGTGCTACTTCTGGCAATGATTTTGTAAGTGTACTCTCACGACGTATCGGTGCTCCTATTATCAATTCTGGCATAAGCGGTGACACTACTGCCGACGCCCTTGCTCGTGTAGATCGCGACGTCGTCAATCAAAATCCTAGTATCGTTATCGTCTTTCTGGGGGGCAATGACATTATTCAACGTCTGCCAATGGATCAGCAGTTTAGTAATCTCCGAACGATTATCCAGAGAATCCAAAACGGCGGAGCAAAAGTGATTGTTGTCGGTATTCACAATGATATTTTTGGTGTCGATTATGAAGCAGGATATAGAAATGTTGCTTCAGAAACTGGAGCAGCATATGTACCCAACGCTTTGCCTGGAATACTTGGCAACAGTCAGCTATCTTCAGATGCCGTGCACCCCAACGATCAGGGATATCAGATAGTATCCGATCGCGTTTTTCCAGTACTTCAAAATACAATCAATTCTCTTCCAAACCAAGAACTTAGCGTCACATGTAGCGTTAATGATACAACAATAGCTACCAATCAAAGCGTGACATGGTCTGCGTCTGCTACGGGCGGTGCAGGCAACTATAGATATGAATGGAGCGGATCAGAAGGTCTTTCTGGTACCAATGCTTCTATTTCAAAATCATACACATCAGAAGGTGGTAAGACAGCGTCGGTAAGAGTTATCTCAGGCAATGTGCAGGTAAATCAAACATGCTCGCAGACTATTGTCGTCAAGGATCCTGTGCTCATTGGTCGCTGCACGATCGAAGTAATAGGAAATCAAAACAATACCAACGAACATCTTATTCGCTTTGATTCGTCTTTCAATGGAGGAGTAAATGGTACGACTATCACTTGGACAGGAACTGATGGATTGGTAGGCAATAGCAACGGTGTAGAAAAAGTCTACACAACGCTTGGTACAAAAACAGGACAAGTGCAGGCTCGATCAGGCAACCAAACACTTCCACTTATATGTAGTGCAGATCTTTCACTTAGAGCTTCTGCTACAACAACAGAATCTATTGGTGGACGATGCACTCCAAACGTAAATGGCAAAAGAATTACGTGGAATGCTGCTGGCTATGGAGCACAGGGTAACTATACATTCCAGTGGAGTGGGTCTGATGGTCTCTCAGGAACAAGTTCAAGTATTACTACAGACTATTCTTCTGAAGGTATTAAAACCGCCAATGTCTTTATCAGATCTGGCAATGAAACGATCAATCTTTCATGTCAGGCAGCAATTACCAATGATGTAGATTCAAATGGTAATAACAATGGAGGTGGGGGATGCTTTATTGCAACTGCTGCATATGGCACAGAACTACAACCAGAAGTTCAGGCACTTCGCAATTTTAGAGACGAAACCCTTCTACAAAATGCTATTGGTGAAAAGTTCGTAGAAACCTATTACAAGGTCAGTCCGCCAATTGCCGACTATATAAGAGATAAAGAGGTACTTAAGTCAGTCGTCCGCGGCGCCCTCTATCCAGTTGTCGTAGGTCTTGATCAACTAGGTTATTGACATCAATAAAAAATGTGTTAGATTGTTGCGAGTTATATTCAGTTACCGTGGTCTGGAGCTGAAATATTGAAATCAAGAGACCAAATGAAAGGTAGGTATTATGGCAGGTAAGTTGTCTATCGGTCCGCTTGGACTCGTTCACGAGGACAACCGTCGCTCCATTCAGGAGTTCAACGGTGTTGATCGCTCCATCCAGCAGTTCAGGATCAAGGAATCGATTCCTCTTGGGAACCATTTTCACAAGGGGAAAAGCGAAACCTTTTTGCTGGTGAGCGGTTCTGGCTTCCTTGCATCGTGCGACGTGTCGCCGAAAGACGGTAAGCAGACCAGCGAGGTCGAAATTCAGGAAATCAAGGAAGGCGAAATGGTTCATATCCCGGCCTATACGGCTCATACGTTCCGTTTCCGGCCAGGATCGCACTTGTTGTGCTTCTCGTCGACCCCGTTCGATGAGAACAACAAGGACCTGAACCCCTTCACCCTTGATGTTCCGTTGTTTCCCACGGCGCCTGAAGTCGCCTAAGATGATCTTTTTCTTTTTTAATAGCTAGTGAAGTGCTATAACTTTCACACAGCCAGATTTCGGAGATCTGGCTTTTTTATTACACAATACAAATTGACATTAAAAACCTTTTATGGTAGGTTCGCGGCATGACAAAGCAATACAAGTCAACAGTCATTCTGTCAACTTTAACAATAATGTGTGCAGTATTTTCATTTGTGGCTGCAGCTCCAGTCGCAGAAGCGACTTCAGCAGCACCGATCGTTTCAATCGGCGTTGGCAACGGTAACGTTCCAGCCAATTTAGGTCCAGTTCACGGTAATGTATACAACGGCGATATCGCCGTCTACGCAACGGTAGACGATACCGACCTCCAGAACTACCATTTTCGTGTTATCAAGGATGGCGGCGTTCAGGGTCACTCATGCAGCGATCTGTTTGCTCCTATCAGCCAGGGTTATGCATCAACAACTCTTGGTAAAACAGCGTGCGGTTTCAATTTCAACCAGTCTGTATACCTTTCATCAGGTTTTACTGACACATTGATTGCAACTCTCCACACATCTGACCTCGCGGCTTTTGGTGGCGACGGCGACTACTGGCTCATCATTGGTGCTCTCGATGAAGACGGTAATCGTTCAAGTTCAGACTATCTTACAGATCCAAAAATAAAGATCACGATCGATAGCTCAGCAACTTCAACTAATCCTGTTCCTCCAGTTACACCTCCTACAACACCTGCACCTTCAACAGGTAGCAGCAACGGTTCAGCCCCTCAGACATCTGCTGGCGGCACCATCAGCGGCGTAACGGGTGGTACATCTGGTACAACAACTACTTCAGCTCCTAAGGTTTCAAGCACAGGTTCAAGCAACACACGAATCGCTTCAGCGTTTCCTGGTGCCAATGTCTTGAGCACACTTGATACTGAGACAGGTCTTGAAGCTGGTACAACAACAGCAACGAGCACAGCTACAACAACTGATGAAGCAGGTTCATTCCTTGCAGCAGCCGGTCTCTCAGGATATGACTTCAATTGGTGGTGGTTGCTTCTCTTGATCCCAATCGCAGGTATTGCATACTATTTCATGAGAGTAAACCGAGCATAAACTCAAAAAACTACTAAGTTTACTTAAAACCGTCACCTCCGTGGCGGTTTTTCGTATATAGACAATAGCGCTGAATATGGTATAATAGAGGAAGTGGCGTTCACCAGCGAAGGAGGTGATTATATACGCTGCCGACAAGGGTTGTGTCCTTCGTCATCATAGCCGCAGTTCTCTTTTTTATTTTCTATGCGGTCTGGCCGTCTTAATTAAAAAGCTCTGGGAATAAAATTCCGGAGCTTTCTTTATTATATGATAAAATTATTGCATGATCATTGCTATCGATATCGGCGGTACCAATACTCGCATAGCACTTATTGGAGATGATAGAAAGATTGTTCAGAAAATTTCTTTTCCAACAAAATCAGACATTGAGGAAGAAGCAGCAACTATTGCTCAAAGATTGGCAAAAATCCCTCACAAAGAAGTGACACGTGCTGTGGCAGGCGTGCCGGGTGTTGTTTCCGAAGAAGGCGTAGTAATTTCTTCGCCAAATCTTGTCACATGGGAGCAATACAATATTAAACATATATTATCTGAGAAGCTTGATCTAGAAGTATTGATAGTAAATGATGCAGAACTGGCAGCTATCGGCGAAGCCGCTTATGGAGCAGGCAAGGATTATCATGTAGTAGCTTTTCTGACGATCAGTACAGGCATAGGCGGTGCTCGTATAGTAGGTAAGTCATTTGATACTGGTCTATCGGTTTTCGAGCCAGGCAGACAGATTATCGATATTAAAAAGCAGCTTAGTCTGCAAGATATAGCTTCAGGTGCTGCAGTGCGAAGAGAAACAGGCAAAGCGCCTCGTGAAGTGACCAATAAGCTCTTCTGGAAGCGCAAGGCCGAGGCTTTGGCAGTAGGGGTCTGGAATAGTATTGTTCATTGGTCACCGCAGATCATCGTCTTTGGTGGACCTATGATATTGCGAAAGCCGGGAATCGATATCGATGAAGTAGAAGAAATATTAAGAGAAATTTCCAACGACACTTTACCACTTCCAACACTTGCTCTGTCTGCTCTTGGAGATGATGCAGCCCTCTATGGTGCTTTGGCCTACGATGAATTACTTCTTTCTCACGATGACTCCCTCGTTTGAGGCTAGTACTAATTCTTTTTCTATGCTTTGTAGCTGAGTTTGAGGATTTGTTGAAAGAATAATCTCAAACGAACCTTCGGGTAGTACAATACTGCGACTCTCGTTTTTAAAATTAAGGTATACAAATACTTTTTCTTTTTCATACGATCGCTCAAAAGCAAATACATGATGTGATGTAACATCAAAAGAGGTATACGTACCGTATTGAAGGGCTGGCTCAGACTTACTGAGTGCAATAAGTTTTTTATATAGATTGAGTAATGAAGAAGGGTCTTTGGTCTCCGTTGCGACATTGTATGTCGATTTTGATTCATTAACAGGTAACCATGGTTCATTGTTAGAGAAACCTGCATATGTTGAATTGTCCCACTGCATGGGAGTGCGTGATTGATCGCGAGTCGAATCTTTTTTATCACGAGAGAAATTGTCTTGTATCTTATCTTCTGGAATAACCGTATCTTCCATGCCGATTTCTTCGCCATAATAGACAAATTTGCTTCCAGGAAGGGTAAGGAGGAGCATGGCTGCCAAGGGTGTGTGCTCGCGACCTATCCTTGAAGCAAGACGGGAAACGTCGTGATTGCCCAATACATAAGGCCTTACATCCTCAGGATTGAGTGCTTTTTCATAGACATCTACTTCAGCGCGATATGCTTGGGCTTTCCATGGCAATTTGAGAAGATTGAAATTGAATGGAGCATGATTGTGATGTGGGCATGCTCGGTAAAATTCGAGCAAACCAGCAGCAGGCAAGTATGCTTCACTAACAAGGAATATGTCTTTGTGAGCAAAAGCTATTTCAGAAAACATAATAATCACTTCTTTGAGTTCTGGTTGGTTCTGACTGTAGATATGTGCCATGCTGTCGTAGACCGTTTGGTCATGAGTGCGTTTTGCAAAAGGTACAAATGGCTCATCTCTAAACTGTATGTCTTCAACCATGTGACTAATGGCATCGATACGAAAACCATCGACTCCCTGAGCGATCCAAAATTCCATAACATCCTTCATAGCCTTTTTTACTTCTGCATTGCGCCAGTTGAGATCTGGTTGATCTGGTAAAAACTGGTGAAGATAGTATTGCCCCGACTTTTCGTCGTATGTCCATGCAGGACCACCTGAGACCGAAAGCCAGTTATTAGGCAAGCCGCCATTGACTCCAGGGTCGCGCCAGACATACCAGTCACGTTTTGGATTGTCTTTAGAACTCTTTGATTCTACAAACCATGGATGTTCAGAAGAAGTGTGGTTGGTGACGAGGTCTATGAGTACTTTGATATCTCGAGCGTGAGCTTCTTTAAACAGATTTTTAATTATCTCCAATGAACCAAAGCGGGGATCAACGTTTTTATAGTCAGAAATATCATACCCGAAGTCTTTCATGGGCGAAGTAAAAAACGGTGTCAGCCAGATTGCATCGACACCAAGCCATTTGAGATAGTCGAGCTTCGAAATGACTCCACTTAGATCACCCATACCATCGCCATCGCTATCCTTGAAACTTAGAGGATATATCTCATAGATGACAGCATGATCGTACCAGGGACGGGTATCATTTTTCATTGCTCTCTATTTTATCATGATATTTAAGTCGCAGTTCCTTCATTCGGTCTATATGCTTGGTGAGATTTTCATCTTTAGACAAGTTTTTGTCATGATTTCGATGAATATGACTTATGAAAGGTTGATAGCTCGGCATATGCTCCGCTATGAGAAATCGTATAAATAGATCTAGGTCTTCAGCCATGCGCATAGAAGTATCAAAACCTCCAGCCAATTGCCACAATTCTTTCTTGAAAAATACATTGCTTTGAATGAAGAATTCTCCTTTGAAAATAGATTCAAGCATTGCCTGAGGAGATTTAAAATGCCATCCATAGTAATCCTGACCCATTTCATAACGCAACTCTTCGTCTGATCGCACAAAATCGCTTATAAACCAAGAAATATCAGGTTGTTTGCGAGCTACATCGACAAAGTTGTGTAGTGTGCGCTGAAGAACAATATCATCGCTATCAAGCATAAAAATATAATCGCCAGTTGCTTGTTCAATAAGGAAATTTCTACCAAAAGACGGGCCTTTATTTTCTTTATTCTTGAAATAGCGAACATTAGCAGGTGCCTTTTCAAATATTGTTTCTGTACCATCGGTAGATCCATCGTCATAAATCAAATGTTCAAATGTAATATCTGTAAAAGGGGACAGGATACTTTTCTGAACACTTTCTATAGCCTCAGATAGAAATTTTTTCTGATTGTATGTGCAGGTAATAATTGAGATTTTCATATTTTCTTTTCAACAAGAGATTGGTATAGAGCTTCATACTGATCGACCATTTTTTCAACACTAAAATGTTCCTCAACCCATGTTCTACATTCTTTTCGATCAATCGCTCCAATATTCTTGATCGCTTCAATCATTTGTTTTTCATTTTTAACAACAAATCCTGTTTTTCCGTGTTTAATTATTTCCGAAGCAGCACCTCTGTCAAAAGCGATTACTGGTGTTCCGCAGGCTTGTGATTCAACAAGAGTTAGGCCAAACGGTTCGTCCCATGTGAGTGGAGCAAGTTTGGCAATTGCATTTTTGTACAATTCAACTTTCTGTCTGAAATTCACGGGACCGACATATCTTATTTTTTTACTTAAGTATGGTCTGATGTATTCATTGAAAAACTCCTCTTCGCCAAATGTATCACCAGCGAGTATAAGCTCCATCCCAAGTGTGTGGGCAATCTTTACCGCTATATGAGCCCCTTTTTGTTTGTTTATGTAACCCAGAAATAGTAGGTAATTTTTAGGATTTTCATTAAACTCAAATTTTTTGACAGGTATGCCGTTGTGGATACAAATATGTTTTATGAAAGTAGCATCATTTTTTTCAAATCGCTTTTCTTGATCATTACTTACGGCAACATAATTAATTTTTGAATATGCATCAAAAATAAAATGTGATTTATTTTTTACACCTGAGTCTTGGAGTATCGATTTGAGTGAAGCTTTTGAAAAAGGGTGATGAAGCGTTTGTATTATTGGCTTATCAATAAAAGGTGTAAAAAGGGGTGCTCCTTGTGTATGACAGTGAATGACATCGAATTCTTCAGCTCGTGCAGCCATGTAACTGGTATTCCAGTACTCCATAATAAGTCCATGCAAGTCACTTTGGCCGGACGAAAGAACCTTGTCGGGTATCAGAGAAACAAGCTTTCCTTTTGTTTTTGATTTTTCAGGTGCGAATAGAGTAACTTCATGTCCTCTGCGAACAAGTTCTTCAGTAATCCATGAAACTACGAATTCTAATCCGTTTTTCGAAGTAGGTGGTACAGGTACCGCAAGCGATACAACCTGAGCTATTTTAAGTTTTTTAAGAGGATGGGCCATCGGTCTCTTCAATTGTTCGTTTTTCCTTTGAGTAGAGCTGCCAATGTTTTTTCCATACAGTTTCTCTGAGAGAGTTTGCCTTCTTTTCAGCACGCATATAATCGCGCACTGCAAGTTTGTCCAATGATCGTACTGCAGTAAGTAGCATGGTTGCACCTTTTTCTATCTCAGTCGGATTCCAAGTCACAGGGGAGAATGGACCAAGTTTTCTCTGGCTAGCCCACCACCATGCGCAAGACGCAAGACCCTTGTCGAGGGCATTACGAGCCAAGAGATAGTTTTGATCTTTTGTCTTCTTTTCAACTATAGAGAGGGCAATATGAGCCAAATCCCAGAGTTTTTTCTGAATACTGTTCTCAGGATGTTTCCAAAGAGCAAAATGATTTTTAAGTTTACGTTCTTCCTCGGTCATTTCCCAATTTCCTTCCCATGGCTCAAGAACAACACGCGGCGCATTGTTTTTTTCTAACTCAGAAAGATATTCAGATACTTTTTGGGTCTGAATATCGGGCATATTGAATATTTTTTGGTAAAAGCCTTTGTCATCCTTGTGCCAATGACCATAGAGTTCGCCGTCGTGTACGGTAATCAGAATATTGTCTTTAATATCATTGAGATGATCAAGAATGTATTCGGGAGGGAATGTTCTTGAAAAAACTCTATTTCTAAATACAGCTTTGAGACCAACATCTTTTATTTCATAGATCGAAGCTGGTGAAGAATGCGGAACAGCTTTGGTAGAAGGAAAGTGTCCAGCGTCATCGAGAAGTACCCACTCAAACCCCATTTTCTTTATGACCTCGGCTACTTCCTTGCTATACGCCATTTCGGGAAGATAAAATCCTTTAGGCATGAAGTCCTGACCAAAATACTTTTTAATAATCTCAGTATTAAGTGCGATTTGTCGTTCTATTTCTGCAGCAGGCAAGAGTGGAAGAATAGGATGATACATAGCTGAACCCAAGAGTTCTATTTCACCTTGATCGTGTAGTTTCTTGAAACGTTGAATAACAGCATAGTGACCAGAATTTTCCAAAAGCTCGAGAAGTGAACCAGAAATATTGAGCGTCATTCTGATATGAGGATATTTTTCAATCAGGCTTGCGATCAGATTGTAGCTTTCATTGGTAACATGCTTCACCACGTCGTGTGATTGGGTGGGAGGCTGATACAAATGTAGAGCATTAACCCATTTCATATTATATTTCGGCCAAAGCCTTAAACTTTTTCTTAAGCTTCATGGTCGTGCGGTAGAGATCGATATATTTTTCAGCAGGAAGCAACCAAGAGTTGGCTTGCTGAAGATCTGAAACGATCAATCCTTTCCAAATACGCTTATGTTTGTATGTTTCAAGTGCTCGACTAATTGCTACAAGTAAATGCCTCGATGTATATCTACTGAAAGCAAAACCATTGCCTTCTTTGTGTTCAGGACTGTAGTCGATAATAGTATCAGCCAAACCGCCAATATGATGCACGATTGGTACGCAACCATAGCGCATAGCAATGAGCTGGTTGATACCACACGGTTCAAATCGTGAAGGAAGAAGGAACATATCTGAACCAGCATACAAAGATGTTTCAAGATTACGATCAAAAGGCACCATAGTGAACTGTTTTGGATATGTTTTACCAACATTTCTGAGATAGGTAGCTATTTCATCATCACCATCACCCATAATGATCATTTGAGTATTGAGGTGCATGAGAGTGTTGAGAATAGGAATGAGCATTTTGAACCCTTTCTGTTCGACGACACGGGACGTCATACATATAAGAGGTATGTTTTCATCTATAGTCAGACCGTAATGTCTCTGCAGCCATTTTTTATTGAATTTCTTCCTCGTAACTGATTTGTCGCTATAGTGTTTTTTCAAACCTGGGTCGGTCATAGGGTTGAATTCTGCATAATCAATACCGTTGACGATGCCAAAGAATATTTTTTCTCTGTTTTTAAGAATTCGGTGCAATTCCTGACCAAAGTCGATCGTCATAATTTCTTTTCGATAGGTTTCAGAGACGGCATTGATAGCGTCGGCGTTTAAGATGGCTCTTTTGGCAAAATTGATACGTTCTAGTGCCTCACTATCGGTAAAAGCAGGCAATGTCGTGCGACCATTATCTCTCAAATCATTTGGTACCTCCCACCAATTGTGTCCAAGCTGATATGAAAGATTGTGAATGGTAAAAAGAGTCGCCGTTGCTTCCCAAAAAGGATCTTTTTTATACCTACCTTTTAAAAAGTATGGAATCAGTCCACTATGCCAATCGTGACAGTTGATGACGTCTGGCTGGACGTTGATTATTTTGAGCAATTGCAAGGCGGCGACATCAAAAAGAAAAAAACGAGCGTTTTCATTTTGCTCACCGTAGAGGTGATCGATATCACCAAAAAATTGCTTGTGACCAACAAGATAAATCGTTGGTGCTGATCCTGTATTGAGACGATAATAACTCACTGTTTCGTAGACACCAGCACTGAGCTCTATTGGTACGTTTTCAGCGACGACTTCGATAGGGTGCGACTGAGTATTGAGGATTTTCTCGTAGTATGGCGTAATAACAAGGACATTGTGTCCAAGGTTGGCGTGAGCCCTAGGGAGGGCACCAATAACATTGGCTAGACCTCCGCTTTTTGAAAATGGCTCGATTTCCGAGGCCACGTGCACGATAGTGAGGGCTTTTTGCATGCGTGAGTCAAATTATTGCATAAAACGGCCTCTTTGTCATTTTATTTTGCACCACTCGGTGTGTTAGAATTATGGGTATGTTTAAAAATGTACAAGGTTTTTTGATCAAGAAAATGCTTCGTTCGAAGCTCAAAGATGTGCCGCCAGAAACGCAAGATAAAATGATTGCAGCTATTCAGACTAACCCAGAACTTTTTCAGAAGATTGCTGCTGAGATTGAGCAGCAGACCAAGTCGGGCAAGGATCAAATGGCTGCTGCAATGGAAGTGATGCAGAAATATCAATCCGAACTTCAAACTGCTCTCAAATAAATGAAAAAGATTTTTCTTCTGCTCGGACATGAAAACAAAGAGACGCTTTCGGGTGTACTCACAAGCGAATACGAACGCGGTGCCAAGGAATCTGGTCATGAGGTGCGGCGTATGAATATTGGTGACTTGAAATTTGATCCTTTTTTACACAAAGGCTATCACGTCATACAAGAACTCGAACCTGACCTCAAACAATTCGAAGAAAATGTCCGTTGGGCTGATCATATCGTGATTGTTCACCCTGTCTGGTTCTCAATGGTACCTGCGCTTCTCAAAGGTCTCTTCGATCGAGTGTGGTTGCCTGCTTTTGCATATCATTATTATAAAAATGGCATGGGTTGGAAGAAATTATTGAAGGGTAGAAGTGCACGATTGATTATGCTTCAAAATTCTCCATCGATAGTCAGCTGGATGCTGTTTGGTGACAACTCATCATTCCTAAGAAAGGCAATATTGCGCTTCGCGGGTATCTCGCCAGTGTATGTCACACGTCTTACTCGTTCTGAAAAAATGAATGACAATAAAGTGAATCGTTGGAAAAATAAAATCTACAAGTTTGGCAAAAAGGGTAAGTAGTTTACAAATTCTATTTTTAATGTTATAAATTGGTCAGAGAGGGAAACATCGTGTTTCACTCCGTTTCTTGTATTCAGGAGGTAGTATATGAAAAGTACACCCCCCTCATCGGAAGCGGAGTACGTCGAGATCCTGAGAGATTTCGTGTTCCGCTACACCCGTATCCATTTCAAGGTTGCTGAGTTGTATGGAAACAACTATCGCGGTCTGGAGAATTGGGATAAGGCAGATGTTGAACGCAGAGCCGAAGAGCTGGAAGCCTTGGCCAAATTCAGGAAGAAGCTCAAAATAGACGATGCAAAAAATAAGTTATTCAATAACATCCTCTGGCAGGAGGTTATGGCAACACTTGAAGCAGAGAAGAAGAAATTAGAAGGCGGTGCATGATGCACGCCTTTTTTTATTTGTAAAAAACGCTTTCGTACGATAGCATTCGAACACAATGGCATTATCAATCGGCATCGTCGGTCTTCCAAACGTCGGTAAATCGACCCTTTTCAACGCTCTTACAAAAAAGAGTGTCCTTGCTGCCAACTATCCTTTTGCAACTATTGATCCTTCTGTTGGAGTAGTCGCTGTCCCCGACGATCGGTTGTGGAAGCTCTCTTCATTTTCAAAATCAGTAAAAACTGTCCCTGCTGCAGTAGAATTTGTCGATATTGCAGGTTTGGTCAAAGGTGCATCAGAAGGCGAAGGTTTGGGCAATCAATTTTTGCAAAACATCAGAGAAACAGACGCAATTGCTGAGGTGGTGCGTATTTTTGAAGATGACAATATCATTCATGTCGACAATAAGATCGACCCCCTCAAAGATATTGAGGTGATCAATCTCGAACTCATTCTTGCTGATATGCAGACGATTACCAAGCGTATCAATAACATTCAAAAGGAAGTAAAGCAGGCTAAAAAAGAGGCTATTATCGAAGAAGCAGGATTAAAGAAAATACAGGTGGCGCTTGAAGCTGGACAACTTGCTCGAACAGCAGCACTCACAGAATTTGAAATTCCTTTTATAAAGAATATGCATTTGCTGACCATGAAGCCTATTTTGTATGTGCTCAATAAAAAGGGTGGTGGTAAAAATCTAGATGAAATAAATGATGAACGATACAAAAAACTGATTGAATTTATAAAACAATCAGGTGCTGGCTATGTAGTAGTCGATGCTCGCATTGAGGAAGAACTCAAAGATTTCGAAGGGGTAGAAAAAAATGAATTTAGAAAAGAGTTAATGGGAGGGGACTTGTCCGACGAAGCCTTGGCGAAGTCGGATGGGGTAGATCATCTGATCAAAGCAGGATACGACCTGCTTGGTCTTATAACCTATTTCACAACTGGAGAAGACGAATCACGTGCATGGACTATTAGAAAAGGTTGGACAGCGCCATTGGCTGGAACAGCGATACATACTGATTTCAAAGATAAATTTGTCAGGGCTGAAGTAGTAGAGTGGGACAAACTTCTCGAAGCTGGTTCATATGGCAATGCTCGGGAAAAAGGTCTCGTTCGTACTGAAGGCAAGGAGTATATCGTCAAAGACGGCGACGTAATTGAATTTAAAATTTAGATATAAAAAATCCTCCAGAGGTAGACCTCACGGAGGGGTTGAACGTAGAAGTTCCACGTTGTAGTTGACTGTTGAGGTCACTGTTGGCGTTGAACGTCGCAGTTCGAAGTTGTTGTGGGCACCGAACTCATGTCCAGGCTCGAATACTATAACAAGAGCATCAGAATCTGTCAAGTAACGAAGATGGTGGTGCGATAGAGTAGAGAATCTAGGCAGAAAAAAAGCCGCAATATCCTGTAAACAAGACATCCGGCTGAGGGATTGGCCGCTGAGGCCCGAAGCAGATCTTACCTGAGTGAGCCGCTAAAGGCTGACTAGATACTATACCTGTTGCAACTGAAAATATCATAGCAAACTAACCAAAATCTGTCAAATTACAAGATGGTAGTGCTATAGAGTTTGAGATTTAGGTAAGAAAAAAGCCCGTTGGTCTGCGAAACAGCAGTGAACCAACGGGCGTCGCCGAAAAATGAACATTAACCCAAGCACATGGCGAGGGTGATAACAGTGTAGCACGTATATACTTTATGTCAAATACTTTGTTGACATGCTATCCTTAGAGTGTTATTTTGCTGCCTAGATACCAGTATTGTACTGGCAGCTAATTCTCAAACACACATGAAAGGATTGTTTTATGGATTTGCGAGAATTTTGGAACCTCGTTGAGAAGTACCCTTGGCTGGTGCGTGCGGTTATCATCGGATCAAGTTGGGGGAAAATCGATGAGGAGTACAGAACTCAGCCCTCTCTGTTTGGTGACTGGTTCAAACCAAGTGCCATCAGAAGCGGCGTAAAACAAATTCGTTTCAGGCAATGGAATAAACTGGATTTGCATGCTTTACCATCCACACGTGAACGTCGGGTAGAAAATGCAGGTCGTATTGTAGATACAACCACTTCGGTTGAATATCATTGCTACTCTCATGGATTTGACATGGGTCAATTTAGCGACTGTACATATAGCATGGCCGGCGGCGGACAAGCAAAAAGGGATGGTGTTGGGGAGTGGACAGTCCAGAACATGATTGATTTCGTTCATGAAAATGGAGGGCTTGTTGATGCAATCATCAAAGAAACAACCCAGCATGTGCAACGGTTCAAGACCACCAACGGCATAGAAAAGGCGAAATCAATGGGGGAACGGACAGTTAAGTCATTCGACATCTTTCTTTCTCCCGACACAAATTCTACTTAACAGGAGGTTCTATGGAAACAGTTGGGGATTTAGAATTCTGGTTCCACAACAGGTTTTGGCTACTTGTTCTTGTTATCACTCTCATCATTCTGACAATAAGAATGACCTTCTACAAACATTCACGGTCACAAAAAGCTTGGATGTTTGTAGCTATGCTGATCTTGATTCTTGGATCAGTAGCACTTTCGTTCAGTGTAGGTCGCGGTAGAATCGGAAAACCAACAGATATTGAGTCTATGCGAGACACGGTGAAGTTCGAAGTCTTTGGTGTTGTAGAACACCAAGGGAGATATTTTACTGTTATCAAGCTGGAAGATGGTGAATACCGTTGTCTCAATTACGGTCGGAAATTTTCTCCCGGCAAATACAGATATGATTGGACTGTGCCACCGTTGGACGATGACTACGATGAAGATTTTGAGATAGGTACAACAGGCAAGTAAATATTCTCAGACCCCGAACCGAAAGGAACGGGGTTTTATTTTTAGTTAAAAAAGACCCCTCAACACGAGTTGAAGGGTGGTGGTACGATAGAGTCTAGGATTTAGGGATTGACGGATAGGTCTTTAGATGTTACTTTCTTGATTAGAAAGGAACTGCTCATGGAAATAATTAGTAAAAAGTTCTCTTATCTTCGATGGTATAGTAGCGCAGAACGAAGTGAATTCAACACAGGAGACCTGCTCATTGATTGGAAAAACCTTTACAAAAAGTTCTTTGGTTTCGATACTGACTTCACAGGGCTTAAAATTCCTGAGAAAAAGGATGGTTTCGATCGCCTTATCATTGTCGCCAAGGGAGCTTCCCCGGACTGTGTGTACAAGGCATGTCGGAAGCTTTTCCGGTGCTTTCGCTACACTGAAGACTTTGACGGCACAACAAGAGGTTGGAATGATCGAGAAGCAAATAATACTTATGCTATCTGGGCTAGGGATAACCCCGAAGCAGATAAACAGAACAGCAATATCTCTGCTCGTGTTCTCAAAAAACGTGGCGGTACATACATCACTCTAGCCGAGCGTATGTTGTACGAAATGAAGTACTTCTTAGAAACAGGTGAACACATGGATACAAAAGGAACTTACACTATGTGTCTTGGTTCACGTCGATCGAACGGGGACATCCCATATGTTTATCGAAATCCAACTATGTATGTAATGTACATCAACTGGTACCATTCGACCGGTCGATGTTCTGATATTCGTGCTCGTGAAGTAGTTTGCTGATCTTACCCCCCCCGAACCGAAAGGAACGGGGTTTTATTTTTATCAAATTTTGGTATAAAAAAACCGGCAACACTCATTGAGCATTTCCGGATTTAACTGAGGCAAATTGCAGGTGGCAAGGGCTAGAGATTACTAGCCGAGCAGGAAGGCACTAATTCCTATCTAATATAACAAAATACTAAGTATTGTCAATAAAAAGACCCCTCGACAACGAGTCGAGGGGCTTCTGGCACGGCCACCAAATGGTGGGACGCGATGCAAAATCGATATGGCGCGCGATACTGTAGAGCTGTTGATTAGCGTAACAACTTTGATACAATTTAGCAATAACAACATAATATAAAAATATGGATCTCAATCAGATGCAAAAGCCGGAACAGTATCGTGGCAATCAATCATGGATACTCAAATGGTCACTTATCATCGCATTGGTCATCGTTCTCAACCTTTTCTTCAACTACGCACTCTCTCTTGTCTATCCAGCTCCAAAATACGAAGCATATTGTCCTACGGAGCAGGTAATCAATCCTCCTACCACCAGCGCTAAGTGTGTAGAAGTAGGCGGACAGTGGACTCAAAATACATATCCAAAAGTAGATTCAAACGGTGAAGTAATCGCTCCTCAAGTGCAAGGTTACTGCAATCCTACATTTACCTGTCAGAAAGACTACGATGCGGTCAGAAAGGTATATGAAAGAAATGTATTTGTGATTCTTGTCGTACTAGGCGTTGTCTCAATCGCTGTCGGTATGATGCTCAAGGCAGTAGATGTTGTTTCTATTGGATTGTCATTTGGTGGTGTCATCTCTCTTATTATTGCTTCAATGAGATATTGGTCTGAAGCAGAAAATATTCTCAAGGTTATTATTCTTGGTGTTGCTCTGGTAGTGCTCATCTGGCTTGGAATCAAGAGATTCAAGAACTAAATAGACTAGTAGGTAATTAAATCAGTGAAAAACACTTTCTAGAAATAGAAGGTGTTTTTTATAAATAAAAACCCTCAGACATTGTAGTATCTGAGGGTTGGAAGCTACCATGCTTTCGCATCCAGATTTTCCGCGCCAAAGGGAGTGGCGCTGTTTCGAGCAGATGCTTTCTCGACTAATGCCCGCACCAAAACAGGCAAACTCAATAAGCAATGGCTTTTCAAGGGCAACGTAGGTAGAGGAGACTGATTACGGTTCCTTCACACGCTTTCCAGCGGTGGCTCCGAGCTCGAAACACTAACAACGAACCAGTTCAGGATTAATCTATTATTCAATATACATATTGTCAATATCCTAAAAAAATATATGATGTATAACTACCTGTATGAAACCCTACGATCATAAAAAAATCGAGAAGAAATGGCCAACCTTCGTTAAAGCTACGGCTGGCAAGCAGAAAGAATACAATCACAAAATCATTGAACCTAAGTGGCAAAAAAAATGGGAAAAACAGAAACTCAATAGGGCATCAGACACCTCCAAACAACCGAAGTTCTATGCATTGGATATGTTCCCCTATCCTTCAGGAGAAGGACTTCATGTAGGGCATCCTAAAGGCTATATAGCGACAGATATAGTATCTCGTATGAAGAAGATGCAAGGTTTCAATATCTTACATCCAATGGGTTTTGATGCGTTTGGATTGCCAGCTGAAAATTACGCAATTAAGACTAAAACAAATCCTCAAATAGCCGTTAAAAAGAATATTAAACACTACAAAGATCAATTAAGTGTTTTGGGATTTAACTATGATTGGTCAAGAGAAATAAATACAACTGATCCTAAATACTACAAATGGACTCAGTGGATATTTTTACAATTACTAAAGCAGGGTAATGCTTATGAATCTTATGAAGAAATAGATTGGTGTCCAAAAGATAAAACAGGATTAGCCAAAGAGGATATAGAAAACGGTAAGTGTGAGCGTTGTGGGACACCAATTGAAAAGAAACTCCTTAAACAGTGGGTGTTGAAAATTACTGATTATGCTGAACGCCTACTTACCGATCTTGATGTAAAAGATAAGGACGGTAAATATCTTATTGATTGGCCTGAGTCAATAAAAGAGTCTCAAAGAAATTGGATTGGAAAAAGCGAAGGATCTCAAATTGATTTTGCTTTAAACTTTATTAAAGATCCTTCAGTAAATAAAAATAAAGGTCCTGACGGGAAAGCTGCTCATATTTCAGTATTTACTACACGAGCAGACACACTTTTTGGTGTTACATATCTTGTATTAGCTCCAGAACATTTGTGGGTAAAATTAGCAACCGATGATACTCATAATGTTCTTGAAAATAAGGAGGAAGTTAAAAAATATATTGAAAGCATAAAAAATAAAACTGAAATTGAGAGAACTACGGATAGCAAAGAGAAGACTGGGGTTGAGTTAAAGGGTGTAAAAGCAATAAATCCAGTAAATGGGGAAGAAATTCCTATGTTTGTTGCTGATTATGTATTAGCCAATTATGGTACGGGTGCAGTTATGGCTGTTCCAGCTCACGATGAAAGAGATTTTCAATTTGCTAAAAAATATAATCTTGATATTAAACCTGTAATTAGAGCTGAAGATCAAACAATATTACTTAATAATTCTGACCAGCATCTAATTAATACTCTTAATAAAGAGAATGCGATTTATTCTCCTGCGATGTCCGCAGTTTCTACTGGTTACAAACAACAACCTACTACAGGATATGGAATACTGATGAATTCTTCAAAATTTGATGGATTGGATTCAGAAAAAGCTAAGAAAGAAATTACTGAATTTGCTGGTGGAAAGATGGTAACAAAATATAAACTTCGCGATTGGGTATTTTCTCGTCAGAGATACTGGGGAGAACCTATACCAGTAATTCATTGTGAAAAGTGTGGAATCGTACCAGTTCCTGAAAAAGATTTGCCTGTGTTACTTCCTAAAGTTAAATATTACGAACCAACAGGAACAGGAGAATCTCCACTTGCAGCAATAGAAAAGTGGGTAAATGTTAAGTGTCCAAAATGTAAAGGTAAAGCTAAGAGGGAAACAAACACCATGCCTCAATGGGCAGGTTCTTCTTGGTATTATTTAAGATATATTGATCCAAAAAACAAGAAAGCACTTGTTGATCCTAAAAAGGAGAAAGAAATGATGCCAGTAGATTTGTATGTGGGTGGAGCAGAACATGCAACTCGCCATCTTATTTACGCACGATTTTGGCATAAATTTTTATTTGATATTGGGGTTGTGTCGGGAGTCGAACCGTTTAAAAAACTTCAGAGTGTCGGATTGATCCTAGCCAAAGATGGTCAGAAAATGAGCAAACGGTGGGGTAATGTAGTTAATCCCGATGAAGTAGTCTCATTATATGGGGCAGATTCTCTTAGACTTTACGAAATGTTTATGGGACCTTTCGATCAGCCAATTGCTTGGGATACAAATAATATAATTGGTGTAAGGAGATTCTTGGAAAAGATTTGGAGACTTTCAGAAAAAATAGAAAATAAACCTGCCGATGAAGTACTCGAAACTTCGCTTCAAAAGGCAATTAAAAAAGTATCGGCCGATATTGAATCAATGCAATTCAATACTGCAGTTTCGACACTCATGATCTTTTCTAATGATTTAGAAAAAGCAGCTTTTGTACCCAAAGCTACCTATCAAACTCTCTTGCAGCTTTTGGCGCCGTTTGCACCCCATATTGCCGACGAATTGTGGTCAAAATTGGGTCATAAGAAGTCTATCCATATCGAGTCTTGGCCTCAATTTGACCCAACAAAGGTCGTGGAGAGTCAAATGAAGATAATCATTCAGATCAATGGCAAGGTCAGGGGAGACGTAACCGTTGCAGTCAATATCTCTGAGCAGGATATCAAAAATATGGCTCTAGGTATGGATTTTGTGAAGAAATGGGTAGAGGGGCAGGAGATTAAAAAGGTCATTTATATCAAGGATAGGCTCATAAACATTGTGGTCTAATGTGTGTTGTAATGAGAAAATTTGACATTTTTCCTTGTTTATAGTAAATATAATAGTAAGTTTATTAAACAATAACCTTCATGAGCACCAGCGCTATATCATTTAAGCCAAAACAGGTCACGAAGAAGCTTCTTTCAGTACTCCCAGTTCGCGCTCGCGACGTTATTGTTTCGCGATATGGTCTCGGAAAAGAGACTGAAAAAATGACTCTTGATGCCATCGGCAAGCGCTACGGTATCACTCGTGAACGCGTTCGCCAGATTGAAAACTATGCTATTACCAATATCAGAAAGGCCAAGGAATTTGCAGAAGTAGAACCTATTTTTAGAGAACTTGAAGCTGCTATTAAAAAGCTCGGCGGAATTATTACAGAAGAAGATCTTCTTGGTCATGTCAGCAAGGATAAGGCGACTCAGAACCATATCAACCTCCTTTTGGTACTCGGTCATTCTTTCAAGCGTATGCGCGAAGACGATCATTTCAAGCATCGTTGGCACATCGATGACAGTCTTTCAGAAAAGATTCATCAGTCACTCCACAAGCTCTACGAAGGTCTCTCGGATGACGATCTTATTGCAGAACCAGATATTCTCAAGCGTTTCCTCGAACACGTAAAAGAAGTTTCAGAAGAATATCGACAGGAAGAAATCCTTCACCGATGGCTCCGAATCTCAAAGAAGATCGGTAAAAACCCTCTTGGCGAATGGGGAGTAGCACATTCTCCAAACGTTCACGCAAAAGGCATGCGAGATTATGCATTCCTTGTGATCCGCAAACATGGTTCACCAATACATTTCACCGAAGTAGCCAAGAAGATCACTCAGATTTTTGGAAAGAAAGCACACGTTGCAACTACACACAATGAACTTATCAAGGATCCTCGTTTTGTCCTCGTTGGTCGTGGTCTCTATGCGCTCAAGGAATGGGGTTATCTCTCGGGTGTCGTCAAAGATGTCATTAAGAAAGTGCTCAATGAACACGGACCTCTTACAAAAGATCAGATTATTGAAAAAGTTCTCAAAGAGAGATATGTAAAAGAAAATACCATCCTCGTAAACCTCCAGAATCAGAAGTTTTTCAAGAAAGATAAGGAAGGTAAGTACTCATCGGTAGCATAAAGATACTACAAACGAAGTCATCAACACCCTGCTCTTAGTAAAGACAGGGTGTTGTGCTATCATATTTCCATGGCTGACTATTTTAGATATCTCGGCAAGATGTTCTCTATTCTTTGGGATTTTTCTCCGATCTGGCTACCATTAGTAACCGGTTTTATTGCCTGGGAACTCTGGCTCGACTATATTAGGGGAGTATTTGCCGGTTCAAAACCCAGAATTCTCTTGGAGATTCTATTACCTCAGGAAATCAACAAATCGCCGGCTGCAATGGAACTTGTCCTTACCTCACTGTTCATGACTTCCCGTGAATCGACATTTATTGACCGAAATCTCAAAGGTCAATCAAGACCAGTCTTTTCACTCGAAATTGCTTCGATAGAGGGCAAGGTTCATTTTTATATATATACGGAAAAAGATTTTAAAAATATTATTGAATCACAAATCTACTCTCAGTTTCCAAATATCGAAGTCAGGGAAGTGCAGGATTATACAAAAGGTTTTGTCTATCAACCAGGGGTCAATCAGATGTTTGGCAGCGAATTTATAAAACTTGCTGTCGATGCCTTGCCGATTAAAACCTATGTGGCATATGGATTGGACAGAGATCCTAAAGAAGAGTTTAAAATCGATCCAATGACCCCTACACTCGAATATATGGGTTCGCTTGGTCAGGGTGAGCAGCTCTGGCTACAGCTCATTATCCGAGCACATAAGGACGAAAAAATTGAATACGTGGATGGAAAAAGAAAGAAGGTTGGCTGGGCCTTCTATGCCGAAAAAGAGAAGAAGAAAAGGTTTGATGCTCTTAAAGACAAGGCTAATCCGACTGGCCCAGCTCGGCGCATGACCAAGAGTGAAGAAGAAGTTATTGCTGCTATTGATCGTAGTGTTTCAAAATTGCCTTTTGATGTTGGAATCAGAGCTATCTATTTTGCGCAGCCTGCAAGTAGTTTTGTCGGGGTAAACAGAGCTGGTCTTGTTGGTACTATCAGGCAATACAATTCCCCAAACATGAATGGCTTCAAACCAAGCAATGCTACTAGCTTTGACTATCCGTGGATGGATTTCAGAGATTGGCGCATGAATAAATACAAGACCAAAATGATGCATTCGTTTAGGCAGCGAGCATTCTTTCATTTGGGTGATAGGAAATCGATTGTTATGAATACTGAAGAAATCGCAACCATGTTTCATTTCCCTGGAGGCGTCGCAGCAACACCTACGTTTGCTCGTATTATGTCAAAGAAATCTCAAGCTCCAGCCAATCTTCCTATATAATACTGATACTTACCGATATGCGTTTGCGAAATAGAAAAATAACAGCTATCACCGTTGCAGCAATAATAGCTATCCTACTTGTGCTTTATCTTGGAAGCGCTCCTTCGCGTACACCTCTCAATACTATTGTCTCAGTCGACAAAGGTGAGGGAGTAGAGTCGGTCTCAGAAAAATTGTCTGAAAATGGCGTGGTCAGGTCAAAGTTTATGCTTCGAAGCGTTATTTTGCTTCTTGGAGGCGAAAGAAAGGTGGTATACGGCCTCTATTCATTTGAGTATTCGCAAAATGCCTATCGAGTAGCAAAAAGACTAATGGACGGCAATTATCAAGTCGAAACAGTTAAACTCACTATTCCAGAGGGTATGAATCGTGTCGCTATTGCTGATATATGCAGTCAAAAGCTTTCATTGTGTAATAGAAGAATGTTTCTGGATCAAACGATCAATTTGGAAGGATATTTATTCCCAGACACCTACTTTTTCCTACCGTATGCTCATACCGAAGAGGTGATTGAAGTGTTCCACAATACCTATGAAGAAAAAATAGAACCTCTGAGAGAGCGTATTTCTGATTTTGGTAAGACAGAAAAAGAAGTGCTAACTATGGCCTCGATACTCGAAGGCGAAGCACGACAAAAAGAGACTAGAAGAATGGTGGCTGGCATATTGTGGAAAAGAATTTCACTCGGCATGCCACTCCAAGTCGACACAACATTTCAATATATCAATGGAAAGGGTAGTGCCGAACTCACACTCGACGATTTGAAAATAGATTCTCCATACAATACCTATGTGTACAAAGGCTTGCCTCCAACTCCTATTTCAAATCCAGGTTTGGAATCTATAGAAGCAGCAATTACGCCTATTAAATCTTCATACTTATACTTTTTGACTGGATCAGATGGCACCATGCACTATGCCAAAACTCACGACGAGCATGTGGCCAATAAAAGAAAGTATTTGAAATAAGATCTCGACTAACGTAGTCTGTGGTTGTGAATAAGAGTATATCTAAAAAAGTATTTGTCGGTCTCTCTGGCGGCGTCGATAGCGCTGTGTCTGCTGCCTTACTCAAAAAGGAAGGTTACGATGTCACGGGAGTCTATATACGGACATGGCAGCCTGATTGGCTACCGTGCACGTGGCGAGAAGAGCGACGTGATGCTATGCGTGTGGCTGCAAAGCTTGATATTCCTTTTACAACGATCAATTTAAGCAATGAATACAAGCAAAAGGTAGCCGACTACATGATCGAGGAATACAGACAAGGTAGAACGCCCAATCCCGACATCATGTGCAATAAAGAGATAAAGTTTGGTTCTTTTTTGAGTAAAGCTCGCTCAATGGGTGCTGATTTTATTGCAACAGGACATTATGCTCAGAATATTGGTAATAACGTGACCGAAGGTGCTGATAATACAAAAGACCAGAGTTATTTCTTATGGACGCTCAATAAAGATCAGTTGAGTCATGTCTTGTTTCCAGTCGGTCATTTGCAAAAAACAAAGGTTAGGAAGCTAGCCAAGAAATTTGCCTTGCCCAATGCCGACAAAAAAGACAGTCAGGGTATTTGTTTTCTCGGCAAAGTCGATATGAAGGAGTTTCTCAGTCATTATATAGAGCAAAAAACAGGCAATGTAGTCAATGAAAAAGGTGAAATTATCGGTTCACACGAGGGAGTGTGGTTTTATACAATAGGTGAAAGGCATGGTTTTTCTATTTTTGAAAAGACCGATCATGATAAACCATACTACGTAGCCGCAAAGGATATTGAGAAAAATCAGGTTATCGTAACTGAAGGCAAACATGCAGACAGTCTTAATAACAATTCTGAACATGCTACTTCTTCTGTAATTCTAAGTAATGTCTATATTAGTGATTCGCATATAAAAATTACCGAGGCACGCATTAGATATCGTCAACAGAAACAAAAGTGTGTTGTTGAAAATAAAAATGGTGTATATGAGATAAAGTTCGAAAAAATCCAAGAGGGTCTATCAGCTGGCCAATCCATTGTTTTCTACAATGGAAAGACATGTCTAGGAGGTGGTGTCATTGAAAAGGTACTTGTATAATGCAGGTACTACTATGAAAGAATTCAAAATCGTTAAGCAAAACGGAGTTACTGAAATATTTGATCCTCGTAAGCTCGTCGATTCGCTCCAGCGAGTAGGCACAAGCGAAAGTGTCGCTGAGGCTATTGTCAGAGAGGTCGAATCAGGTGCATTTGAGGGAATGACGACCAACGACATCTATACCAAAGCTTTTGAAATCCTTCACAATGCCCAAAGGCGTATTGCGGCTCGATATTCGGTACGACGCGCAATTATAGAACTCGGCCCAACTGGTTTTCCGTTTGAAAAATTCATTTCTCATATTTTCTCAGCTGAAGGTTATCAGACTATGACCGACCAGATGATGGTAGGTGAATGTGCTGAACACGAAGTCGATGTGGTGGCCTTTAACGACAAAGAACTGATCGCAGTTGAAGTAAAATTCCACAATGAACTCGGTATAAAATCAGATCTCAAGGTAGCTCTGTACATAAAAGCTCGCATCGATGACCTGAAAGACGCTGAGCATATGATCCATGGTGAAAAAAGAAAACTTACCAACGGCTGGCTCATTACCAATACCAAATTTACACAAAGCGCGATCAATTATGCTCTCTGTAAGAATCTCAATTTAATTGGTTGGAATTATCCTACAAATAGAAGCCTTGAGGATTTGATTATTAAATACAATCTGTATCCGATTACATGTCTAACCTCACTCGATGCATTTGATCGTAAAACACTGATAGAAAAAGGTTTGGTATTGGTCAGCGACATACAAAATGACCCAAATATTCTCAAGGATATAGGCAAAGCGCCGGAAAGGGTACAACACATTCTCGACGAAATCGCAATTCTTTTCTCAAAACAATAGGTGGTATATAATATCCGCATTATGACAAATTACGAAAAATACTGGATTCATGGAGTGATAGCAATTGTTGGACTCGTAGTCGGTTTCGTAGGTGGAGCATATTGGAAAGCGTGGGATAATAAGCAGGAATACGAACTTCCTGAAGTCGAAGATATAGCTACAAGCACGCTCAATGGCATATCTGGCACAAATACGTCTAATACAAACGTGCAGTCATCATCAGAGGCTGTTGGTGCTAAGACATACTCGATTTATGTTCCAAATCAAAAGGCAGGCAACAGGGTTATTGTCGAATCGATCTCTGTCAAAGATCCTAGCTGGGTGGTGATCACTGAAGATGACAATGGTTCACCTGCCTGGATTCTTGGCGCACAGAAATTCTTCCCGGGAACAGTCACTGGATCAGTCGGCGTATTGCGCGACACAGTGCCAGGCCGCAGATACCACGCTATTATTTACAATGATAACGGCGACAATAAATTTGATTTCAAAGTCGATGGTCCCATTACCGACAATGACAGTAAGAGCATTGAGTCTATTTTCATAGTCTCATAGTAAGAATGTATAGTAAGAAGGTAAATGTCAGACGGATTCAATTATAAAATAAGAACTTGGGGGAATTTTGACCCTAAGACGAAAGCACCGTTTAAGCTTAGTAGATCGAAGGTTGATCTATTCATGACTTGCAAGCGGTGTTTTTATCTTGACCAAAGGCTCGGTGTCGCACGACCCAAATCATTTCCTTTCAACCTCAACAACGCCGTCGACACACTTCTCAAGAAAGAATTCGATATTCATCGACTCAATCAATCGAAACATCCTCTGGTAAAGGCCTACGGTCTCGATGCTGTGCCTTTTGCACATGAATCAATGGAAATCTGGCGAGATGCCCTTCGCAACGGCATTATGCATCACCATGAACCGAGCAATCTGCTTCTACGAGGTGGTGTCGACGATGTCTGGATCAATAAAGAAGGCGAAATAATTATTGTCGATTACAAAGCGACGAGCAAAGACGGTGAAATTACGCTCGACGCACAATGGCAAGATGGGTATAAGCGCCAAATGGAAATCTATCAATGGCTTTTCGCTCAAAATGATTTCAAGGTTTCTCCGACTGGATATTTTGTGTATGTAAATGGTAAGACCGATAGGGAAGCATTCGATGCCAAGCTTGAATTTGATATTAAGCTCATTCCGTATACAGGTACAACTGATTGGATACCAAAAGTGCTTATTGCGATTAGAAAATGTCTCGAAGATGATCGTATTCCAGCTGCAGCAGAAGATTGTGAATACTGCGCATATCTAAAAGCTGTCAGACAAGCCGATGCGAGCAAGAATGTGACCCAAAAAACTACTGTTGTAACAGAAGCACCTAAACCAAAAGCAAAGAAGAAACGTGCACCCAAGAAAGTTCCTCCTGCACACAAAATGCCAACTTTGTTCTAATATAAGGACATGGATGATACTCCGGAGTCACGTAAAGAGGCGCTGAAGAAGATACGAGATGAAGTGCTTGCATTGTCTTCTTCGCCTCTATATGAATTTAGAACTAAGAATAAATATTTTCCTGTTATCGGCGAGGGCAATCACTTCGCGGAAATCATGTTCGTAGGTGAGGCACCAGGTAGAAACGAAGCCGAACAAGGCAGACCTTTCTGCGGTGCGGCAGGTAAAATTCTCGATGAACTCCTGCAGAGCGTCGGCCTAAAAAGAGAAGAGATATACATCACCAATATCGTCAAAGACCGTCCTCCGCAAAATCGTGATCCATTGCCAAGTGAAATAGAATCATACGGGCCATTCCTTGACCGTCAGATAGAAATCATCAAACCAAAGAAAATCGTCACCCTTGGACGCTATTCAATGACATATATCATGAACAAATTCGACCTCGACTTCGATATTGAACCCATCTCAAAAGCTCACGGCAAAGCCTACACAACCCAAGCTTCCTACGGCCAAATTCAAATCATTGCTCAATATCATCCAGCTGCTTGTATCTACAATCAATCACTAAAAGATGTACTGAAAGAAGATTTTAAGACGATTACCAAGATAGGAAAGTAATTTATTTCCTATTTATATTTTCTAAAGCATAAATTTATACCACTTATGTAATAGTGTCCACGCAGTAAATCATTTGATAAATGGTTTTCTGCGTGGGCCTGCTAGATGGTCTAGAATTCCGATTTGTCATTTGGGATTTGCGGGTTCGATACCCGTCAGGTCCACTTGATTTTTCGGAAAGAATTTGCTAGTATATACGCATGACAAGTCGGGATTGACCGTTTAGTAAACCCGAGAAAAACCTTTGCGAAAGCCGAGGTTTTTCTTTTACTCATTTCTGTTTTTAAGCCAATTTTAGTATAGTATTGCCTATATGAACTCAGATCAGATCCGGTCGAAATTCTTAGAATTTTTCAAAAGTAAGCGGCACGCCATCATACCTAGCGCCTCTCTCGTACCTGAAAATGACCCTTCGGTACTTTTTAACACTGCTGGTATGCAACCTCTCGTGCCATATTTGCTCGGTGAGAAGCATCCTCAGGGTACCCGTCTAGCCAATGCTCAGAAGTGCGTACGTACTGGCGATATAGATGATATTGGCGATAACCGACATCTTACATTTTTCGAAATGCTTGGCAACTGGTCACTTGGTGACTATTTTAAAAAAGAATCTATTGCGTGGAGCATGGAATTTTTGACTGACAAGAACATGGGTCTTGGTCTTGATCCACAGAGGCTCTACGTCACGACGTTTAAAGGTGAAAGCGGCATTCCTCGCGATGATGATTCTATAGCGATATGGAAAGGAGCGTATAAAGAACAGGGTATAGACGCGGAGGTCGCTGGAAAAGATGAAATCGTGAAGCAAGGCATTCGAATAGTGCCGCTCGGTACCAATGACAACTTCTGGATAGCAGGCACGACTGGCCCTTGCGGAGGTGATACTGAAATCTTTTACGATACCAATCCTGAAGCAGGAGAACTCAATGGAAAATTTGGCGATCTTGTCGATTCATTCCGACTTATTGAAATCTGGAACAATGTCTTCATGGAATTCAATAAGACAGCCGATGGTAAGTACGAAAAGCTTTCAAAACCAAATGTTGACACTGGAATGGGTCTGGAGAGAACGACGGCTGTTATCAATGGTAAAGCTCATGTATTTGAAACCGACTGTTTCGAAGAAATCCTTGCAGCTATTCGTTCTGGATCAAGTATTTCTACAAATACCGACAAAGATCAGATTATGAAAGCTGAAAGAGTGATCGCTGATCATATCCGCACGGCCACGTTTATGATTTCTGACGGGGTCTTTCCCGCAAACAGCGACCGTGGATACGTTCTACGACGACTGTTGCGTCGTGCAGTGCGTTTTGCTGATACACTCAACATGCGTCCGGGTTCACTTTCGACACTTGCTGACGTCGTTATACAGAAATACTGGAAGACATATCCAAACCTTCTCACACTTCGAGATACAATCGTCGCTGAGATCAGACAAGAAGAAGACAAGTTCCGAAAAACACTCTCTACAGGTCTTAAAGAGTTTGAAAAACTCGCTTCTAATACAAAAGAAAACGGTATTTCAGGCATTGACGCCTTCAATCTATATCAAAGCTACGGCTTTCCAATAGAAATTACGCTTGAACTGGCAAAAGAAAAGGGTATAAAGGTAGACTCTGAAAGCTTTAAAAAAGAATTATCAAAACATCAAGACCTCTCAAGAGCAGGTGCTGAACAAAAGTTCAAAGGTGGTTTGGGTGGAACTGGTATAAAAGAAACTCGATATCACACAGCGACGCATTTGCTCAATGCTGCACTTAGAAAAGTGCTCGGTTCTCACATTTCACAAAAAGGAAGCAATATTACAGCCGAAAGAATGCGTTTTGATTTTGCTCATCCACAAAAGATGACTGATGACGAGAAGAAACAAGTAGAAGATCTCGTAAATGAAAAAATAAAAGCTGGTTTGGCTGTATCGTACAAAGAAATGCCAAAAGATGAAGCTGAGAAGACAGGTGCAGTGCATGCTTTCGGAGACAAATATGGAGATATCGTCAAAGTCTATACCGTAGGTGATGAAAGAACAGAAATTTTCAGTAGGGAATTCTGCGGCGGGCCTCATGTTGAAAATACCAGCGAGCTTGGCAACTTTAAAATCCAAAAAGAAGAAGCGGTGTCAGCAGGTGTGCGAAGAATAAAAGCAGTGTTGGAATAAACTCCTCTCTCTTAAAATAAATAATGTTATACTATTTACATGTCACAGGACGTGTTTCTTGTATTTGATATTACTTCGAGCTCGGTTGGAGCAGTCATCTTCTCTCGCCAAAACAATAAACCATTCATACACTGGATTGATCGCATTTCTATTCCTTCTGAAGTAAAGCTTTCACTCGACGCACTCGAAAAAAAGATTTATGTGTCACTTACCGATCTCTCAAAACGCGCCGCACAAGCAGCTCAAGGTAAAAATGTAGTCGGTATTACCTGCATATATGGAGCACCATGGCATGTATCCAAGCAAGTAGCCATCTCTATTCAGCGAGATACACCATTTACTGTTACTGAGAAATTCCTCGACTCTGTTATTAAGAAAGAAGAAGAGGAACTCATCGCATATGCTAAAACGCAGCAGCTATTTTCAAATGGTGCGCATATTGCGGACAAGGTGATCACCAATATCCGTCTCAATGGTTATCCTGTAACAGAGCCATACCAGAGCAATATCAAGCATTTGTCATGTTCGCTCTTTTTGACGGTGCTCGAAGATACATTTGTACACAAAGCCGAGCGTATCATTCAAAAAGTCACTCATATACGAGCGATCAATCACTCTGTCACACCTCTCGCAGCCTTTGCTGTGCTCCGAGACGTCATGCCCAATGATAAAGACTTTATTGCTGTGCTTATAGGAGAAGAAATAACAGAAGTATTTACCTCTAAAAAAGGCGAATTGCAAAACATCATTTCATTCCCATGCGGTAAGCATTCATTGCTACGTTCAATGCAACAGCAAGGCACCGATTATCATATCGCTCTCTCAATGACCAATCTCCATCTCAATGATCATGGCGAACCAGAATGGGGTTCATCTATAAAGAAGCAGATTCAAGAAACCAGGGAAGTCTGGCTTTCTATGTTCACCGATGCGCTTAAAAAACTCTCAGTCGAGGCCCCGCTTCCTAAAACAATCATGTTCATGAGCGATGAAACCTCTCGCGGACTGTTTGCAGAATATGTAAAAACAAAACCCCAGCTTACTACCGGTCCTGGTACAACAGGGGAATTTGTACCAATCATTTTCGATCAAGGAGCACTAGCAGACTTGGTCGGAATGCAAGAGGGTCAGAAAAGAGATAGTATCCTCGAAGCAGGGGTCTTATACACAGACGCACGAAGCCGTAACCTTGTGCATTGAAGCCTAAAACGCATATAATACAGATATAGAGAGAATGCAAGACATTATCCCCAAAGACAAGAGAACAATACGCAACATTCCCCTCGAAAAAAGGCCTCTTCGACCCGCAAGTCAGTATCAACCTCCTCATCAGTCACAAGACGTATACCGACCAGAACGCGCTATTCCTGTACCTATTCACACACAGCGTACAGAACCCAAGCTCCCAGCTTCTAGTACACCCGAAAGGACAAGTACTGAATATAAGTTTGACGATGCAGAAGACGGAGAATTCATTCACACCGAAGAAAGAGGGGTAAAAGTACACCGCAAAGCAACCAAAATCCTTTTTGGTACCGCTCTTGTGCTCGCTATACTCATAGCAGTGGGTGGCTATGCGCTTTTCTATAGCAAAGCCGAAGTAACTATTGTTCCCAAGACTCAGCCCATTAGTGCAAATACTAATGTTGATATTTCTTCTGGCGTTTCAGCGTCTACTTCACTCAATTTCCAGGTACTGACACTTTCTGATCAGGAAGAAATCACCGTACCAGCCAATGGCGAAGAAAAAGTAGACGTAAAAGCAAAGGGGACTATTACTATTTCCAATGATTATTCAGAAGCACCACAAAAACTTATTGCCAATACACGTTTTGAATCAAAAGAAGGCAAGATATATAGAATAGCCGAGGCAGTGACTGTCCCAGGTCAGAAGCGTGTCTCAGGCAAACTTGTCCCTGGCACTATCGATGTTGCAGTGACTGCCGATGGCACAGGCCAGTCATACAATACAGCTGGTACGAGCTTTACTATTCCAGGTTTTAAGGGTGACCCACGATATGCCAAGTTTAGCGCCAAGGTAAAAACCAATATTGCCGGCGGATTTTCTGGTACTCGCAAGAAGGTTGCTGAAGCCGATGTAAAGGCAAAGACCGATGAAGCAGTGGCACGACTCAAATCAAGACTCGCAGACAATGCAAAGCAGCAGGCGAGTGGTACCGCTGTTTTGATCGCAACATATTTTGAAAATAAAGAACCAGTTCAGAAACAATCTGATACTTCTGTTACATTTACACAAAGCGTCGAAGCGCATTCTATTGTTATCGACAAAGAAGCACTTTCAAATCTCCTTGTCGAACAGTCGGGAATAGCAACCGGTGACAATAAGCTCTATATAAATAAGTTTTCTGACCTAACGTTTGAACTCGTAAAAGCTCCTGATAAGCCATGGCTAGCTTCAGAGCTCAATTTCACCATCAAAGGCAAGGCTGACGTAATTTGGTATTACAATCCTGAAAAACTCAAGGAAGATTTGGCTGGAACATCGAAAAAAGACTTGACCCTCGTACTCTCAAAATATGATGGTGTTCAGGAGGCCGAAGCGATCGTTAGACCCTTCTGGAAGACCTCATTTCCTACCAACGTAAGACAAATAACGGTTACAGAGAACTAATATTTGACTAATGACCTCCTTTTCTGCTACTATATGGCGCACTGCTTAAGGTAATGGATACACCGAACAAAGATACAGAGGTTTTAGGCGTTGTCACCGAAGCTTTACCAAACACGTTGTTTCGTGTAGAGATAGATGAGGGCGAAGCCAAAAAAATAATACTCGCGTATCTTGCAGGCAAAATGCGGCTCAATCGCATTAGAGTCCTCGTCGGAGACAAAGTATCTATTCAGTTGGATCCCTATGGCGGAAAAGGCCGGATCACTCGCAGAATGTAAACACATGAAAGTCAAAGCATCAGTCAAAAAAATATGTGACAAATGCAAAGTCGTGCGACGACGCGGCGTTGTGTATATTATTTGCAGCGGCAATCCGCGTCATAAACAGCGTCAAGGTTAATTATTTTATTACAATCAACACATGAGAATCCTTGGTATTACACTGCCCGACGAGAAACGAATGGAGATCGCGCTAACGACCCTCTATGGTATTGGCCGACCTCGCGCAAAGAGCGTGTTGAAAAAGGCAGGGGTGGATTATGGAAAGAAAGCCAAGGATCTCACAGGTGATGAAGAGAATGCAATTCGAAAGATCATCGAAACTTTTAAAATTGAAGGAGATCTCAAGAGAGAGATTGGTGGCAATATCAAGCGCCTCAAGGATATCAAAGCATATAGAGGAGTACGTCATATGCGCCGACTTCCTGCTCGCGGCCAGCGAACAAAGACCAATGCTCGCACGCTCAAGGGTGTAAAGAAGACGATGGGAAGCGGACGACGTAAGGAAGAAAAGAAATAATCACTACCATGGGTAAACGAACTATCAAAAAACCTGAGACCGATGTAAAAGAGCCTGCAGCAGAAGGAGCTGTTAAGGCTGCTCCTGCAAAGAGCAAGAAAAAGACTATGGACGCTGGTACTCTCTATGTCCAGTCTACATATAACAACACTAAGGCTCTTCTTGCTGATAAGAAGGGCAATGCTATTGCAGCTTCATCGGCTGGAACACTTGGTTTCCGAGGTGCTAAGAAAGGTACACCTTTTGCAGCAGCCAAAGTTGGTGAAATCCTCGGTGACAAGGCTGTGGAGCTTGGTGTAAAGGAGATCGATGTTGTCGTTTCAGGCGTTGGCTCAGGTCGAGAATCAACAATCCGCGGTTTTATAAGCCGAGGTATCAATCTCACTCAGATCAAGGACGTCACACCAGTTCCTCACAATGGTCCAAAGGCTAAGAAGCCTCGCCGCGTATAGTTTCAATATTTTATGATCATCAAATCAAAATACAAAATCGCTCGTCGTCTCAATGCTCCGGTATTTGAAAAGACACAGACACAGAAGTATGCCCTTAGAGAAGGTCGCCGTGAAAAGCGAAATTTTTCTCGAAGTGACTACGGAATTCAGCTCGTTGAAAAGCAGAAAGTGCGTTACACCTACTGCCTCACTGCGAAGCAATTTGCAAAATATGTAAAAGCGGTCCTCGGCAAGCGTGGTATCAACCAGCAGGAAGTACTTTTTAGCTCTCTTGAAAAGCGTCTCGACAATGCAGTCTATCGCGCAGGCTTTGCTCCAACACGATTGGCATCACGACAGATGGTTTCTCACGGTCACATCACCGTCAATGGAAAAAAGCTCTCAATTCCTTCATATCAGACCGTAAAAGGGGATGTTATCGGCATCAGAGTCGGTAGCCAGAAAGCTGTGACCTTCAAGGATCTTGAGGAAAAGCTCAAAACATTGGTTGCGCCATCATGGATAGCAGTCGATGCTGAGAAAAAGACCATAACGGTACAGGGAGAACCTAAGCTCGAACAGGCAACGCTTTTATTCAATCTTGCGCCTGTGCTTGAGTTCTACAGCCGTTAACAGAGGGGTGGACTTGCGGTTTATTAAAAAATAATGTATATTTTTACGACCTATTAATTTTTTTGCGCATATGCTTGACTCACATATTGTTTTGCCTTCGAAGCCAAAGATCATCAAAGAGGAGGGTTGGAGCGGAACCTTCGAAATTGACGGTCTTTACCCTGGATATGGACATACCTTGGGTAATTCGCTGCGCCGCATCATTCTCTCATCTATCCCTGGAGCTGCCATTACAGCAGTCAAAATCAAGGGTGTAGAACATGAGTTTTCTACTATTTCAGGTGTAAAGGAAGACGTTATTACGATTCTTCTCAATCTCAAGAAGGTTCGCATTCAGCTTCTCAGCGCTGAACCTCAGACAATGAATCTTAAGATCAAGGGTGCCAAGGAAATCACTGCAGCAGATATCGATGCTCCAGGTCAGGTCAAAATTCTTACACCGGAAGCAGTTATTGCCACAACTACAGACAAGTCATCTGATCTTGATATCGAAATCGTCGTAGAACATGGTCTTGGTTATGTTCCAAAGGAAATCCATCAGAAAAACAAAGTTGATATCGGTTCGATTGCTCTCGATGCAATCTTTACTCCTATCCGCCGCGCTTCATATGAAGTAGAAAACATGCGCGTAGGTGATCGAACAGACTTCAACCGCCTCCGACTCTTTATCGAAACAGACGGTACACTCACTCCAAAAGAAGCTCTTGAAAAGTCTATTCAGACAATGATTTCTCAGCTCAAAGCAATTGTTGGTTTCAAGGAAAGCGATGAAGAAATGTCTTCAGTCAATGACATGGAAGAAGGTCATGAGACAAAAAACAAGAAAGAAATCGATCCTGAATCTCTCAAGACTCGTATCGAATCGATCGGTCTCTCAGCCCGCACTATGAATGCTCTTATGGCAGGCAATATCCGCACGGTTGGCGGCCTCTCACGAAAGAAAGAAGAAGATCTTCTTGAAATCGAAGGTCTTGGTGCAAAGGGTATAAAAGAAATTAAAGACGCTCTCGAACAGCTCGGCATTTTCCTTAAGTAATACAATGAGACACAGCAAAAACAAAAGAAGCTTTGGTAGAAAGATGGCTCAGCGCGACGCTCTGATCGCTTCTTTGGCTCGCTCACTCGTTCTTCATGAACAGATTGAAACGACACTTATGAAAGCAAAGGAACTCCGACCTTTCGTAGAAAGACTTATTACAAAAGGCAAGGTCAAGTCTGTCGCAACGATGCGCCATGTCCGCGAAAGTCTCAATTCTGAAACAGGTGCAAAGAAAATCCTCGATACACTTGGTCCAAAATACGCAACTCGCAACGGTGGCTACACGCGCATCATCAAGTCGGGACGACGCGTTTCAGACGGAGCAGAAAAGGCCATCATCGAATTCGTATAAATATATGAAACATACTATAGACGCACAGGATAAAAAGATGGGTAGGGTAGCGAGCGAAGCTGCCAAGATCTTGATGGGCAAAAACAAAACTGATTTTGCGCGCAATACAACTACAGACGATACTGTTGAAGTCATCAATGCTTCAAAACTCGATATTTCTGAAAAGAAACTTGCTGCTCCAGCATTCAAATACTTCTCAGGTTTTGCAGGAGGACTCCGTGAGGAAGCACTCGGCAATGCAATCACTAAGAAGGGTATGCCTGAAGTACTTCGCAAGGTAGTTTTGGGAATGCTTCCTAAGAACAAGCTCCGAAGCCGCATTATCAAGCAGCTCAAAGTCACCGAATAATTTTATGTCAGAAACCAGCAAATACATTGAAGCAGTAGGTCGCCGAAAAACCGCATCAGCACGCGTTCGTTTGACTGAAGCATCTAAACAGTCAGTGATCGTCAACGACAAAGAACTCGCTGATTATTTCCCATTGATCAATCTCCAGAGAACAGCTCTTGCAAGCCTTACACACGCTGCAATGCCTCATAAGTTCAAGATTACGGTCAAAGTAGCAGGTGGTGGTATTTCTTCTCAGGCAGAAGCTATTAGACTCGGTATCAGCCGCGCTATTATCGATATCGACGGTCAGCTTCGTACTAAACTCAAGACAGAAGGCTTCCTCAAGCGAGATCCACGAGCTAAAGAGCGCCGAAAGTTCGGTCTCAAAAAGGCTCGCAAAGCTCCCCAGTGGAGTAAGCGTTAGCTTACGTCTCGTCCCGCAAATTTTTTGCGGGATCAAAGCGTTAGATCTACTTACAGAAACTACCCGAAAGGGTGGTTTTTGTTTGACAGTCTTTGATACTAAAGTAGTATGAATCGCAGAAACTTTACATAGGAGGCGACTATGGATATAAAGATTCATATCTGGAAAAGACAGACTAGTGGAAGAATCTCAGACCGAATCAAATTTAAATGTCCTCACTGTCAGTTAGTCATACTACCGACACCAAGATTTTTCATAATGATGAATGTTCATGGGTTCGCATATCTTCCAAGTAAGGGCAAAGGGAAATGTCAGGGTTGTACAAAAGAAGTTGATTTACCTCCTTTTTTTGAAAACATGGGAGAGTTGCTTCGCTTCAAGGGTCGTGTTCAGGATATTATGAGACGTGAGAGGGATGCATCTTCGATTGTACTCTTGGATCCTGCACAGGCTTGCAACGTGCCCCCTAAACTTGCGATTCCATCTTTTTTCAACTGATTTACACCCCCGAAGTTTCGGGGGTCTTTTTTTATTTTAAATTACTTTTGCAACTTGAAAAAAGTTGATGTAATATGTACACCTCTATGGATGAAAATGAACAGGATGTTTCCCTCGAAGCCGAGGAAGAAATCGTCGACGAAGGCTCTCTCAAAGACAAGATAAAAGCCCTCCGCACCAAACTCAAAGAAACTGAGGAAGAGAAGCAGCGTTACCTAAATAACTGGCAAAGAGCTCAGGCTGACTTTATCAATATCCGCAAACGAGACGAAGAAGCCAAAAAAGATTTTGTAAAATTTGCCAGCGAAGCGCTAGTCTCAGAACTTCTACCTGTCGCAGATAGTTTCAATATGGCTTTTGCCAATAAAGATGCGTGGGAAAAGGTAGACAAAAACTGGCGATCGGGTGTCGAATACATCTATTCGCAACTCATGAATGTGCTCAAAGAAAGGGGATTAACAGAATTTGATCCTCTAGGCGAGGTATTTGATGCTTCAAAACACGAAGCCCTTGGAACAATAGCTGCTGATACAAAAGAAAATGATCACAAAGTACTTGAAGTCATTCAAAAGGGATACATGCTTCATGATAAGGTAGTCCGACCAGCCAAAGTAAAGGTTGGCGACTTCAATGAATAGTATTTGGGAATAGTATTTGAAATATTTTTCAAATTAGGTTGTAATATACATATACGATGCTTCAGGTTTATACAAACAGAAAAATTCATTTCAAAACCGTCGAGACAGCAACAGCGACACTTGTGGTTGCTGTGCTTGTTGAAACCTATGGCAATGAAACTCGCGTTTCTGAACCTAAGATAATTAAGGTTATAAATAAAAACCAGCTAAAATTAGCTGGAAATGTTAGTTCGATTCCTAGATTGGTAGCAGCACAGAACAAATCATCTATTAAGAGACCTGTTGTTTCTCCTTTTCAATATCTTTTTTCAAATAAACATTCAAATAATGTAACTTGGTTATTTGCACGTCCACCAACAAAATAGATTAGCTTGTTTTATTAACACGTTAATCTATTTAATTTATGTCAAAAGTAATCGGTATCGACCTCGGTACTACAAACTCAGCGGTGGCGGTCATGGAAGTCGGCGAACCAAAAATCATTGAGAACGCAGAAGGCGTTCGCACTACTCCCTCAATCGTCGCCCAATCAAAAACCGGAGAGCGTCTTGTTGGTCTTCTTGCTAAGCGTCAGGCTGTCACCAATCCAAAAAACACTGTCTTTCAGGTAAAGCGCTTTATTGGTCACAACTTCGATGAATCACTTGTACAGAAAGACCTAGCCTCAGTGCCCTTTGAGAGCCGCAAAGCGGCCAATGGCGGCATAGAAGTCAAAATGGGCGACAAATGGTACAGACCAGAGGAAAGCTCGGCGATGATCCTCCAGAAGCTCAAGGCCGATGCAGAAACGCGTCTTGGTGAGAAGATCACCGAGGCGGTTATCACTGTCCCTGCATACTTCAATGACTCACAACGTCAGGCCACAAAAGATGCCGGAAAGATCGCTGGACTCGATGTCTTGCGTATCATCAATGAACCGACGGCAGCCGCGCTTGCATATGGCTTCAATAAAAAGAAAGATGAAAAGATCGTTGTCTTCGACTTCGGTGGAGGTACATTTGATATCTCTGTGCTCGAAGTCGGTGATGATGTCGTCGAAGTAAAATCTACAGATGGAGATGCTCACCTTGGAGGCAAAGATATAGACCAGAAAATTATCAACTGGCTTGCTGATGCTTTCAAAAAAGAAAACGGTATCGATCTCATGAAGGATGCGCTTGCAGTGCAGCGACTCGACGAAGCTGCAGAAAAAGCAAAGATCGAGCTCTCAACAGCAGTTTCTACAGAAATCAATATTCCATTTATCACCTCCGGTGCTGAAGGTCCAAAACACCTTTTGATCACCATGACTCGCGCTAAGCTCGAAGAACTCACTCAAGAATTCCTCGATCGAGCAATGGAAATCACTAAACGAGCAATGAATGCATCGCCGTTTAAGATCAATGAAATTCAGGAAGTGATTCTTGTCGGCGGACAGACACGTATGCCAGCAATGCAAAAGGCCGTCAAAGATTTCTTCAATAAAGAGCCAAATATGAGCGTAAACCCTGACGAAGTCGTAGCGCTCGGTGCTGCTATTCAGGGAGGTATTCTCAAAGGCGATGTCAAAGATGTCCTTCTTCTCGATGTTATACCGCTCTCACTTGGTATTGAAACCATGGGAGGTGTCGCGACAAAGCTTATTGAAAAGAATATGACCATTCCAGCATCGAAGAGTCAGATCTTTTCAACAGCTGCGGACAATCAAACGTCGGTAGAAATACATGTCGTCCAAGGTGAACGCGCAATGGCCAATGACAACAAATCTCTTGGCCGATTTATCCTCGATGGTATTCCACCATCACCACGCGGTCTCCCTCAGGTAGAAGTAACATTTGATGTCGACGCCAACGGTATCCTCAATGTTAAAGCAAAAGAAAAGACTACCAATAAAGAGCAATCTATTACGATTCAGGGTAGCTCGGGTCTTTCAAAAGCTGATATAGAAAAGATGCAGAAAGATGCTGAAGCGCATGCCAGTGAAGACCAAGCTAAGCGCGATGCTGCTGAAGCTAAAAATCTTGCTGAACAACTCATCTACACATCTGAGAAAGCACTAAAGGATGCTACTGAGAAAGTGCCTGCCGATGTAAAAGCTGGAGTAGAAGCAAAAATTGCCGATCTTAAAAAAGTAAAAGATGGCAATGATGTTGCTCCGATCAGAGCAGCAACAGAAGCACTCTCAAATGAGATTCAGAAGATCGGTCAGTATATGAGTCAGAATCCAATGGGTGATGCAGCAAATCCAGCCGCCAATTCTGCTGACGCTTCGGCAAATCAAGGAGGTGAGGAGGGAAATGTAAGAGATACAGAGGCTAAATAAAGCAAACCCCTAGATGTAATAATCTAGGGGTTTCGGTTTGCTCAGTCATTGCTGACTGCGGACGATCCAAAGTATTGCGATGAAGGCAAACGCCACAGCGCTGCACGTCAGCACAAATCCGTTCTGATGTCGTTCGATAAACGCCTTCATTCCAGTGGAATGCGTTTCCTCTCCGAGATGGTGTATACGCCGCATAGCGTCTCCATGTAAGAGTAATCGGAACAAAACGTCTGCTCGATCTGTTATACATTGTATCACTAAATAGGAAAAAGTCAATCAAATCAAGCTATCCGACAGCCAAAAATCAGGTATAATCCATGTAACCTAAAGAGAAATTATGAAAGATTACTACAAAATCCTCGGGGTGGAGCGCAATGCCAGTCAGGACGATATTAAGAAGGCATTTCGCAAACTCGCACATCAACATCATCCAGATAAAAAGGATGGTGACAGTGTGAAGTTCAAAGAAGCCAATGAGGCCTACAGCGTCCTCTCTGACGATAAAAAAAGAAGTCAGTACGATCAATTCGGCAGCAGTGCCTTTGGCAATGGTGCCGGCTTTGACGCATCTGGTTTTGGTGGTTTTGATTTCTCACAATTCACTCAAGGTGCAAATGGAAACAATATAGAATTTGATCTTGGCGATATCTTTGGCAGTTTCTTTGGCGGTCAGGGTAGATCGAGAGAGCAGGCACGTCGCGGCCGAGATATATCGATCGATACCGAACTGACATTTTCAGAATCTATTTTTGGTGTGGAAAGAAAGATCAGTGTCACAAAAACGGGACTCTGCGATCATTGCAAAGGCAATAGGGGCGAACCAGGCAGCGAAATGAAAACCTGTCATACCTGTCAGGGAAAAGGAAAAATTCACGAGACCAAACGATCGTTTATCGGCGCATTTGCATCGGTGCGTACTTGCGACACTTGTGCTGGTACCGGCAAAGTTCCAACCAATCCATGCAGAAAGTGTAAGGGAGCAGGAGTAACAAAGGGTCAGGAAGACATGACACTCAAGATTCCAACAGGGGTTGAAGATGGTGAGACGATGCGTATTGTCGGTGGTGGAGAGGCTATAGCGGGTGGTCAGGCAGGAGATCTGTATATCAAGATACACGTAAAAGCCCATAACTTGTTCAGGAAAGAGGGAAATAACCTAGTCGCTGATATACCTATAAAGCTCTCAATGGCGCTCCTCGGGGGCGATTTGCCCCTCAAAACGCTCGATGGCGACTTAACTGTCACTATTCCAACCGGCGTCAGCCATGGCGAGATTTTGCGTGTTAGAGGCAAGGGTGTTCCGGTGGACAAGCATAAAAGGGGTGACTTGCTTCTCAGGATCTCCATAGATCTTCCACAGAAGTTGTCCAAAAAAGCAAAAGAGATAGTGGAGCAGTTGAAAGAGGAGGGGGTATAAAATAAAAAATATTTAATGCCACAAACAAATTGGTCTGAGTATTACAAATCAATGAAATCAACGCTGCCAAGACCTCTGTTGGTTGAGGCGCTCAAGCACGTCGTCGAGAAGAACAAAGCTATCGATATCGGTGGTGGTGCTCTCAATGACACCAAATATCTTCTTGATCAAGGTTTTGATGTCACAGTGATAGATAAAAGTCCTCTTGTAGAGCAGGAAGCAAAAAATATTCCGAGCGATAGGCTGCATGCTTTTACTACTTCATTTGAAGACTACGATTTTCCAAAGGAACAGTATGACTTAGCGTCGGCCATGTATGCTCTGCCATTTACTGCACCAGCACACTTTGATTCAGTTTTTGAAAAAGTAAAAGAATCACTAAAGAAAGGAGGTATATTTTGCGGGCAATTTTTTGGAGATCGAGATGAGTGGTCAAAAGATCCAAAGATGACCTTTCATACTAAAAAACGAGTTCAAGAATTACTTAAGGATCTAGAGATAATTTCTTTTGTGGAAGAAGAAAAGGATAGTAAGACAGCTAGAGGAACCATGAAGCACTGGCACGTTTTCCACGTCATCTCTCGCAAAATATAGTGAGTAATTGTTATTTATTTAACGTATACGTCATGTATAATGTTTAGACTATGAACATCCTTGTACGTTTTGGATTTGCAACGGCGTTTTCGGCACTACTCATGCAGACAAGTGCGTTCTCAAGCAAATTGATCTTTTGGAAGGATACTGTCGCGCATCAGACGATCTCGCTCTGTGTAGTATTTCTTGTAATAAGCGTATTGATCTACTTTGCCATCAGCAGATACGTAGATATGTACCGCCGTAGCAAGATTTTGATCCCAGTGGCGACAATCTTGCTTTGGACGGTGATTGCTATTAATGTACTCAATATCGACGTTCTAGTCGCTTTACCTAAACAAATAGTTACATATGCAGATATGTGGTATGCATTGCCAGGAGCGATTGGCGTCTATTTCATAGCCCTCTTTTTTGCAAAACAATAAAATGTCGCATTCAAAAACAGATACACAGACTTCAGCACTCGACGAACGCGCAGTGCGTTTAGCTATGCTCGATGAACTCCAGAAGCAGGGTATTTACCCATATGCCGATCGTTTCGATCAGAAGCATCATGCTGCACAAGTTATAGAAGCTGTAGAAAAGAATACTCCTCGTTCAGCCGACGATGTCTTTGCATCTGCTAAAAAAGAATATTCGCTGGCAGGACGTGTCATGACCGTACGTGAACACGGCAAGATTGCCTTTATGAATATTCAGGACAAGACTGGTCAGCTCCAGATCTGTCTCAAAGCCGATGTAATAGGGGATTTGTACAATTTTGCTCTCAAATATATCAATCTTGGTGACCATGTCGGAGTAATCGGCGAACCTTTTATTACAAAGCAAGGAAAACTAGCGCTTTTGGCGGTAGAAATAAAACTTTTGTCGAAAACATTGCGACCATTGCCCGACAAATTCCACGGTCTTGAAGATTTGGAAACAAAATACCGCCAACGCTATCTTGATCTCATTGCAAACAGAGAAACATTTGAACGCTTCACACTTCGATCCAATATCGTACAAGGACTACGTGAATACTTGATCAAAAAGAATTTTGTCGAGATTCAAACTCGCACACTGCAAGTCCAAGCTGGTGGAGCATTGGCAAAACCATTTACCACGCATCACAATGCCCTCGATTATCCATTCAATCTTCGTATTGCCCCAGAACTCGACCTCAAGCTCGCTATAGCAGGGGGTATGGAGAGAGTATTCGAATTCGCCATCAACTTCCGCAATGAAGGCATCGATCCAAGTCATTTGCAAGAATTCCAAATGCTCGAATGGTACTGTGCATACGAAAACTACGAAGCCGGTATTGCCTGGACAGAAGAAATGCTCAAGAAGGTTTTGACTGAAAGCACAGGAAAATCGACCTTTACGGTATATGACAAAGACGACAAGGAACACACTATCGATATTTCAAAACCTTGGAAGCGAGTAAAATTTGCCGATCTTTTGGCTACAAAAAATGTCGACATGTTTGCCGACAAAGCCACACTTCTCAAGCAAGCAAAGGATTTTGGTCTACGATCAGAAGAAATAGAAAACCGCGGCCGAGCAAATATCCTCGATGAGATTTATAAAAAAACAATTCGACCACATATCGTAGAACCTACGTTCATTACGCATTATCCAGCTGACCTTGTACCACTGGCTCGTGTCACTGACGAAGATCCGCGCATTGCTGAGAGTTATCAGCTTCTTGTCGCTGGTTGGGAAATAGTCAAAGGATATTCCGAGCTTGTCGATCCTATTAAGCAGCGTGAAGCATTTGAACACCAGGCTGCAGCTAAGAAGGGAGGAGATGAAGAGGCAATGGAGGTCAATGAAGAATTTCTTACAGCCATGGAACATGGCATGCCACCTATTACCGGATTTGGAATGGGAATTGAGCGTCTTGTCACACTCTTTACGGGTCAGAAAAATCTCCGCGATGTTGTTTTGTTCCCACTCATGCGTCCTGAAGACAGTGTTTCAAAACCTGCAGCTCACAAAAAACCCACAAAGAAGTCTAGTTTCCTCAAAAAGCTTTTTAGAAAGAAGTAGTTCACTTATTATTTAACAAATCTAAACCTTTTCTTTAAGGTGTGTTTTCTATGCTTGTTGGATGAGAAATAGCCAAAAGATATATGATAAAAATCCACAATTCCTCACCAGACTTAAGCCAATCATTGCGCATGTAATTGGTAGCGACACTATTTACATATCCCAATTTGTAATTGCAAAAATAAAAGGAAACATACCTAGCTTAAATTACCACCCAGAGATATCAGATACTATTTTTGATAGCATTCCAGATAATATAAATAATCCTCTAAAAATACTTCGAGATACACGGACTACATTAAAATTTATTTTTATTTGCTCAACACCTCTTCATGAAATAATTGTTGAAATAGGAAGACAGCCGTCTGGAAGAACTGAAATAAACACGATTCATTTAATAAAGACTGATGAACTAAAACGACTGGAACGCAAGTTTCCAGTCGTCTATAGCTCTTCTGCGGAGACCCCCTTTTTCTCCGATACGTTCTGACCCTTTAATAGAGGGGAGCTGGCGGGGGAATTTCCAGTCTTCAGAGGATACCAATATCATATAACAAAAATCCAAACGATCAATCACTTTTGTATTTCGTCTTCATAAATATTTTATCTGTTACTCTTGTTTTTTTGAATCACAAAGGCTATAAACAGGTAATATGAAGATTGAAGCTATTATGAACACAAGAATTCGCAAGAATATTCCTTATGTATATTACGATATGGAAAAGTACGAGGATTTGCCCGCGGGAATGATGCATGTAGGTGCTTATTGTTTTTACAGGGGAAAATTACTTGTGGTATACCATGCTCCTAAAAAACACTGGACTCCGCCAGGTGGTGGTATTGAAGAAGGGGAAACAGTAGAAGACGCGACTATTAGAGAGATAAAAGAGGAATCAAATATGAGAGTTATTTCTCATCGACTCTTAGGGTATCAGGAAATACCCGAGCCAGATCGTATAGTTCGACAATCACGCTCTGTTTGTATTGTGGAGCCCTATGGAGATTTCGAATCAGATCCAGACGAAGATATTACTGAAATAAAATTTATTGATCCGAGCAACATAAAAGAGTATTTTGACTGGGGAATAGTTGGCGATCACTTAATAAAGAGAGCTGTTGAAATGTCTAAAGAAATGCAACAGTAGAAAATCGCATGAATAAAATCAAAATACAATTCTGCTTTCCCGAAACTTTATTTAAGAGCAAAAATAAGTTTATTGAAGCACTTGTCGATAGCATCTGAGACGATAAAAATGTAGGATTTGCTGGATTTTTAAGTAAGTCATTCTTAAGAAAGAATCTTTCGGATTTTTATAAACAAAATACCTTTACATCCTACAAACCAGAACTAAAGCAAAAGGTGAAGGGTGAAATTGAGAAAAGTATCAAGCAAGCACTGAATAGGTGTCTTTCACAATTATCAATTCCATCAATTAATATCTATGTTTTTCCTTGGTTAAATGAAAATTTTAATAAAGCCTTTAAGGGTGTGACTGGATTTGCTTCATACAAAAACACTGTTCATGTTTTCATTTCAATTAATAAGTTCTCACATCGATCATTAAGGGAAACTATTACTCATGAATTTAGCCATGCTGCTTTTTTAAATAAAAGTAAGACTGTAAATAAACTTTCTATACTCGATATACTTATATTTGAAGGCTTAGCCGAGCAATTTCGAGAAGAAGTAATGAAAGGGAAACCAGCAGCATGGTCAACAGCTTTAAGTAATAAAGAATGTCACTCTACACTCGAATTAATCAAATCTGCTCTTACATCAACTAAGTTTGGTACCTACAATGACATCTTTTTTGGTAGTAAAAAGTATAAAAAATGGACTGGATACTCTATTGGTTATCAAATAGTTAAGTCGTTTAGAAAAGCCTATCCAAAAAAGAGCTGGGCAGAGATTATGGAAATGAAACCAGAAAGTATTTATTCACTTGCGCCATTTACCCATTAATAGTTCCCTTATTGGCTGGTCTGGTTTATAATGCAACCCTAATGAAAAAGGCCCTTATTACAGGTATTACCGGCCAAGATGGCTCATATTTGACCGAATTTCTGCTCGACAAAGGCTATGAAGTACACGGTATCATCCGCCGATCGAGCTCTTTCAATACAGAACGTATTGATCATCTCTACAAAGACCCCCACGGAAAGGGAATCAACCTCAAACTCCACTACGGAGACCTCGCTGATAGCAGCAACCTCAACCGTATCTTAGAAAAGATTAAACCCGATGAGATTTATCATTTGGGTGCACAGAGTCATGTTCGAGTGAGCTTTGATTTGCCTGAATATACAGGAGACATTACAGGTCTAGGCACGACTCGTATTCTCGATGCTATTCGTGACACCGGTATTAAGACAAAATTCTATCAAGCATCATCGAGCGAAATGTTTGGCAAAGCAGTGGAGATTCCTATCAAAGAAACAACGCCTTTTTATCCACGCTCACCTTATGGTTGCGCAAAAGTATATTCTTTTTGGATTACTAAAAACTATCGTGAGAGTTACAACCTCTTTGCCTGCAACGGTATTCTTTTCAATCACGAATCTCCGCGCAGAGGTCAGACGTTTGTAACTCGCAAAATCACCAAAGGCCTCGCACGTATCAAACTCGGCAAACAAGACAAACTTCACCTGGGAAATCTCGATGCAAAACGCGACTGGGGATATGCCAAAGATTATGTAGAAGCTATGTGGCTTATGCTTCAGCAGAAAAAAGCCGACGATTATATTATTGCAACCAATGAAACCTACAGCGTCAGAGACTTCTGCAATATCGCCGCAAAAGAGCTTGGTATGAAGCTCGTCTGGAAGGGCAAAGGCCTCAAGGAGAAGGGAATAGACGCCAATACAGGCAAAACAATCATTGAAATAGACCCTCGCTACTACCGACCAGCTGAAGTTGATATACTATTGGGAGATTATTCAAAAGCTAAGAAACATTTGGGTTGGAAACCAAAGGTCAAATTCAAGGAACTTATTAAATTAATGCTCGAAGCAGATTTAAAACATGAACAAAAACAGTAAAATTTATATCTCTGGTCACAATGGCCTCGTCGGCAGCGCACTAGTGCGTGAGCTCAAAAGTCAGGGTTATACAAATATCGTTACAAAAAACAAAGAAGAATTGGATCTACTCAATCCTACTGCTGTTTCTGATTTTTTTAAAAATGAAAAGATTGAATACGTATTCAATGCTGCTGCCAAAGTCGGCGGTATCATTGCCAACAAAACCTATCCTGCAGACTTTATCTATCAAAACCTCACTATTCAGAACAATATTATTCACAATGCCTATACCAATGGCATTAAGAAGCTCCTATTCCTCGGTAGTTCATGCATTTATCCAAAAATGGCCACACAGCCTATTACGGAAGATGCGCTGCTCTCAGGCCCTCTAGAGCCTACCAACAAGGCCTATGCCGTCGCCAAGATCGCCGGTATCACCATGTGCCAAAGCTACAATGAACAGTACGGCACCGATTTTGTCTCTGTTATGCCTACCAATCTGTACGGTATCAATGACAACTTCAATCTTCAGAACTCTCACGTTCTTCCAGCTCTTATCAGAAAATTTCATGAAGCAAAAGAAAAGAATGCTCCAGAAGTCAGTGCATGGGGTACTGGTTCAGCAAAGAGAGAATTCCTACATGTCGATGACTTGGCCAAAGCCTGCGTCTTTCTCATGAACAATTATTCTGGTTCAGAAATCATCAATATCGGCACAGGTGAAGATGTAACAATCAAAGAGCTTACAGAAACGGTCAGCAAAGTTGTCGGTTTCAAAGGCAAGATTGCTTGGGATACGAGCAAGCCCGATGGTACACCTCGCAAACTTCTCGATGTAAGTAAAATCAAAAAACTCGGGTGGTCTCCTACAATCGGTCTCGAAGAGGGTATTAGATCGGTCTACGAATGGTACAAGGTGACGGACAATAAGAAGATGTAATTTCGCAAATAAAAAAGGCTGCATCCTGAGGTACAGCCCTTTGTTCATTGAACCCACATACGAATGTCGTTGATCTCTGCACTTAGAGACGCGACATTTCTCTCGATCGTCTGTAGGTACTTCTCGGGTACTTCTTCTCCTTTCTGTTTCTGCTCCTTGAGTTTCTGTACTAGAACCCGTGCCGCTGATTCGCGTTCGCACGACTCGTACTCTACGAGCGCTCGTAGATATGATACGGATTGTGTTTCCAGCTCATCGGGCGGACTTTTCGTAGGGCGTTGCCAGTTGATCATAACACTCCTTTCACCCAAGCAACGTCCCCGATACAGCCTAGTATAATTCTAACCCCTCCACATTAGTTTGCAATAATACTATCTATGATATTCTCCTGTATGTATGGATTTTAAGTATTCACCACAACTCAATAATGCCCTTGGAGGCACATGGACAAAAGCTTTTAACAAGAATAAAGAGTCTACGGAAACACGCTGGGAAAAAGAGGGTGGAAAGATTATCAAAACTCTTGAATCTGTACTTGGTTTAAAGTTACCTAAAAAACTTACAGTATACGTTAATACAGAAGCTTCATTTTCTGAACCATTAGCTATTAAAATTGAAAAAGATATTGACGACAATATTGACAATCTCACACATGAACTCATTCATGTTATTTTGACTCACAACTTCAAAAAAATTGAGAAGAAGTGGATTACATTAATGCAAAAATACGAGAAAGAAAAACCTCTCACTCGCCGACATATTCCGATTCACGCAATTCACCTGAAGGTAGCAGGGCAACTTGGATTCGGAAAAGACCGCATCGATCGCATCAAAACATATTCAAAAAACCCTGCATATCTTCAATCGTGGAAGATTGTTAATAAAGAGAGTGCAGATAGAATCATTCAACTACTAGTTTGATATAATCTAAGTTAACTACATGAACTGGTTTTTTATTGCCCTAATTGGTCCGATACTGTACGCACTGGCGAATCATACAGATAAATATCTTATCTCTAAATATCTTAAGAATGGGGCAGTTGGCTCACTGGTAATATTTTCATCGATTTTCAGTATTTTCGCCTTGCCAGTGGTGATGTATATCGAACCCAATGTCTTTGATGTAAACATTGCGCTAGCAATCATCCTAGCGATCAATGGAGCATTGGTTGTTATCAGCATTGTTTTATATTTTTACGCCCTGCAAGTAGATGAGGTTTCATTTGTTGTACCTTTTTACCAAACCATACCTATTTTTGGATTTATACTTGGATATTTTATTCTTGGAGAAACTCTAAACTTCAATCAAGGACTAGCTTCACTAATAATTTTAGTTGGGGCACTGATACTGTCGTTCGAAGTAGGGTTGGGGAAGATACGATTTAAGAAAAAGGTGGTTTTGCTAATGCTGACTGCTTCTTTGTTCTACGCAATAAATGGAGTGGTGTTTAAACTGATAGCGATTGATGACGGCTTTTGGCCTTCTACATTTTGGTCTTTGGTGGGCAAAGTAATTCTTGGTTTTGCATTTTTAGCCTTCATTCCTTCATACAGAAAACAGTTTTTTGAGGTCTTAAAAGCAAACAAGGCTAGCATTCTTGCAATCAACTCATTCAATGAAACTGCTGTTATCGTTGCTGATGGGGTAACACAGTTTGCCAGCCTCTTAGCTCCAGTAGCACTCGTACTGCTAGTCAATGCCTTTCAACCTGCATTTGTCTTTATTATTGGCCTTATTTTGACTATTTTCCTTCCTAAAATAGCCGAGGAATCTCTCAATAGAACGAATTTAATCCAGAAAATCTTAGGGATTGGGATCATCATACTTGGCACCTATTTACTAGCGGTTTAAAACTACCCTTGCCGAATTAAAGGGAATAATGTATAATCAAGAACACAATACTTAATATATGTCAAAAGTAGCCCCATTCGGTTATCTGCTTACCCTCGACCTCTACGGCTGCAAAGAAGGTGCCTGCGATGATCTTTCACTTTGCTACAAATTTCTCGAAGACCTAGTGCAACAGCTCAATATGAGCAAACAGTCTCCTCCTTTTATTTTTAAAAGTGATGAAATTAAATATCCAGACAAAGCTGGTCTAAGCGGATGGGTGCCACTTATTGAAAGCGGTATACAGATCCACACCCTCACTCCAAAAAACTTCATCTCTATAGATATTTATTCTTGCAAGAAATTCATTACAGATCATATTAAAGAATATGCTCAGAACTACTTCGATTGCAAAGAAGTAGAGATGAATTTTATAGAAAGGGGAGTGAAGTACAACGAAATTCAGTAGAAACTACTCCTCAATCTCAACAACACTGTAATCTCTCTTAACCACTGTATTGTAGAAAACCAAAGAAATGGACGCTATACCGAACAGAATCAGAACGACGAGCGAAATATTGACCACTTTTTTCATTAGAGAAATTATATCATGAGAATTCTTTTTATCTCATCAAGCAATGTAATTGCTGCCAACTTAGCTATGCTCATGAAGGACGAAGGTCATGAAGTAAAGCTTTTTATTGATGACGAAGACAGAAAAGAAAATTTTGAAAATCTTGTCGACAAAACAGAGGATTGGAGAAAGGAACTTAAGTGGGTAGGGAAGGGTAAGGACAGTCTTATCGTTTTTGATGATATAGGCTATGGAAAAATTCAAGACCAGCTTAGAAAAGATGGCTATTCTGTATTCGGTGGCTCAGAAATGGCTGACAAACTTGAAGAGGATAGACAATACGCTCAAGAAATCTTTGCTCAGCATGGAATCAAAACAGTTCCAATTAAAAATTTTCAAGATATTCCAAGCACAATCAGTTTTATCAAGAAAAATAGAGGGGCTTGGGTTATCAAGCAAAACGGTGCAGCATCAAAAAGCCTAAACTATGTTGGAAACTTTGATGATAATCGTGACGTTCTAAATGTCCTTGAAAATTATCAAACAAACCTCAAAGGCCAGATGCGCACTATCACCCTTCAACAGAAGATAAAGGGTGTTGAGATAGGTGTGGCTCGATATTTCAACGGTACCGACTGGGTTGGACCTATTGAAATGAATGTTGAGCACAAGAAATTCTTTCCAGGAGATATGGGACCGGCAACAAGCGAAATGGGTACTCTAGCTTGGTATGACGACAATGAAAAAAATCCACTATTTTTAGAAACTTTAGCTAAACTTAAACCGTATCTACAAAAAATAAATTATCGTGGTGATATTGATATAAATTGTATTGTTAATGAAACAGGGGCATATCCACTCGAAGCAACACCAAGATTTGGATCACCTATAATCTATCTTCAATCTGAAATTCATAAATCTCCGTGGGCTGAATTTCTAAAGGCAATTGCTGACGGCAAACAATATAATCTAAAGTGGAAAAGAGGATATGGAGTAGTGGTACTGGTCACTGTTCCTCCTTTCCCTTATACGAAAAAGCTTAGAGAGATGTCTCCGAAGGGAATGCATGTGCATTTTGATCCTATTTTGAAACAAAAACACTTTAATCACATTCACCTAGAGGGCGTAGCAATGAAAAAAGTAGGGAATCAGGAACAATATTATATTTCTGATTACCAAGGTTATATTTTATACGTTACTGCTGTAGATAAGACTGTTAAATTTGCTCGAAACAAAATTGATAAGCTCATACGACACATCTACATTCCAAAAATGTTCTACAGACATGATATCGGTACTGGGTTTATAGAAAACACATACGATAAGCTACGCTGGTGGGGATACATGTAATATTTTTTCTTTAGGTAGGTTATAATCAGTCCATGAACCCAATGTTTTGTTCGGACTCAATTCCTAGTTTTCTAGGTTTTTTTGATATATCGATAGCCCCTCATTTACTTTTTTATACATATATTCCGACAATTGTTATCTCCTTATTCCTAGGTTTTTTTGTGTATTATAAAGACAACAAATCACTTCTTAGTAAGTTACTTTTTGGAATCTGCGCCTTCTTTACCTTATGGGTTCTAGATATTTTGATACTTTGGATTGCTGCCTATAACGACGCAGTTATGTTTGGTTGGCAAATTACACCTATATTGGAAATTCCAATCTTTATTTTTGCTATCTATTTTACGCATGTAATTACTTCTAAGGATAGAGAGGATATCTCACCAAAATTGAAGCTTATACTTATCGCTATAATGTTTGCTGTTTTCACAGCACTACCAAGCTATTTCAACATTACTCACTACAACACCACCAACTGCGAAGGAATACCAGGGCATTTTTGGGATTATATGTATATTGGTGAACTATTTGTAATCGCGTGGATAGCTGGGATATGTATCGGCAGATACAGAAAAGTGCCAAAGACCAACTCGTTTAGAAAACAAATTATATACGTAGGTATCGGTATTGTTTCTTTCACCATGTTGTTTGTCGGTTCAAATATTGCGGGACAGATAACTGGGATTCAGGAAATTAGCTTTATTGGATCTTTGGGAATGGTGATATTCCTTGCATTTCTTGCATATCTTATCGTCCGCTATAGGACATTTAATATAAAGTTGATTGCTACTCAAGCTCTTACGTTTGTCTCTGGAGCACTTATTGCATCTCAGTTCTTCTTTATCCAAAATCCCATCAACCACGTTCTCAATTCGATTACACTGCTTATATTTATCATTGTAGGTATTTTCCTCGTCCGCAGTGTGAAGCGTGAAGTAGAACAAAGAGAAGAAATCGAAAAATTGGCAAGTAAACTCCAAGACGCAAACCAACACCTCGAAGATCTCAATGCCCAGAAGACTCAGTTCATTTCGTTGGCAACCCATCAAATCAGAGCTCCATTGGCAGCAATCAAAGGCTACGGATCTCTTATTATGGAAGGTGACTATGGACCAGTTTCAGATGAAATCAAAGAGGCAGTACAAACAATGTATCTCTCAGCACACAGCCTCGTCGGTGTTGTAGGAGACTATCTCGACATATCAAGACTCGAACTCGGTAAAATGAAATACGATCTAGCAAAAGTTGAACTACGTTCAGTGATAGATCAAATCGTCAAAGAACTCCAACCAAACCTTTCTGGCAAAGAATTGCAACTTGTTCTCGATAAGAATATTACCAACGATTCATTTGACGCAATACTCGATCTTGGTAAGGCAAAGCAAATCATTGGCAACCTTATCGACAATGCCATCAAATATACTGAAAGAGGTACGATCACTGTTGGAATCGAAAAAACATCAGCTGGAAAAATCAAAATTGCTATCAAAGATACTGGTGTCGGTATCAGTCCTGAAACAATGCCAAAACTCTTCAAGCGTTTCAGTAGGGCAGATGATGCACAGAATGTGAATACACTTGGTACTGGTCTCGGACTCTTCATCGTCAAGCAAATGACAGAAGCACAAAATGGAAAGGTCTGGGCTGAATCAGAAGGCAAAGGCAAAGGTTCGCAATTCTATATCGAATTTCCAACAGATAACAAGCCTGGTAGTGTCACACAAGAAGCGATTGGGGAGTAGTAAACAACTCAATAGGTAAAGTACATGATACTTTTCTTAATCATCATCGGAATCATACTCTTAGTGGAGTTGGTTTCTTTTTCATGGTTCTTCCTTATGATGTATTGGGATATTGATATAAAACCGCAATCCCTCAAAAATAAGTAAATTATTATTTGACACCACTCATTTTTCGTGATAGGAAGAGTGCTGTTGTTTTGGTCTTTTATATAGGTTTTTCACACGGAGGTGCATTATGCACAGATCCAACACTCGCGACTGCATAGACGCGAATATCGTCAAAAGGGCAATGGAGATTGCTGTACTGGTCAGCAACTGGTTCATCATCAAATATGGTGAACGCAGGGAACAGACCGTTCACAATTCCTACCTAGAAACGAAAATGGGCAGCAATGGCCGCGCACACTTCAAGTTCGGCCTCGAGCAGCTCTTCCGCATGATCAGCGCCGATGAATACCAGTGCTTCATCAAGCATTTACGTCGAGAATACGGCGAGCAGGTCAGCATGCCTCAGTACGGCAACGAGATCAAGTTGCCGACCGAAGGTAATACTGAAATCTTTCCTGAGGATGTGGAAGTGCCAGTCTGTAAATTCTTCGATCTGCTTCTGGAAGCACTTATTGAGTGCTCAGAGCAGATAGAAACCGACCCGCTTCGCATCGATACTGAAGCGGTCAGAAACCATGAACGTCTTCGCGCTCAAGCACGTCTCCCTGTCGGTGCCTGAACTGATATACTGCCGTGACTTGGACCGTCCGGTAGTTACGTGGACCCCAGCCTTTCAAGCTGGGGTCCTTTTTATTTGGAAAATAGCCCTTATTTCTGCTACTATGTCTATATTATGGAAAGAACATATATCGGCGACCTCGGCTCTCAGGTGGGCAATGAAGTGACAATCAAAGGCTGGGTTGATGTCCGACGTGATCAAGGCAAACTGATCTTTCTCGATCTACGAGATATGAGTGGGTATGTGCAAGGAGTTATTTTACCCAATGCTAAAGATGCTCATGAAGTAGGGAATAAACTTCGCGCTGAATGGGTTGTGGAGATCAAAGGTAAGATCAATAAGCGCCCAGAGAAAAATATTCAAAAGGAAAAACAAAACGGCGACATTGAAGTTGAGATTTTAGGTATTACGGTCCTCAATGAATCTGACACTCCTGTTTTTGATATTCAAAACGACGGTAGAGAGATCGGTGAAGAAGTACGCATGAAGTATCGTTATCTCGATTTGCGCCGTCCTCGTATGCAAAAGAACGTCCGTAATAGACACAAAGTTATTAAATACATTCGTGATTGGCTAGATAAAGAAAAATTTATAGAAGTAGAAACACCAATCCTTACCAAATCTACTCCAGAAGGAGCGAGGGATTATTTGGTAGCTTCACGCCTTGAGAAAGGTAAGTTTTACGCATTGCCGCAGTCTCCTCAGCAGTATAAACAGCTTCTGATGTCTTCTGGTGTAGAAAAATATTTCCAGATTGCAAAATGTATGCGAGATGAAGACTTAAGAGGCGACAGACAGCCTGAATTTACTCAAGTCGACATGGAATTGAGCTTTGTTGAAAGAGAAGATGTCATGGCACTCAACGAAAAGTTGATTATTGATATCGTAAAAACCCTCTATCCTGAAAAAGAAATTCAAGAAATTCCTTTTCCAAAAATTTCATACAAAGATGCTATGGAGAAATATGGTAATGACCGACCAGATATGAGAAAAGATAAAGACAATCCAAATCTTCTCGCATTTTGCTGGGTGATTGATTTTCCATTCTTCGAAAAGACAAAGGATGGCAAGTGGACATTTACACACAATCCTTTCTCGGCTGCAAAACCAGAACACCGCCAATGGCTCTCTAAAAAAGAAAATATTGCTGATATCCTGACTTCGCAATACGACGTTGCTCTCAACGGTTTTGAAATCGGTGGTGGAAGTATTCGCAACCATCAACCAGAAGCGCTTAAGAAAGTATTCGAAATCATGGGCTATGACGCAGATGTAATAGAGAAGAACTTCGGTCACATGCTCAAGGCCTTCACACTCGGTACACCACCACATGGAGGTATTGCGTGGGGACTCGATCGATTTGTCATGCTTTTACAAAACGAACCAAATATTCGTGAAGTAATCGCATTCCCAAAGACTGGTGAAGGCAAAGATTTGATGATGGATGCACCTTCTGGAGTAACCTTTGAACAATTGTCAGAGCTTGGTCTTACTATTGAGCCTGATGTAATAAGTTAATATGAAAAAAGAACACAAAAACACCATTCTCACTGGCGATCGACCTACTGGTAAGTTGCATTTGGGACATTATGTCGGTTCGATTTTAAACAGAGTCAAACTTCAAGATGAGCACGCTGGCAATTCTTTTTACATGGTTGCCGATATGCAAGCTCTTACAGACAATGCTGATGATCCAGAAAAAGTCCGCGACAATATGCTTGAGGTAGTGCTAGATAATCTTGCCTGCGGTCTCGATCCAAAAAAGACCACTATTTTTGTACAATCCGGCATACCAGAACGTTCAGAACTTTCTCTGTTCTTTTTAAACCTCGTCACTCTTGCCCGTCTCAAGCGCAATCCAACCGTCAAAAGCGAAATGAAGCAAAAAGGCTACGAAGAAGACGTGCCAGCAGGTTTTCTTGCGTATCCAGTAGATCAGGCTGCAGATATTCTTTTCTGCAAAGGCAATATCGTACCAGTCGGAGAAGATCAGTTGCCAGTGATAGAGCAGTGCAATGAGATAGGCGAGAAGTTCAATAAACTCTACGGAGAAGTCTTTCCTAAAATAAAACCATTGGTAGGTACGCACGCTCGTCTTGTCGGTATCGATGGCAATGCAAAAATGAGTAAGTCACTTGGCAATACGATTTATATTTCTGCTACTGACAAAGAAATAGAAGAGAAGGTCAATCAAATGTACACCGATCCAGGACATATCAAAGCCAGTGATCCAGGCAAGGTAGAAGGCAATGTTGTGTTTGCATATCTCGATATTTTCGATCCAAACAAAACAGAAGTAGCTGATCTCAAGAAACAATACGAAAAAGGCGGACTAGGTGATGTTGTACTCAAGAAGCGACTAACACAGATTCTTATTGATCTCGTTACTCCTATTAGAACTCGAAGAGAAACATTGGCCAAAGATAAAGATGCAATACTAGCAATAGTGAAAGAAGGAACAGAAAAAGCCAGAAAAGTTGCTATTGAAACGCTTGAAGAGGCAAAGAAGGCAATGAAGATTGATTATTTTTAGGAGGGAATAAAGATGACAACTCACGCACACAATAAATTCCACGTCAAAACTACATCATATGAAGGACCACTCGAGCTCCTGCTTGATCTTATAGAAAAGCGCAAACTGTTTATCAATGAAATATCTTTGGCAGCCATTGCCGACGATTTTATTGGTTTTATAGAAAACCATCAAGAATTCCCATTAGATCAAAGTTCAGAATTTATCCTTGTTGCATCGACATTGCTACTTATCAAATCTCGTTCTTTGTTACCAAACCTCAGTTTGACTCCAGACGAAGAGAAAAGTATAGGAGAGCTCGAAATGCGCTTGGCACATTACAAACGCATCAAGGAGCTTTCTGGGCACGTTCAGGGCCTGTTTGGGTCATATATAATGTTCTTAAAGAATGAAACGGAGCAAAACATAAAAGTATTTGTACCAGACAAAGACACTTCGATTATTCAGATGGCAGCGTCCATGAAAGATATTCTTTCGAGAATGATGAAGACCGAGAAGCTTCCAGAAGTAGCGGTACGTAAAATTATTTCTCTCGAAGAAGCGATCGATAAGCTCGTCGATAGAGTGCAGAAAAGTATTACCATGAGTTTCAAAAATTTTGCTTCAGTTGGCCAAGCCGAGAAGGTGGATATTATTGTCAGTTTCTTGGCTATGCTTGAGCTTGTGAAGCGAGGGGTTATAATGGCCAAGCAAGATATGCATTTTGCTGATATAGAATTGCACAAGGAGGAGGTGGGTGTGCCAAGTTATACATAGAGATTATAAACCCCACCCAACCACCCCGGCCTAACGGCCACCCCTCCTCTTTCGAGGAGGGGAATAAAGAAACAAATTATGAATCCTGAACCACAAACAAATAATATCTCTCTCGATGCGCAGATCGAAAGTTTTTTGTTTTGGAAAGGTGAAGCAGTATCGATAAAAGAAATTGCAAAAGTATTTGAAAAAAGCACAGAAGAAATCAAACAAGCGCTAGACGAGCTTTCAGAGAAACTTATAGGAAGGGGAATTGCTCTCATACGAACAGAAGAACAAGTAGAACTCCGCACTGCTCCAGCAATCAGCGCTCTTATTGAGAAACTGACCAAAGAAGAGCTCGACAAAGATCTAGGTAAGGCTGGTTTGGAAACATTGTCGGTGATTTTGTACGAAGGACCAATCGCTCGCCGAGATATTGATTTTATTCGAGGAGTCAATTCGCAATTTATCGTTCGCAGTCTTATGGTCCGCGGGCTTGTTGAGAGAGTTCAGGACGGCAGGACATTTACCTACAAACCCACTACCGAACTACTCGCGCATTTGGGAGTGACATCGGTTCAAGATTTACCTGAATTTGCTTCATACAGGGAAGAATTGGTAAAATTCAGAGCCAATGCAAATCAGACAGACCAGGCAACAGAACAAACAACACCTTCATCAGACTCACAATCTTAAACGTTGCTTACCATTTTCTAATATTCTGATTTCATGAAGCAACTCATACCCAAAACACTATCAGATATATTACTTGTCGCTGTTTTGATCGGCGTACCAAGTGTTACTCTGGTATCATCGCTCTTTATATATGATTTTTCAAAACCAGATGGAACGCTCGCTGTAGCAACAAGCACAGCACAAACAAATCCTTTTGACGAAGTTACTGTTAGTGCTAAAGCAGCCATTGTCTATGACATGACAACAGGGGAAGTGCTCTATGCCAAGAACGCTACCAAGCCACTACCTTTGGCTTCTATTACCAAAATCATGACAAGCTTAGTTGCTCTTCAAGAAGCATCGGGCAATACCGAGCTGGCAGTCAATGATGAAGCGCTTGCAGAAGAAGGTGATAGCGGGCTTCTAAGAGGTGAGCGATGGAATCTGCTCGATCTTATCGAATTTACACTGGTGTCTTCGTCCAATGACGGCGCACGTGCAGTAGCTTCGGCAGTGCAAGCTGTACGACCAGGAAAATCGTTTGTTACTCGCATGAATGAAGAGGCGAGAGAGCTAGGTTTGACCTCAATGCGTTTTGAAAATCCAACTGGGCTCGATGTCAACCAATCAGAAGCTGGAGCATATGGATCGGCGCAGGATGTGGCCAAACTTTTCTCATTTGCCATGACCAATCATCCAGAAATATTTGAGGCAACCAAAAATGACAAGGTTTCTATATCGAGCGATATGGGTAGTCATTATGCAGAGAACACCAATGTCGTTGCCGACGCCATACCTGGCCTCATAGGCTCCAAAACAGGCTATAGCGACCTTGCAGGTGGCAACCTCGCCGTAATTATCAATGTCGGCATTGATCGTCCTGTAGTCATTGTAGCCCTTGCTTCATCATATGACGGCCGCTTCAACGATATTATAAAATTGGCCGGCACAACATTTGCCTATACTGCGTATAGCTCTTTGGAAAAATAGACAATACGCCGTATAATCTGTACATGATTATCGATGTCGTTAAAGTTTTTCTGCCCTCAGTCCTATCCTTCATAGTCGGCATAGCGATCACACCCCTCTGGACCTATTATCTGTACAAATACAAACTCTGGAAAAAAGTTGGCGGCAAAAAAGCCCTCGACGGTACAACTGCAACTGTTTTCAACTCTCTTCACACTGAAAAAGAAACTGGTACACCTCGCATGGGTGGAGTTATTGCTTGGGCGAGCGTGTGTATTGTCGTGGCATTGCTCTGGACTTTGCCATACATTTTTAAAATAGATGCATTTATAAAACTCGACCTTGTCAGTCGCAACCAGACATGGATACCGCTCGTAACATTGCTCTTTGGAGGTTTTGTGGGACTTATCGATGATTTATTGGAAATCAAAAAGGGAGCGGGGGGACTATCTTTGAAAAAGCGCCTGCTTGTCGTCGGCGCACTTGGACTTGTCTGGGGATGGTGGTTTTATACCAAGCTCGGTGTCACCAGCATTGGTATTCCTTTTAGTGACGACTTATTTATCGGTGTAGGAATTATTCCTCTTTTTGCTCTGGTAATGATTGGCTTGTATTCAGGTGGAGTGATCGATGGTATCGATGGTTTGGCGGGAGGAATATTTGCCACCATGTTTACTGCATATGCTGGTATTGCCTTTTTCCAAAATCAAATCAATCTCGCTGCATTTTGCGCAACCGTCGCTGGAGGTATTTTGGCATTTCTTTGGTTCAATATTCCTCCGGCGCGCTTTTACATGACCGAAACCGGCAGTATGGCACTGACTATGACCCTGGCAGTAGTGGCATTTATGACCGATGCAATCGTAAAGACCAATAGTACGTCGGTCCGCGGAGGATATGGTTTGCTCGTGCTACCGATTATTGGTTTGCCACTGATTGCAACTGCCGCTTCAAATATTTTACAAATACTTTCAAAAAGATTTAGGAAAAAGAAATTGCTCCGCATTGCTCCACTACATCATCACTTTGAAGCACTTGGCTGGCCTGCATACAAAGTGACCATGCGATATTGGATTATTGGCGTGGTCGCGGCAATTCTTGGTTTAACCCTCGCAGTAGTCGGCTAACTATATGATAAAAGGCAAGACCATAGATCGCAGACTTCTCTTTATCGTACTCATACTTGTCGTAGTAGGGTATATTATTTTCTCGTCGGCATCTTTGGGTAGATTGGCTCGAGAAGAATCACTCTATGCATCATTGGCATTCAAACAAGCCATCATTGGCATTGTCGGCGGAGGATTGGCCATGCTTACCTTGGCCAATATTCCTTACAAATATCTACGTAGGTTTGCATTGCCACTCTTATTGGGCGGAATAGGTATCAACCTTCTTATTTTTATTCCAGGACTTTCACAATCATACGGTGGAGCGTCACGATGGCTTTCGATTGGAGGCTTTTCATTTCAACCTTCGGAAATTCTCAAGCTCGTAGCGGTTATTTATTATGCAGCGTGGCTTTCGGGGAGAATCAAAGACATACAGACGTTTGAAAACGGATTCATTCCTCTAGCACTTATTTCCGGCCTGATCGAAGGTTTGCTTTTACTCCAACACGATACCGATCCAATCATTATTTTGGCATTTATTGGTATGTTCTTTATTTCAGGCGGCAAATGGCGACATATAGGATTGTTGATGCTTGTCGGACTTGTCGGTTTGGCTGGACTGGCATTTTATCGGCCATATATTCAGCAACGTATATTATCGTTTGTTGATCCATCGAGAGATGCTCAGGGTTCGAGCTATCAACTTCAACAAGCACTGATTGCCGTCGGTACGGGAGGATTCTTTGGTAGAGGCTATGGACAGAGTATACAGAAGTTCAATTATCTTCCTGAAGCAATCGGCGACTCGATATTTGCTGTCGAGGCAGAGGAGTTTGGTTTTGCCGGATCAGTCATACTTATCACGCTCTTCTTACTTTTTGCATTACAAGCGCTTAAGATTGCTTCCAACACTACTGATGTTTTTGGATCAAATCTGGTTATCGGTTTTGTCATTATTATGATCGGGCAATCCTTTATGAATATTGGAGCGATGCTCGGAATATTGCCCCTGACAGGCGTACCACTGCTGTTTGTCTCACAGGGTGGTACTTCGATGCTTGTCGGCTTGGCCGAGGTGGGTATTATCCTGAGCGTTTCGAGATTTAAAAAGTAGGTTATAATTTACTTATGAAAATCCTTTTCACGGGCGGCGGTACTGGCGGACATTTCTATCCTATTATTGCAGTCGCAGAAGAGGTCAATCGCATTGCTCAAGAGAAAAAACTTCTCAAGCCAGAACTCTATTTTATGGCTCCAAAGCCATATGATGAAAATGTCTTGTTTGAAAACAATATCAATTTCATACCTGTCACTTCGGGCAAGGTTCGCAGATATTTCTCATTGCTCAATATCATTGATGCGATAAAGATGCCTTTTGGGGTCATAGGAGCCTTTTGGAAGCTTCTTTTGCTCTATCCTGACGTGATCTTCAGCAAAGGTGGCTATGGCAGTTTTCCCACGCTTTTTGCAGCTCGATTTTTGCGTATTCCAATCATTATTCATGAATCAGACACTGTCCCAGGCAAGGTCAATGCATGGTCAGGAAGATTTGCATATCGAGTCGCGCTTTCGTATCCAGAAACTGCAGAGTATTTTAAGAAACGACCTATCGCAGTAGTCGGCAATCCTATTAGAAGGGAAGTACTGATCGCGCCTCGTGAGACAAGCAGGGAATATTTTGGCTTCGATGGCTCGACTCCTGTCGTACTTATTCTGGGTGGTTCTCAAGGTTCAAAAATAATCAATGAATCGGTTCTCGACATTTTGCCTGAACTAGTAAAAAAATATTATGTCATTCATCAGACAGGCTCGCAGAATATAGAAGAGATCAAACGTACGGCTGGAGTAGTGCTCAGTGAGAGCGAAAACAGCGATCGATATCGTCCATACGATACGCTCAAGCCGCTCGATCTCAAGATGGCGGCCGGGGCAGCGCATATTGTCGTTTCAAGAGCTGGCTCAACCATTTTCGAAATCGCCCTTTGGAGTCTTCCAAGTATTTTGATACCGATTACCGAATCCAATGGCAATCATCAACGTACCAATGCCTATACCTACGCTCACACCGGTGCATGCAAGGTGATAGAGGAGAACAATTTGAAGCCTCACGTACTACTTGCAGAAATAGATCATATCCTCGGTGACAACACACTCAAAGAAAAAATGATTGCTGGTGCAAAAACATTTGCTAAGCCCGATGCAGCCAAACAGATTGCTGAACAACTCGTCGCAGTTGGCCTCAGCCACGAATAGAATAGTTGACCACACCCACATTTCTATTTCATAACTATTTTTAATGCTTGCATGGTTTTGCTGAGTTGATATTATGTACATGTATCCGATGTTCGACAGAGTCAGCAAACGATACCTCCGACTTCGGTCGGTGTGAAGACCCTTCAGGTAATTATTCTTTCGAGAATTATTACCACAAGGGTCTTTTTTTATGCCACATTTTAGCTGCGTCTCCTTTAATATTTTTGATATAATACATTGATGCCAGCAAAGGTAGTTACGCGATTCGCACCAAGCCCTACGGGGCTTTTGCATGTAGGTTCAGTCCGAACTATGCTTTTCAGCTATCTCTATGCCAAGCAGCAGGGTGGGAAATTCCTATTGCGCATCGAAGACACCGACAAAGAGCGTTCATCCAAAGAACACGAGCAATACATATTTGAAAGTATGAAGTGGCTTGGTATCGAAGCCGATGAAACGTTTATTCAATCAGAAAATGTAGCTTCGCATAAAAAAGCTCTACAGAAACTCATCGACAGCGGCCATGCCTATATTTCTAAAGAAACTCCAAAAGAAGAAGGTCAAAGAAGCGAGGTCATACGTTTCAAAAATCCAAACAAAGAAATAACCTTTAGAGATGAAGTCAGAGGTGATATTACATTTGATACGACGGATCTCAAAGACTTTGTTATAGCTAAAACTCTTGAAGAGCCGCTGTACCACATGGCCGTAGTTGTCGACGATATCGATGAAGGAGTAACACATGTAATACGAGGAGAAGACCATATTTCCAATACGCCTCGCCAGATCCTTATTATCGAGGCTCTTGGCGCCACACGACCCATATATGCCCATTTACCCCTTATTTTAGCGCCAGATAAGACCAAACTCTCCAAGCGCAAGCATGCCGAGCTCGTAGCTACGCTTTCATATAGAGACAAAGGCTTTCTCCCAGAAGCCCTTATCAATTTCTTAGCACTTTTGGGTTGGAATCCTGGCACTGACAAAGAGATCTTTAGTATGGATGAATTGATCAAAGAATTTACTCTACAGAAAATCCAGAAAGCTGGAGCAGTCTTCAATGTAGAGAAACTTCGTTGGATGAATAAAGAATACATCAAACTCATACCCGAAAAAGAAATACAGAACCTGATCGAAGAAAAATTCGGTCAGAAAAAAATCAATCCCAAAATTCTTTCTCTTATCAAAGAGAGAATTGAAATACTTTCTGACATAGATACTATGAAAACCTCAGGAGAATTTTCATATTTCTTCGAAAAACCTGCATATGATGCTGGCAAATTTATTTGGAAAGACAGTACCACTGACCAAACAATCACTCGACTCGAAAAACTTTCAGAAATATTGAATGATCAGAAAGATTTTGATGCTGGAGCAATCAAAGAAGCAATTTGGCCTTATGCCGAGAGCGAGGGGAGAGGAGGAGTGCTCTGGCCACTTCGATATGCGCTATCAGGCAAAGATAAATCGGCCGATCCCTTTACCCTTGCAGATATTTTGGGAAAAGAAGAGAGTTTAGAAAGAATTAAAGGGGGAATTGCCTTCCTAAAAAATCATGCGTAGTACGTCCAGAAATTTTCTTTTATTTAGTTTAATACTGTGCGCAGGCATGCTTATAAATGCACGCACCAATGCAGCTACTATCGACGAACTCAAACAGAAAATCGAAGAAAGAAACCTCATTATCAAGCAGCTCGATGCCGAGATTAGCCAGTATCAAACCCAAATTGGCGAAACAAGTAAAAAAGCTCAAACGCTTCAAAATACCCTCAATACGCTCAATGCTTCTATTAAAAAACTCGGTGCAGAGCTTTCTAAAACAGAAAACAATCTCGTAAAAACAACATACACCATTACGGCTCTTGATACAGAAATCGATCAGAAAGAAGAGAATATTGATACACGAAAAGAAGCTCTCAAAACGCTTATCAAGCGACGTTCTCAAGAAGAAGATATGTCAATGATACAGTCTATGCTCATGTACAAAACACTCAGCGAAGCCTGGAACTATCTGAGCGAATCATGGATGATACAAGATTCTATCAATGACAACCTCGAAGATATTAGGGATACAAAAGATAAACTCGAGACAGATAAAATATCCAGAGAAACTCAGAAGAAACAGCTTGAGACGTATAAATCTACACTCAATGACCAGAAAAAACTTGTTGAAATAAGTCAGAAAGATCAGAACAATCTTTTGAAAGCGACAAAAAATACTGAAGCAACGTATAAAAAAGAATTGGCAGCTCGTCAGGCAAAAAAAGAAGCCTTTGAAAAAGAATTACGACAGTTTGAATCGGACCTTAGTATCGCCATCGATCCAAGCAAGATTCCTACTTTCGGTGGTGGACTTTTGTCTTGGCCACTTGAAAAACGCACAATTACGCAAACATTCGGTGACACGGAATTCTCTCGTACACACGCTCAAGCCTATAGTGGAAAAGGTCACAATGGTATTGATATAGCCAGCCCTGTCGGCTCACCAATCATGTCAGCTGCCGAAGGTACAGTGATAGGAGCAGGAGACACTGATACAGCCTGTCCTGGGGCTTCCTACGGCAAATGGGTGCTTATACAGCACCCTAATGGCCTTTCAACGCTCTATGCCCACCTGTCCCTTATAAAAGTCTCTCAAGGTCAGACTGTAGCACGTGGCGAACTCCTTGGATATATAGGTATGACAGGATATACAACAGGTCCACACCTCCACTTCACCGTCTATGCATCTGAAGGTGTCAAAGTCCTCAGCAGAAAAAGTATAGCCTGCGGCTCGACGTACACCATGCCGATTGCCGATCTTAAAGCATATCTCAATCCACTCTTGTATTTGTAAATTTATTTAAAATATATCTGGAAAACTTTTAAAAATATTTCTTTTCACGGTGTTATAATTAATAAATGATTAGAGGAATTTTACTCACCATTTTTGTACTTGCAGTTCTTAGCTATTTTGGCTTCGATCTCAATGTTGTAGTTCACAAAGTAGTAGCTTACGCGATAGACGCATGGAACGCCCTCAGACAATCATTCGCCGCATAGCAATACGTGCGAGCTTCGCACTCGTATTTACATACATGCTGGCATGTAGTTCTGTTTCTGCACAAACAGCTTTTCATGGACTCATCTATCAGTACACGCAAAACATCATTGCACCCAACAATAGTAGTGTGGGAACTAGCACACCGATATATTCCGGTATTCGTATTACCTATGATATAGCTTCACACACCTTCAGTGGCGGTATTAGAATCGTCGACGATCTAGGCAATGCTGCTCCTGCAGTATCTATTACATATCCAAACAGCAATGAATGGTCTTCGGCACCCATTATCGATCGTTTTAGAGTGGTAGGGAAAGATATTATGGTCGTCGATATGGGTCTCAATACATCCAGACACTCGACAATTGATATAGATATCAATGAAGACAGCGGCGAAGGTATTCTTTCTGCATTTAGCACTGCTGAATACTATGGAATAGAATTTAGCACCTGGGATGTACTCGGACGAGATATCACTGTCTATAAAAATACTGATACCGGCAATGGCACGTTCTCCAATACAACCATTGAATATCCTGAGAGTCGTAATCGATACGTCATGTTGGTCCTTAAGAGCGATATGGAAAAATCATTTACCATAGCCAAGGCGTATAAAAAGAATCCCGACTATACCGACAGCCGAGAGCAGTTTTATGCCGAGGCTGAGATCGAAGAAAAAGACAATAAAACAGTCATCACGATCGATACCAAGTCCAACTTCATCACGCACAATCGCGTCGATATAATCATGTACAACGAATCAATCATGACATCGGCAACTATAGAGACCAGCACCGACAACAATCGCTGGGTCAATCGCGGCAATGACAATATCTACCATTTTCTTCAAGGTAAAAAAGAAATCACCAAAACATGGATTGGTTATAAGGAAAATAAAGATCGCTTTATAAAGATCACTATTCCTGAAAAGAAACTCCTCATGCACAAGCTTATATTGGTAAGTGGTACGGCAGAATTCCTGACATTTAACTATGATCAAAACAGAAAGTACACACTTTTTTATGGCAATGAATTGGCAGCTGGCCAAGAGTGGGGAACAGGGGACAATACCCTCTCCTCTACTACAAAATCTGCACAAGAGACCTTCGATTCTATGACCGAACTCAAAGTAGGTATCAGAGAAGACAATCCGAAGTACATTTCATTTACGCAAGATCAAACCACGCCATTTGGACTCAATATAGACTATCGATATTTCAATTATGTCGAAACGGTCATTATAAGCATGATTGCACTTGCGGTACTGGCCGGAATATTAAAAATCATTAGGTTATGAGATCTGGAGAAATAAAATTTATTCTGAATACTTTTATAGTCAATAAAAACCCTACAGGTGTAGGGACTTCAATATTTTAAAGGATATGGTATACGCACCCAAGGAGCATAGGAACCAATCACTTGTACAGTTGCGCGTTAAAAACCCAAAGAAATGGACATGGGGCAAACTCGGCGAGCACTTTGCAGTACATAGATCAGTAGCTAAGCAGATATTTGAGAGAGACATGGAAAAGTTTGCCAACGAATACGAGATAGAGGCGTATGAATTGAAAACAAAGAAGTATAAAGCTGCACGTAAAGAATAAAACTATTGCATAGGGAAGAGTATAAAGAGAAATAAAATATTTTGAGCGGCTCATAGGGCGTTCTTCATGCCTTTATTAGGCATATAGAGTCGTAAAAGATATATTGTGCGACGTTCTAAGGTCTTTTAAAAATGTGGAGTTATCCACACCCTACCCTACAACACCATACAACAAATCTTTTGGCAATAACCCGACAGGTCAAACGATATTCAACAAACTTTCTTTCTGAATTAATTATATCGTTTGTGTTACATCAAGCAACAAACTTATCCCCACCTCCCCCACTAGAGGGTGTACTTCTTCAAGACAGACAATGCTTCATTCCTATTCAACTTAATGTATTGGAACGCCGCACGTGGATTTTCTTCTGAATGTCCTAGTACAACCTGTAATTCTTTCACATCTGCACCATTCGCTAACATGGTGTGAGCTTTATAATGTCTGAAACTATGTGGTGTAAGCCTAGACAGTATACCGGCCTTTTTTCTCAATATCTCAATCCACCTTTCAACCGATCGTGGCGTGATTCTTTTTTTAATCCTGTAACTAATGAGAAGCGGATTCGTCTTTGTCAGGTTTTGCCTGATCTCAAGATATTTCAACAACATCTCATGTGTCTCTTTCCCCCACATTACATACCTCTCACTTCCATTTTTTTTCGTAACGACAACGCAATAATTTTTGTCCTTATGAATATCGGAAATATTCAAGTCTGTGAGTTCGGAAACTCTCATGCCAGTATCTTTCATCATGTACAACGAAAGTTTTTTTAGAAGATCATCATATGTCCAATCGTTAAGATATTTACACATTCTGTTTATATGATCTTCTTCTGCTACCGGCATTTTCTTTGGAAGGAACTTTGGAACCTTAATCATGAAAGGATCGATCACTGTCTCCCCTTCTGACTTAAGGAACTTTATGAAGTCTCTGACAATGGTCACAATATACGAGACGTTTGACGGGGCGTACTTCGTGCGGATGCCGACTTGAAACTCCGACAGATTTGATAACCTTAGTTTTGCGACCTGAATGTCGCCAAAGTACTCTACGAGCTTTTTCAAGTTCGGTCGATACGAGTATGCTGCACGATTTGTATGGGCTGATTTCCATGTCAGATACTTCTCTATTGCGACAGTTAGTTGCATCAGAGTAGTATACTTTATTGGGTGAACGTTCGTTCACTTTTCCGTTCACCGGATTGTGGATAAGTACGACCTATAGCACAAAATCCCAAGGTTCTTAGGACTTGGGATGATAACCGATTAGTTATCTTACGACTTGTGTCGCTTCTGGCATAGAGCCAGTGCGTAAACACATTATACACCTCACAGTTTTTCTATTATAGTGTCCCTGTGGGTGAATAATATGCTACGCATCCCCATTGCTAAGAACGGCTTTTCAGCCTCAATGGAATATGTGTACAGGATATATCTATCACAGGCTAATTTTCCTGTCAATAGACTTCCTAACCCCAGCAAGGTTTGCTGGCATTCCAAGGTTTTGTTCCCTGCGATTCGTAAAGAATCTTTGCGTATTTAAGATTGTCATTGAGTTGTTCAATGTTCAATCCCATTTTTGTTGCAGAATCAAGGTGATACCTTTTGTTGATCTGCATGACACCAGTGTCATCAGGGTCTACTCTACCCTGTAACACGTTGCCATTTTTATCATACTGTCTGAATTGTGATTCACACCATGCGATTTCAGAAAGAATGGGAGTATCTTTATAATACTCCCTCACCCTTTCTTCCGTAGTCATTTCTTTTTTTGCGGGAGCGACTACGTAAGCCCCTTGGCTTGGTTCGGTTGATTCTGGTCCGCCAATAAGGCAGAACAGACCTAACAAGCAAATGATAATCTGTTTTATACCTGTAACTTAGGGAGTACGGAATATTCTCAGCTCTGTAATCCTCGTAGCGACACTACGGGGCAAGCTCTTGCAATGCAGTATAACCCGTTCGTTATTCAGCTCTGAAATACTTGTCCAAAGCAAGGAGTCCACCAGTGATACCAGCAGCTACACCCAAAACACCGAGTGTATTGAGGTTAGTAAAAAGGGATTGCCAAGTTGTTGAAGTCGTAAGTACGAGCGTCGATGTTGCACCGACAAAAGCCGCACCAAAACCTCTGACAAACCTTAATACCAGACTCTTTACCAAACTGTAATCATTGTTCATATACTTTCTTAATTAACTTATAACTGCCCATTCGGGCTTTAGCTTTTAACAAAGGAAGTTAGAAGAATCACCAACTAACTTCCTTCTATGACGGTCATTTGCAATGTGACCGTAACAGCGTGGTGTACCACGATACCAAGTTGATTAGACTTGGAAAGATAGGAGATCACCTCCTTAGTGTAGTTGCCCTGCGCAACCTTGCAGGCAATATTCCTTGACCCAATCAGGAAGTGCCTTGTAGCCTTCCCGATGCCATAGACGGTTTAATGCAGCCGCCCGATCTGCGGGATTTGGGAATCCCTGACCTCTTGAGGCTTCATAGAACACCTGTTCGATGTACTTGAAGCCAAGACGTTTTGCACAGTCTGTGACTGTGTCTTGGACGATGTCTGGGAGCAAGTTCCACCTCCAAAGGCGTTAGCCCTGTAAGAAGATGACTGTCGAGCAACGTATCTACGAGATACGTCAATCTTATTCATGTGACCTCCTAAAAAAGAACTATCTACTTGTGAACGTCACAAGCAGGGTATAAGGGAATGGCGGCATTCCCCTACTCTCTGCCTACGAGTACAATTCTTTTAACTTTGCGGTTGTCTTTGGTCCGACTTGTCCTGTCTGTTCAAAGCCATACTTTTTCTGAAACTTTTTAACTGATTCAATAGTGATGCTTCCGTATACTCCACGACTTGTGACATTTGCTGGAAACACACCTTCATATGTAAGACAGTCTTGAAGTGATGCTGTGGAGCCTGTGTAGACTGGTTTAATATTTATGGGAGCCGCATCAAACTTGAAGTTGATTGGATACCTTGCGAGATAGCAACGGGCTTGGAAGAAATCACGATCGATAAGCTTCTGGTATATATTCTCCTGATCCGCTGAATCTTCGATCAAGATGTATTTCTTGTTGTCGTAGGTAAAAGCGTCGATAGCGGTAACATCATGTCCCCAAGGCTTATTTGTACCTGCAACTCTAGGATATTGAGTACCAAAGAACTCGTTTGGGCCGAACTGGAACCAAAGCTTGATCCCCTTCCCTGTCTTCTCAATAGTTGATGCGACAGTTTCAAAATCAATTGGCATCTCTACCCAATTTTCTGGAATAGCGAAAGCGTCTGCTGCATCTCTGTGGTATTGTTCGATTTTTGTTGAGTTGATCTGCGCCTCCGTCATACCTTCGCAAGGAAGCAGGTCGTATAGAAGTGCTCCAGTGTTAGCAAGTCTGGCAATATCACTAAAAACCATACCTTCACTTGGTTTGTTAGCTCTCTGTGTGTAGAAAAATGCTGGAGAAAACTTAACAATTCTATCAGTCTTTAAGAAGTAAAGAATAGTGCATAGCTTTGATGTGCCATACGCAACACAAGCAGACGATGAGAATTGGTACTGGTATGGAAACTTTCTCCACTGACTAGGTTGTTTTGCTTTAAACTCAGGTATGGAAGCAGATGCCACAGCTTCATTAAATTGGTGTACTGTAGATAGTTCCTCGCCCAACCCTAAAACACCGAGAAATCTTTCTTTCTCTTTAGTCTTCGTTAAAAGATTTTTTATTGATTTAAATATATTCATATTTATTGACTTAACCTACTTTTAATCCACTGGAGGTCTGTTTGCATTTGACTTAGCTGAACTAGGATTTGAATATTTTGTGCAGTCTGTGCTTCTAATTTTGTTTCCAAAACTCCGGTCCGAACTTCAATATTTTTAATAGTGCTTTGAATGTTTGCCCATGCAGTAATAAAGGCGACCCCTAACGCTATTAATTGCCAATATTTTTGTAGAGATTTTACTTGTTCCATTTTAAATACCTGTTGTGTCTATTAATATCCATGCTGAACCATTCCAATAATAGAGAGGCATTTCTTGCCAACCACTTGAAACCGGTGATGGTGATGAACTTGGTGATACTGAGGATGACGGCGAAACTGAGCTGCTAGGACTATGTGAAACTGATGAACTTACCGATGACGAAACTGATGTAGATGGTGACACCGATGAACTTGGAGAATGACTTATTGAACTAGATACACTGGACGACGCCGAACTTGAGACAGAAGAAGAAATAGAAGTACTTGGGCTAGTGCTGCTCGAAACTGATGACGAGACACTTGAAGATACAGAGCCTGCGATCTGGTAGCAAACCTTCATTGAAATGGAATCCACTTGGACTGTACCTGCTGGGTTTGCGTAATCTACATTGACCTCAACTCCCTCAATAACTGCATCAACTGGTATAGAGAAACCAAAGTCAGTCATTGCTAGGTACTTACCAGTTCCCATGTTTCCGATGATGCTCCATCCAAAACCGAAGTTGCTTGCATTTATATCAGCCGGTGTTAAAGAAAGACCCCATAATTCTGTTGGTCCCCCGTACACCCTAGGACTTCCAGCTCCTGAAATAGCTACACCTGTATGTAGACTTGTACCCGAAATACTTCCTCCTACTATTAATTTTGCGCTATTATCAGTTGTTGATCCTGAAGCCCTTACTGCACATGTAGTTGAGGTTGATCCATTATCAGTTTTTGCATCATTTGGATTCAACCAATCGATAGTTCCGACTGTTGCATCATTTGCGGCTACGTTAGGAAATTGAAAGTTTGTGCATACAGACACTACGGAAGATGGTGACGGACTTACACTACTCGATACGCTAGTCGATGGAGAAACTGAGGAACTTGTCGAACTGCTGACCGAAGATGAAGTTGAGCTTGATACCGACGTTGACGGACTTACTGATGAGGATACCGAAGACGAAACGGAAGAACTAACACTTGATGAAACTGAGGTCGAGGGACTTACTGATGAACTTACAGAAGAAGAAACTGATGATGACACCGACGATGAAACTGAACTTGAAACCGAGGTCGAGGCTGATCCTGCTGCATCATATGTTGCATAGATCGAGGCAGTAAATAAGTTTACACCCGCACTCATTACCCAAGGAGATTCGGGGCTAGCGTACGTGACACTGATGTCATAGTATTCTTGATCTGATGTATTGTCGTAACTTATGTAGTAGCCTCTTGTGCCTGAAATATCTGCGGGATCACCCTGAGCATTTAATATGTATTCAGTTGCATCCGAAAAAGCTTCTGAACCCATAATGAACGTTTTCCAACCAAGGGCTTCTGCTTGATCTAGTCCGGTTTGTGTTGCGATTTGTCCATGAGTTCCTGTACCACCAGAGTCCCTTTCATTCATGAAAACTTTAACGTCAACAGCAGTAGAGCCTGTATCACCCCCCAAATAAGCATCAATGGCTGTGAGAGTTCCTGCTTCTGTTGTGAGAAATGATGTACCAAAGCGTTCGCTTTCAGCTACACCAAAGCGTTCTGCGATAGCAATTTGAAGCGCACCAATACTTGTGTATCCAAACGTAGGGTCAACTGTTACCGGAAATACTGCTTCTTCTAGAAACTTTTGAGGTACAGTGACAGTGAGTAAATCTACATTCTCGTAAATATTCAAATCACACCATGTCCTATTCCCCTCTGCATCAACTGCCTCTGGTCTATATATATGAAAAGCTTTACCAGTTTTGTATTCTTTACCAGCAGAATTATTTATACGTCCTTTAGTTTTGTGATACACAGCATAAGAGCCAACAGTGTTCTCAGGCTGCTTGAATCGTTTGGAATCGATTTGTTCTTGAGTAAGTGGCGGCTGGTAGAAGAAATCAAGTCCTTTTGTATTAATTGTTGCGGTTAGAACATTGTTTTCAGGTATTTGCTTGAGGACCCATTCAAACTCAAAACCACCATCTTCACCGGCTTCTGGCTTTTCGTACTGATGCACTTCGTAATCAGGCGTAATGTACTTAATTACCCCGTCAGTCTCCTCGATAGTTGCATCTGGATGTTCCTCTGCTCGAAGTGAAAAGTTTACCTCGTTGTCCCATCTTTGAATCTTTACTTGGGGTTTGAAATCAATCTGCTTGTCATCACCTATAATGATCTCAATTTTATCTTTGGGATTGGACTTTACCTCTTTTAGAAATGTTGTGTCGTTTAATTTATCCATATTAGTCTAGGAAAACTTTTAGAGGTGCTTTGATCCAAGTCAATCCGTTAAATCGATAAAGAGTTCCGCCATATAGACTTGCTGACGGTGATGAGCTGGGTGAACCAGATATAGAAGAACTCACAGAGGTTGACGGACTCACTGAGCTACTTACAGAGCTGGAAACCGAACTTGAAATACTGGATGAAACCGAGGTTGAGGGTGACACAGATGAAGACACAGAACTGCTCACAGACGAGCTTACAGAGGTCGAGGGACTCACTGATGACGATGGTGAATGACTTATACTGCTCGATACGCTCGTTGACGGACTTACTGAACTTGAAGGTGACGAGGAGATCGAGGAAGAAACGGACGTGCTCGGTGAAGATGAAACAGAAGAAGATATAGAAGTCGATGGAGAAACTGAGCTGCTCACTGATGAGCTAACCGAACTACTTACGGATGAACTTACCGAACTTGAAACTGATGTGCTTGGTGAAACTGACGAAGATGGAGAGCTGCTGATGGATGAAGATACTGACGTTGATGGGCTAACGCTCGAAGAAACCGAACTCGACACGGAGCTAGATACACTGGAAGAAACAGATGTTGATGGAGAGACAGATGATGAAACGCTGGACGATACCGAGGAACTTACCGAAGTTGAAGGGCTGACAGAACTACTTGGTGAACTTGATACCGACGAAGACACGGATGAAGACACCGAGCTGGACACTGAACTTGAGACAGACGACGAGACAGAGCTGCTAACGCTTGTTGAAGGTGAAACGGAAGAACTAACACTTGATGAAACGCTCGTACTTGGAGAAACCGAGCTTGAAGGAGAGCTACTGACCGAAGATGAAACAGAAGTTGAAGGACTGACGCTTGAACTTGGCGAAGATGATACTGAGGATGAAGGCGAACTGCTTACCGATGAAACTGCAAGTGGATATGCTAGACCAGCACCACCATTATAAAGAGATGTAACTTCCGCATCTGAAAGTTGTCTGCTCCATATACCTACTTCGTCGATGTATGCATTCGAAAATGCGGCCAGAACGTTGTCTGATCGATCAGCACCAACAACAAAGTTGTTAAATGTTGTTCCACTCGTACCAGCACCTGAACTGGCTTGCGTTCCTCGATTGACACCATCTGTATAACCAGTAATAGTTGATCCGTCATATGTCAGTACCAAATGATGCCAGCCTGCCGTTCCGAGCGTAATGTTGTATATAAAATTGTCTTGAGCGACACCCTTCTTCAAACGTGAGAAGAATAGACGACGAGTACCACCATTATGCTGATAGATAATGTAATAACCGTTTTTATTCGTAACACTTTCTTGAAATATAAAAGTCTGTTGGCTGGCCGCAATTTCAGTTCGCATCTTGACCCAGAGCGACATAGACATTGCGCCTCCTGTAATACCCATGTTTGCAGCACGTGTGAGACTCTTGTTGGTATTAGCCGTGCCAAAGTCTGCACCATTGTTTATAAGTGCGGCAGCAAAACCAACGGTGTTGTTGTTGGTTAGTGTGAGAGCTGCGCCGGAAGAATCGGCTGGGTTGCCGCTTGATTCGTCGAGCTTATAATATGCTAATAGGTTTGTTGTTAACGCCACTTTTCTATCTCAGTTTCTGTCCATCCCGTAACTGGTGAAAACTTTTCTATGAGCCATGCCAGAGGATACTTTTGTAAACTCCAGCTTCTATCTTTAAATTGATTAAGGACTGTCTTCTTGGCGTGTTCTGTTTGTCGTCCTGATATTGGATATGGGAATCCAAAATCATTTGCTGCTTTTGTTCTGAACATGTGTGCGTACCAAGTCGTGTGATTGACTACTACCCTTCCTCCTGAGAGCCATGTCTTACATGCCACCTCTATTCCTTGAGATCCCCAAGAACCAAGAGCCTCATCACAAATATTGAGTTCCCAATATTTTTCTCTGGTCATAAGAAAACAAGAACCTTGGATACTCATTGAATCCGTGAGATCACCTCCATACCCTTCTCGTTTGGTGTACTCATTGAAATATTGGAAGTGTGGTTCACTATCAAAGCAAAATGAATTGCTTTCTGGCCTTCTCTTGGCAATCCACACAATGTCCTTAGTCATTATCTTTCCGCACTTGTCGCACTTAGAACCTTTGTCCTGATATTTCCTTTCTCCGCACTCACAGACCCAATCAAAGGCGTGTAGGTTTCGCATTGTAGGAACCATAGTCCAATCGTCCTGCATCTTCTCGATCAACTTCCTATCAAAGCCCTTATCGAAAGCACAATGAGCGTCTACCTTCACCACATACTTTGCTTGTGAGAGTTTGCAGGCCAAATTGGTTGCTGCTCTCTGCCCAATACTTTCAGGAAGATAGATGACGTTTACTCTTTCATGTTGAGGGATAGCTGGATTAGCCCACTGCCCATCTAGAACAACGATTACTTCTGTATCTGCTTCAATATTGGATACAATATCCTCAATCGTTCTCGCTAAAAATTCCTCGTTGCGAGCAGGAATCAGAATACTTAAATCTCTTGCTGCCATTTTGTTACATCAACGAAGTTAGAAAGAACTGTTGTGTGCGGTGTAGCTCCGGTCCAGTCGTATCGATACTTGAACTGCGAGTAGAGTTGGTCATAACCGTACTTCTGCTTTCCGTTCACACCGGCGTCATGCAAAACCACGTAATCAGCCTTATCTTTGAAAAGAAGGGCGTCATCTCCCCTTGTTCGGGGCTTCTTCGGTGTATGGTCGATAAAGACAATACTGTAGTGTTCATTCAAGTCAGCCTTCTCAAGTTCCTTAATGTGTAGGACTTTGTGACTGAGTGTCTTGAACTTATTTGCAAAATCTAAGTAATGAAGATGTCTTTCGACGGTGATGAGACTTCTCTTGTTCTCAAAACACATCCAGTGCAAGAGGGGTGTACTGAACATTCCAGAACCGACTTCCATAATCGTCCCCGTAGTGTTCTGGACCAGTTTCATGAGTATTGGAAAGTGCGTGGACGTTTCCATTTCCAAGCTTGTGTGCTTGTACTTCTCATTCTTCTGCTCCCTTGATTGAAATACTCTTTTTTTACTCATATTTTTTAATTAATTCCCTTGCATGTCCCCAGTGGTAAAGATCGTATGCTTTTATCTGTCCAAGCCTCTTTCGTTGCGTTCTTTGCCTGTCCTCAGAAGCATTCTCATGATTGATTTGGATGATTGAAACTTCTCCAAAGACCTCTACTGATTTCCTTTCTGTAATATTTAAATTTCTTTCGATAATCCCCCGCCCTACTTCTCCAGTGAACTCATGAGGTGTACCGTTTGGCCATTTCTCGAATCTTTCTTCTAGGGCTTCGATCAGTAATTTCCTTGGAGCGATCAATGAGCAGTTACTCTTTCTGTTTCGCCATGAGTAGATGGGTTCTCCCCATGTAAATAGAGCAAAGCGATTCTGGTCATAGGCAAATTCATCTAAATTTGGCCTGTAGAAGTTGAAATGATTTTCATGATACAAACAATCATCTTCTGCTGTAGCAATGAACTCGGTCGTAGCTAATTTGGCGGCTCGTAGCATCTGACGGTAAATGTTTGACATGCCTTTTTCTCCGTCATCTAATATGTTCTGTCCGAAATCCAATGGTTTACGAGAAACACTTATGAGTGGGTAATCTCCTATTGCTGAACTCAAGACTTCTCTCTGATAGGATGAGAACTTATCGGGCATCTGTGAGGCTGTCAGATAGATCACTGTTAAGTCTTTTGCCATGTGGATACAATTAAGTCGTCCTCTAGATACGTTGCAAACTCTCTTGTTGAGACTGTTTCCTTACCATTTGAGAATCCATCAACCGATGCATTCCAAGCGTGCATACCTCCATATCTTTTCTTTTGATCTGGTGCATGTCTGAGATATACCCAGCCACCTTTTTTGCAAACTCTTTTCATCTCCTCGATCGCCTTCTGACAATCGGGAGTGTGATCGAGTGCGTTTACACAATGAACTATGTCGAACGTTTCATCTGGATACGTGAGATTCTCCATATCCTGATATTCAATTGGAACCAGTGGAACTTTTCCGTTATTAACCCAGAATTTCTTATATTCATCTGAGAAGATGTCGGATGCGAATATGGTCACATCTACTCCTTCACAATGATCCCCGATCGTATTAACTGGACCAGCCCCTAACTCCGCTATCACCACTTTTTTCTTGTCTCCAATTAAATATTTAAAATACTTTGGTAGTGGTGCTGGTTTGTTAAACTCTCTTTCTTTTGAACCGAACTTAACCCTGTAAAAAAACGTTGTTTTATTTATATCCGCCATTTTGGTCGTATTTCTTTCTCGTAATAGTCCCCCCACAATTCAAGTGAATACTTCCAGCCCGGCTCTGCTTCCTTCGTGCCGTAGTTGTGGGTTCGTGGAAAGTCCCTGTGCTTGTGGGCGTGCCATGTATTCTTGTTGACCATGAGCCTGCCTCCTGCTTTCCATGTCTTGAAGACCATCTCATGCGAATCACCGTAATGAGTGCCGTAGCCTTCGGATTGCAGCTCTACGATCACTTTGTCCCACCACGAACGCTTCATGATCCAGCAGGAACCCTGCATAGCCATTGTTTCGTCAATCATTTTGTCTGCCCTTTGCTTGGCTCTGCTTTTCCAATCAACACCCGAGAACTTGTTTCTCGAAGTGTCTATGACTAGCTTGTTGTAATCGTTTGGAGGTAAATCCATTACTTCCCATTTGTCCACATCCAAGAAGTAGCGGCGTGGCGTGACAATCCAGTTGTCCTTAAACCTTTCTGTCAAAATACGATCGTAGCCTTTACCGAATGAGCAATGCTCGTCAGTACGCATTATGAACTGTCCCTTTGAGACAGACACACCGGCATTGATTGCTCCTCTCATACCCCTTGTCTTTCCAAGGTGTAAAACTTTTACTCTTGGATCATCAATGGGACCAGTCCAGTACCCATCAAGAACACAGATAATTTCCAGTTGATCCTTTGGTAGTTCAGAGTTTTCTAAAAGCGATTCAACTGTATTCTTAAGGAGTGGGTCCTTGAAACTTGGAATAATGACGCTTAATAGCATGAGTGAACTACGTTATCTGAACCCACAAATCGTGGAGTTCTGGGTTTATTGGTGCTGTTGCTGATACTGTTATACCGATCACATCTTTAAGGTGCGTCGTCCTTGATGATGGTTTGAAAATAGTTGGTTTGTCTTTGAGACTATCGTATGAAAATTTGCCATCAATCTTTTGGATGATCTGCTCTGCTGTGTCAGGGCTGCCGTCTTCCCCCTTGTCACCTTTCTCACCCTTAGGACCCTGAGGTCCTTGTGGACCTTCTGGACCTATTTCCCCGACCTGACCCTCCGGTCCCTGTTCACCTTGATCCCCTTTAGGACCAGCGACAGTTGAATCAGCTCCGGTGTCGCCCTTGTCACCCTTTTCTCCTTGTGGACCAGTGGGTCCAACTTCTCCTCGTATTCCCTGTATACCTTGCTCACCCTGCTCTCCTTTTGTTGCTTTAAGAAAACCCTCAATGAACTCAGCAGCGCTACCTGCTCGTTTGATCTCTGGTTTGATACCATCAATAGCACCGACCACTTTGTCGGTGTTTTCGTTGTTTTGGATAAGCATCGCCTCCAAAGCTGGTTCAGGATTGTTCTTCTCGTTTTGCTGGACAATAGTCTCTAGAAGACCGTTGGTTTCGTCGGTTTTCTGACTGTTGGAGGTTAGAATCGCTTCTAGTACTGGCTCTAGGTTGTTTTCTTGGTCTTGTTCAGGCACGTAATGAATCCCCGTTCATTACCCCGATTTATATCTATTAATTATACCACATTTTCGAGTTTTTTGCCTCTACTACCCATAGGGATTGACTGAAAATAAGTAGATGGAGTAAAATACGAGACAAGGTAGCACTGAGCGGAAGCTTGGGGTTACATTAGTAGGCCCATCAAGGGCATAATCAATTTTTTTATGACATTCATAGCAAAATTGAGCAGTGCCATCTTGTGCCAGAGTGACTTGCCTTTTGCACAATAGGCTCGACATTAAGGATTTACTCTGGCCTGCGATATTGTGCCGATGCTGAGCAACAGTAGGTGTACAAACTCAGAGCAACTCATCAAGTTGCCGAGAGGGGTCATGCAGATCACCACCAAAAATACAGGGGCTAGGTACAAGACAAAAGCCGTTAGAGTTGATACCTCTAGCGGCCTTTTGTTTTTTTGCGGAAGCTTATTTTTGTAACGTTACACATATAATTATACCATATTGACTTATGGCGTGTAAGAGCTATTGTACATACATATGGATAACTTTTTAAAACTACACTGGTTCAAAGTCGGTATCCTTATACTACTTGTCGGTATTCTTGGTCAACTTCTTTTTATAAATATGAAAATGGAATCTGCCTATCAAATGCAGGAGTATTTCATGCAACGTCAGGACACCAATATTGGTGCTTTAGTTGAGTACATTTTACAATTTGAAGAACCATCAATATGAAAATGCTTATACATGTAGAGGGTTGGATACTCATGCTTTGTCCGATTATAGTAATTGTTGCAGTCATATTAGACTTTAGTTCAACAAATCTTATCCTAGCCTGCATAGCCCTACTTGTTTGGAAAATAGGAAATAACGCTTTAGATTGATTTATCTAAATAACTTCTTCTTGTCGTCAAAAGTGATCGATTCGTCCTTGTTGTGAATATAGTAAGAAGCACCATTCGTAATATCTTTAAATGTCTGCGAACCCAATTCAGCAAGTAACTTCTTAGTGATGGCTTCTATCTCCTCAGCTTTCTTACCTCCCTTACCAGCCATGTATATATTATATTGCTTACCAGCATAGGCTTGGTATTGGTTCTTTTCACTAAGAATCTGAGCAAGGGTTCGTTTGGTTCCCCTCTTTGAATGTTCCCTGATTCGGTTGAGAGCTGTGCCAAGAATGACACGTGCTTCCAATTCCTTCTTCTCTGTTGGACGATTACTAATTTCACCGTAGAGAATAGGTAGGAGAATATCCAAATCAGACTGAGTTATTTTAAGGTCCTGATCTTTGTATTTAGTTTGGACTACTGTGTTCTTTGGAAGGTCTACCTTCTTTGATCCTGTAGCTTGGATAGGTACTTCTGCCTGAGGTTTAGCTGGAAGGGTTTGAGGAGTACTTTCAGAAATCTTAGTGTCAGAAGCTGTGTACTTCTCCTTGCTTGGAAGCTGTGCAACTAAAGCTGCTGCACCCACTAGACCACCCGCACCCACAACAAACTTCTTAGAAGCTGAACCTTTCTGTAGGTTGACTTTATCTAGCTGTGATGGTATTTTATTTGGAACGCCACGTTCAGTATTACTAGGTAATTTATTATTTATGGAATTAGCATTTTCTATAGCACTCGGAATATTATTGGTTCCAGTCTTGTTGCTTGTTATTGGTTTACTATTCAATATAGTCCTATCGCCTTTTGTGTTTGTAACTTGGCTTTTTGATAAGTTTATTGGTTTTTTAGCTTCAAGGCTTCCTAAAGCAGAGGCTCCTGTTGACGCAGAGGGTCCGGAAATAAACTCTTCTAATTTCTGAATCATCTGTGTTTCAGGTAATTCTTTTTCTATTAACTCTTGAATCTTCTTTAGATTCTTTTCAAGAATAGCTTCTAGATCGAGTGCATTCATGGTTTTATAACCCTGACCTCTAGGAATCATCTGTTCAACAAATCCTTTTATACCGCCACCAGTAATTTTATTAAGAATACTTGAGACGTTTCTACCTAATTTTTCGAATAGACCCCTTTCAATTATCTTCTGTTGGAGATTATTTACACCTTCTTCTACCTTCTTAACAAGATCTCTGGTCCTAATGAGGTTTGATATTTCTTTGTCCGTAGCTTCATATATATCGTTTCCAAACAAATTACGAGCTGTACTCTTTAAACCTGCACGTGTATTTTCAAACGACTGGGCATTTACACTCGTAAACGGCTCACCGGTCTTGCTGAAAGCTTTTGTACTAAACTCTGTGCCATGCAAACGAGCAAGATCATTCACTTCTTGAATAGTAATGCCGTTAGTTTTCGCATTATTCTTTAATTGATTTATTTTTGCTTGTCCAATCGGATCATTTGTCTTTTTATATAATTCCTCAAGTTGATTTATTGCATCATCAACATAATTATGTGAAACAACTTCCTCACCAACCTTTGTATCAAACTTTAGGTTATCAAGTAGTATTTTTTCCTTCTTAGTTGAAAGAACTTCATCAAGTTTTGTCTTTAATGTAGTAGCTTTATCGTTTAAAGCCTTTGTGAGGTCTTTATAGGTCTTTACACCATCAAAATCTATGTTTGATAATGCTTTCTTAGCACGAGGAATATCTGATATTTTTCCTTGAGTAATTTTTCCAACCAAATCATCAAATTGATTGACGGCTTTTGTAGCTCTCTTTTGCATCAAACTTGAAACTTTATTAGTACCCTCTGCAACAGCAGGGATAGCTACACCTGTTAGTGTCCCTAAGCCCGGAATAAGAGCTTTTTTACCAGTCCTGTCCTCACCTCTAGCACCTTGAAGTCCCTGCGCCACGTCAGATGTGTAACCAATGGCTGCACCTCCTAATACCTTTTTAGCAGCACCTCCTTTACCACCAGCAATACTTGCGATTTTACCCAATTCCGGAGAGATAGCTGTAGCTGTTTTAATAACTGCACTACTCTTTTTGGGTATTACTTTGAAAGATTGAGCACCTTTTACAGCTTTTCCATAAGCTCCAGCCGTAAGAACATCTAGTGCAGTGCCACCAATTTCACCACCAACTTTTAAGTTTGATTTTTTAGTTGCAGATAAGTTCTCGTCAATAAATTTATTTACATCAAGTGATTCACCTGTGAGTTGGTTATATGCTTTTTCTAATCTTGAGGTATCCTTACCATTTTTTTTATTTTCCCTGATCCTTTTAATAAGATTCACTTTTATATCTTCCTGTCCCTGCTGAGCAGCAGAAAGTGCAGGAAGCGTATTCCTTGCAGCCAAAGACTCACCAATAGTTTTACCAAGTCCTACTTCCGATGATGCAATATTACCTACAAATGCTTTACCGAAATTAGCAGCCATACCCCCAAAAGAGTTGGCTTTTTTAGATTCTTTTGCAGATGCTGCCGCTTCATTTTGAAGCTTTAATATCTTAGCTTTCCTATCCTCAGGCTGATTGTATTTAAATTCTTTAGACTCGATAGAAGCCTCTGGTTTCGTTCCATATTTAGCTTCGTACTCAGCACGTGTCATCTGGATCGGCTCTGATTTCACAGGCTGAATAGGCGGAGGTGTTCCGTATTTAGCCTCGTATTCTGCTCTCGTCATTTGTATAGCCATTTAGTCGGTGATGATTATCTCTTGACCGTCAGGAGCTGTGATTACTTGCGAACCATCTATATTACTTGGTGATCCCCCGGGATTGTATCCACCACCAACATAACCTGTATCAATTCCAAATTTCTGTGCATAACTTACTGCCCTTGATTTTTCCTCATCTATAGAAGCTTGGGCTTTCTTTGCGAATGTATTACCCAAATTAACAAACTCATTCAATGAAGCTGGTGTCAAACCTGCTCCACCTTGCATGATTCTCTGTGCCTTTCCTTCTAGTTGAGCAAGGAATGACTGGCCTTCTGGAGAACGTGCATATTCTGATTCTCTAACAACTGATGTTGGGTCAAGAATCTTGTTGAAGTTAGTGATAACTACTTGGGAAGTTGCATTTAAATCTTTTACCTCACCACGGTTATATCGGTCTAATGCTTGTTGAGCAAGACTAGCTCGATTAACTACCTCTTTACTTGCCTTGACTAAGTTATCCACTTTCGCACCTAATGTAAGACCCCCCTGAAACTGCTGATAGGGTGTAAGACCACCTGCTCCGGCTCCCGCAACTTTTGCTTTTCTATTTGCATCTTCATTTTGGTATTCAGTAAACGAACCTGTGTATCCATTTTGTTTTGCAAACTCGTATTCCTCGGCAGAAGCTGGAATCTTTGGGTTACCACTTGCAATCAAATTTCCTTTTGAGTCGTAACGATTTTGACCTTCTGAAAGCGCAAATCCGTTATCAATATCTTCTGCATCCTTTGCTCGCTTTGCGGTCAAATATGAAGTCTTAATATCCCCTTCTGATACTCCGTATGATGTAGCGATCTTTTGAAGTTCACTTGGGTCAATGTCCTCAGGTGAAAGACCTTGTAATAGAAGTGCTTGGCCAAGTTCCGTGAGCTTTCCTTGTTTTCTCTCCTTTGATGAAGTGAGGAATTTAATATATGAATCAGCACCTTCTTGTTTAGCTTTAGTTTTGGCAGCAATTTCATCTACTGATGCTTGGTCCGCTTTTCCCAAGATAGCTGAAATAGTAGCCATCTGTTGATCCCTAATGCTGTTTGTAATATCTGTATTGTATGCAGTGACCTTATCAGTCTGAGCTGCACCGAAGTCTGATCCCAAAAGACCGCCACGGGCTTGTGAAGCACGGGAAGTACCAAGTCGGCCTTGTCCTTGAAACGCTGCCTCAGCAATTTTATCAGCATATACTCTATTAGTTGCATCAATTTCAGCCTGAAAACGTCCAAGTGTTGCTCGTCTAATGTTGTCTTCGTTTACGTCTGAGTTCGCAAGTCCTTCGTAGTACGAACCAATTTTATTTAACGAAGCATCCCCTGCATCCGGAGTTGGGGCCTGAAATGGTTTATACATCTCACCAACTGTAGGGTTAGTCGGAGATGCCACTGGTGTAGATGTTGGGTCACCAATCTTTTGACCAGTGTTCATGTTGTAAATAGATTGCTGATCCCCCGGCCGTAGAAGCTTTCCTGTATTGTAGTCGTATCTATCCATTAGATTTTGATGATGTAGTTAAGAACAAGGAAAGGATTCATGACATTCATAGCTGCGTTACCTCCTTTTGAACTTGGATTAGCAGAAGCAGCATCGTTAGTACTTGAGAGTGCAACAGAGCCTGAGTTGAATGTACCTGTAGCACCATGCGTGTGAGCCAAAAGTTCTGTAACAGACATGGCATGATTTTCTTCACCACCAGTTGTACCAGCCGTTCGAGCTGTGAGTGTGAGAGTGAATGTTTGTGTACCTGTGCCATCACTTGAAAGTGAGATGACTGTACCGTTTTGAGCGTTTGCTAGAGATGTAGCAAGTGAGAACGTTAAGTTACTTACACGAACAACATAGTAAGTTGTGTTGTCTGTGAGACCTGTCATAGCACCAGATGGAGCTGCATAGAGCACCGCCTGACCAGTCTGAAATTCATTGTTTGCAGCATTTGAAAGACCGGTAACTGTAATGACGTTTGAGGAACGTGATGCAAATGTTGCAACCTTAGTAGGTGCTGTACCTGCACCAAGAACCGATCGTGATCGGAGATCAGGAAGATTGAACGTTGTTGAGCCGTTACCTACTCCGTATGTAGTGCTTGTAACAGCAAAGAGTGCAGCGTAAGTTGTTCTTGAAACTGCCGAGCCATCACAGAGTAGAAAGCCCGTTGGAGCTGCTGAACCTGCGTAAGGAATTACGATACCTGTAAGAGCCGTGTAGTTTGTAAGAAAATCCTTTTCTAGTTTTGTAGGCCAATAGATTTCCTGAGGTGTGAACTTGATTGTTGTTGTATTGACTGCGACACCAAGAAAGACAGTATTTGTGCCACCGCTTGTGACTACAGCTCCTGCTGTGTTTGATAGGAAGTACTTAGTACCAGCACTTAGTCCTGAAAAGTTTGCTGCAAGACCGGAAAGGAGAATGGTTACTCCTGCACCACCTGCGGCTGTGCCTTGTGCAACACCGAGTTGGACCTGATCAAAAGTAGCTGAGAGATCAGCGTCAGCTTTCCACCAACGTTGATCCGATTCTTTAAAATAGACAATGTTACCGGCAACAAGTGATTCACCTGCTGTGGCTGAGATTGTTTGAGATGAGAAAGAGACTGCGCCGCCATTAACAACTGACAAAACGTAGGCCACGGTAGCAACTTGTTTAGGATCAGTCAGTGTTGGGGCTGTGTCATATGAAAGAGGAGTAGTACCATCGAGTGTACCTGTCCCTCGAAGTATGTCAGCCAAGTATCGAATATGTGCGAAATCAGTAAGAGTTACCTTTGCGCCAATTTTATGTAGTCGAGCAGCACCAGTAGTCTCAACTCCCTGTCTAGAAATAGACTTAAGATCAGTAAGAGCAGTACTTGTAAGTTGGCAAGAGAAATGTTCTCTGCGACCGTTATCACGATCAACAGTAAAAAAGTAGCGGCCTGTTGGAAGGGCTACTCCATCATCGTCTGTTGCTGATTGTAGGGTTGCTGTTGTATCCCCTACATTGATTTTCGTAGCCAATGCTGTCTGAAAATCTGCTACTACCGTACCGAGTTGAGTTGACACTTTGGGTTAGTTCGAATTAACCCCGTTCGTTTATATAATTATACCATATTTTGAGCCTTTTTAGAACTCTGGATTAGGTAAATCCGTTTGTGTTCCGTCAAGGGACACATTTTGTTTGACACGCAATCGTCTTGGCATTCTGTCCTCGAAAAGGAATACATCATGGTCGATCGCTTTGTTGATTGAAACGTATCCAAATCCCAAAGCAACGAATCGCAACTTCCTTGTCTTGAACTTTGGCGTCTTGAGTTTGAGTTCGTGATAGTAAGGATAGACTGTTATTAAATCACTGCCTCCTACCATCTCATCCCCTACCATATTTCCACCAATTGTCTGTGGAGACGTAGTATCTACATACTCACCTGTACCAAGTACCGTACCTACTAAGTTAAAATCTCCCTTGTCATATGATATATAGACTTCATAGCTTTGTGTTGGGTCAATCAAGCCCCCAAGCCTGAGCTTTCGATACTTCTTAAGGTTTTCAGTCTTAAACTTGTCGTCCATTCCGGTCCAGTTGTTGTCTATTTCTACCCCATCATCATCGAAATCAACAAAGATTTGGTAGACGCTTTCACTTACCGGAGAGCCTATATAGAGATTACCTGCATCTTTGGCGAAGGTAGCTGCTCCGTAGTTTGTAATGTCTACTGTGTTTTGTGTAAGGTCACAGAGTAAAGTTGTGTCATTACTGTCTGCACCCAAGGTCTTGCAAGATACCACAACGAACTGGCCGTTTGTATCAAGCACTGTATTATCATGTTCATAATCAGCGAAATTAAATTGAGGAAAGAGAGGAAATGGTTCTACATTACCTCCTATTGGATTCTGTTGAAGAATAGTAAGTTCAGGTGCATTTGGATTACCAGTATTCAAGAAAACAATACCCTTTTGAGTCGATACTGCTGCTCTAAAATATGGAATACCAATATCCCTTCTAAAGACTTGGTTATCTGGGTCCTCATCGGTTGGGTCAAGGAGAAGTCTGTATGCACTTCTGCTCTTGAGTGAGTAATATGCACCATCAAGACCAAGGAGAACGTTGAGAATTGGATCACCACCTTCGTCTTGCCTTAATACAAATCCTTCACCCGGAAGACGTGTACCTGATTTAGTGAAGTCAGTAACACCAAGGGCATTAGCATTCTCCCACTGATAGTCTGCTGTAACGTTACCAGCAGTCACGACACCGTTGAACGTTACACTGTACGCACCGGACACGTAGTTGACCGTGCCTGTACCACCAAGTGAACCTGTGAGCACACCATTGTAGTTGTCAGTGAAGGTTTCTACACCGCCACCTGTTGTACCAGTAACTACAAGACCAAAAGCGTTCCGAGTTGCTCCACCTGCTTTGAACGCAAGTGTACCAGAATAAGTAGCATTACCAGATGCACCTAGAACTTCTGCTGATACGGTCGTGTAAACAGTAGAATCCTGACCATCAATCCTTGAGCCATAGAGGCCTGTTCTGTCCCTCTCGCTTCCCCACGCAATCATTCTTCCTTTATCTATGAATGCACCACGGAATTTTTGGTTCTTAGATGAATCATATAGTGAGATGTACGAGCTAGGATTACCATTGTGCATCTTATAGATACCATCAAGACCAATTGCGAAAGTGAAGTTACCTGCTAGAGAGGAATAGTTTGTGAAGACGTACTCGTAGCTTGCTGTGAGGCCGGTAATCGTATCCTGCCATGTCGTACCATCAAAGTACTGAATCCTCGTGTTGTTTTTTCTCCACATGACGGTCGTACCATCTGCTTTGTATCCAAAATGAAGTCCTTGGTTTGGACCCTGTGCTCCTTCTGCACCTACGATTGCTTTACCGTGCGTAAGAAAAATAGAACCGTCTTCGGTAATCCAGTTTAATGAATCACTTGCTGAATCAGCAGGTGTGTTTTCACTATCTATCAGATTATGAACACCTGATACAAATTGTGGGATTGTATTGTCTGCCATTTAGTTATTGAAAAATTGGCTGTTGTAATAGCAGAGGTCTTTGAGATAGTTGTCGTGCAACGTCTGGTTCTCGTTTTTATAAGAACGTGCCTTTTCGAAGAGTTGTAATATGTTATCCTCTACCGCCATACCGTGATAGATCATTGGATGGAAGTCTGAATGGAATACTGGAGCTGTTGCTAACGTGAGATCATCTGGCTTGTAGATGTAATCAAATTCAACTGTGTTAGCGGTTGTAGGTTGCTTCGTGAAATAGAGGCGTGAATTTACAAGATCAGCATATGCATAGCCGTCTTTATCTCTATACTGTCTTCGATCAGAGAAGTTGATGATTTGATACGGGGCATAACTTGGACCCACAAAGACAACCTTTGGAGAAGCATTGTTGTCTACCTGACGTGTGTTGTCAGTAAAGTTTCCGTTCTCTGTGAAATACTTGAAATCTGATGGGAGAGCAATGTATGGAACAGTGGTTGATTGAGTTCCTGTACCGGCTTTCTTGAGAAATTCCCAAGGCTTATAGTTGAGAATCCATCGGTATCTTTTGTTAGCTAGAGCAAGTTCCTCAACGTCTGAGAGTTCACTCATATCGTCAACATATAACTCGAATCCAGCGATAATTTCAGAACCTATCATAATGTTTTCATCCCAATCCCCTTAAAGGGACTGAGGGGAAACACTAGGCGTTGATGAGAACGTCGAGGAACTTCTTAGCACCGTCTGCGAAGGTTTTGATACCTGCGAGATATGAGCTAAATACGTTCGTACCACGTCTGTCAGCAGTTACTCTCATGTCAACTTCCTTCAAATCTTGGATAACAAGATCAATTGCACCTTTCTTACCGAAGTAAGCGTGGATGAAGTTCTTGGACCAAGTGTTGTTGGTGTTCGTGAGAGTACCAGCGAGTGTCAAACGACCTGAACCTGTACCGACGAGGGTAGCAGTGTCAGATGCGGCTGAGCCGTTAGTTGCAGCAATTCGGAGAACATCACCAAGGATGATCTGACTAGCTGTTGAAAGGGCTGTACCGTAAGTTGTCGTTGTACCCGGAGTGTTGATGAGAGCAACAATGTTTGCTCTTGCAGCATCAGCAGAACCTGAGATCAAGATAGAACCCGGAGTTGTCGTCAAAGTCGTGTTGAATGTGAATACAACACCACCAATTACAACTGTGTCACCATCTGTAGGTGTCTGTGGAAGGTAGAGATTAGCTTCACCAGTTAGGTTTTCAGAAACGTACATCTGTGCGTTTGATACGTCACCAGTGTAACCATTTTTGAATACTGAACCAGCAAGGTCAATGTTCTTACCCAAGAGGTACTGAGCAATGTCAGCAGCAGCGTAAGAGTCAACTACGAAGGCAAGACTTGAGGTAATGTCTTGGTTGTTGAGTCTTCGTAGCTTTGCTGGCATACGAGTAACCATCTGAGGAACAGTTGTCGAGTTAAGAGTGATAGCTGTACCAGTTGAAGCTGTACCAGCAAGGTCACCATTATCGAAGTCATAAAGAGCGTTTGTGACTTCATAGAAGCAACGAGCATCGAGGTCAAGAGAAACTTTCTTTGCAATTTCTGCACCGATAGTTTCACCTGGATTCAATGGACCAGCCTGTGTGACTTCACCATCTGAGATGTGGAAGACAGCTTCTTTTTCAAGGTTGATTGTAATAAGTTCACTTGTGTCGCTGATAGTATCAATTGTTGATGCTGAACCGCGAGTAACTGTGCGAACTCGGACGTTGGACATGTCGAATGCGACACGTTCAACTGACTCACCAAACTTAAGCGTAGGCTCAAATCGAGTGTTCATGATTGGCTTTGCAACAAGTACCTTCTGGAAAACTTCCTGGTACGCATTATCAAAGGCTTCTTTGTAAATAGAGAGAGACATTTAGGGATATTTAATCTAATATCCCCGTTCTAAAGATTAGTTAGAATTTTGTATTCGCTCAATCATAGTCTTGTTGTACTCCTTCTTGAGAGTTGGGTTTGCCATAATCTCACGATAGTAAGTAGGATCAGATTTTGCTTTGCGATAGTCAATACTTTCAGGCTCCTTTCCGCCTCCTGGGGTTGTTGTCTCTATAGTGCGCTTACCAGTGAGCATTTTGCTATAGGTTTTTTCAATAAGTTCTGGGAGAGTAAGTTTAGCGTTTTTAGGGTCAAGTGAGAGGCTTTTTATAACCTCTGGATCAACATAGTCTTTGTACTCAGTCATGTTCTCCATTGTTTTGGTGAAATGCCTTTCAAATACTTCGTCAATCTTTGCTTTCTTGTCCTTCTCTTTAAGAGGAGCTACCTCATTGTCGAGATCGGCTTTATACTTCCTTTCGAGTTTAGATTCCAGAGCACCAGTAAGCTTCCTAAGAAACTTTGGGTCTACATCAAACTCATCAGCGAGTGCGTCTATATCTTCTGATACTTCCTTATCGGGAGCACCTTCATCAATACGAGCTTTAAGTTCATTGAGTTCCTTAGTAAGGGCCTTTCGAGCCTTCTTTTCAGCTAAAAAAACACTTTCAGGAATCATATTAGGCTTCTCCTCCGGTTCTACCTTTGGGTTAGCCTTCTCAAGAACTTCGCCGATAGTTTCTTTTTTATCTTCAGTGGAAACATCTGGAGCTATCTTCTTGTCCTCCGTAGCAGGAGTATTCTTAGCTTCATCAGCCATAGATTTTCACCTTTATTACACAGTGGCCTGTGGAGCTTTTTCACCCGAAGGTCCGTTTCTCAGACGTAATAGATTTGAGCATCCCTGCTCCCCGTAGTTAATATAATTATACCACAATTGGCACGAAAATGAAAATTGCGGAGTAAGTTGCGATCCCCTCGGAACGGGGGGCGAGAGGACCACGACTTACCCAACAATTATTCTTCGTTGAGTATCTTTTCTAGAGCAATGAGTGCTCCTTCTTTATTCTTCTTTGCGTTAGTGAGTGACCGATATATATTTAAACGCTCTGTGAGAGTTGCACAGGCTGCCATAAGCTCTGCATGCGAGGCTGTTTTGTACTTATTAAGAGAGCCGATAGCGGATAGAATATCCAGTCTAAGTGATTCAAGTATGACCTTCCCCCCATCAGTGGACGCTAGGACCGCTAAAGGTTCATATCGGTCCAAGTCATCCGTAACAGCTCTGACACTCTCGTTTTCTACGAGATCGGGACGCTTAGACTTTACCCTCTGTATTGCTTTCGTCATTAGTTTCGAGGTCCTTCAAGTTGATTACGACCCCGCACTGCTTAGTGATCTCTTGCTTCTCAAGCTCTGACTGATCCAAAGCTTCTTGTAGTTGTTTTTTCTTTATTTCACATGCCCGTGCAAATGCAAAAGACTCTTGGTACATGTGTACTGTGAAACGATCCTGCTCTGTCATCTCAAGAACAAAGGGGTGATTATCAGCAATGTTCTGCATAGTTGCCTTCCTGATCTCAATCATTCCATCGAGTTCTCTGAGGTTCTTCCTATTAACATTTTCAGCCGCTTCGATTTCAGCCATTGTGAACTTAGCTGATATACCTTTCTTTTCAATTATGTTTAGTTTCGGATCCTCAGGGTTCTTTTCTACCACTGTATATTCGTATTGTTCGTGATTTGTCATTACTACATTCTTACTTTATTACTAAAAATATCCTGCCCCGGTGCTACAGGTTTTGTAGGTTGTACTGGAGCTGCGGCTGCTGCCATACGTTGTCGAGCAATAGCCTCGTTCATCTTTCTCACCATGTTCTGCATGATGACTGGCTCAAGAGCCTGTACATATGCAGCCATGAGAGCAAACTGGTCCTCATCAATGTCCTCTTGGTGATCCTGCATGTAGTCAACAAACTTCTGTTTGTATGCAGTGTTTGCCATTCTGTTAGGTTCAATTGACTTTCCATCAAGGAGAGATTCAATATCCCTTTCAGCCTCTGACATAAGCTGTGCATCACCAAACTCTGACGTGTCCATAAGTTCTTTAATTTCGTCCTCACTGAAACCTGCTATATTTGCACCAATTTCATACGACTTCTTTGGACTCTGTATTGGATTCATTAGGTTGTTTGTGAGATAGGTCATCTTAGTTCGCTTGTCTCCAAGTGACATTTGCAATTCGGCATCAGATGCTTCGATCATCACACCAAATTGGTCATCCTTTCTGAAAATATCTCGCTTTGATACCATCTCAACTTCCACACCTTCTGGACCAAGAATGTCCACTGCCACCTTCTTATTTAAATGTTCTCGTACTCCCCATTCATAGAGCTTTGCAAATCGTTTGTATCCAAATGAATACGATTTATTGAGCAGTCCGAAACGATCAGCAGTATTGGCTTGGTTACCCTCGTAAATACCAACTTTCTCCTCACCAGCTACACCCTTAGATGCGGCCGTAATACCAGAAGCCTTTTCTTGAATACCTTCCAAAGCTTCGAAGACTTTGAGAGGAGTATCGATTGATGGGACAGTTACTAACTGGAGTGCTTTATTAACATCGAAATCACCCTTTACCTTGATGTATCCATCACGTCTGTATTTAACTTCGGCTAGGTTCTCAATTGCTGAAACATTTATCAATTTCTGAGGCTTGTTAACACGTTCTGCGTTATCAAGCATTTGGTTGATCGATACATGCTGTGCCATGAATATTTCACGTACATAATCGCAATATGAAGGGGTCCAAAATTCTGTAAGGTCTGGAAATGCTGCCCATGACCAGTAAGGCCATAGACTAGAACCGAAGACATCTTCAAGCTTCTCAACCCGAATAGCACGTGCGCCTGTTTCTTGGAGAAGAAGATAGTATCTCTGTCCTTCGTATGTTGTGAACCACCTCCAGAACTTAAACTTGTCTGTGTCTTCAATCTGTTTCTCTGAAACCGTATTCTGACCATATGACCTTGAAAGCTTGTTGGTTTCTTCCGGACTAGATTCAGTTGAGTTACCTGAACCTTCCATTAATTCCTCAGTTTCAGTCTTTAGGAATACTTTATCCTTTATACCTTTCTTGAGTTCCGAACGGTCCAAGACGACACCATAGTCGCCCATGTTTCGGGCCTTTTCCATATCAATACCTCCACCAGAAGGATCAATAAGGAAGTCGTAAACGTCAGAGTTATTTAAATGAGCTGCATATTGGCCATCAATCGAATCTGCATAGTATGAATAGATTGCACGGCCGTATATTACAGCCTGCTTCTTTCCTACAAGGTCCTTAATATCCCAATCGTCCTTCTGCTGGTCAACGATCCGGAGAGCGTTAAGTCTTTGAGCACGTCTTAATTGTGATTCCTTTCGCTTAGTGAATTTGAATACAAGAGGTTCGTCTATCTTTGAGAGAAGACTGTGTACGAACTCTTGCATCCTTCCCAAGTCTACATTCGCTACTGATTCAGTAGAAGTTTCCTTCTTTCCGTAGTAAAGATTCTCATTTTTTCTCCAATTCGATACCTTTCCCTGCTTGTAGGTACGGTCAAATTGAATCTCTTGCAGTGCTTGAGCTACTATTTTGTCTCGGAGGGTTTTGTTGATCGCCATTTAGTGAACCCCCGTCCACTTCTTGCGTAATTACTATTAATTATACCACATTTTTTACTTTAAATCACGCTTAAATACCTATATCTGGGTACAAAGGCTTGTCTTCCACATAATCATCAACGATTTTGTATGGCGGTTCAGCAATTTGTAACTGATATGCAAGTGAATCAGCACAGTCGTCATGTACTCCCTTGGGAAAGCGTAGTAATTCACCCTCTAGATCGCTTGTTTTGCCCTCTAGGTGATAGATATGACCCGCTTCGTACTTAGGTATAAGACCTCGAATGCGAGTTTCTTTCATTATTCCACCGTGCTTGAGCTTTACAATGTATGGATACTTATTCCTGACCCGACATTCATCTTGGAAGAATGGTTCTACCGCTTGAGTGAACGCACCTTCTTCAATTCCAATCTTCTCAAACCCATCATCATGAAACTGGAAGATCAGGTCCACTAAAGACTTGGAGTTAATCTTGTACTGACGTGATTCGATATTCCAATCGTTAGCTTCAGTGACATAGTTCTTGGTGATACCTGTATTATCTGAATCAGCATTACGAGTGAGAGCCGAATCGATTGTAACGAACTTACGAAGACGCATATCCTTAAGGTCCTCAAGTTTTCTCACCTTCCAGTCCTTCTTATGGAACTCCTGTGTTGCTTCATCTATGGGTTGATTCATCATTTCTGCACTGAATACCTGTGAGCCAAGCTGACGCTTCTTGTCCTCAAGTGATACTTTATTGGTTAACCTTGCTTCCTCGTCAGTCATAGCATACTTGGCTGGCCATGTGGGTTGTCCATCTTTAATGACTGGTACGGACCGGATCAATAGCCTATGGTCCGTCTTAGCCCGATCAATAAGAGTTTGGATTGAACCGTATTCAGTGATGTAGTTACCGAGGTATAGGACTAGAGCAGTGGAATCTAGACCTGCTTTGAACTCATCAATATGTTTTATGACTTGCTCAGTATATGCTTTAGAATCCTTTGTTTTGTTCGTCTCGAAGTCGTCGAGTAATAGGAAATCAGGTCTTTGCTCAGCGTGTAAGCGTCCTCGAACAGATTCTTGGGTAGAATGAGCTTCGACTCGGACCCCGTTGTTGGTGAGGAAGTTGTTAACTCTTTTTTGTGTGATCTCGTCAGGGTTTTTCTTTGCATTGAATAGCTCACCAAAGTCTGACTTAATCAGATCGTTGGTTTGGAGTTCCAGTACTATGTCGAATAGGATACGTTCAGCATTCTCCTTATCAAACGAGTCCACGTTCACGTACTTACGCTTCTTGTAGAGGATGATCCATGTCAGTAATCCCTTAGAGAGTGATGTCTTAGCTGATTCACGGAACATAATCCATGCAGCCTCACGATACTTGCCATCGAACAAGTCCTTAACATCCCCAAACATTTCGTAGTGGAAGGGAGCGTAGGGGTACTTAACGTATTTGAGAAAGTAGTAGCAGAAGAACAATGAGAAATCCTTTGAGCATAGGTATCTTCGCTCCTCTGGTGTGCCGTTTATTACCCGATCTAGTGCTGCTTTATTTATCATAATGCAAGCTTGCGCATATCCTCCAAGTGCTTCTCAGTCGCTTCAAGTTTCCCTTCAAGATAGCCTTGTTTTGGTTTGATACCAATATTATTAAGAGCATCAGCAAATACTTGTAATTGATCTAGTGTCAATTCAAGCGTTGGTTTTGATACCGCCACACCACGATGAACAGTCTCGCCGTCAAGAAACTCTACCTTTTCACCTATCTCACGAAATATGTACACATCTTTAGTGAGTTTGTACCCACTGTCTACAATTTTTATGTTCCATTCATTATTGTTCATATTGTGCTGGTACTGAGAATTGAACTCAGTCTCACTGTTTGGAAAACAGTAGTGCTGCCGTAACACTTCACCAACTATGCATAGTAAACTCCCTTAGTCGCCTTCTTGTTTGATTTCCAATTCCTTATCTTTCTTTGGACTTTATGAGCCATACGAACGCCATGCTTTCTAACATACTTGCATTGAGTGCAATGACAAACACCGAGGGGGTTTCCCCTTCCTTGTGGTCTACCCTTCATAGGCTTCGACTTTGGGTTGTGTGCAATCGTTCTACTCATGCGGGACCTGTGGGATTTGCACCCACAACCGCTTAATCGACAATCAAGTGCTCCACTGTTGAGCTAAGGTCCCTAACACAGTGCGTTTCAGCATCTATAACGCACAAACTGTTTTCAGTGTACCGCCATGATATTTCAGACGCTCTTTGTGAAGATAGCGAGGATTTGACAAGTTGCAAACTACTTTCTAAGGTGGGCATCGCTCCCACTGCCTACTTGTATAGTCACCTCGCATGATTGGCTCACCACGGAACGGCATACCAATCTCTGTCCGTTTACCCCATAGCGTCTACACTTTTCCGCCATATCTTCACAGAAAGCACCTAAATGAACTGATGGGGAGGTTCCTACCTTTAGAAGATGTTGCTGGTTACCCATGCAGCAACCGGACTCGAACCGGTATTACTCCCCCCATCAAATCACTTACATGTTCATGGACAGTTGGGGAAAAGGAGTACTGCTCTCTTTAGAAAGGACTAATATGAGACTTAGTGCACCTATCTCTCAAAGCCAAGCCGTTCCCCCAACAATCCACGAAAGAGAAGCAGAGAGGGAAAGGGTAGTAAATCGCTACGCAAGTTTTTTAAGCCTACCCCTGCTTACTATAAGTATTATTTGCGTAATAATTTAACCACAATAAGGATTCCCCTCCCTACTTCCCTATCCAAGTAACTGATCCAGTCGCTGCCTTTCTTCCTCAGATAGGCCAGTAACTTTAATCTCCTTCCTTTCGATAACACGATTTTTAACCTTGTTGTACTCTGATATAGCTCTCATCTTTGAACCTAGGTCCCTATTCTGCAAAATCACTTTTGATATTTCTGCATCAACGTTGTGATCGGTCAGCATCTCATTGAGCAACACACTTAGTCTTTGGTCAATCTTGGGATTTCTTAGAAGCTTACTGGCCCCAGAAGCACATATATTACACATAACATCATAGGTAGATGGTCGAACGAGCTTTCGCTTCTTAGATGCCTTAACTGGTTCATCTAATTCAGAATCAGCATAGTCTTCACCCTCTACTTCATCTACTACAAACTCATACTCGGCGTCATTTCTGTTGGCACTATCAAGGTCATAGCCATAGGCCTCAGCATACGAGAGCGTCCCATTGCCAAATAACTCAGTGTTCTGTGTGTAGAAACGACAAAAGGCCTCTTGCTTGAGAGTCAGTTCGTCGCCTATTTTGTTTTCATCTATGAGTAGTTCAGTCATGTTTTACTAAGTTGTTGTCTACGATTACTTGGAATAAGGCGTTTGATAGGAACTCAATTCGTTCCTCAGTGAAGTTGTGGTTGATTGCATGTAGGACTTCATGTATGACTGTCTCAAGCTTCTGGCTCTCTGGTAGGTCATCTCTAATGAGTATCGTATTGCGGCTTCGGTTGATTTCACCACAGTTTCCATTGATCTTCTCAGAATCAACGAGTTCTACTTTATATACGTGACCACCGATCTTAAGTGTTTCTGGTATTACCATGTTATTTTTTGTTAAGTGCTAACCAGAATTTTGCAACTGCAACATCTAGATTTGGGTCAAAGATAAAAACTTTCCAATCAAGAGGATTTAGACTTCCTTCTGTATCTTGGCCAACAATCCATCCATCTTCACCCTTATAGCTTCCTTGTCGTATTGTCCATAAATTCTCCCCACATGCTTCTATAAGCTCTGAGAGAGTTGGATAAGAAAGCTGTTCGACATCTTTAGGAGTATTAAGAATTTCATTCTGAAAATAAATCCTTAGTGGGTCTTGAGGGTAGCCAGAATCTTTAAGTTGTTTTGCGAGTTCGTAAGTTACCATATAATTGATTTATTATGTTGAGCTATTACCGAAGTATCTGCGTATGCTTTGAATCCTAGGCCAATAGCTTTAGCTATGAAGTGTGTGTCTTCCCCCATGAATATATCTTTGCCTCTGTCATCCTTGTAGAGGAAGCGATACCAAGGCTTAGGCATTTTTTCAAAGACTGCTCTTTTAATGAGAACACATGAGCCACCGCATCCTTTGATCTGAATTAGCCCTACATTTGGCTCAGTGAACTTGTCATTCATATCCACAGCATTCCATTTCTTGTAGTAGCCATTTGATTCATTCTTCCTGTTAGCATCGTGCTCTATGATGGGGGTAATGCCTGAGACAATATCCTTATCATGCGAGAGTAGTTTATAGAGTGCATCCATAGGCGGAATCGTATCTGAGTCTATAAAGAACAGGTGTGTGCAGTCTGATTGAAGAAACTGTTCAACGATCTCGTTACGGGCATTGTCTACCGGACACACTGCCATCGTAGGATATATGGACATATTTATATCTCCTTTCAATTGAGCTTGGGCCATCCACTGTAGGACGGTCATAGCAAGAAAAGTATGCATACTTCCCATTGTGGGGATTCCTATGAGTATCTTTGGCTTCATGACATTTTGTGACGTAGATTCCACGGGGTTCTTTTATATATTTTCTTAGACCTCCTAAATATTGCGTTGGTAAATTCGATTCCCCTTGCTTGGCATAGTGCTTTAATAGTTTGTCGCAAAGCTTTTGATTTTTTCTCGCTCATTTATGTAAAGTTAGTTGCCTTCCTCTTGCTAAATAGTTTGCTGTCATGCTCGTAGTTATCTGTATTCAGGACGATCTTGTATGTCTCATCCATAGGAGCCTTTCCATTGTTGACGTGGTTGTGTTGAATCTTTGCACTTGGTACAAAGATAAGTTTGCCTTCGCTTCTAAGTCGTTCTGTAAACTCATTATCTGAGAAGTTGTGGATGTATCCTTCGTGTAAGTATTTTCGTATTGTGTCTGTATGAGCTAAAGGATGTTGGCAAAGTTTTTCTCCATGTAATTCATTGAAAGGTTCTGCTGCACCGTCACCTTTTGGAAAGGCGGTAATGAACGTATTCCAAAGATTCCAGAGCCAATCTTTCTCGACAACTGTATCGCTCCCTAAGACCACTACGTATCCGTTGATTCCTTGAAGTGCGTTATGAATTGCTTTTACCCAACCTCCATCTGCGTTTTCATAGATCACTACACAATGCTGGACGTTCTGTGTGTGTTCCTCGATAGATGCAAGTAACTCTTTAAGTCTTGGTCGGCGATCCTTGGTTGTTGGTATGAGGATATAGATCATAGTTTGACGTATCTCTGTAAGAGAGTTATTCCATGCCTGACTGCCCTGTTTGAGTGGAAGTGAATTTGCTGGAACTCTGGGTATGCTTCCTTGATCCAGTTAACGAATGTCAGTTCATCCGGACAGTGGACCCATTCTTTCTTCTCATTCATATGTCCGAACTCTGCGTTGAAGACATTGCCCCCTATCCATGTACCTGTGTCGTGGACTGCGATGATAGCCTTCTCAGTCAGATCAGGAAGCATCTTGATAAATGTCTGCTGGTTTAAACTAAGATCATGAGAAGCATCTAAGAAAGCAAAATCAATATTTCTAACATCTACCTCCTCCTGTGACTTGCGATAGAAGTGAAAGCGTTGATCTGCGAATACTGGTTGCTTGGTGTTGTCGTAGCTGTGAAGTTCTGAATCGTGATCCATCACTTCGAGCATTTTCATTGCTGACTTACCCCAGAAGTGTCCAATCTCCACAACAATCTTAGGGTTAGTCATTCGTATCACTGCCTGTAAGAGAAGTGCATCCTCATCAAGTAGCGGCCCCAATTCAATATCTCCAAAATAATTACTTCTCATCTCCAAGTTCCTTTGTATTTAGTTATTAAACCGTTATAGAGAACCATGTTCTGTCTTCCATGTTTTATTTCAAAGATTTCACTCTGAATCGGTAGTACGGGATCAAACTGTAAAGCGTTTGGATCAAGCTTTAAGTACTCCATGTTCCAATGATGCTCTGCGGTGATCGCTGCTTCCTTATTATCAATCTTTGGAATCCCTATAGCATCGAGGACAGACTTTTTATACTTTCCTAGATATGAATAGAAGCCGGGTGAGAGATGGACTGAGCCTTCATAGTCAAAGAGCATGTCGAGTAACTTTGGTTCCTTTAAGACGCACGTGTCCATAAGGTGAACAAATTCCGTGAAGATCTCAGCCCCACGCAGAATTCCCCCAAGTTCAAACCCATTCCAATCATTGATAACGTTATACGTTCCTTCGATCTCAGGTTTGTATCCACCGTTGGATACAATAAGGACCGGATACATATCAGGGATTGAATCAAAACATTCCTTAAGCCAATCTTTAGTATGTTCAGATGTAGTGATTACTATTCCTCTCATTTTGTCTCTGCTCCCGTAAGGAGATTAAACCATCGTGTTCTGAGTTTTTCGTATTCTATGAAGTAGTCTCCTTCCCCATATTTTTCATTCATCGATACTCCCCTTGCTTCTTTTTGTAAGTTGATAAATGGATCACTTGCCCTGTTGTGATGAACTGTAGCGTATCCGGTGACAGCAGCCCAACCTCTCGCATCTATAACTTTCTTCACTTCTATACCACTCCATATATCTGCAAAACGATTAATGTTTCCATACATAGGAGCTTGGTAGAAGTACGGTGTCAGTTCTCGCTTAAACGCCACGTTCATAATGCACATAGGAAAGAGTACTCCCTTAGGGATAGGCATTCTTCGAGGAGTGACCTCAGGTGTTCCGATAACTAACTGAGTTGAAGCATCGAAGTCTGCCACTCCTTTCCACGCACCATGAGATAGGACACATTCTGATTCATCTCTGAGGCTGTAAGGGAAACCTCGCATAAATACTTCATGGACTGTATTCATCCATGATATAGGGTATTTCTTTGAAAGAGCATCTAGGTGATCTTGAATTGTATCCCCATCTGGCAGAACATCGTCGTCAAGGGAGATGATAATATCCGCACCATCTTTGTATGCTTGATAGAAACCAAGATTACGGACACCATCATTGAAGTTGTAGATAAGGTCCTTATCCTTCCCCATCACACTCTCAAGTGTCGTACCATTCACAGTTGGATTTTCTCCATCTTTGACAATGTACAAACTGACGTTATGTTTTTTGAATAGAGATTCCCACGCCTCAAGAAACTTTTTAAGCTGTTCTTCCCTAATCGTCGGTACGACGACTGCTATCATTTACTGACAACTATCGCAAAGCGCTGCTTCCGCAGGATCGACAGGACAAACTGGCTGGTTATTGCTAACTGGATTTGATACTTGTGATGTTTCTTGATTCATAAATAGTTAGATTAGTGTATATATTATACCATTTTTTTATCTTTTTTCCTAAGACAAATTAGGCATATTTTCGAACCTTTTATAGCCACAAATGGGTTTCCACACTTAATACATTTTGGGTACTTCTTTTGCTTTTTCGTCACCACATATTCCTCTGGCGGTACAGGGTCCATGAATGGGGGTTTGAACTCCAGCAATGGTTTCTCAGGTACGATCTTAATATTTAGTAGGTACTTCTTTTTCATTTCAGTATCTGAGGCAATTCTGTAACTTTTCCTGTTGGCCACTTACCACAATTAATACACCAGTACTTCTGACGTGTTCCACTGATTGTTTTGAATGTACCTCTTTTCTGTAGTCGATCACTTCCACAATTAGGGCAGCAATCTAACTGGTACAAGCGAGGATGGTTCTTGATCCAAGGACGAAGCTGTTTGTAGACCAATTCAAGTAACACCACATCTTGCTTGTTATACTTGACCATCTTTCTCCAAGATTCACTGTCACCATCCATACATCCTTTCCAAAGTCCAAATCCACCTGTTTCGTATTTCCTGCCGATTCCCAAATAATCCCCCAGATCATCCAGCTTGTTTGAATTAAACTTAAAGTTGTTTCTGGCTACCTTTAGAGTATCTACTGTCTGATACGGTGAAGGAGGTGTTAGGCCAGCTTTAGCGAAGAAAGCATTTACCTTCTTAATGTCGAAAGCGTCTCCGTTGTGAGCAATAACTACGTCTGCTTCATCGAGCAAGTCCCAAAGTTCTTTTATAAGTTCCTTGTCATTGAATTTGTCCTTCTTGTACAGAGGAAAGTCTGGGAGTGAACGAGCGTGTACAAACTTTTCATCAAGCCATTTATAAGCGAATGAAAGCATACTGCCCTGTCTTACGTACTGGAGTACGTCCTGTTCATACTTACCCCAGATGTATCCTAAATTTGGTGATGTCTCTATGTCGAATAATAATATCTTCATTTTTCATGGCCCCGTTTTTGTTATGTTTAATGTTTCTTCTTTAACAGATTGAAGTCTGGATAAAAGTAATCTCTGGTCTGCGTAACCCACTTGATCTTCCTGCAGTAATCACACTTACCTTTATAATAGGTAGATAGATCAAACTTTGCTCTCTTAGGTTCTTGGCCGTGGTCCCTTAGGTATGTTAGGCGGTTAGCTTCAATACCGCAATCGTCACAGACAATGGTAATGATCGAATCGGTATTGTTTGAATCCAATTCCCTTCGCATCTCCCTTTCTTTGAGGTCAGCCTTTATGACTTGGTGCTCGAAGATTGCATCTTTCTTTTTCTTATTTGCCTTTTTCATCGTTTTTCCGTTTGATTATTTCTTTCTCGAGGTTTCGAAACTCCTGCTCGTTGAGATGTATGGTCGTGGAGGAACAGTCGTACGAAAGTGCGACTCGCTTCCTGTAAAAATTGATATTAAACACCCTGGAATCAACAACATTGTTCTTGAGCGTCACAACCTCATCGATCTCTATTAAATTATCATTCATACCTTGATATTTACCTTAGCTAATTCCACGTCCATATCATCGACTGATATGTCTATGCCATGATACTCGTCCTTAGTGATGATCGTGGCGTCAAACAATCCCAGCTTTTCCGCCCATTGCTGAGCGTATTCGACACCTCCCCCTGACCATACATACATATGACAACCATGAGACTGGAACCATCTGTAGAGGTCCAGCACGTCGTGTCTAGGCACTTCTCGGCCAGTGATTCCTTTCTTTATAAGAGTTGAGTCAACGTCAAATGCTATTCTCATTTTTTATCCCCTTGTGTTTATCCGAACATTCCTGACACCAAGCCGATCCATTTCTCCTTTGGTTTTTACACCCTGAGTTTTTGGGGGTAAAAATATAGACGGAGTTTTTTTCATCATCCTTAGTAAGCTCAAGTTCAAAGAAACCATTTTTACAAATTATATTCTTTTGAACACTCAGATCATGCCAACCTTTCTTTTCTGCTAACGTTCTTTGATACGATTCCATAATTTACATGTTTTTTCTTAATCCGATACTCTTAAGTGTCCCCAGAATCCTTTTTATTTCTTTCGACATTCTAATAGGAACGTAAGGTGCGAAATGGATTGTTCTAGTTCTATCTGTAAAGAGGTCATAGTGAAGATTTATTCCTTTAGAATCTTCGATATATGCATGAAACCTACCATCTCGATCCTCACGAATATAATCACCCCTTGATGACTTTTTTCTGTAACCAACAATTCTTAGGGCAGTAAGTGCATTAACTTTGTACTTCTCAAGTCCAACTCGCATGTTATCTACTTATTTTGTTATTAACGTACTCATAAGCTGCTATGTTGAAGAAGACTGCTGCAGCGTGATCCTCGTCTACATCTCCTTCTGCCCACTGGAAGAAGTGACGGTAGGCTGATGCCCTAAAACGATTCATTTCTTCTTCTGAGTTGGCCAACTGCCAATTCCTTTCCCCGTACTTCACTGCGCCTCTAGCATAGAGTTCAGCAATCCTTTTAAGCATAGGGACCGGAATAAGATCGTAGCGAGGTTTATCATCTGCCACATCACGATTCATCCCAGACTCAAACTTCACACGTTTTCCAGAATCCTTAGTTAGATACGTAGTAGGCATAACTCCTTGGTATTACTTTGTTAATTTTTCCTTTCTTTAAACCTTGACCACAATCAGGACAACCCTGTCCTCGACACGCAAGCTTCCAACAATTACAGATAAACATCACGCCTTCCTTTTCTTTAGACTTCAGAGATAATATTGGAGATTTTTTCTTTGTAATAATTAATTTTTGACTCATATTCTAATTGGGTAAATTCTTTTGTAATCTTTCCCTTGTATTGATTATCTTTGAACCTTTCGTACAAGGAATCTGCTGTACCTTCTCCAAACCTCCTATCAAGCTCATACTTGTATCCGACAGAAGCATCTGGGGTCCATTTAGGGTTATTACACCTTTTGCACTGTGCGTTGACATTCTTCTCGTCAAATAAAAGACCAAACCCACAATGACCTGCCGCAATATAATGACCAGCATCACAGAGTTTCCAGTGAGCTAGGGGCAAACCACATGAGACACAAGTCCCATACTTGTAGTAGTCACGCATCCGGATGAACTGACTGAACACTTTCCAGAACTTTCCTTTATTTCCTTTGTATCTCAATCAAGTCTGGCTTTAATATTTTCAATAGCTTTATTCATATTTTCTCGATAGAAGACTTCAAACTCACCTTTCTTGCCCTCTTGCTGCCAGAGAATGAATAGGACACTCCTAAGCCTTTTACTCGGTGTCTTTTGACCTTCATCTGCATCCTCTTTTGGTAGGTCTGCTGAGGAGAAGGTATTTTCCTTGAAACAGAGATACCCAAACTTCCCTTGCCTTCGTTTAAGTTCAAGAAAGTCTGTATCTGATAGTTCGTTAGTGGAGAAACTGATACCTGCGCTTCCGTCCGCCTTCGAGGAGAACCGATCAAGTGTTGCTGGTACTTGAAATGTCTTGTCCATGTTATTTAGTTATGTACTCCCATACTTTCACAATGAGAGCCAACACTAGAAAGACAGCTATCAGACCAGCTACCGCCATTAACGGAAGAAGGATTGGTGATAGGACCCAAAACCACGACCACTCCACTACTCCGCAGAGTTTTAGGCCTATGAACAGTATTGCCAGAAAACCTAGAAAGCTTGGCGTATTATTTACACCTCGGTTGTTTTCCATGATTAGAGTATTTTTCCAATAATAGCCTCTACATGTTCACGCTCCATTGTGTTCTTTTCGAGTTCAAACTTTACATCCAATGCTTCGTGTTCATCCTTGATATGACTCTTGAGAGTTGCGACCTTTATATCGAATGCTTTTTGTGCGTCTGCGATCTTTTCTTTTATTGCCGCCATTACTGCCTTATATATTGTGCTTTTACCGAACATATGTTTATTTGTTAGCTTTATTAACTTTTAAACCTGCTTTGTTTCTTAAAATCCCCATAAAGTACTTGAACGAATTTGTTCCTCCTATCTTGAGCCACTTCTGGTATGCAATCCAACTGTCTCTGATTAGCGGGACTGAGAACTCTTCTTTATAAAAAAGTCCCCAAATCTGTGACGGCCGTGTATTTGTGAAATGGTCTTGCAGTTCTTTACCTAATGATTGAAACTCGTGCATTTCCTTCTGTGACACCGAAAACTTACGTAGATACTCGTCTGCCTTAATGTCCATTGCTTTATAACGGAGCGTTAGGTTAGTTGGTAATCCCGATTTTTTACAAACTACTTCTTTACTTTTATATCCATCAATCCCAAAAGTTTATCTGCGCTATAATCACCATAAACTGCATCTGTGATGTGTCCGTAATAATCAATTCCTAAATCTGGTTTCTCTTTAAGAACTTCTGCAATCAACTTTTCGCATTCTTTTAGTTTTTCATTTTGCATTCTCGCAATCGCAATCACACCGACTATAACTAAATAATCCTTCTTGCTTATCGTGCTTTGTTTTTTGACTTTATTCATTTACAATCTTATTTTTTCATTTTGTAATTATCGACCAAGGCGCACTCCCCACTTTTCCTTCTGATAACCAATATGAGGCCAAATACTTACTGCTCTATATCTCTACTTCTTCCTCTTATATCTAGAATAAAAAAGGCGCAATTTATTTTTTTAAGATACAGATCAGACGGCTCGGACAGAGTGGTCAACTGTTTTACCGAGCTTTCGCATCAATACCCTAAAAAAACTTTTGTTTTACAGACATTTTTGTTTGAGATGAACAAGGACCGTGGGGTGAGCTACTCTCCCCTTTCTTAAGCACCGGTTAACGCCGAAGCGTAAAGGACTTATACCTTTAGTGCTATGCATGGCTCAATGCACGGTCTTTATTCACCTCACGGAGATACACCTGACTACTCCGTTCGTATTTGACAATGTGCCTTGATAGGCATGTGTGACCCGTAAACTTTTACTGACCCCGTATACAAGGCGTGGAAGACTTTATGTTCGTCTACCAGTTGACGAGTCGCATCTGCTTACCAAGTTCCGTTTTCACGGGTGCTATGGATAGGAGTCGAACCTATCTTTGACCACTCACAGCGGGCGGGGTTTTTGTCCTGATCCGTCGATCAGATTTTGTCCCCCTCAAAACGATAATGGTCTCTATTGTTCGGCTGGTTGTACTACCAGCTAAGACTCTCCGATCTTCTGAACTCGTCGGTCCTCGGAGCAATAAAGATGCCCTCACGTCGACTTTTTGATGTACTTGTTGCTTTTCTTCTTCTCCCTTAGACTCACTATTTGTCCATAACTCGCAAGAAGAAGACCGTCCATTCTTTCGGCTATAGCTTCTGAAAATTTGACATGGAAGCCAACAAGTGACTGGTACTTAACCGCCAGCGACTCCTTCTTTGGCTTCCTTCTCCTTATTCTTGTTGCCATAGTTTGAGAGCTAAAGCCCTCATCTCTACCCCCGTTCTCGCTAGGGGCAGGATGATGGTTCTAGAAAGGTATATCGTTAGGATCGATTGTCGCTCCGGACACAGCATCCTTTGAGACAAATCGTGCTTGGTATTCCTTAGAAGACTTGATCTTCTTCTGGATGAACTCGGGCAAGTTAGTAAAGATGTCCTTATCCCAATGACTGAATGAGAGTACTTTGGGAGCATTGAATGCTGGAGGACATACTTGGTCATCCATGAGAGGCATAGCACCTTCAATGTTTGCGTATGTCTTCTCACCCTTACTTTCGTGGACCACACGAATGAGGCAGGCCTTTCCTACCACATCTTCTACATCAAAGGCATAGGCTTCATCTTCTGTGAAATGAACGTCTAACATTCCTTCAATAAACTTTCGGAGGTATGCTTTCTCACCCATTGATAGTGTGAACTCAACTGAAATAACCATAGGCTTCATTTCTTCCTTTTCTCCAAACGCTTTAAGCTTTGTAGGAAGTTCAAATCCTAGTCTGATTTTGTAGTATTCTTTTGGCTGACCTTTCCATTCACCCTGAACTGTTCCAATGTTAATAAGTTCAAAGCATCGAGCCATGTGTGTTCCTTGTGGAACTAACTCATATGATTTTTCTGGTCTTGGTGCGTGCGTAGGCATGTTTTTATTCTTCGTATTTAATGTTTAGTAATTCTTCTATGTCTCTTTCTTCTGATTCGGTCTTTGGAGAGTATTCAGGTTCTGCACCATCATCAAATCCAGGTATGTAATCTGGCGAGTAACCTAGTTCCTCTGCAATTTGGATGAGATAAGGATTTTTTCTTCCTTTAGCAATTTGCTTTTGGAGATACCTTTCTTTCCATGAAATTGGTTTCTGTGCGATTGTTGGCATTTTGTTATAGACCGTAGTCGTTAACCTTGGCGTTAGTAAAGTCTGATTCCTCAAAGTCTGATCGGATTCTTTCCGCTACTTTCTTTAGATTCAATCTTTCAATGAGCTTTTCTTCTGGAGTTTTAAGTCTCCACATGATTTCTCCGTCAAACTCTCCTGTTACAACCACTTCGTTTCTGTCGTACCTCATACTTTTATATTTATGCTCTGCGTGTCTTAACGTGGTGTGTTTTGTTTCTGTCGTCCCAGCCGCTTTGCGAGAGGCCGAGGCGACAGAACGCAAAGCTATCTAGTAATTTCGACTTCTTGTCTTCCAACAATGTAGTCACCAGCTTTTCTTACTGCGGAAGATAGAACTATCACCGCAATACATACAATGAGGATGATATTTGCCGTTCTATTCATCCTCTCCTTCTTGAACTTATCGACTTGCGATATGTCAAAATGTGTGTCCATATGTTATTTCTATTAATTTGGTTTGACCTTGAAGTGTTTTCACACTCCAAGCTGATGAGATCGGGGGAACTCAACAGTTGGGAAAGAAAAAAGACCCGACATAAATCGGGTCATTTCTCAAAATTTTTTCTGGTTTTAGTCTAAGCGTGGAAGTATTTAACGACAGAATGGCTCTCTAAAGCCATATTGTGCGACACTACCATAGCTCTGCCCTCAAGAAGTTATCCACAGGTACCTTATTACACCACAAATCACTTTTCACTCACTCTCCTACCAAATAATCCTACAAAAAATAATTTTTATAATATATTCGTGATGAATATCTACACACAAATTATTTTAGGGAATTAAATAATGAAAAAGGAGAGAGACCCCTTCCCTGCCACAACGCAAAACCCGCCTCAGGGAATACCTGAAGCGGATTTGCTTGTCTGAGATTAGATTGATTTTTCAATGTTACTGATACTGACCCCAACATGGTTTAGATGAGTTCCAAGGTACGGTACCCTGATTCTCATACAACCACTTGGCATACTGAAGGTTACCTTCAAGTGTATCAATGTCGTAACCGAGCTTCTTGGCGTCTTCACGGTGATATCGTTCGTTGATCTGCATGACACCAGTGTCGCCCTTGTCCACCTTACCTCGAACGACGTTGCCGTTCTTATCAAGGTGTCGGAATGTAGATTCACAAAATGCAATCTCGGCAAGGATAGGAGTTTCTTCATAGAAATCTCGAACCGCTTCCTCGATAACAATTTTGTTGTTCTGGTCTGCGAGAGGGACAGCAATGACTGAAGCATCTCGTGAGACTGAGAGAACCGTTTCCTTTGAGGTAACGCTATTGAGTGCATCCTGACGTACGGGAATCGAACCAGAAGATACTATCGGGGACACAAGCATCGCAAACGCTACGGCAATAGTTGTGAATGGCATAGGTTTAAATTAAAAAATCCAGTCGTCGACTGAATTAGGTATATTGTAACATAATTTGAACCACTTTGTCAATCCTTTTCTGTTTTGATTTAGTATAGGTCCCCTTTTTGTAGGTCTGGAATCAGGCCTATACAGAGCCATATATTATCCAATAGATTGGACAGTACTGCCTAAAAGATGGTCTAAATTTGACCTCTTTTTGCACGTGTTTTTACTACTCATTTCCTTTGCACTGCTTCCCTGCCTCATACCCTGCCCTTTTGGCCTCATCTTTGCTTAAAAATACCTCTTTATTGTCAGGTTTTAGACGTCTTGCACCATAACACCAAGGGAAATAATACTTTTTTGAGCTTTTAGAGCCTATTACTATGGCATCTGGTGTATATATAGTCTCTATAACTACCCCTGTACGGCTCGATTCGCCTTGTATAAGGTAAAAAAGCAGTGCCGCTAGTATTAAGACCAGTATACTGATTGACAGTATGAAAAGCTTGTATTTTGGCGCGGTTTTAGGTATACTCTTGTTCACGTTTTAAACATAGCAAATCAGCGATAAAATAGTAATAAAATGGCAACAAAGAAAGCCGGTGGTTCGTCCAAGAACATGCGTGATTCGAACCCTAAGTATTTAGGGGTCAAAATCACTATGGGCGGCAAGGCAAAAGTAGGTTCAATCATCATAAGGCAGCGCGGTACCAACTTCATGTTGGGTAGAAACGTTGCTATGGGCAAGGATCATACTATCTATTCCCTCAAGGACGGTATCGTAGAATTCAAGAACAAGCGCAAGCTCAATTTTGACGGTTCGTCTTCTGTCAAAAAGCTTGTTAGTGTAAACTAAGTCAACTAACTCTAAACAACAAAAAAACACCTCCGGAATTCGGAGGTGTTTTTTTATTACCGCCTACTCAGCAACGATCTTTACGGTAAAGAATCCGTTATTGTCCCCTATCTTGACGCTGATCTTGTGATCACCTACTTCCTTGATTGGCTTTTCGAGAAGCATGTAGACAGGATTGATATCTATCTTGCTTGAAGCTTTGAGAGCAGCAGCGACTTCTTCTTTTCCAATACCCTTGAACAAGTGACCTTTTTCATTGGCTGGAGCAGCGATCTCTACTACCACTTCGCTGATCTTCTTGAGATTTTTGATAAGAGCTGCTTCTTGTTCTGCCTTGAGCTTGGTTTCTGTAGCTCTGAATGCTTCGAGCTTTGCAATCTCCTGAGCATTGGCCTTTACTGCCAAGTTGCGAGGCAAGAGAAAGTTGGTGGCATATCCGTCTGAAACTTCCTTCATGTCGAAGCGTTTGCCGACGCCTGACACATCTTTGTAAAATATGACTTTCATAATGAGCTTATATACTACTGATTTTTAACGAGAAAGCAACTCGACAGCTTTCAGAAACTGAGCGTCTTTTTTGGCTGCAATATCTTCCTGAGTGACCTTCACTTCGACGTCGGGTATGAGCCCTCCTTCTGATATAGAAACACCTTTTGGTGTGAGCCATCGCGCAACCGTGATCTTGAGAGAGGTATCAGCCGATGTCGACATGTATTCCTGCACAGAACCCTTGCCAAAGGTCTTTGCACCGACAAGTTGAGCTTTATTGTATTCACGAAGTGCCCCAGCCAAGATTTCTGCCGCAGAAGCTGAGCCACCATCGACAAGAATAATCGTCTTTACGTCATTGCCTATCACATTGTAGCCCTTGCTACGGTGATAGACGTTCTCTACTCCACCCTTGAACTCTTCGGTCACGACCGTACTACCTACAGGCAAGAACCAACTTGCCATATCGACAGCAGCATCGAGATATCCACCAGGATTGCCACGGAGGTCAATAATCAGCTTTTTATTGCCCGAAAGGACAAATTGCCTTATTGCCTGCTGGAAGAGCCCTGGAGACTGAGCGGTAAATGAATAGAGTCTAATACTAAAGATACCGTTGGGAAGGACTTCGGTTTCAATCGTAGGAATACTAATCACATCTCTTGTAACAGAAATTTCTTGAGCATGATCACTCTGAGCTCGAAGAATCGTAATTCTGACGACCGTGCCCTTCTTACCTTTTATAAGTTTGATCGATTCATCAATCGTAAGATTGTTGGTAAGCGTATCATCGATCTTCAAGATCTTGTCTCCTGGCAATATACCTGCCTTTTCAGCTGGACTGCCTTTGAGAGGTGCGACAACCGTCAAAATATCGTCTTTAATAGACACTTCCATACCTACACCTTCAAAACTTCCTTCTATTTCACTTTCAAATGATTTGGTTTCTTCTGGTGGGAAGAATGTTGTATATGGATCGCCATATGCTGCCGCAAGGCCTTGGATTGCTCCGTAGAGTTTCTCCTGATCGGTAATAGGCGGGCGATTCTTTGTATCAGCATACTTTTGATCGAGAAGATTCCAGACTTTCCAGAAAAGGGTGAAGTCTGTGGTTGTAGCATTTGGATTGTAGACACCAGTAAGTGTTGTGGGGACCTGCACCGACTGAGCCTCCGTATTGCCCCATCGATAACCAACAACGACGGCAACAATAACGATGATCAATGTCGATACAATACGTCCAGTATGATATTTTTTGGTTGTGTCCATGCGCCTGATTTTCTCAAAATTGCGGCGTTACGTCAAAGCACGCTATAATATATTCATGACCAATAAGCGGACCTACAACGATATCATTTGGATAGACATGCTCTCTCCAACTCCCGAAGAAGTCCGCGAGCTGATTGAGACCTACAATTTGAACCCTGATGTGAGCAATAACATGCTCCTTCCCTCCCCCAATGAGCAAATCTATGATTATAAAGGCTTGGTTTATCTTGTCTTACATTTTCCCCACAAAATAAAAAATCGTGAAGAAGTGATCATTCACGAAGTCGACTTCTTAATGAGTAAAAATGTCATTACAACGATTCATTATGATCATTCCGATGCAATTGATCGTTTTGCCAAATATTTTGAAGTCAGTTCAGTATTAAAGAAGAATGAAATCCCTGATGCTGGCTATCTTTTCTTCGAACTCATCAAGCAGCTCTATGGCGCTGTAAAGGATGCTACGGAAACGATCGACAGTGAATTGCAGAGTATAGAGCCCAAAGTCTTTCATGGCCGAGAAAAAGAGGTCGTAAGTCACCTCTCCGTGCTCAACCACTCACTTTTGCAATTTAAGCAAATCGTAAGTCCGCAAAAAGAATTGTTGGAAATGGCTGCTATTTATGGAGAAAATATGTTTGGTAAAGAATTCAAAGATATAGGCAAAATGCTTTTGGCCGAACATGCCAAAGCGCTCAAAGAGATCGAATATCGCAAAGAAAATCTCAAAGAACTCTGGGATACCAACGATACTCTTCTTTCTACCAAGCAAAATGAAATCATGAAGAATTTGGCCATGATTTCCTTTATCACCTTCCCTCTCACTCTTATTGTCGCCATCTTTGAACTCTTCACTAGTCTCGAGGGTCGCACCGGCGGAGCTGATTATTTCTGGAAGCTCATGAGCCTCTTGCTTATCGCTACTGGTCTCATGATCTTCTTCTTTAAACGAAAACGATGGATATAACAGACATACGCCTTACCAATACTCTCTCCGGCACCAAGGAGCGTTTTGAGCCTATACAGCCAGGACATGTCGGCATGTATCATTGTGGCCCGACGGTCTATCACTATGCTCATATCGGCAATATGCGTGCCTACGTGCTTGCAGATTTGCTTCGCAAGACATTTGAACTTCATGGCTATCAAGTGAAGCAGGTTATAAACATTACTGATGTTGGACATCTTACCGACAGCGATACGAGTGATCTTGGTGATGACAAAGTAGAAAAAGCTGCCAAAGCAGAAAATAAAAGTGCTAAAGAAATTACAAAAAAATACTACGATGTATTTAGAGATGATTTGTCAAAACTCAATATAAAGACCGACAGCACCATATTCCCTTGGGCGACTGAACATATCAAAGAGCAGATTGATATGATTTCTACGCTTGAGAAGAAAGGCTATACCTATAAAACATCAGACGGTATTTATTTTGATACTTCAAAATATGAAGCCTATGGCATGCTAGGTAATATTGATATTAAAGGATTAAAGGAAGGCGCGAGAGTGACGGTCAATGAAGAAAAGAAAAATCCTACTGACTTTGCTCTTTGGAAATTCTCCAAGAAAGGCGAGCAGCGTCTACAAGAATGGGAATCACCGTGGGGCAAAGGTTTTCCTGGTTGGCATATAGAGTGCTCGGCGATGTCTATAAAATATCTCGGCCAGACTTTTGATATTCATACTGGGGGCATCGATCATATTCCTGTTCATCACAACAATGAAATCGCTCAATCTGTCTGTGCCACGGGCGAACCTTATGTGCGATTCTGGCTTCACAATGCATTTATCAATATTACCGATGAAAAAATTTCAAAATCTCTCGGCAATACCATTACCCTTTCACAAATCATAGAAAAAGGTTTCTCTCCCCTTGCACTGCGGTATTGGTTCCTTGGTGCACGATATAGCACGCAAATGAATTTTACTTGGGAAGCACTCGAAGATAGCCAGAGATCTTTGGAAAAGCTCAATCGCTGGTACAGTACCCTCGAAAAGCCATCTCAGAAAATCGCAACCACAAGCAATACCTATGAGCAGTCTTTTATTTCTAAAATTAGTGATGATCTCGATACACCACAAGCTCTAGCCACACTTTGGCAGCTTACCAAGGACACTGAACTTTCAGATGAAATAAAATACAGCACAGCAAACAAAATCAACAGTGTTCTAGGTATTCTTTCAGAAAACACTCAGAGCGCCGATGTATTTTCAGATGAAGTATTTGATCTTATTGAGAAACGCAATGAAGCTCGAAAAAATAAAGATTTCAAAGCATCAGACGAACTCCGCGATGCTTTACTTAAACACAATATCCAATCAGAAGATTCCAACGATGGTAGTAGATATTTTCACGCATAATAATGGAAAATAAAAAGAAACATAGAATATTCCAATACCTACTCGGCACTGGTATGGCTGTAGGTGCAGCATTTGTTTCAGTCTTTGATTTTATAACAGGAAAAACGGATCACCCTATTACCTTTGAACAAAAGACTGGCGAGAAAACGGAAAAGGAAGACGAGATTGGTTTGGATCAATAAACTGATCTATTAAAAACTACTTAGAAAGAGTCTGACAGAATTCTTTGACTTTCTGCTCAAAAGCTTCGAGCGTGCCACCATTGTCTATGGTCACATCAGCATTGGCCGCGATCTTAGGAATATCAAGCTCAGTTCTGACTTTTTCTTCTTCCAGAAAGGTCTCATAGCTCGCTGTCGCCTCTCCTACATATACCTTGCGAGCTTTGGTGCGTTCATAGCGTACTTCAGGAGGTGCAGTTACATACACAATCATATTTTTAGGGAATTCTCTGATCATTTTTTCATCCGAGAGCCAGCGCACACCATCGAGTACGATTATGTCGGCATCAGTGGCTTTTATTCGCGCAGATACAGCATTGGTAAGCGTTCCCAGACCAAATTTTTCATTCATAACAATCGCCAATTGCTGAAGATTGTGTCGAGTTCTTTCTATACTCCACAAAGCTAATGTTTCAGAAAGAATATCTGAAAATGTAATATGAACGACTTTTTTATCTTTTATATATTGAGCGAGAAATTTTGCACATGTCTCTTTGCCGCTTCCCTTCTCTCCGACAATTCCGATCAAGAGTGGCTGCTTGTCTGTAGTCATATATAAATAGTAGCATATAAATTTTCATAAAATAAAAATATCACTCTTGCATTTATTGACATTTAAGATAAGATGGTGTCTGGTTTAGTTCATTTAAACTCACATAAGGAAAGGATTCGTATGAATCTGAGACACGTACGTGACCATGCTCAAGAACTGTTTTACCGTCTTTTTGGTAAGAGCCATGTGTGTGGCTGCGGTCACAAGACCAAAAAGAAAGCGTTACTAACCATTCATGGAAAGAAAGGTGTGTACCACGTCACTGATTTGGACTACTGCCCGCAATGTTGGGCAAATGCCGCAATCAAATGCGCGTGGTGCGCCGACACGATCGTGCCAGGAGAAGCGATAACTCTCAAAACTCCTGCGAAGGATTTCCAAGTTCCCAACCATGCGCAGATCTACAAAAAAGAACCGCGTCTGCAGTTAGTTGGTTGTATGCATTGCGACCCTGACGCAATCATGGATAGAGCGGGCTTCTGGGTCATGCCCGGCAAAGTCCTTCGTGCGGCTTCACCGACTGAAATAATTGCTAATGGAATGCTTGGCGAAGATGAAGTCTATACGTGCAACAACATTATGGATCCGACTCAAGCGATCCTGATCCCTGATGAAGTGTCTTAACTCACACAATTACAAAGGAGATTCTATGTCTATTACTCCAGCCCAATTGATTTTCATTCTGATAGCGATAGCTGCAGCAGCACTTATATGGATTGCTGTGTTTATATCCTATGTCCGAGAACACTGGAAGAGGTGTCCTGACAAAGACTGTGGCAGCATGTGGTGTTGGAAAAAGACCAAGGAATATGGGGGTCCTCAGTGCGAAGACATTCAGGTCTATTCATGCTTTAGTTGCGGGAAGCAAACTCCGCACTTCGACGGGTATGTGAATTGAAGCCTTATTCTAAGCGCGAAATCTCAATGGTTTCGCGTTTTTTTATTGCATATTATATAAGAAAAAGTACTCTACACACTTAATACACACCTTTTACACCTCCACAAGTGGTGCCCCATTTTCAATAGATGATAAAATAGTTCTCAAACATCTATGAAACAAGTTGTAAGGCAAAAAATTGTTCGCACACCACCGCAAGGCCTCGAAGCCGAGATGGCTCTTATCGGTTCTATTATGTTGCGTCCCGATGCCTTCCATGAAGTCATCGATATTATCAAACCTGAATGTTTTTATTCCGAACGCAACAATGTCATTTGGAATACTATTCTCGAACTGACCAATAAAGGTGCACCTGTCGATCTCCTATCTCTTTCTTCACGCCTGACCGAACGCAATCTTATAAACAACGTCGGTGGTTCTGCCTATCTAGCTGAAGTGGTCAACAGCGTTCCCTCTTCAGCCAATGTCCGCTACTATGCCGAACTCATTCATAAGAAGTTCATTATGCGCGAGCTTATCAGAGCTTCTGAGCGCTTGTCTGATCTTGGATATGAAGAAGTAAGTGATATTCAAGAAATCATGGATCAGGCTGAGAAACTTGTCTATGATATTGCCCACAAAGGCACCACACACAAGTTTATCGAGCTCAAAGACGCTCTTGGAGAAGCGTGGGATCGTATTGATAAGCTTCACAAGACTCAGGGCGAGATTCGCGGCGTACCAACAGGCTTCAAAGAGCTCGATCACAAGCTTGCTGGTTTGCAAAAAGCCGATCTCATCATTCTCGCTGCTCGACCTTCGATGGGTAAAACCTCTCTCGCTCTCGATATTGCTCGTCAAGCAGCTATCATGCACAAGATTCCTGTCGGTATCTTCTCTCTTGAAATGAGCTCGCAACAACTCGTCGATCGTATGGTTGCTGCCGACGCTCAAGTCGATGCTTGGAAACTACGCACCGGCAAACTCACCCAAGAAGAAGAATTCGACAAGATTCAGGAATCACTTGGTCGCCTCTCCACCGCCCCTATTTATATCGATGACCAGCCAGGTACCAATATTCTCAAAATGCGCAGTACCGCTCGCAAACTCAAGGCAGAAAAAAATCTTGGTCTTATTGTCGTCGACTATCTCCAACTTATCTTACCTACTCAGTCGAAGAACAATGACAATGTCGTCCAGCAAATCACTGAAATCTCGCGTGCCCTCAAACAACTCGCAAGAGAAATGGAAGTGCCAGTCCTCGCCCTCTCACAGCTCTCCCGAGCCGTCGAACAGCGTGGAGGCCGCCCAAGACTCTCTGACCTTCGAGATTCCGGTTCTATTGAACAGGACGCCGACGTGGTCATGTTCATTCACCGTGAAGACAAACAAAAAGAAGACTCAGGTCGTCCAAACATTGCCGAAATCATGATCGAAAAACACCGCAATGGTCCGACCGGCAAAGTAGAACTCTTCTTCGACGACAAGAAAACAAGCTTCCTTTCTATCGACAAGAACTTTGGCAGTATGGCTGGCGGCAGTGACGATTTCTAATATGTCACCTTTTGACCGACTGATTGAAATATTTAGAAAATTCCCAGGCATTGGTCCTCGCCAAGCTCGGCGTTTTGTCTATCATCTTATTCGTCTCTCAGAAAACGACACCAAACAGTTTGCCGAAGGTCTTCTGTTACTCAAAAAAAGTTTTAAAGAATGCACGGGTTGCCACCGATACTTCTCTTCGTCACACAATGATACCCTCTGCTCAATATGTTCAGACAAAAATCGCACTGATAAAGAACTGATGATTGTCAGTCATGACAGCGATCTCGATGCTATAGAAAAAAGCGGTACCTATAAGGGTCAATATTTTGTCCTTGGCGGTACGATACCAATACTGGAAAAAGTTCCTACGTATATACGAGAAAGAGAACTCAAAGCTCGAGTCAGTGATCTTGCATCCAAAAATCTCAGCGAGATTATTATTGCCATGAGTGTCACCGCAGAAGGTGAACAGACTGTTTCGTATATTAAAAATATCATCACACCTATTGCTGGAGAAAAAGTCTCTATTTCAACCCTTGGCCGTGGTGTCTCCACTGGCAGCGAACTCGAATATGCCGACAGCGAAACTATTTCATACGCATTGGCTGGAAGGAAAAAGGTATGACGCCTCCTCCCTCATTCCCTCCTCTAAAGAGGAGGGAGGTCTCTGAAGGGTGCGCACTGTTTATTGTTCCCCTCCTCATTCTGAGGAGGGGTTAGGGGAGGAGGTGTTAAATACTCTTTACCTTTACCTGAAAGAAAGGCTGGCGGTGGCCGTTTTTGTTGAAATATCGGCTCTTTTGCTTGTATTTGATAATAGTTACCTTTGGAGCGCGGCCAATAGCTGTAAGCTCTGCTGTAACCTTGGCACCTGAGATATGAGGAGTACCGATATCGGCCTTTTCGCCTTCAGACTTGAGGAGAACCTTGTCAAAAGTAAGGGTATCGCCTACCTTGAAATCACCCGAAATCTTCTCGATTTTGAGCATTTGGCCCTCTTCTACCTTATATTGCTTGCCGCCTGTGGCGATAACTGCGAATTTCATAGAAAATTATATTACCCTATTTATCGAAAATAATCAAATAAAAAGCCTGTCCGCACCCAATGGTACAGACAAGCTCATGTTACACAGAAAGGCGCTTTTTTGCCTCTTCGAAGTAACGCTTAAATCCTGGTTCAAGGAGTTCGGCCTCCACAAACATTTTATTGTATTGCCAGAGCTTATTTTTCAAATCTAAATAAGCCTCTGTTAGATTGTCAGGATTCTCCATTTTCATTATCTCTCGAGCCAACTTCGTCATAACTTCTGTTGCTTGTTTGGTGAGTTCTTCAGCAGTCCACCGAAGGTACGACTGATCTGACTCCACCCCATCCAATCGAAGACACAACATTATATCCGTATGATGCTTTGAAAAAAGATTCATCTCTTTTTTGCAAAGTTCGATTTCCCCCTCCAAAAAACGAACTATTCGAAAAAGGGGTATTCCGATCGTTACCATCGCCCCTCCAACAATCACCATTAAAAATAATTGCTGACTGTTGGAAGAAAAGAAGTAGGTGGCAAAGAACGCTATAACCAGGAAATAACACATCACAGCTGGTACAACCCAAGGCAAAATACGAGATTTCATCTTATCCATACGTATTGTGCGCGAGGCTACCTCTTCTAAATTACAATTCATCCTTTTTTGCCATCTGCTTTTAAGAACACCATTAAAGCAGCGTGTTTCCAAATTACGCAAGAAACTTTCGACGTTCATACAAAGAACTCCTTTGCTTTTGAATATAGAAATGGACGGTTCATTCCATCATTACTCCAGGATTCCTGCCCCAGTGCAATACTTCATTTCTAGTGCATCTGAAAAGCACACAGATACGTCTGTTTTTTACCTTAAAAATAGTACTTGGTCAATAAATCCTATTATTCAATTTCAGGCTTCTCTATAGTGAGCACTTCAAACTCTGAGGTTGTATCAGTGATTTTGGCTATGTCTTTGTCTATCTTTTTAAACTCTTTTTGAGAACTCATAAAGTGGTTGACGGTCGTACCGAGCGAAGTACCAAGCTTAGCCTGATAATCTTCGTAGATTTTGAGGTGTTTTGAGAGCTCGCCTACCTTGTATACGATCTCACTCGCCTGTTCTTCTATTTGGAGTGCCTTGAGGCCTTGTAGCACTGTCTGTAGATATGCCAAAAATGATGTCGGCGAAACGATAATAACATGATACTTGCTTGCCGCTCTCTGAATGAGATTTTGTGAATCTTCGTCGAGCATGCCGATTTTATTGACCAACAAATCATAATAAATCGCTTCGTGTGGCACAAACATAAAGGCAAAATCGAGTGTTTTTTCACCTGGACGAATATATTTTGCAGTTTCTTGTATACGCATCTTCAAGTCATTGAGAAAGACTTTATAGAGTTTCTCTTTAGCATCTTCCGATTTTTCTTCTATAAAACGATTGTAGTTTTCGAGTGAAAATTTAGAATCAATAGGTATCAATCTATCTTTGATCATAACCACAGCATCGACAATCTCCCCGTCCTTGAACTTATATTGCATCTGATATCCCCCAGGCAGTGTATTTTGCAGAAGGGTTTCCAAATAATATTCACCGAGCACTCCTCTTTGCTTGGGATTTTTAAGAATATCTTGGAGCGACTTGAGTTGTTCTGTGACTGTCTGCACTTGCTTGTTACCTTCTTTGACCTCGACAAGCTCACGAGTGATGTCACGAATGAGACGTTGCGATTCTCCAAATTGTTTTGAAAGAGAATTTGAGAGAATATCCGAAGATTTACCCAAACGATCATCTACCCTACCCAATTTGTCATCGACAGTCTTGTGCAAATCATTCATTTGCTGCATGAGGATCTTCATTACTTCAGAATGCTCACCCCCGTGTGACACAGGACGACGAACGACAAAAAAGATACCTCCTGCAAGGAGGACTATGAAGATACACAGCAAAATAACGATCACAATTTCCATTCACCTAGTATATCAAATGACACTTGAATTGTTATTTAAAAGGAGTATTATAAGCGCAGTTATCGGTCGTTCAAGATTGCTTGGCCTGAGTCCGCGTGTGCGGCTCTCCTTCCCAGTGCCGGTACAGGACCATCCTGCTACCGGCATTTTCAATGACACATCTTTGCTTGCTTCAAGCAAAGATGGTCTGACCCGCCATAGCATTTATGCGACGGCGGGTTTTTATTCATCTTAATTTTATATATACTGTACCTACTAACACAAAACATATGTTACAAAACGATATCAAAGGACAAATCAAAGAAGCAATGCTTGCAAAAGATGCTGTCAGACTGGCTGTACTTCGCGGATTGTCAGCAGCATTTACCAATGAACTCGTCGCTCAGAAACGCCCTCCTCAAGAAGCACTTTCCGATGAAGATTGTCTCAAAGTTATCGAACGTTCAGTCAAACAGCGCCGCGAATCGATCGATCAATTTACCAAAGGCGGCCGACCAGATTTGGCTGACAGTGAAAAAGCTGAACTTGCAATACTCGAAACCTATTTGCCTACTATGATGTCGCAAGAAGAGATTATGCCTATTGCCCAAGCAAAGAAAACAGAAATGGGTATTGATGACAAATCAAAGGCAGGCATGCTTATGGGTCTTATTATGCGAGAGCTCAAGGGCAAAGCTCGTGGTGATGACGTGAAGGTAGTCGTAGACAAGCTTTTTAGCTAATTGACAAAAGGGTATATTTTGGTGTATAATATACACATATAGTTCGATTACATTTACTTGCTTGAAAGGAGATCTCGATGAGTACCTTCGTTTATTCAAGTGATGAAATTGCAGTGTTCGCTGCCGCAAAGGCCACGGCCGACAAGCAGAGAACACTTTCCGCCAAATTGCGCAAATGGAAAAAGGAATTGCGGGACCGAGTGGTCAGTCGACCGCTAGGCATGGTCCTCGATCCGATTACCCTTTGCCAAAAAGGCAATGCCTGGTTACGAAACAATCCGTTCCAAATTATCGAAAAGCCTACCGCAAGGTAGGCCTTTTCTTTGTCTGTATTGAATAATGACAGAAATATAGGTATATTTCCTATGCATTGCGTAGCATGGCCCTATCGTCTAGCGGCTAGGACGGAAGCTTCTCAAGCTTCAAACCAGGGTTCGATTCCCTGTAGGGTCACAAATTAGAAAGCCATATATTTTATACTTGATATTTTGACACATACTGATAGTGTGTCAGTTAGATTGAAATAAAGCCTTAACATGTACCGAAAGGAGAACGTAATGGCTCGACCAATTCACTCGATGGGGCTGCAAGTAATTGCCAGCAGCCGAACTCCTGACCCCAGCAAGCTTCCCAAACCAACACAGGAATGTAAGGTCCTGTGGCGGAGCTGGTTCAAACGTGATTATAAATGCGGCCATCGTGACAGCAGACGATTCCGTGTTTCCATGTTTGGAATGGAAACAAAGAAGCTTAGTCAGCACGAACAGTGCCCACAGTGTTTTATGGAAGAGGTTAAGAAGCACACCATTTTCTGTGCATTGTGCGGCCTACCCATCATGCCTGGCGACGGAGTGGCACTTTACGATGATGACAATGACGGCATTCGTGAAAACGCCACCCACATCGACAACTTTGTCATCGGCTGTATTCGATGGGAATGCTGTCCATCGGGAGGTTTTTTCTCCGGATACTGGACAAAACAAGGTTTCAAATCTGGTCTTAGTTGACCCTGTTTTACCAAGATCACAACCCCACCATTTCTGGTGGGGTTTATTTTTGCAAACAAAAACAGCCCCTTTCGGGACTGTTTTGCGAATTCAAGCCTTACCAATAACGTAAGTATATACTTCTGAAAATCCTAGTCAATATTTATTTTACCGACAATGAGTATTGGTCGACATTGAGCTCACCGACTGACTTTATAAGATGAAAGACGGTGAAACCGACTGCACCAGAAGGCATAGTGACTTCCCTTTCATACTTGGTCCAGTTTGCCGCAGCTGGAACTGTTGCAAGGTCAACATACATGAACGCACCAGTAGACATCGTATAACGAGCTGTAAGTGTCGTTGCTACGGTTGATTTGTAATAGTTCGAGTAGACATAGGTCGTACTTGCAGTGACAAGCTCTGAAGCGAAGAACCATTTTGCATCGCCGCTCGTGTAAGCAGAGACCACTACCTTTGCAGCCTTCGTGCCGTCTGACCCAGCGACTGGGTATGTGAAGACTGGAGTGATTGTTCCCCATGAATTCTTAGACCATCCTGTAGGGTTGCCACTGGCATCGGTCATTTCAAGAGAAGGATTATCAACCATGTTTGGATTGGTTGAAGTGCTGTTATTTACTGTGACAGAAATAGTGTGAGTGCTGTTATTGCCTGCAGCATCGTGCGTCGTAGCCTTGAGCGTGTGTAGACCGTTGGCAACAGTCTTGGTATCCCAGACATAGTTGTATGGTGCGGGAAGATTTGCTGTAACAGGATTACCATCAACAGCAAACATGACACCAGTCACTCCGACATTATCAGATGAGCTTGCCACAACCGTAACAGTATTACTTACTACAGCATTGTTTGCTGGTGAAGTGATCTGGACGACTGGAGCAATGATGTCGTTGGTCGAAGTCGCCGAACCGGTGATCACAAGAGACACATCATCAGTCGTTAGTGTACCAATCGAGCTTATCAAGTGAAATGGAGTGAAATTGACTGCATTTACCGGAGGAGTAAAGGTAGCATTGAAGAATGTCCATCCTGTAACTGGCGGCAATTCTTTTATCACTCCAAAATAATGCTGTGTGCCATCGGTAAGTGTATAAGCCCCTATTACATCTGAGATTACATCTGATTTGTACCATGAGCTAAAGGTGTATTCTTTGCCAAACTGCATAGGCACTCGATCTGGGAACCATTTCACATCACCATCACTATATGCCGTCACTCTAACTTCAGCAGCTTTGTTACCATCGCGGCCTGTAACCGGATAGACATAGTTTGCAGTGTTTACTCCCCAACCACCATGATTCCAACCCAAAGGATTGGCACCATTGGCTGTTTCAAATGAAGCATTGTTGATGAGATTGCCTGGGGTAGATGTCGCCTCTTCTTCCTCAGTGTGATTGTGTACGAAGACAGTAACAGGAGTTGAAGTTGCAATATTTCCTGCAGTATCTCGAGCAACTGCTCTGAGAATATGGTTGCTGTGGTTGGTGACTGTTGTGGTGTTGAAATTGACTTCATATGGCGAGACAGTATCTTCTGCACCAATCTGAGTCGAATCGACAAAGAATTTTACACCAGCGACACCTCCCGCATCGGCAGCATTGGCCTTGATCGATACCGCTGTACCGCCTATTTCCTGAGCAGCTGTCGGTGAAGAAATAGATACAGTAGGAGCTGTCGTGTCGGCAGGTGCACCACCAGGGCCAGTAATACTGTAGAGATCGGTAGTAAGTGTGCCAACTTTATTGGACATATGGAATGCTGTTACAGAAACTGTATTGACTGGAGGTGTGAAATTGTATGTAAGCTTCTTCCATGTAGCTGAAGCTGGAACAGTCGCAGCAAGAGCAACGTATGAAACGCTGCCGTTGGCAAGTGTATATCGAAGCGTCAAATTGCTTGTTGAAGATGCCATGTAATAACTCGAATACGTGTACTGAGTGCCGGGAGTAACTGGAACATCCTTGAAGAACCATTTTGCATCGCCATTGGTATATGCAGTTGTCTTGACCTGCATTGCTTTAGCGCCATCAAAACCTGCTACCGGATAAGTAAAGGTTGTGGTATTTGTTCCCCATTTACCATTGAACCAATCTTGTGGAACCGTTGTTGGACTACCGGCAGTTTCAGCCGAAGGATTGAGCACAAGGTTACTACCACCTGGAGTACTTGTGCTTGTCTGATTGAGAACAGCAAATGTGACAGGGGTTGAAGTTGCAATATTTCCTGCAGCATCGCGAGCAACAGCAAGGAGTGAATGATTGCCATTTGCTACTGATTTGCTATTCCATGCAAAGGTATATGGAGAAGTCGTATCAGTATTTACAACTGTTGCATCAATTAGGAATTTTACATCTACTACCGCAACATTGTCTGAAGCATTTGCTGTAATTGTTGTAGTACCAGACACTGTCTCACCTGCGAGTGGAGATATTACAGAAACAACCGGCTTAGTAGTGTCTCCGACAGGTGGAGTGCTCGTGCTTTGCGTGAGCGAGAAATTGTCGATCGTCAGTTCACCGACACCATTGAGCACAAGTCCTACTACAGCAGTCTGAGCGCCAGCAGGTGTAGTAAACCTCCTATCAACACGTGTCCAACTAGGACCAGGCGCAGCATCACCGAGATCTATATATGTATATGTTCCATTGCCATAGCCGATTTGAACAACTCCACCTGCGCTGGTATTACCCATAAAGTAACCGGAGAAGTTGTATGAAGTGTTTGGAGCGATAGTAACAGGATTATGGAACCATTTTGCATCACCATCGGTATAGCTCGACATAGAAACTTTGGCTGCATCAGCACCATCAAAACCTACAACGGGATATGTATACGTAACATTGTTGATACCGTATCCGCCACGAATCCAAAATTCAGGCGTGTCAGCAGCACTTACTACTGCATCTTCAAGAGATGGATTTTGAATAAGATTGCCTGAAGTTTCAGGATTATTGTTGAGATAAAGGTTAATACTCTTTGTATCGGTCAAACCACCTGAGTCTGTAACGGTCAGACGCACTTCTGTATATACGTCGGTTGCACTCTCATGATCGGGCGCTGGGAATGAAGGATTTGGACCGTTGAGTGTCTGATAGGTATGAGTGTGAGTATTGTGATGAATGATCACGGTCCAGACGAGTTTGGAAACACTCGTAATCGTACCATCGGCAGCATCGATACCATGTCCGGAAACAAAAATCGTATCTCCTATCTTGTATAGAGAACCATTTTCTGGCGAGCTGATGACAGCTGTCGGAGCCTGGTTGCCAACCGTGATTGTCTTACTCTTAGTATTTTGTCCTCCCTGACCGTCAAATACTGTGAGTACAGCTGTATAAGAACCATTGGCAGCGTAGGTATGAACTGGGGCACTGCTTGTAGAAGTAGTTCCATCACCAAAATTCCAAAGATAGGTTAGAGGATTGCCGTCGGGATCTGAAGAACCAGTGGCTGAAAAATTGACCGTGAGCGGAGCGAGACCGTTGGTTGGAGCAGCATTGAGTACTGCATTTGGCTGACGATTGCCTGTTGTATACAAGAAGCGCTTGAGTTCACCGGTGTAGATAGCAAGATAATAAATGTTGCCATCGGGTCCACGATCGAGTGCGACCGGACCATTTGATCCATCGGCTGCCATCATGAAATTTTGTACTGAGACAAAACCATCTGCGGCATTGACCTCTACTCGCTTGATCCAGTTCTGAGCATAGTCACCAATAAAGAATGAGTTGTTGTAGGTGGAAGGATAGGCTGTAGGAAATGCGCCAGCAGCAATAGCTCCGGCACCATTACCATCGTGAGCGTAGGTGTAGAGAGGATTTACGTGTGGGTTAACATCACAGTTGTACCCAGTCGTTGTAGCATTACCTTCTCGGCAAGGCCAACCGTAGTTGGCACCAGGGACAACTTTATTGACCTCTTCCCAATTGCTCCATCCGACATCGCCGACATAGAGCGCATTGTTTGAAGGGCGGAAATTGAAACGATAGGCATTGCGGAAACCGTAGGCATAGACCTTTGAACGGTTTGCTGTCGCGCTACCTGTATAGTAAGGATTATCAGAAGGTGCTGTACCATCAGCATTGATTCTCAATACTTTTCCGGCTAGAGCATCGAGATTTTGAGCACGCATAGCTCGAGGATCAACATATTCAAAGTGTGAACCATCACCAAGCGTTACGTATAGTTTTCCATCAGGACCAAAACGCAATCCGCCAACACTATGACTTGGAGAATCGGAAGGAATACAATCAGCTGTTACGGCATAACTTTCGCACGAAGGTGTAGCAAGCGTACCACCAATCGTACCAAGAATAACTGTCTTCGATGATTCATCGGCAACATCACCAATAACCTTTACTCTTACCAGTCTGCCTGTCTTAGGACCAGCAAAGTTGGTACCCGGAGTATTTTCATATGTATAAAGAAGAAAAAGATGACCGTTGGTAGAAAAGTTGGGATCAATAGCAATACCGATGAGTCCTCGATCGCCGTAGGTGTTGACGTCGGTGAGCTGTATCAGTGGAGTTGCAAGCACGGCACCATTTTTCCAAATACGCACTGCCCCACCCTTTTCAGCGATAAAGATGCGACCATCTGGGGCAAAGGTAATGGCAGTCGGAAGAGTCAAACCACCGCTAAGCGTCTCCACCTCAAAACCTGCAGGCAAAGCTGCAAAAGCAGTGAGTGGTGCAATAGCGGAGAGTGCAATAGAGAAGAGAAACAGTACCGAAAAAAGACCCTGTCGTGCTGTAGTTTTATTCATAAAATTCCGCTGAAATATATTATTTTTAATGACACTTTTCTATAGTATTTTTAATAAAATGTCAAAGCCGCCCGATAGAGAGCGGCTGCAGATATCATATCCTAAAAAATGGATTTTTACTTTAAAATTCCTATCTATCTGGCGGCACGTCGTAATAGTTGATGAGGAATTTGATAATATCTTGGAACGGCAATGTCAGTGTATGCGAGGCATACTCTTCACCATGTGGTTCGACTGTATACATAAACACTAAGAATTCTGGATCATTGGCTGGGAAATAACCGAAGAATGAGTGCAGAAATCTATCGTCATAATATCCCCCACCCGGTCTTGCAATCTGAGCTGTACCAGTTTTGGCTGCAATACTATAGTGCTCTTGTCTGACCTTACCTTCCAACAACGCTTTGTCGACAACTTGAGTAAGCATTTTTGATATCGTCTCAGAAGTTTGTTTTGAAAACACCTGCTCACCAAGACCCGGTTCAATATCTTTCCACAAACCGCTCGAGTACTCGATTTTTTTCACAATATGCGGAGTGATCATATATCCCCCGTTTCCAAGCGTAGCCAGAGCTCTGACTGTCTCAATCGGAGAAATGGCAATACCCTGACCGAATGATGCTGTGACGAATTCGATATCGCGATTACTCTTGAGGTTGTCGACAAGACCTGAGACTTCATTGGGCAGATCGATACCGGTTTGCTCACCAAGTCCAAGACTGTACAAATACGTCCTGAAACGCGCATTGCCGAGCTTAGTAGCGACTGTCGCTACACCAGTATTGAGCGATTGGTTGAGCACTTCTTGCATACTTACTACCCCACGACCTCGCAAGTCATAGTTATAAATAGTTTTATTGTTGAAGGTCATATTGCCTGGATCAAAGTAAGTGGTAGTTGGAGTGACGACGCCAGCATCGAGTCCGGCAGCCATGGTTAAAGGCTTAATGATCGATCCCATTTCATACACGCTCTGGACGAGTTGATTGGTGAAGACTGAACCGTCTTTTTCTATTCTAAAAAAGTTGGGATCAAAGCTTGGATAGAGACCCATGGCATAGATAGCACCAGTCTTGGGATTAATGATCACTCCACCAGTGAGTTTGGAACTGTACTTTTTATTGACCCCAGCCAATTCTTTCTCAAAAAACATCTGTACATTTGGCTCGATGGTCGTCACGATATCACCTTGACCCTCTGCTTCGTATTTTATTGCTTTATTGATATGAGAAAAAATTTCAGCAAAGAAGTTGCTGTATAAGTTTTCACTGTCACGACTAAGGACATGATCATATTCTTTTTCTAGACCATACTGGGCTCCATACTGGTTCTGACCATTGTAACCAAGAAAGCCAATGACTTGTGAAGCAAGATTGCCTGTCGGATAATAACGCCACTGTTCTTTAAACAAACGCACTCCTGGGAGTTTGGCTGTTTCTATTTGTTTAGCTTGAGATTCTGTTAACTGATTGGCAATTTCTTCGTAAGGATCACTCTTTTTTCCTGCCCTATCCATAAACTGATCCTTTTCTAGCGGCAAGATAGCATTGAGCGTGTCATAGGTTTTTTCAAGATTGGTAATCAGCGTCGGATTGACCGCAAGCGTATAACCTGACTTGAGGGTGGCAGCACTTATCCTCGTACCATCCCGGGTTTCAAAAAAGATATTGCCTCGATCAAACACTCTACCTGTTGGATTGCTGTATTGCCTATCAGCCTTGTCATTGAACGCTTGATGCTGAACGATTTGAAGAATATAGAGTCTAAAAACCAGTAGAAATGCAAAAAGAATAAACGCCACCGAAATAACTCGTATACGGTTCCTGGAGACAGATCTCATCTCTCTATTATATTATTCAATTGACCGTCGTGACAACCCGAGAGAAGGCTTAGAAATGTACCTTTTGGCTGCTACCTCCTTAAAACCGAGCTCCAATGCCCTTTCAGATGTAATACTGTTCTTTAATGAAATATATTTTGACTCCAATTCGCCGAGTTTGACGGTGATTTCGCCCATATCCTTGTGAGCGTGTTGGCGATTGGCTGTAAAAGAGACCGTCTTAAACACCAAGGCCACATACATGACAATGAAACACAGGAGAAGTGCTATACCCGCCAAAAGCACGTAGTTCCCCATTGCATGTGATTGTGTCCTGGTGTAATTCATATGTGTTTTTTATAATTTTTGTAAAATTCTGAGCTTTGCACTGCGAGAACGTGGATTTGCTCCTACTTCCTCGTCAGTTGCCACGATCGGCTTTTTAGTAATGATCGTAGCCACCTCCTTTTGTGACTGTTCCTTAAAAAAATTCTTTACGATTCTGTCTTCAAGACTGTGAAATGAAATGGCGCAAATCCGGCCGCCGGGTGCAAGGATTTCAAATGCCGCTTTGAGCCCTTGATCGATAGAAGTCAACTCGCCATTGACTGCTATGCGTATTGCCTGAAATGTTCGTGTTGCCGGATGAATGCGACCGTGTAGATATGACTTGGGCACTGCAGCCGAGATAATCTCGACAAGCTCGCCCGTGGTCTCAATAGGATGAAGCTTGCGGGATTCGACAATAGCTTTGGCGATGCGCTTGGCATATCGCTCTTCACCGAAACCAAAAATAACGGTTTCGAGTGAAGACAATTCCCATGTGTTGACGACATCTTTGGCAGTAACATCCTGTTCACCAGGAGTACTTTTGAATGTCATGAGCAATGGTTCATCCTTTTTGAATCCAAATCCCCTGCCCGATTCGTATTGATCAGAGCTGAGACCAAAATCAAACAATACAGCGTCAGCGTGAGTGATTGAAAGCTGTTTGAGCACATTGCCTATATTGACGTATGAATCACAGATGAGATCAAACTGTGCATCGGTCGATGCGAGTTTTTTATTTGATCGCTCAATTGCTTCAGCATCGAGATCAATACCGACAATGCGCACATTTTTCTTATATGCTTTTGCTACTGCTTCGCTGTGACCACCACCATTGACGGTAGCGTCCACGAATACTTTTTCTTTCTTATCGGATCCCAGATTGAGACCTTGAAGACTTTCCTGTAAAAGAACTGGTATATGCATATGCTAAACGGCTCCTATCTCACCAAGCTTTTGAGCCATTGCATCAACCTCCCCTGCAACTTTCTGCTTGTACTTACTCCATCGTTCTTCATTCCAGATTTCTACCCTGTTGTGAACCCCGGCAAAGATAACCTTGCTAGCGAGGCCGGCAAACTGTCGTAGAAAGTCAGGGATGAGGATGCGGCCGAGCGAATCAATATCAACTTCTGCTGCTCCCGCGAGCATGAAGCGATTGAATCCTCGACTGTCCGCCTGACCGATCGAAAGTGTTCCAAGCTTTTCAGCGATCTTCTTCCATTCTTTTTGGGAATACAAGAAGAGACAATTATCAAGTCCATGTGTGATCACCACTGATTTGCCTAACTCTTTGCGAAACTTCACCGGCATCGAAATGCGGTTTTTCTCGTCTGCCGTGTGTGTATATTCGCCTATAAGCATATTTCGTTTACCACATCATACCACTTTATTAATATTGTATACCACCAGCTACCCCACTACAACAGATTTATCCACATAAATATAGAGAAAAATGCCCTTTCGGGCATTTGGGTATAGAAGCCTGTTTTCCTTGTCTTTTTTAGTGTTAGGCGTAGTATAAAATCAGATATTTTTACAAAGGGAGTTCCTATGAAAATCAGAAAATTCACTTTGTGTTTCCCGATCAGTGGTAACCGTGTTTTGTTGGGCAAAAAGACTGCCAAAATCGGCAAGGGTTTGTGGAATGGAATCGGCGGAAATGTCGAACCAACTGATAAGAGCATCGAAGATGCAGTCATTCGTGAAAATTTCGAGGAAGTCGGCATCGTCTGCGACATGGGCAACCTCGAAAAAAGAGCTGTCATACATTTTCACAATAACTGCGGCGACGACACGTCTTTCATGGCTGAAGTACACGTATATCTACTTCACCACTGGGAAGGAGAACCCAAAGAATCACCTGAACTTTCCAATCTGACGTGGTTCTCGATATATGCCCTACCTGTCGAAGAAATGATGTTGGCCGACAAAAAGTGGCTTCCCTTAATATTCGACGGCGAAATAATTCGGGCAAAATTTTGGTACGGACCAGGACAAAAAACCCTTGAGCGAGAGAGTCAGATTATGTCTGTCGATGAGCTCTGAAGCAAAAGAAGCGAATGGATTCGCTTCTTTTTTTATTTATGAATATTTCGGCTCTAATATCGTCAATCGATTCTCATGATCATCTATCCTGGCATCAATCGCCTTTTTATCTGCATCCCGCATATCCTTGTGAACTGCATTTAGCATAAATACTTCCATGAGTTCATTGAGATGTTTGAAAGATTCTTCAGTCTTCTGCATAAATTGGAGAATGGAAGTTTTAACAATATTGATATCGGTCTCTATAAAAGACACTCTTGATTCAAGCATCTCTATCCGACTTTCCAAAGTATTAAGTTTATTAATAAATGTGGTATCCATATCGATAAGACGATCCCAAATATCTTGAAGAGTGATTTCCTTTTTCATACCAAAACTATAGCAAAAGAGGTATGAAGAAACGCTCAAAAAAGAATCAAATTTTTATAAAAAAATTAGATTCGACGAAGTCTCAGATTTGGGGATCTGCTATTTCACTTCTACGATCGTATATTCTGTTTTGCCTTTTGGAGTAGATACTGAAAAACTGTCACCTTTCTTTTTTCCAGACATAGCTTCTGCGAGCGGTGAGGTCATTGAGATTTTATTGCTTGCAACATCTGCTTCTTCAGAGCCCACAATCGTGTAGGTTGTTGGAGAACCATCTTTTTTCTTAATCGTCACTGTCGTACCAATCACCACTGTATCTGAGTGCTTGAGAGCCATAATCACTGCAGATTTGAGCAATACTTCGAGCTTGCTGATGCGCTCTTCGAGATTCATCTGGGCTTCGCGAGCTTCGTGATATTCGGCATTTTCAGCCAAGTCTCCAAGCGCCTTTGAATATTCAAGGTTCTCAGCAATTTCCTTTCTTTTCTTGGTTTTGAGATCTTCGAGTTCAAGAGAAAGCTCTTCGTGCTTCTCTTTTGTGAGATATTGGGTGTCAGTTGCCATACAGATTTATTAGCGTCTAAGTGTATAGTTTTCCCTGAAAAAGTCAATTGGCACTTATGTATTCTGGAGCAACGGTTTGAAGCTTCTGAAAGAACTGCGACATGATCGGTGAAGCTCCAAAAAGATTGAATCGTGAGCCCTTTTCCATGAGCAGTACAAATGCATATTTTGGCTTTTCATAAGGATAAAAACCAATGACCCAAGAATTGACCAGAGCCTTAGTTATACCGAGTTCTGCCGTACCGGTTTTACCCGCCATAGCAACAGGAAGTATGTTTAAAGCTGCTGCAGTTCCATACTCAACCGAACCACGCATACCTTCCTGCGCAATATCAAAATAGACTGGATCAATATCAATATAACCATAGAGTTTTTTATTTGATTCATCACCTTTAAGGATAGTTGGCTCTATAAGCGTGCCTTTTGTAGCTACAGCTGCCAAGGCTCGGATGACCTGGATTGGCGTGACCTGGAAGCCATATTGCCCGATAGAAGTCAGATAGGTATCACCCACACGCCATGGATCACCATCGAAATTTTCTAGTTTCCATTCTGGTGTCGGCACCGTACCGATCGATGACACAAAAAACGGAGACTTCATTGGTTCTGCAAATCCAAATAGATGCATATACTTGTCGATTCGGCTAATACCTAGACCTTTCTGATCGGCAAATCCCCCACCTACAGCATAAAAATAAACGTCAGAAGAGACAGCAATTGCTCGACGCATGTCTACCCAGCCATGAGCTTTCCAGTCTCTAAAGATAGAAGGGTTTGATGGATTATATGGATTTGGAAGTGAGATAGAACCAGTACTGAGTATCTGTTTTTCTGGAGAAATAATATTTTCATTGAGCGCGGCAATCGACATGAATGGTTTTACAATCGAACCAGGAGTATAGAGACCAGTAGAAATACGATCAATGAATGGCTTACTAGGATCTTGCAATGTTTTATTGATTTCAGACTGCGTACCATTGGTCATCGTCTCAGAACTGTATTCGGGATACATAGCATAGGCAATGATTTCGCCTGTTTCCAAATCGATCATTGCTCCAGCACCACCTTGAAAGCCAACCTTATTGCCATTTTCATGCATAGTTTCATACAAAAGCGTCTGCACGCGACTGTCGATCGATAGAGCAACAGTTTCTCCGTGTATTGGCGGTTCCAAGACACTTTGACTACTAATATTTCCCCTAACGTCGGTTTCGGTCAGCTGTATGCCATGCGTACCGTTAAGTTTGTCATTATAAAAAAGCTCAGCACCAGCTTTTGGTACGTAGTCGGTATTGTAATAATTGCCCGAAGAATCCTTGGCGGGATATTTTACATAACCAAGAATATGAGAAAGGCCAGGAATATCCTTGTATCTACGCACAGCAAAACTACTTGATGTTGCACCTTGTTCATTCCACGCCAAAGCCACGCCATTGCGATCGGTAATAATACCCCTCTCCGAGAAAATAGTGACATGACGAAGTGTATTGTTTTCGCTTTTGACTGCAAAATTGCTTCCTTGGACAATCTGCAAATTGGTCAGACGAAATACAAACAATCCAAATATGGTTACAAAAGAAATAACAAAGAAAACCGCCGCTCGACGGCTAATCGGGTGTTCCATTTTGCCTTCAAACTGATGTACGTCGAATTCCGGCAGGTTTTTGGCATCTACGAAAATGATATCCGGATCTATGTCGCGGCGGAAAATACTCATGTTTTATAAAATACGGTCTGTATTTTTACGTATTCTAGCACCATCAGCACTACTGCAGTAATGATGAGAGGAATAAAATACCAACTGCCGCCAATACCCAAAAAAGCAACGATGATCAAAGATTCATAATACTCTCTGAAAGTAACCATTAAGATTAAAACCAATAGACATGTCACATACCACGGTATGAACATAACAGATAGACAAACAAGAAGTGTAGCGAGAATTCTAAGCATGTATTATGAATCTATCTGCACAAATTCAAGCTGATTGAAACCAATAGGCAATCTAAAACGAATCGTTGAAAATGGATCCGTATCGTCCGATTCAACATCTTCTACAGTACTATATGGAAAAAGTGTTTTGCTTGGCATTCGCACTATGTCACCCACCAAGACGCTGACCGATCGAGGTACTCGGGTCTCAAATACACCATTGCCACTTCCAAACGCTTCATACGATGTCGTACTTGAACCTATTTCTATTTCAGATTTCTGATCTGAGTTTGAAAACAAGGTTACATATGAACTAGCAGCACTGACTTCGCTTATGAGACCGATCGGTAGTGATGTAGATGCCGTGTAGACCTTCATACCGATTTCTATACCATCCTTTGTGCCTTTATTTAAAAGAAGTACATCATACATTGTGAAAGGAGGTCGAGACGTTACCCGAGCAAACATTTTGCCCGTAGATGTACTGCCAACGACGTCTTTTGCAAAATGTTCATACAGACGCAATTCATTGACCTTGGCCCGCAACACATCTCTTTCTGCTTTGAGAGTTTCGATCTGTGTTTCCAAACCATATTTTGAGCTAAACGTGCTTTTTACATACAACACTCCCCGATCGACGACATATCGTACTGGTTGCAAATATTCATAGGCACTTGTGGCAACAATCTTTATTACAAACACTCCACCAAAAAAAATTACCAAGAAAATAGCCAGGCGCAGCAGAATACTTCGTGGATTGCCGGTAGCTGGTCTATTTTTTTGGAGGTAACTCATTATCGTCTTGTATCAAAATATCTTTGTATTTTTTAATGTCTTCCAAAATAATTCCTGTACCTCGAGCGACTGCTGTCAGTGGATCTTCTGTAATATGCACTGGAATATTGAGATATTCAGCCAAGAGCACATCGATACCCTTGATAAGTGCTCCACCTCCTGCCAAATGCACTCCTTGGCGCATGACGTCGGCAACCACTTCTGGAGGAGCTGTTTCCAACACTTCTTTTGATGTTTCGATAAGACTATCGATAGACTGGGCTGTTGCTTCTCTGATATCAGCATCAGTAATCACCACTTCGCGAGGAAGTCCTGTGACCAGATCCCGTCCTCTTACGGCAGATTCAAGCGGCATTTCCCCAGGCAAGACCGTACCAATTGCAATCTTAATCGCTTCAGCTGTTTTTTCACCGATCAGAATTTTGAATTCATTGCGAATGTAATTGATAATGTCGCTATTGAGACGATCTCCAGCAATTCGAGAATTTTTGGCTCGGACAATACCACCAAGAGCAATGATAGCAATATCAGTCGTACCACCACCAATATCCATGATCATGGCTGCTGTCGGTTCGAAAATCGGCAAACGGATACCAATTGCCGCGGCAGTTGGCTCTTCGACAATATGCACTTCGCGTGCACCAGCATTTTTGGCCGCATCGCGCACCGCTCGTGTTTCAACATTGGTAATACCAGACGGTACACCTATTACTACACGAGGACCAAACATTTTCTTTCTTCCTTCTTCTGCCTTTTTAATAAGATAGCGAAGCATTTCTTCCGTCACTTCGAAATCAGAAATCACTCCATCGACAATCGGTCGAACGGCGACGACATGTTGAGGTGTACGACCGAGCATTGCTTTAGCTTGCGTACCTACAGCGACAACCGTGTTTGTCTTTTGATTGACTGCTACCACTGACGGTTCATTGATAACAATGCCGTGATCTTTGACATAGACGAGCGTATTGGCAGTACCCAGATCGATACCAATATCGTTTGAAACCCAATCCGTGAGCCCGCGGAAATAATTCTTTGCCATAATTAGTGATTGATTTTAGCACTGACGGCAGCAGAGAGTGTATTGACAGGAATGTTTTCCGTCTTCATGGTCTTACGGTCTTTGTACTCAATAGAACCTTCCTTGAGGCTTTTTTCACCAATAATAACGATATGAGGAATACCAATGAGCTCGGCATCGGCAAGTTTTTCTCCTGGTCGAAGATCGCGATCATCATACAGCGCCTCTACACCTTTTTTCGCAAGCGTTTCATAGAGTTCATCGGCTACTTTTTTGATTTCTTCATTTTGTGGCTGCAAAGCTATAATATGCACTTTGAACGGTGCAATGTGTTCGGGCCAGACAATACCCTTCTCATCACTGAGTGTTTCTACAATTGTTCCCATCACTCTTCCAGGGCCAATACCGTAGCTGCCCATAATTACCGGTTTCTTTATTCCATCTTCATCGGTAAATTGCAGACCAAGTGGTTCTGAAAATTTTGTACCGAGACTAAAAATATTTCCAACTTCGATCGATTTCTTTTCAACCATATTTTTCTTATCAAGACCAAGTTCGGCAAGCACTTCATCAGTATAGACTTCTTTATTGACTGCTATGCCCTTTTTCTCATCCACGTAGATCAAATCTTCTCCAGCATCAGAAACAGTCTGAAATTCTTCTGAAAACTTGCTAAAGATGCCTCCTGAAGAAAAGACAACATGTGTATACTCACCTAGACCCAAACGCTTGAAGATCTGTATATATGCCTGCTTAGCCTTTTCATAAAAACTCTTATGCTGTTCTTCATTGCGAGAAAATGAATACAAATCTTTCATCAAAAATTCTCTGCCGCGCATGATACCCGACTTTGCTCGCGTTTCATTTCTGAATTTATTCTGAAATTGATACGCATATCTAGGCAAATCTCGGTACGAAGAAATATATTCGGTCATGATTTGAGTGAGTGGTTCTTCATGCGTAATACCCAAACCGACTTCTGTATCGTTTTTCAATTTTGTCTTGAACCAATTGTCTACCTTTGCATCATCCCAGCGATCGGTTTTTTCCCAGAGCATTTTATCCTGAAGAGCAGTCATAGACATTTCCTGACCACCAATAGCATTCATTTCTTCTCGGATAATTTGGACAATATTGTTGAGCACTCGAAGACCAAGGGGCAAATAAGAGTAGACACCGGCCATTTCCTTGTGAATGTAGCCTGCTCGGATGAGTAGCTGAGCGTTTTTCGCCACCTCGTCTTTTGGAGCTTCACGACGAGTTTTGGTGAAGAGTGCGGATTGTTTCATGCATGTATCGTAGCGCACAACAGCCACGAAATCAAAATCCTACTTCACAAACAGTTTCAAAATATCGTTGTATGTCACGACTCCCATAAGTAATAGTAGAAGTATGAAGCCAGTAGCATTGACCATATTGGTAAACTTCACTGGAATTTGTCGGCGAATGACTGACTCAATAAGAACAAACAGTACCCTTCCACCATCGAGTGCTGGAAATGGAAGCATGTTGATGACCGCCAAGTTTATAGAAATAAATGAAACAAATGAAATGAGATATGGCAAACCGAGCGCTCGAGCACTACCGACAAGTTTGGCAATACCAATCGGACCCGAGACATCCTTGAATGCATGATCTTCTGTAAATGCATTGCCAATGAAACTAAATATTCCAACAGCAGTATTGATGACTGAATAATACGTAGCTTTTGCTCCTTCGATAAGTGCGCTGAAAAATGGAAGTTTCAATATACCGATAGAATCGAGTCCAACACCAATCACTGGTTGATCTGAAGCAGCTCCAGCAACTCCTACAGTTGGTACAACAACAGCAGAATTTGAAACTTCACCTCTCTTATAATGAAATGTAATTTCTTCACCACCATGTGCATGAATAAAGGTCGTCACTTCTTCTGTGGTTCGAGGATAGACGGCATCGTTTTGTGTTTCGAGTAGTTGCACCTCATCGCCTTCTTTGAGACCAGCTAATGCCGCAGGACTTTCTGCCACTACCTGAGTAATGACCACATTTACATCTTCAACACGAGTATTGTATGACTGTGCTGACACAGGCAGACCGTGCATGAAGCCGGCCGAGGTAAGCGCCCATGCAAAGAGAACGTTACAGGTAACACCTGCGACAAGTACGGCCACCTGCCAGTATCGAGGCCGGCTGGTAAAACTACGAGAGCTATCCTCTCCTGTCATTGATTCTTCATTCGGATTTTCTCCAAATATCTTTACGAAGCCGCCAAAAGGCAACAGGTTGATTGAGTATCTTGTCTCACCACGCTTCCAAGAAAGGACACGGGGTGGAAAGCCAAGACCAAATTCATCGACACGCATACCAGAGAGCTTGGCAACGATAAAATGTCCTGCTTCATGAACAAAAACAAGTACCGACAGTACAAATATAAATAAAAGTGCAGTTATCATTATGAAAGTATTTCTTTTTCTTTCTTGGCAAACAAATCTTCAAGCTTCTTCTGAGCTTCTTTGATATGTTTTTCCATTTCTTCTTTTAGACGAAATTTCTCGTCTTCACCCATACCGCCTTCTTTTTCTTTTTTCTGAATATCTTCCCAAATTTCATCGCGCACACCGCGAAGTGCAATGCGAGCTTGTTCGAGCTTTTCTTTTGCAATTTTTACAAACTGAGTTCTGCGTTCGGTTGTGAGTACTGGGAATGAGACACGAAGACCCTTTTCGTCAACACTTGTACCCAAACCAAGATTTGAAGTGCTAATTGCCTTTTCTATAGCCTTTACCTGAGTCTGATCCCATGGAGAAATACGCAATGTACGAGGATCTTCTATACCAACGGAAGCAACCTGAGAAATACGCATCATCGTGCCGTATGAATCGACTTTGAGATCGTCCAAAATCGCTGGTGTAGCCTGACCAGTGCGAATCTGACCATTTTCCTTGTGAAGCCAGTCTTCGACGCCTTTTATTTTCTCTTTGAGCTGATTGAAGTTGTACATATCGGTTATTTTGATATAGGCAGTATAAGCGAAAGATGTTCGAGCAGCAACTTGATCGAGCTACTCGTATCTTCTATATACGATCTGGCCATATAGATTTCTTTCATACTTGCAGCATTGCCTTCTACCCTGCCCCATGCGACCAAAGAATCAATAAGTTCTACAGCCTGAGCCCTATCTTTTTTAGTCGTAATTTTCTGCACATATACCAGACGATCAGGTATGCTTTTTTTGATAAATTCTTTGCCTAGTTTGTCTGAATTGGTTTTTGCTGAAGCAATATAATAGCCGCGAGAGCGCAGTGTATGGATGAGAAGTCCAATATGAGGGATGAGAAAAAAGATTCTGCTATTGGCTGCAGGTTCTTCTGTCAGCTTCAGCATGGCATTTTGTGCTTCGCGAGTGATAGCTGATGTTTTGACAATCGCTATGCGTATTCCCTCTCCAAACGTTCTTGTCGTGAAAAAATCTTTGAGCAATCGTGCTTCGTCGATACCAAGAGATTGATAGTCGACCATATAGACATCTGGGTTGGATGTCAGAGTGAGATTTTGATCTTCGACCAAATAAGATTGCAACTGAGTATGATTCTCGTCGGTATCTCCTTCTATTATATAGAAATGATGCGTAAGTGGCTCCTTGAACATCCTTCAATGGTACTATCTTTTTGAAATAATTGCTTTTTTATAGACGTCCAGATGCTCAAGAGCAATACCAGTACCCTTGGCGACACAGAAATATGCATCATCAGCCAAGACAGCTTTGACACCGGTGCGTCTGAAGACGAGCTCAGGAAGATTACGTAACTGCGAAGTGCCTCCGGTCATGATAATTCCTTGATCAATAATATCTGCCGCCAATTCTGGTGGAGTCTCCTGAAGGACGACTTTGATAGCATTGATCATTTCACGAAGTTCTTTTGAAATAGCTTTGACGATTTCATTGCTGCGCATTTCGATCGAACGTGGTAGACCCGACACAAAATCACGTCCTTTGACGGTCATGACAAGCTCTTCTTCCATAGCCACCGCCGAGCCAATCTTGATTTTAATATCTTCTGCGGTCTTATCTCCAATCGAGAGATTGAAATTTTTCTTAGTGTAATCAATAATCGCTGCATCTACTTTATTGCCTGCAACTTTGACCGATGTCGAGGCGACAATACCTCCAAGAGAAATCACGGCAACGTCGGTCGTACCACCACCAGCATCGACAACCATTCGTCCGACAGGCTCCTGAATAGGAATACCAGCACCAATTGCAGCCAAAATAGGTTCTTTGACGACATAGGCATTTTTAGCGCCAGCCTTGATAGCAGCTTCAATAACAGCGCGACGTTCAGTCGAAGTTACGCCAGCCGGCACAGAGATCAAGACATCGGGACGAAAAATATTCCATTTGCCCAAAGCTTTTTGCATATAATATCGAAGCATGGCTTCGGTGACGCGATAATCCGCAATCACACCGTCTTTCATTGGACGATAAGCAATAATTTCTTCTGGCGTACGGCCAATCATGTATTTTGCTTCAAGACCGACAGCCAAAATTTTATTGTCGGTAGAAACAGCAACGACAGAAGGTTCATTGAGCACGACACCCTTGCCCGGCACAAACACAAGTGTATTGGCCGTACCAAGATCGATGCCGATTTTTTTTGAGAAGACGCCCATAAGAGTGACCATATACTACGTCTTTTAGAAATATTTTACAAATATTTCATCCCTAGACCTCTATAGCATATATGCTATATTGTTATCCATGTCTACCAATGAAGAATTTTTGGCCCAGATCGGCAAGCTTATTGCCGATCTGCGTGAGGAACGTGGCCTTACCCAGTTGGCATTTGCCGACAAAATGAACACTACTCAGAGCGCTATTGCTCGTATTGAAAAAGGTGAACAAAATGTCACGACCGAAATGCTCTCACGTATTTCTCAAGCTCTCAATAGAGATCTTCTTCAGCTTGCCCCTGGTGGCCTCAATATACAGATAGAAGGCGGTCACCCTCTCTCAGGCAATATAGTAACCAAAACCTCTAAAAACGGTGCTATGGGCCTTTTGACGGCATCACTTATAAATAAGGGAAAAACAACACTCAGAAATGTTCCAAAGATCGAGGAGGTAAAACGCATGATTGAAGTCTTTCAATCAATCGGCATAGAAGTAAAATGGTCTGGCGCTGATCTTGAAATCACTCCCCCAACAAAGATTGATTTGAAATCCATCAACAAAGCTTCGGCTGAACGCACGAGAAGTATTGTTATGCTTATTGGACCACTCGTGCACTCCATGAAAAAGTTCAAACTCCCCCAGCCCGGCGGATGCAAACTCGGTTCACGAACTGTTAAACCATATCTGTACGCGCTTGAAAAATTTGGCATCGATATAGAAACAAAATCGACGTGCTACGAAATCAGCGCTCCCAAACTCAAACACGCTGAAATCATTTTGTACGAATCTGGCGACACGATTACCGAAACAGCAATTATCACCGCGGCACGCATTCCAGGAAAAACAGTTATCAAATATGCTTCGGCAAATTATATGGGTCAGGAAGTCTGCTTCTTTCTTGAAAAGTTGGGTGTAAAAATAGAAGGCATAGGTACCACAACAATCACTGTGCATGGTGTTAAAGAAATAAAACAAGATGTCACCTACTATCTTTCTGAAGATCCTATCGAATCGATGTTCTTTATCGCTGCAGCGATTGTTACCAAATCAAAACTGACCGTTAAACGCGCACCAATCGATTTCCTTGAACAAGAACTTCTCAAGCTCGAAAAGATGGGTGTGAAATTTAAAATTTCTAAGCGCTACAAATCACTCAATGGTCGCACTGATCTTGTCGACATCACACTCTCACCTTCTCGCAATCTCATTGCTCTCGAAGAAAAGATTGATGCTCGTCCGTATCCTGGTCTCAATATCGACAACCTACCTTTCTTCGCCGTCATTGCTACCCAAGCCAAGGGCACGACGCTCATTCACGACTGGGTCTATGAAAAACGCGCTATTTATACCAAAGATCTCGACAAGCTCAATGCTGATACTATGCTTGTCGACCCACACAGACTCTATATATCAGGCCCTACTAAGCTCAAAGCAGCAGAGGTTATTTGTCCCCCAGCACTTCGCCCTGGTGCAATCATATTGATAGGCATGCTCGCGGCCGAAGGCACGTCAACACTTCGAAATATTTACAGTATCAATCGCGGCTATGAAGATCTTGTTGCTCGTCTCAATTCTATAGGCGCAAAGATCAAAATTCTCAAAGATTACTAAGCGTCAGCTTTCGAGATTGTTCAAGATGTGGGAAGAATACTCTTCTGCTAATATACCGTCATGTATCTCACTTCCGTCACGCCGATTGCACGAGGAATCACCAAGGAAACGCTGACGTATTTTTCCAAAGAACGTCCGGCCATGGGCTCTATCGTGACCGTGCCGCTTCGTGCCAAAAAGATCAAAGGTATAGTGATCGACGTCATCGATGCGACGACTGAAAAATCTCATATCAAATCGCTCAATTACGAACTCAAGAAACTCGAAAAACTTGAGTCGAAAAAAATTACTCGACAAGCATTTATCGAAGCAGCCAGTGAAACAGCCACATGGTATGCAAGTACACTCGGCAGTACGCTGTGGAATTTGTTGCCGCATTCGGTGCTTGTCCAATCTTCAAAGACGCATGCTGTTTCTGAAAAAGGAATTTGCCCTGTAGAAAATAATAAAAAGATCGTCATACGAGGCAACAATGAAGAACGATGGAATACCTATCGCAGTCTTATTCGCGCCAGCTTTGCCAAAAAGAAATCTGCTTTTGTTGCAGTACCAACTATCGAAGATGCAGAATATGTTGCTGGTTTTATCGGTCGTGGTATAGAAAAATATCTTTTTGTTCTTCACAGTGACCTAAGCCAGAAAAAAATAGTTGAAATCTGGAATGAAGCCACCAGCAAGGATCACCCTGTGCTTATTATCGGCACACCACCTTTTTTATCAGTTCCCCGGCAAGATTTGGGCATCATTATCATTGAACGCGAACACTCAAGAGCATTTCGCATGCAATCGCGACCATATATAGACATGCGCCGATTTATAGAGACCTATGCCAATATGATAGGTGCCGATCTTGTCTTTGGTGACAATGTCATAGGTATAGAAACATGGTGGAGAGCAAACCGCAGTGGAGAATATATAGAATATAGAGAAGAACCACCGATTCAAGAATCGACACTCGAACTCGTCGATATGTCGACCTATAAAGTAGAAGATGGAAAACCATTTGTCGTTTTGTCTGAAGAAGTAAAACAAACAATTGAACAGACACACAAAAACGGTAAGCATATGTTCCTCTTTGCACCACGCAAAGGTCTTTACCCTACTACCGTCTGTGTCGATTGTAGTAAGACTGTCACCTGTACACGTTGCAATGCACCCGTTGTCGTACATGAAAGCAAAAATGACGGATCATTTATTTTTATCTGCCATCATTGCGGACTCGAACGTGCCACCGAAGAGCGTTGTGCCAATTGCGGAAGCTGGAGACTAGCAGCGCTTGGTATTGGTATTGAGCGCGTCGCTAGTGAGATCAAGAAAAGATATCCTGACATTCCTCTATTTGTAATTGATAAGCACTCAGAACCGACCAGAGCCAAGGTTAAGAAAACGATTGAGGCTTTTCATTCCACCCCTGGCAGTATTTTGGTCGGTACTGAATACGCACTACTGTATATGAGAGAGGTCGAGCAGAGCGCGATTATATCGCTCGATGCACTTTTTCTTATTCCAGATTTTAGAATGCATGAACGCATACTAGGAATACTTGCCAATATCCGCGGTCGCACAACAAAAAGAATGACGGTGCAGACTCGTGACCCTTCGCATATTATTTTCGAAACTATTGCCAAAAAAACGCTTAGAGAATTTTATATTAAAGAAGCCGAAATGCGTCGTATCCTCGGCTATCCACCTTTTACCCTTTTTATAAAAATCACTCGCACTGGTAAAAAGGAAAATATCGATCACGACCTCTCTGAACTCGAAGAAAAACTTTCCAAATACACCACACTCACTTTCCCTGGCCGTATCGAACGTATCAAGGGCATGTTTATCAAACATTTACTTATTAAGTTGCGTCCTGATCAATGGATAGATGAAGAATTGTCGGCTATTCTCAAAGCTCTACCACCATCATTTAGCGTGCGAGTTGATCCTGAAACTCTTTTGTAAAACCTCCCTCATTCCCTCCTTAATAAAGGAGGGATGCCTCTAAAGTACAGATATTTTGAGTAGAATGAGCCGAAATGCTATAGTGTGCGCATGGTAACCATAGTCCAAAGGGATAACCCCGTACTCAGAGAAAAAGCCAGCCCCGTAAAGCCCGAAGAGGTCAATACGCCTGCTTTTAAGCGTATAATCAAAGACATGAAGGAGGCTCTCAACTCTCAAGATGACGGTGTGGCTATTGCTGCCTGCCAGATTGGCGTACCGTTACGTATCTTTGTGGTTTCAAAAAAAGTATTTGAACTTCTCGACGAAGATGTAAAAGATGCAAAGGATTTGGTCTGCATCAATCCCGAAATCACTAAACTCTCAAAAGATAAAAAATGGGTGCCTGAAGGCTGCCTTTCGGTGAGATATTTGTATGGAAAAATAAAACGTAGCAATAAAGCCACGATCAAAGCCATCGACGAATCAGGAAAACCTTTTTCATATGGCGGATCGGGATTGCTTGCTCAGGTATTTCAGCATGAAATGGATCATTTGGAAGGTATTTTGTTTACCGATAGTGCTAAAGAGATCGAGGATCTCCCACCGAAGTCAAAATAATATGTACTCGACGCCCGCTCCGGCCCAGCTCGCGCATTTTGTGCAGCGCAATCTGCCCGTTCACTTCGTCTTTTTTGGTAGCTCATCGTTTTCGGTATGTGTACTTGAAGAGCTTGAAAAAGCTGGTGTGCTTCCGATAGCTGTCGTCACCATGCCCGACAAACCAAAAGGTAGAAATCTTGTCATGACCCCAACAGAAGTAAATCTCTGGGCAAAAGAAAGAGATATCGATGTGCTCACTCCAGAAGTTTTGCAGGACGAATCTTTTATAGAAAAACTCAAGCAATACGATGCCAATGTCTTTATTGTTGCTTCATATGGAAAAATAATTCCAGAACACATCATTGAGCTTCCTAAAAACAAAACACTCAACGTTCATCCATCACTTTTACCAAAATATCGTGGTTCATCCCCTGTCGAATCGATGATTCTTAATAATGAAGAACATCCTGGTGTATCGATCATGCAGCTCGACAAAGAAATGGATCACGGTCCTATCGTCGCTTCACTTGAAGTCAAACCTCTCGAGTGGCCAGTGATCAATGACGCGGCTATTACCTTTTTCGGACACGAAGGTGGCAAACTTCTGGCTTCTATTCTCTCCGACTGGAATGCTGGTACTATCACCCCTGCTCCACAGGATCACGCTCAAGCGACATATACTAAAAAAATAAGTAAAGAAGATGGTTTGCTTGATCTTACTGAAGATCCACTTAAGAATTATTTAAAAATTCTTGCCTATCATAGCTGGCCAAAAGCGTACTTTTTTGATGATTTTAATGGCAGAAAAATCAGGGTGATCGTGACCGAAGCAGTCTTCGACAATGAACAACGAGTACTAACGTTTATCAAAGTCATTCCTGAAGGAAAGAAAGAAATGGCGTACACTGACTATCTCAAAGGCAAAAGATCAGCCTAGTCTCCTATCTTTTCTCGTCAGTATTTAGGCTAAAAATCGTTTACTTTTGACCTGATTCTTGATATATTCTGCGTATTCCCCTGTAGCTCAGCGGTAGAGCAAGCGACTGTTAATCGCTTGGTCGTAGGTTCGATCCCTACCGGGGGAGCCCTAGTGACAAAGCAGGCACAAAATGCCTGTTTTGTTTTATAACCATTGGCTTTTTAAAGGTTCGAGCGCGTTCGATTTCTTGTTCGATGGCATCTCGTGCTTTTATGAGGCTAAGAAAGTAAGAATTGTAGGAAACCTGGATCTTTTTGTCGGAAATGGTGAGGTTCGAGCCAAGACATGCGAGTATCGCTCTTTTAGTCTTTTCATCGCCATTCTCGTACCAAAGATGGGCGTAGCAAGCAAAATCAAAAGTTTGCTCTGATAGTTGGGCCCATTGTTCAACGGCTTTGTTTTTGAGCTTCAATTCATCTTCGAGAATTCCTTTCTTCTTGAGTAGGTCTGATTTCAAAGACTGATATTCCTGATCACTAATGATGGTTCGAGCCTTGTTAGAAGGTGCTGTGAAGTTCAAGGTCAAAGACTGCAGCTGCTGCGTTACTTCTTCACATTCTTTGTGTTTAGTCTTGAGGGCTATGGAATCACTCTCGGCTTCATTCTTGCGGACTTCATGGACATGTTTGACCGCCCAGTCTCGGTATTCCTCTGAAATTCTTATATCTTTAAGAATTCCGCCAATTTGTAAATGGAGTTGTTTTACTTCAACGTGCTTTTCGGTACAACCTACGTCATATCTCTTTTTGGTGCAGTTGTAATAAACGTAATGATGAACATTGCCATTTTTACAACGCTTTACTTTAGCTTGAGCTGTAATGCTGCAACCACATGTGGCACACTTCATCAGACCTGTAAATGCAAACGTGCGTTCCTCTCTTCGAGGGCGCGGCTGACTGCTTCTACCCATGACCTTTTGGACCTGGTCGAATTCTTCTTTGGTTATCATTTGTTCATGCGCCCCTTTATGCCAATTACCGCTATGAAGTGGAAACTCAAACCATCCGTAATAAAATGGATTGCCTAGAATTGCATAAATTGCTGATCGTGAGAGATGTTCTCCACCAATATTTCTTCGTGGGACAGTTCGCAAATTTAATTGCTTTCTTGAGATGTTCCAAATCTGAGCAATCGAATAGTTGCCGGTAAGAGCAAGGTCAAAAAGTCTTCGGACCAATGGGAATCTTTCAGGATCTTTCTCTAAGGTCTTATAACCTTTCTGTTTATTTGGCGTATTTAGGTAACCGATTGGCGCACCGCTCGGCATCCAGCCATCTCTTACTTTCTTTTGCAGGCCTCGCTTTACGTTTACTGACAGGTCTCGAATAAATTGGTTAGCCATGCCAAGTTCTACCTGCATCATAAGAACATTGTCCGTTGGGTAATACGTTCGGCCGAACGTAACGATTTGAGATATGGCACTCTGCTGCAACATCCAGCTTATCTGCCCACCATCAACCGGATTACGAGCTAGACGATCTAATTTCCAGCATAGGATTCCATTAGCCTCGCCTTTATAGATTCTCTCAAGCATTAAATTAAATACCTTCCTACCTGGTTTCTTGGCTGATTGTGATTCTTCAAGGATATCAACGATCTTCAGTCCCTGATCCTTTGCAATCTTTAAAAGCTCGTCTTTCTGGGCATCTATGGACGCTGCTTGTCGGTCTTCCGCTTCGCTTGATTTACGGGCGTATAGGAAGTATTTAGTTGGTTGGTTTGTCTGGTTCATTGCTTGTTTGATTGTGGGTCTCATTTACTCCCTCAGCCCATTTTTCCCCGTTTTTAAAGGGTGGTTCCGTAGTATCTGATTGGATACTGCTGACTTCCCGTAAATTAGCCGCTATTACGGGAAGGAGTTGGGCATTTTGACCCTCATGTTTTGGTTCGACCACACTATGCCCAGAAGGGCCCTGAATAGCAACTGATTCGGGTGGCTGCCACTTCTGCATTTTCCTCTTAAGAACATCGCCTATGCTAGTTAAAGAATTCGGGGATTTATTTATTTGGTTAGTTAGAGTATCTACGTTAATACTACGATTTTTGCGCTTTCGGATACTACGGAGATGTATATCTGGATACTGCGCAACCGAATCTTTCAGTTTCAATCTTCCCGTAACATGGGCAATGCTTTTCCAAAAATTGACTGACTTAAAATAATACAGGTTCAGTGTTTTAAATCCGCTCTTAGTCTGGACCACACCAAGAATGCCACACTCGACAAGCAACCGGACCGCATTTGCCACATAGTTTCTGTTCTTCTCTCCAGTAAGTTCCTGGATCGTATCTAGATTCGGCCAGGCCACTTGAGTCTGTGTGTTCCCATGCTTAAGAATTGCGCAATAGACGAGTGTGCAAATCTTCGGCAACTTTGCCATATAGCCCTCACTCACAAATTCATTCTCGATGAAAAAGCGAGTAGGCTTTCTCTTGCCGCGCAGAACAGACCGATCAATTTGATTCTTCAGTTCCTCGATCTTCGCCTTGTGGTAGGCATGAGCTATCTCTGTTTTCTTTTTCTTCGGGTCCAACCACTCCAGGAAAATCTTCTCGTTGTTGTTCATATTCGTTGAGCCACACCTTTTTCACCGGCCGATAGACAAGGTCAAAGACTGTCAGGAGTTTGGTTGCTTCTTCAACAAGGACCTCATCTGATGGGACCTCGCCATGTTCCAGGCGATAGATTTCCCGATATTCGTCTAATGCTTGTTTGCTTAGCATAATGGTGTAGTACTTGGTTAATAATTTCGACCTTTGACCTGCAACGGAAAAAGCTGAGTCCCTGTTGCGAGTGACCCAGCTTTCTCCGCGCAACAGGAGTATTCATAATCCTAAAGGTGTAAAAGTTTCTAACTGCAGGAATTACATTTACCCAATTAAGATGTTCCTAATCCTATCCGCTTAAAAATGCAAAACATGGTGTATTACTTTTTATGGCTAGGATTATGGGTTTATCCTAAAAGATAGAAAGTTTCTAACAGTAGGAATTACTTTTATCTTCTCTGGACCCTCTAATCCTAAAAGCAAACATCGTGCATTTTGGTGTGCATTACTTTTGCTATAGGACCCATTAAGTATTGATCGCTGAAAGTGCGAAAAACTCTGCGGAATCAATTACAACGTAAAAAGCCCTGGATAGGCTTGGAAAAACGTACACAGGGCAATTTAGGGGTGAAATAGGTCCCAACAAAGGGAGATATAGGAAAAAAGAAGAATTTGAAGTAGAATTAAAAAATCAATTAATGTTATGGCTACTCGACTTCCAAAACTACCTCAGCTATTAGACCGTAAAATATACAAAACGGGTCAAACGAGAGGGGCGGACGATGACGTAATTTATCAAAATCGTGTTGGTAGAAATAGTACCGTTCTGATCTCTTATTCTTTTTGGGATAAGGAGTTGTTATCTATTGGTTTTGAAAATGGTTTTATTGTTTTAATTTCACCCACCACTTTTTTCTCTGATGAGAAAATCGAATCCAAATTAGCAAGCCAAGGACTTATTTTGGGTGAAAATCTTTTGGTCTTTTATGAGACACGCCAACAATGGGATACTAATAACCCTGAAAAGAAAGGCTGGAAACCGGCAGTAAAAAGGACCGCACCTCTAGGAGGTCAATATGTCGCTCGTGTTCCCGCAACTACCGCGCTTGAGAATGGTTCAAAAATTATTCGAGGTTTTGCTGAAACAGCAAATAAAGGTGCGGGCATCAGAGTCTTTGAGTATGCGAGCAGTAAAACCACCAAGGATTGTAGAGATCAACTAGAAGCCTTATTCTGGTTATGCGGCGACTCCGAAGCTGTCATGCAAACAGCAGGAATGAAATCTGAAGATATTGTTCTAAGAAAGAGCTCTATTCTTGAAGACTGTAAAGTAAGAGGACTTCTTGATCTGGACCGATTAATAAAATCTAGAATCATTAATAAACAAGGAAAAACTACATGTCCTCTTTGTTTGGAGGAATTATCAGGTACTGGTTTTATCAGCCGAATGGAACAAGCTCAAGGGCGAGAAGTTCCTGATTTAACAGTCACACAGATTAACCTTTTCCATATCGAAGAACTTCGGATCAATACTTTAAACCACAAACCATATAATCTTGGCTGGGGTCATCATCATTGTAATGTAGTAACTAAGGATTCAGGTATAAATGAGACTCTAAGATGGATGAATGATGTTCTAAAACGAAACATCGAAGGTGGCTACTTAGACCTAGAAAACAAAGTAGATTGAGGAAGTTTTACTCTTTCAACAATCAGCGAATCAATTTCTATTTGATTATCTCCATAATTGATAGATTCAATTTTATTAGCGCTGTGAGAAATCCATTTCGAATCAATTTCCATTAAAACAGCTGATCTCCCTAATTTAAGTGCGGCAAACCCAGTATTGCCGGATCCACTAAAACAGTCTAGGACTATGTCACCAGGATAAGTTGTAGCTTCTATTGCATGCTCGAGCATAGCCATTGGTTTCTCAGCGGGGTGCTTATCTTTATAGGGTCTAACAGATGGAAATGTCCATACATCAGTAAATTCTTTGGTCCCATCCATTTTAAAAGGACGGATAGCATCTTCGTAGTAAGGCATATTCTCAACTTTTCCTGTTTGGGTTAAGGCGTCACAGATTTTTTTATATTGTTCGCGACTCGGTATGTTTCTACCTGCCTCCCAGTTTGAGACAGCACCACCATGATTTACACTTCCGTATGCACCAACCAACTCCGTTAGTTTATGACCACTCAGATTAGCTTTCTTTCGAACCTCCTTTAAAAGATTACCGAAGTAGGATTTAAAGAGATTGCCATTATGGGTTGGTTCAGCAAAAATAATACGCTCGGTATGGGAGTACCACTGACGTAAGGACTCTTTTTTCATCTTTTGCTTCCAGCCATCAAACCCTGGCTCATTGGGCTTGGTCCAAACAATTTGGGACAATATATTAAAATATTTTGAGAAGCCAACCTCCAAACGTGCAGACATTTCAGGTGAACAAAAGCAAAACAGAGAACCATTCGGTTTAAGTATTCTTTTCCATTCTTTTGCAAATTCTTCCATCCACTCAAGGTAATGAGCATCTTCTTTAAAATCTGTATCACCCTTTATATTATCTTTTTTAGTAGTGTGATATGGCGGATCAGTGAGTATCAAAGAAACGCTCTGATCTGGTATTTTTTTTAACAGATCGAGTGAATCTCCTTCAGCAAGAATTATTCCAGAATTAGAGGCTCTAATTTGAGAAGAAATGGATTTTTTAATTTTTTCTAAATCTTTTTTTCTATCCATAATTAACTTCATTATATCTCATTTAACTAAGACGCTAAAGCCTTTGGTTTCTTTATCACATCAATTACTTTGCCATTTACTCTAAAATCATCATCTTCATGGATGAATATCGGGTCAAAGTGCTGGGAAGATTCAGAGAGTAAAACAATTTGTGAATTTTCTTTATCAAAAACGTATTTTTTTATATTTGCCAATCCACCAATTATCGAAACCACATAATCATTATTTTTTGGAGATGTGCTTTCACTATCTACAATTACATAATCACCATCTTCAATGGTCTTACCCTTGATGTCTGCCTTGTTAAGAGAGTTTCCTTCAGCTCGCAGCACAAAAACATTACTAGCTTTAGGAACTATCTTTTTAGATACTTTTAAGTAACCTTCAATATTTTGTTCAGCATAAATAGTTTGAGGACCACAGTTAGCAGATCCAACTATAGGTAATGACACAAACATCTCGCTTGGAGTTGCTTTTGCCCCAATTACTCTAGAAATAGACTTGTTTTTCTTATCAATGATGATAAACCCCTTCCTTTCAAGCTGAAGTAGGTGGTGTTTAACCTTCTGGGGCAACCTTTCTGCAATTAGATCTCCGATATCACGCAAAGTTAGGTCCCCAATATTCTTTTCACTAATAATTTTGAGTAACTTTTCTTGTATTGGATGCATGTAAGCATTATACCAGCCTGTCAATTTTTATCAACCACTTTTCCACAGACTTGACGGGGTTGACAAGAAACTACTATCCCTTAAAATATAAATGAAAAGCCACCTCATGAGGCAGCTTTTCCAGAAAAATTTTGGTATTGAGTTCGATACTGATACGCCAGATCAGGGTCGACTGTCGGACCGCTGAAAGCCTTGAACACTTAAAGCATATCAAACCTATTCTGCATTATCAAAGGATAACTGTGGAAATCAAATGTCAGTACGCATAACCTGCATCAAGAAAGACTCCGGTAATCACGAGAATCCTCATACCGCCATTAGCACACTAGGGTGGCAAGAGGATGGAACGGGTAAAACAGGCCGATCTACACGCTTGGAAATGTACAAGTTCGTGGTAGAAGACAAGGGATACGCTTATGTCCAAGACGCTTACGGCAATAAAGCCAAGCTTATTGGAGGTATAACCCCTCGCGGCACAAAATACGTTAAGACCGTTGCAGACGAAACAAAGACAGACAACCTATTGAAACTCCCTGAGTGTCAATAAGCAAGTAAATTTATTAGCACACAGCCAATACCGCTTCTGGCGAGATGGTATTGGTATAACCACCCATTCCAATGAGCCATCATAACGATGCCCCTGGAATGCGCGGATATCGTTCCCGAAACAAGGACGGACAACTTCGAGATAAGCGTGACGATACACTTATCGGCACAATCGAGAAGAAGTACGATCTTGATCTTGGGGTTCGCAGTGACATGAAGCTCGGTAACTACTTAAAAGAAACCGGCTACAAATCACTAAACGATCTCGTGCACGACCAGAAATAACTCATTTACCCGCTCTTTTCTAGGGGCGGGTTTTGATTTGTAGTAAAAATGAGAACTTGAAAGAGAGACCCATTCACTATTTTTTATGGCAGGTTATATAATTGCAACAATATGAGAAGACGACGTTTTTATAGACATCGGGATAAAAAGATGACGGAACAGGAAAAGTTTCAGTGGGTTCTAACTGCCATTGTTTTTGTTGTTGTTTTTATCTTTGTCTTTGTATCCAGATTCTTTTCACACTGTATCTTTGAGTGGCCTATCCGTTGGGATATAGGTGCATGCTGGCATGAACAGATTCAACCAGCAAAGGACGCTGCAACTGAGAAAGCGGCTAACTTTGTCCCCTAGATCTTCCCCAGCCTTATTTTTTAGTGAATGGACCCCTGTTTTCAGTCCCTATTCACTAAACTTTTATCAGTTCACTTGCGTTCGGCCGGACCAAAGGATAGATCCCATCTTTCAAATTTGGGATATAATGGTAATTACTTGTGGTCCGGAAATAGGTAGTTATTTCGTCCACGACCCTGAGCCAATTTGACAAGTACATATAAATATATTACTCTGTGTTTCAGAGGCTAACTCTTAACTTGGAGATTTTATGGAAAAATTGCTGATGGACTTACGTGTTGTAGGTCTTAGTAGCTGCTACCCTATGCAGTTGAATGTTCCAATCCCCTTCCTACCTTTTCCCGGTCTCATCATGGAATTTGAGACTGCCGAAGCGCTGAAGACAGGCAATGCTGTTTACCTTCGAGTAGAGACGGTAAAATGGTCCGGCGCGAACAATATTTATGTTGATTGCACAAGAGTCAATGCACACAACTACACCATGGACGAAGTAGCTTACGAAAGCGACGATCAATTTGTAGAGCGACTTAGGAGAAGTCACAAGCATGGATGGCAGTTACTGTAATAATTCATGACCATTTAACCGCCTAACAACGAAAACCGTTGCGGGGCGGTTTTTTTATTGCAAAATATTCTTCTTGAGCACTTTAAGCATTACTCCGATCAATAATTCGAAATCGTCCTGTAGAGCGAGCATAAGTTGACTTTTACTTTATATATGATATAATATTTACAGTTCTAACAAAGGAGTACATGTTTCGTTTTGCAAAGCAGAACGGCAAGAGCTTCAAGCTCGGCTACACGGGTTTGATCTGCGCATTCGATTCAGGCAATGACCTCGTGGCTGTTTGTGTCGGTGTCTCGAACATCTTGGAAGACTTCATGTCCAAGGTCGCCGATCGCCAGAACCTCAAAGCCTCGGATCTGCTGGATCTTCAGATCAACGATTCTGATTCCGATCCTGAGTCCCAAGGCTACGGGAATCCGTCCCAGTGGGACGACTGGAAGATCGTCATGGATATGAAGGAGAGCAAGTCGCACCTCCTTCAGATGGCTCTGGCCAGCGCCTGGTCTGCAGCCTCGCTCTGCGAACGCTTCGTTGTGTGATAGCCATTCAAACCTGTCTTTACAGAAAACCTGTAGAGGCAGGTTTTTCTTTTACTCTTTATCAAACTGTTTTGATTTGATACCGTTAGAGTGTAACAACAAAATAATTATCAAAATTTTAAAATAAATAACATGAGTAAACTAATTACATGCATCTGGCTTGCGAACAATGATGGAGAAGAAGCAGTGAAATACTACATAAACACTTTCAAGTCAGCCCCTGGCAATCATGAGGCGAAACTTGGAGATATTACAAAATCACCTAAGGCATCTGAAGAAATTTCTGGTAGACCAGCAGGATCTGTGCTGACAGTTGAATGCGACCTCGACGGAATTAGCTTTATGTTTCTCAATGGTGGTCCTGTCGAACAATTCAAACTTAATGGATCTACCTCTTTTATCATCGAGTGCGAAACACAAGAAGAAATCGATTTCTTCTGGGAAAAACTTTCTGCAGTTCCTGCAGCTGAACAGTGTGGATGGTGCACGGACAAATTTGGCGTCACATGGCAAGTAACTCCAAGAATTTTGGATGAAATGATGAGAGATCCTAATAAAGCTGAGGCCGTAACTGCTGCCTTCATGCCGATGAAAAAAATTGACCTTGAAACAATCAGAAAGGCTGGCGAGTAAAGTTGGAAAGACGCCAAGAACTAAAAACACCAGCAATGCTGGTGTTTTTATTAAATAATCCCCTACACGGTCAAATCATTCTCTGACTTTGTATCTATAACCTTTTGGAGAGATTTTCCAAAAACTGTCGATACTGTGGCAACGGTGAGAGAAATAAGAATAGCAATGGTAGCCATCATTGGAATTGGGGGACGATCATCACTTTCAGTAAGCAAAATCCACGTTGCTCCACCGATAATAAAAGGAATGCTAGCTAGAGCGCAGTATTTTATAGTACGCAATGCCTTAACTGAAAACTCTGAAAACACTTCATTCTTTCCTATATATCCGAGAAGTTTGAATGCCTGATACAGCGCAATGAAAAAAGCAATAGATGCAATATAGGCATATACCAAGAACGGATCATCAAAATAAACTTGAGAAAACGTAGCATTTGCATTTACCCCTTCAAACCAAGGCTCGACAAGCAAAAACGCAAGAGCGCCCAAAGCAACGAACACAAGCACTATCTGAAGAAATATTGTTGAACTTCTTTTCATATTGTTTCTTTATATTTGTATATCTCTATCCTAATCTATCACTTATCGTTTGTCAATATATATTTATTGTTATTTTTTATGAATCCTTTGCCTATTATTTGACAAAATACATTTTGATGTTACAATAGAAATTAATACTGTTCATTTACTCAAACTGAAAGGAGTATTGCATGCACCGCAGAAAGATCACGTTTGAAGGAATCGGACCCGATGGACTGCTTGATAATATTGTGGGACGTAATCGTCATATGTCGAATACCGCCCACACGATGATCTGCAGCGACACGTTTCGCACCTCACCCAAAGGCTACTCGGGCGACACCTACATCGTTCGTGTATCTGAGTTGGGTCTTGTTGGCGAGCAGTGGCCTCTGGAAGAGATTTTGAAGAAGTTCGAGACCGATGGACACACTTTGTGTCCTCACGATCTCGCACCGCTCATTTTTCCCCGGATGTGCGAGCGCGAGCTCGGTAATGGATCGGTGGTCGTGGCCATGAAGCCAATCGAGAGCAAGCACCTGGCCCCTCATATTTTCTCACTCGAGCGACGATTGGATTGTCCCATCAAGCTCTGGTTGGGAGGTATAAGCCCGTCAGATGATCTGTATCCCGACCAGCGACTCTTGGCCTTTAAGCCATTCAACCAATAAAAGTTCTAGAGCTTATCTCTAGAAAACCCCGAACTTTAGTTTCGGGGTTTATTTTTATTTATGGTTTTTAACTTTTTAGAACTTTTATTCATTACCCACTTTTGGGTAGCACTCATTGATTTGTCAGTTCTATGTACACATCCTACCCAGCAACACGGACGTCGCTTCCCTTCTATGAGTTCTGTAGCAACCCTTTTTATATGATCCTTTCTTGTTTCTTCGTTTTTGACCGAAATCGTCCAACATATCCATTCGTTGCGGGCGAGCGGAGTAATATCTTCCCATGCAGCTACAGCTTTCTGAGAAGAAGTAATTGCTTTGCGCAAATCATCAGGCAGTTTATGCACCGTACCATTAGAAATCCCTTTTGTAGGCATATGACTATATTAACAAATAAATAAAGAGTATACTTTTTATATGGCAGAACTAAAAACCAAAGCGACAAAGGAGAGTCCAATAAAATTCTTAAAAACTATAGAGCCAGAGCAAAAACAGACTGATGCTTTTACGCTTCTCAAGATATTCGAAAAAGCTACTAGTCAGAAACCTGTTATGTGGGGTACGAGTATTGTTGGTTTTGGAATGTATCACTACAAGTCCGAACGAAGTACTCAAGAGGGCGATTGGCCACTTGTAGCATTTTCTCCGCGCAAGCAAAACCTCACACTCTATATAATGCATGGAAATTCAGACAAAAAAGACCTTCTCAAGAAACTTGGGAAACACAAAGCTGGCGGTGGATGCCTATACATCAATAAACTTTCAGATGTAGACCAAAAAGTCATTCCTATTCTCATCAAAAACACCTACAAATACATGAAGAAGATGTACGACAAGTAAGATATAAAATATTTGACTTTATATTTAATAAATGTTATAATATATAAAGATAGTACACACAACAACTTTACTTAAAGGAGTATTTCATGGCAGCGACACTCAGCAAGGCAAGCCAAAAACGTTTTTGGAAAAAGTGGATTGCTTCGGGGGCTGTGAAAATCGACCAACAGAACCATCCGGAAATTCTCCCAGGAGAAGTCTGGATCACCAACGCAGACATTTATTCCCTCCCCAAAATCGGGTGGACCAGCAAACGTTGTGGCAAGATTGCCTACGATTGCTACGGGAAAGAAACGAACTCGAAACGCTGGCCAGGCGCATTCCCTGTATTTGCCCGAGCAAGCGAGCTCGCAGCAGCCGGCGTAGTGATCAAGCTCCGGCTGTAAGTCATTCAACCACCGAGAACCGTCGACAATTCGACAGGTTGTCGGTGGTTTTCTTTTACAAAAAAATTCCTCGCTTTTAATATTTGACAGATTTTGTCTTTGTACTAAACTGCAAAAAGGGTTAGTGGACACATCCTTTCATCGCTTTACACATGGAGGTTCCATGGGAAGAATGAAGGTCGCTACGTAGCCGCCACCGCATCGATTTATAAGCGGGAGAGCGGCGAAAAACAGCCTTAATCGGCGATCAACGCAGAACAACCCTTCAATGGGTCTATCGTTCCTTTCTGGTGAGTTGCAGTCAAGTTTCGGAGAAACAGACTTGCAAGGTACCAAAGCATGGAACAAGGACGAACTTCGGTTCGTCCTTTTTTATTGCCACATTTTAAATAGATTTGTTAAATGAATTTGCTTTAAATCCCCTTTTGGCTAACATTAACGAAAACTGATCTTTTACACGAAAGGAGTCCTGTTGAAATCATCGACAAATGATGACCTGGATCAACAAATCATCTCGATTACTCAATCTTCTCAATCCAGAAAGGAGGCTCTCGATAAAATGCGTGAAAAAAATATCGAGCTTGGATTCATTGAGCCATCTGCTCTTTATGACGCATCGCTCGAAGAAATTACAAGCGACCAGAAGAAAGGATTGGTCAGGATTGCAGGTGTAAGTGTTCTGATCATATTTTTCTTGTGGGTACTCAAATGGCTTTCTAGACCAGTCAATCCACACCTGTGCACTGTATGCGATTTCATTTCTCTTATCTTTTACGCTGTGATCGCGGTTTCTACGTTTTTTTATTTATTCTTAAGTCATCCTTTAATGTCGAGGGATATTAAGTTTGACCGTACACTCAGCGGACACTGTCGTGAATGCGGATATGATTTGAGAGAAACACCTGATCGATGTCCTGAATGTGGAACTGTGCCACCCAACCACCCTCCAAGTTGAGGGTGGTTTTTATTTCCTTGTCATTCTGCTTTATTTGAGTAGGATAAGAATCAGAAAGAACTTTTACCAAGGAGTTTCAATGCCTCGATCAAGAGTATCGGACAAGTTCAGCGTCTGTGTTCCGACCAAAGATGGCGCCCTCAAAGGCAAATACCATATCGGAATTAATCGCAATTACAGGAGAGGAAAAGGTGTCGTGACATTGTCGAATCTCATCTCCTTCGTGAGGAGAAAACGTCTCAATCCTTCGAAGGTCCAGATCGACAAAGGTTTTGGTTGCCTTGCCACTGTATTGGGAACATAAAACCTTAATTACCGCACATATGATGTGCGGTTTTTTAATTTGTTTGACTTTTGTGATTTAATATGTTATTATACATATTAGTTCATTCAAACACACAACGAAAGGGACACTCATGACGGAACGACGCTCTGAACTGCCAGACAGACCCGATCGTCGGGGAAGTCTTGGAAAAATCATGGACTTCGGAGTAAACAAGTCCACCTACCTCTACAATCTCTTGGAAATACAAATGAGTATTGTGGACGCCACTGAAGCAGCGACCTTTCTTCTCATCGGAGAAGACGAAGCAAACCGTGTTTTGGAAAAGGTCGTGCACATACGCGACGATGATCCTACAGCCGAGCAGTTGGAAAATTCTGCAAAAGAATTTCAACGCGTCGCTCAACAGGGTATCGACCACATGAAACATTGTGCGCTTCCCCTCGAAGAGATTCATCACAACGAACTGGGTGACTTCGTCATTGCGCTGTTGTTTTACAACGAAGCAAAAATGGCTGGAGTTTCTTGTTTCGTCGTCCTCGACATCAACGAGGACATAGCAAGAGTTTTACTGGAAAGAGCAAGGGCGATGAGTGGCTATTTTGAATTTTACATGGCCGCGCAAAAGCTGTTGTGACTGAATGCTCCATAATGACTCCGTTGCGATCCGCACCCTTACAGGTGCGGTTTTTTATATAAAAAAACCACGTACGAAAGTACGTGGTTAAAGTGATAGCTTGACCTGAATTCAATACTCAGCGTTGAGCAAAGCCCAATTTTCGTTTGCCTTGGGCTTGATCGCGTCTGAACCTTGTTTACAGAGAGGACAATCGGTTATTTCCCAAACCGGCAAAGAGCGCTCGACTAAACTCACAACTCGCCTACCGTTGACCTGTTTGAGACCAGAACGATTGACCAACACACCGATGAACGGAAGAACTATTCCACCTGCCTCGTTGACGGCATTTACCACCTTTTCAACACTGCCACCGGTTGTAAGCACGTCTTCAACAAGCAAAATCCTCTCTTCGCGACGGATGACTGTCTTGTTGAAAACCATGGCTTCGTTGTATCCCTTGGTGGTTACCTTTTCGGTATACGCGCGAAGACAAGACTGTTCAGTTTGCATCGAGATCTGACGTGCCATATCGTGGGCAATCGTAATTGCCCCCATTGCCGGACCGACAACCCGATCCACTTGTTGCAGATGCAAACCATTCACGTTGAGCTTATGCATGAGGTCAAACACTGCCTCATCGAGAAAGCGAGGGTCTTCCATGACCAATTCGCTGTTGAAAAACCCGCTCGAATGTTTGCCAGAACTGAGTAGAGCATGCGGCCGTTTCGGATTGCCGTCATGCATCCACAGAGCATTGCGTTGCTCGTACTGCTTGATCCAAAGCGCTTCATTTCTCACCATAGGTCACCCTTTCAATGTTCAAATAATACGCTTAAGGTGGTATAAGACCTTGTCGAACAGTCGACTCTGTGGCCAGATTAGACCAAAACCCCCTTTAAATCAAATAAAAAAACTGCTCACAACGTTTCCTTAATATCTCTTTTTTCGCTACAATACACAGTATTGACGGCGTTTACACTACAATGTCTTCACATTCTCAACATTCGCACTATCATCACAAACACAGAAGACGACGCATACTTAAGATTTCTGGTCTTGCCTTGGTTCTCATCCTGATTGGCTTTATTTTATTCATGTCTTTGCCATCGTTGATTGCGTATAAAGAAGAATATCAGCAGAAAATCATCCTTTCAGAAATGACTGAACAATTCCCTGTCTCAGTCGATCCAAGAAATAAAACGATTAAAGAAGATGAGAATATAGAAGCTTTTCTCGAAAGTCCTCACTCTCCTCTTGTATCAAATGTATTGCATGCTGGTCGTTCATTTTGGTCACGATTCAACAGAACGGCACTGAGTATTGTTTCAGCACCATGGTATCAAAGCATAGCTTCAGTCAGCGGACGATTGGTCGTTATTACTCCTGGTATGAGAAAGGAGGAAGTAGCGTCAATGTTTGCCAAAGCATTGCGCTGGGATGAAAAACAAAAACAGCAATTTGTTACGCCACAAGGAGATTCAACACTTCCTTTGAAGGAAGGTTCATTTGCACCAGGTACGTATTTTTTACCCATTGGAACTAGTCCTGAAAATGCTCAGATAATAGTAAATCAGCGTTTTACCGATGAAGTGCTCTCTAGATACAGCGATTCGACCGAAGAAATAGTGCCGCTCGAACAAGCACTTATTGTCGCTTCGCTTATTCAACGTGAAACGATAGAAAATGAAGATATGCGACTCATATCAGGTATTATTTGGAATCGACTCTTTATCAATATGAAACTTCAAGTAGACGCTACTCTTCAATACGCAAAGACCAATCAAAAAACTGCTCAAAACTGGTGGCCAAAAGTCGTGCCTGCAGATAAATATATAAAGTCAGCTTATAATACGTATCAAAATAAAGGCTTACCTCCTGCACCTATTGCCAACCCTTCGGTTGCTGCTATTGTCGCCGCTCTCAATCCTATAAAAACACCTTGCATCTTTTATTTCAATGATTTAAAAGGAGATTTTCATTGCAGCGTCACCTACGAAGAACATGTTGCACTTTTGAAAGAACACTACGGCCGAGGAAGATAGTAAACAAAAAAAACTTGTTTTTCTTCTCTCCAAGAGTAAGATGAGGGTGGACATTGTTGTACCAAGAATGCATTCATTTTTGAAAGGAAATTATGAATCCTCTTTCATGGTTTATTTTGGTTGTTATCGTGGTTGCCGCAGGAATATTGTCTGCCCGCATGATACGTTCCAAATTGCCTGAAGGTAGTCAGGGCAACAAAAAGCCCGGCAAGTCTCGAATACATTTCAGATGAACCGATCACATAACTACCTATTCCTCAACCGTCCATTTTGGACGGTTTTTATTTTGACATAACATATTTAAAATGATATAATATTAAAAGAGTTATTTTTTCACTTACAAAGGAGCAGTATGTCAGAGTCACGAACACCAATCGAGGTCGACAATGACGACAAAGTTCAACGCAAACGCATAACTACCGCCTTTAAGGCAATTTTTCTCCCCTCCAAGCCGAAAACGCCTGAAGAATTGGCCGAGCAGCTTAAAAAAGATCTACTAGGCACCCTAATTCATTGCGGAATGGTTGATAGCGATGACATCGAAACATTTATCGATGACATCGCCGAGCAATACAATTTTGACATTACAGCCGTTCGCGCATCATTTGAGACCGCCTGGGAAAGCACCAAGAAAATCGTTGCTGGTCCCTAACTGCACACTTCCCGCCTCTACGGAAACCCGTGGGAGCGGGTTTTCTTTTATTTAGAATTATTTTTTTATAAGTACGCCGTAAATAAAGTTGCACGGAAGTTCGAGTTTACCAAGAAAGTTTGAAGCGAGTTGGTACGTATCTTTATTTTCTTCAAGAAATCGTTCTACTGCGAGCATTGGCGAAGTTTCATGTCCATAAAATCCCTGATCCCACGTATCCTGCATAAGAATCACATCACCAGATTGAAGCATAGGTGCAAATGCACACAGTTCATTATAGGTATGCTGATATGAATGATCGTCATCAAAAGAAAACAGTACTTTCTGACCAGGTTTTCTTTGTGCGATAAAAGATGAGACTTCTTGTTTGCAATCGAGCGTGCTTTTGCCAAAAAGTGATTTTACTTTATCCCATGTCTTATATCTATCGTGGAAAACCCCTGCCCTTTCAACGTCATTGTCTGAAATATCTATTGTCAAAATCTGCGGACTGCAGTATTTTTGCGCTAGTTCATAATAAAAGACCGTTGAACCTCCAGAAGCCGTACCAAAATCAACAATTATTTCAGGTTTAAATTCTGAGAATATAAGGGGTATGTTTTTATCGATATCAGTATTGACCTGTAAGAAAGGCATCGTTGCGCCATTCCTGTTTAGATTGTTGTGAGCCCAACCTATATCCTTGCCATCTTTTTTAATATGACCAAGCGCTGGATAACCCAATACATTTTCACCTGAGAAAAACTGTATATTGTTTGTAAGATTTACTTTTTGAGGATGCACTTTTGCAACATGTTCTTTCAGACCAGAGAGGAGTTTGGCTTCTCGACGTGAGAAAAGCGACATTTGAGCCTGCTTTATATAGTAGGCAATAATATTTCTGACATACAACACATAGTGATACGCCTTTTTCAGGCCAGGGATTCTTTTGATTGATTGCAACATATAGAGGGATTCAGGAATGATTAGAGACCGTTCTGAGCGTGCAACGATGCAGATGAAACTGACGCTTGTGTATCGTGAGGCACGTTTTTGAGTGCCACTATTTCATCTGTAAGTTTTTTGTTTTCCTTTTTGAGTTTAGAAATAGCAAAAGTACTTTTTAGTGCTCCAGGGATAGTAAGAAGAACGCTGATAATCGCTCCGACAAGTCCTGAGAGCAAAATAATGATTGCAACAGATGAAGTCAGTTCCCATACGAGAAACGTGACTGTAACAGGAAAAAGGTTCTGCAATGCAAACGTAACCGATACTGCTCCAATAATAAGTCCTAAAATAAGTGAAAGTAACATATAAATATTCTTAATTTTTATTTTTCCTGATTATCAAGCTTTGCTGCCGCTTCGGGAGTTGATACGGTCTTACCCATGAGGAAAAGTTTAATAATACCCATAGCAACTACCCAGTAGACGAACATTGCAAGAAGTGTTGTCCATTCAAAAACGCTGCCAGCAACTCGAGTAATACCAAAGACATTGAGAAATGGAGCTGCAAAAATATAAGTTATACCGTAAATAAAGCTTGTAAAACCAGCTTCAGGATTTGCACCGAGAAGCTTTAGTACAAATCTAAATGCAAGCAAGACTTCGATAAGACCGAAAATATACCAGACAATTTGAGTACCACGATAGAGAGGTTTGGTACTTGATGATGTATACGATGAGTCCATAAAGATTAAAGATATTACTGCTTGTAAACGTACCTTGAGTATACACCCATATCCTCTTTTTTGAGAAATGCCCCCATCTTGCCAGTATTAGCAATATGAGATAAATATATCTTAGTAACAGCTTTCCCGCTGAAGAGCCCATCTACGTATCACGCGTAGCTCTGGGCTTTTTATTTTGACAATACATCGACAATACTCTAGTGTTTTATTGAATTACGTTCTTTACCAACTCTTACCTAGGAGATATATGGATCAAGAAACGGAAAAAACGCTTCAGCGAATGATGATTACCGGCACCGTATTTATGTGGGTCCACACTGCCAACCTACTGATTGTTTCAATGGCGAGAAATTTGTCCGCAATAGAACGTGAATATGTCTTTGAAGACGGTCCTGAGCTTGGGCTCAAATATAGACAGGCAGGAATTCATCTGTGGCCACATCTAGCAGAAAAACATGTCGGAGCATTTGAGCAGGCCCAAAAATACGACGCCGAGCTGGATAAAAAATTGGAAATGTCTGGCACCGACAAACAGAAGAGGGAGAATTTGAGAACTTTGGTGTTGGTGGCCAATTTATACAACTTAGACAAAGAAGATTTTAGGTGTCCGGATCTAGAACGAATTCTGAAACACCTTGAATACATGCACTCCGAGGGTCATATCAATCGGATGAAAAATATGGGTCAAAGAATTGAGTATTTCGAGGAAATTCAACTATTTGTCCGAGAAATGCGACAGAGCACCAGAATTTTGATATGGCGTAAAAATCAAATCAAGGAAAACACTGATCAAACAAAAACAGATTGACACGAGCCGCCATGAAAATGGCGGTCTTTTTTATTACTTGCCTTCCTGAGCGATTGGAGTAGTATCGTTATAGACACTTTTACAAGGAGTATTAGATGAATACTGTCAGCGAAAGTTCACTTGGTCAGCTCGAGCAACGAGAATACGATCGAAACAGGTTCATCGTAAAGATGATCCAGGATATCGAGCGGGCAGAAGAGGATCTTTTACCGAAACATGGAATTGAAAAATTCAGCGCTGACCTAGTCGTCGCCATTGCGCTGCAACTTCGGGAACGAGCAGAAGATCGAACTCCAAAACCCCCGGCTGTGAACACCTGCGAAGAGGTGTGGAATTTCTTCCACACTCAAATCTGGCCTCGAATCATCAATTTCAGTCCGGACACAGCCGAGCAAGATTTCATTGCTGGAAAACTGCTAGGACATGCCTACCAATCCCTCACACAACCATTCGAACGCAAATTCCTGAAAGTCACTACTGATGGCCGTGAAGATTTTTTGGATCGAGTTGAGAAACATCTGCTGTGAACATCTCACTTGCACTTTCCTACAGTTTTGCGAGTATTACCACAGCACACGTTCCGTGCATGGCGCATTTTCTCCCCTCCGAGGGGCACCGGTATACAAGCCGGTGCCCCTTTTTTCATTCATTGACAGACTGGCTTTCAGTGGTAATGTAAAAGAGTATTAGTCCCCTACACGTCTTATTTACACGGAGGTTCTATGAACGGGAAAGTCCACGTCATCTGTCCGAACCGCAATTGTAAGCAGATAGCGGAGGTTAATGAAAACCAACGCGGTCACATGCTTAACTGTGAGCACTGCCAGACCACGTTTCGGGTGCCGGTACACCATCCAAACCAAACCTACCCCACAAAACCGGAACCTGCTCTCCGCTAATCAAGCTTAAAACTGCTAGCATGCAACGTGTTAGCGGTTTTTATTTACTTATTTTAATAGATTTGATTTTTATAATTAAAGGTCTACTATAGGCACTAGTAAGACGTACTTTTACTTTTATGGAGGTGCCATATGTTACGTCAATGGATTTGCATCTGCGCACTGTACAGCGTCATTTTTCCTTCTTCGCTCTCGGGTGAGGAGAAGCTGTCTGAGAGCCTGCCTAAGAACGAGGTACTGTATCTACACTCGGTGAGCCCCATCATCCTTTTCACCAGCGAAAAAGATCGAGTGATACGAGGAACAGGTATCGTGACCGCCAATCGGATTGAGCACATAGAGATTGGATTTGGAATAAGGATCCGATGGACTTCTTACATCCTCACTGCAAGACATTTATTTGAGGATGAAAAAGGTATTTCTCAAGAAGGCACGATTCGGGTTCTTCGAGCCAAGCAATTCAAGAAAGAAGAAATGGAATACGATGAAATTCCTGGAAAAATCGTGCGGAGATCAGCTGGTTACGATTTGACCTTGATTTCAGTTAGCAACAACGGTGCACCTTTCTTCTCTCGGCCTGTATCATTTTTAACTGGGCCATTGCCTGAGAATGCAGCAGTATATATCTGGGCTACGTCAGGAGGAGGTCTGGATCACTGGTTGGCTGAAGGCAATTATGTACGCGGCAGTCAAAGGCATACCTATGAAAATGGAAATTCTAAGGTGGAATTTTTTACTTCAATGAATACCACCTGTAAAACACGTGCAGGTGCGAGTGGTGGTGGATTTTTCATGAAGGACGGCGGCTTGATGTGGTGTGTTGGAACGGTCACTCATACCAATGCCAAGACCTCTGTCACGTTAGGCCGTTCTGTAAGCGATATTGAAGATTTTGCTCGCCTCGAGGATCTCGGTTATGCCTTTACGTTCTACCGACCCGTTGTAACTTTAAGTACGAAATAGCGCGCAACCACCCAGCACCATGCTGGGTGGTTTTTTGACAATTTGCCTTAGTGTGTTATTATCAAACAAACAGCGTTCCTTGTCTTTTATCTTTATTCCCTCACGGGAGAAGGAGAACTTATGCACCGCATGTTCACCGCAACAGTACTCGTTGTACTCGCGCTCACTGCCGTTCCAGCGTCAGCCATTCCGACCTCCAGTTTTTTCATCGTTCCGGATGTCGGGAGTATTGGCATCAATACCAATGACATCACCTCTTCGCTGGTCCACCTCGAAGCAAACATGGTTTCCACCAAGCAGATCACGTCATTGTCGCTTCTCTACAACAACGACCCGGACAACAATCCGGCCACGCCGCAAAGCACTCTGCAAATGAGCTTCAACGGCAACATGAAAGATGCGCTTGCAGGCGATGCGCAGAATCACAACTTCCATCTGGACTGGTTCGACAACAGCGTTACGACCCTCGTTTCCCTTTCCTACTACATGCAGGAAGGTACCCAGCGCGAACAAGCAAGCGGCAGTGCATTCCTTACACCGTTTTCGATCGTCTCGAGTTCCGGCAACTTCGGCAACTCCTTCGACAATTCCAACAACGTTTGGTTGTGGAGTGCCCATGTGACCTGGGTTCTTGAGTCACAAGCCACAATGCCACTGGCAAGCGCCAATTTTGGTTCTTTGACTGTGGTACCCGAACCCGCTACTTTGTTCCTTACAGCTTACTGTCTCGTGTTGTTGCGACGAAGAATGTGAATCAGACACATTCATCCCGCAACGAAGACCAAAGCCGTCACATCGCAAGATGTTGGCGGCTTTTTTTATTGTCTATTTCCCAGCTTGTATTTTAAAATCGTAGGCGTAGTATGGAGCAAACCTCGTTCTTACAAAGGAGAGTCCATGGAATCCAAGACGGTAGAAATAGACGTTATGATCAAAATGGAAGAGCATTTTCGAACCGAGAGCCGAATGTTCTGTCGGTTCTGGCACCAATGGAGGGAAGACAAGCATATCGATATTCATGACTGCTACGTAAGGCGCAAAGACAGCAAAAAGCGCATCGACAACCTGTACACGCTTGAGAAATGGATGATTTTCCTTTTTACGCTATGCTGTTTCGCAGTAATCATCGGCTTTATAAGTGCCGGCGCGTACTATGGGAATCAATCCATGAGCATACTTGGTATCAGTTTGATTGTGCCACTCACCGCGATCTCCGGAACATGCATGTGGTATATCAACAAAATCAAGAACAAATACCACGACATCATGGCTGCTGATCACAAGCACCTTTCCGAATTCCTGATTGCATACGATGAGAAAGCACAGACACGCCCTCTTGTAGCATGAAATGAAGCAGAACAACTGATACGCAAAGATCAGTTGTTTTTTTATATAAAAATAGGGGTGTATACTGTATATATGATAAAAAACATAATCATCGCTCTCTTATTAGTAGTCTGTGCCGTATTTTTATTTGTTGGATATAAAGGCAATAACCAAGCTCCAGTAGTGGCTGTTAATAGTTATGAAGAATGCGTCGCTGCTGGATATGCAGTAATGGAAAGTTACCCTCCTCAATGCAAGACTCCTGACAATAAAACCTTCAAGCAAGACATAGGTAATGAATTAGAGAAGATCGACAAAATCACTGTCGACAATCCTCGCCCTAATCAAATCATTGCTAGTCCACTTCAAATTGCCGGTAAAGCACGTGGCGGCTGGTATTTTGAAGCTTCCTTCCCCGCTCACCTCCTAGATGCCAATGGTAAGGAATTGGCCGTCATGCCGATCATGGCAGATGGCGAATGGATGACAACAGACTTCGTACCCTTCAAGGCAACCATGACTTTTGCTACTCCTGAGACCACAACTGGCACTCTTATCCTTAAAAAAGACAACCCTTCTGGCCTCCCAGAGAACGATGAACAGCTCATCATTCCAGTAGTCTTCTCGCAGTAATACCCCTCAACCTAGGCCTTTAATACCCTTTGGCAATGGGTAGTGGACATAGTATAATAGATAGCCAATGCAGAAAGGATACGTTCCATTGTTTCTGGCTGGCACCGTGGCTGTAATGGCGACCGGTGTCGCTGTTTTCTCTGCAAGCCTCGCAAGTATTAGTGGTCCAAAGGCTACTTATTATTCAGCCAATGCTTTGACTGGAAGTCAGAGGATCGAAAGACCAGTAGTCTCACCTATCAGTCAGTTTTGTGAAGGAAAAACTCCAAAAACCCTTATTTCTTGGAATGCTGTGCCCGGAGCAAGTTCATATTCTATTTCCCGCCTTTCACCCAAGAAATCTGGCTGGCCTCAGATAGCCAAGACAGCTTCTACTACATATATAGACGCTTCATTTGCAAGCGTACCAGGAACATATAAATACCAAGTTATGGCTACTATAGGATCACGAAGAACATATTCTGATATACAGACAGTATATGTAGCATCATGTGCTCAAAACAGCGGCGGTGTCGTGGCGACAAGCACTGCAACTACTACCAAGCCAGTCACGCCACCTGTCGTAGTTTATCCAGCTTCAAACACACCTCCAGTGACCACAAACCCTACAACCCCAGCGACACCTACCTCTCCAGTTGTACAACCAACCGGAGGACCTGTATTTTCTAAGAAAGAATGGGGTGTATACGTAGGCTGGCAAGAGAGTGCTATGGCAGAATTTATCTCAAAGACTGGCACCAATCCTCAGTACCAAGCAGTATTCGTACACTGGGGCAATGAAAACGAATTCCCTGTGTATTTGTCGCAATCACTCAAAGACAGCGGCCGAACGCTTATCATCTTCTGGGAAGCTACCGACTATGAAAACACATCGGTCAATCAGCCTGCATACAACTATGATTCTGTTATAGCTGGCAAATGGGATTCATACTTTAGAGAATTTGCTGCAGAAGCCAAGTCTTATGGCAGTCCGGTTATCATGATTCCTTTCTCAGAAATGAACGGTAACTGGTTCCCATTTGGAGGTATGGTCAATGGAAATACTCCGGCAAAACACATCTTGGCTTTTCGTCATATTAGAGAATTCTTCCGCGATGCTCCCAACGTCAAATTTGGCTGGGCACCCAACTCTGACTCTCTTCCCGACACTCCTGAAAACCAACTCGAAAAATACTATCCAGGAGATCAGTATGTCGACTATGTAGGTGTCGATGGATTCAACTTCAATACTCCTTGGATGACCTTTGACCAGGTCTTTGGTAGTGCATTGACCCGATTACAAGCATATAAAAAGCCTATCTTCGTCTTCTCTTTTGCCTCTGCTCAGGGTACAAAGAAGGCAGCTTGGATTACCGACGCCCTCACCGTCCAAATGAAACGCTACCCAAGCATTAAAGCCTGGATATGGTTCAATGAAAACAAAGAAAAAGACTGGAGAGTCTGGTCTGATGCTGCTTCTCTTGCAGCATTCAAAGCTGGTATTCAATAGACATATCGAACAACAAAAAAGCTCCCAGAAATGGGAGCTTTTTCTTTTACCTAATTAGATCTGTCTTATGGAAGCATCTGAGCTACACCCTCATCCATTGTGACAACAGGTACCTGTTGTAGTACAAGGTAATCAACTGTTTCCTGAAGAAGTGCTGGAGTAGTACCTAGCGGGTCAGTCGAATCATTTTCGATCTGGTGATACATGAGGATGAGCCATGTGCGATCATGCTTAGCTGTATCGATCCATGTCTTAACCTGAGAGATCGTAGTTGTATTGTCCATCTGCTGAATCTGAAGGATGAACTTGTCGGTATTTGGCTTGTTGAAACCTCGATCAACGCTGCGAGCTGAACCATACCCAGCATTCTTAAGTGTCTGAATGACCGAAGGGCTGTATTCACCGTAAGGATAGACAAACGTATCTACTGGTGTAATACCAAGTGAAAGCAATGCTGCACGTGAATCTGCAATTTCCTGCTGAGCTTCTGCGGCCGACAATGTAGGAAGGTGTGGGTGTGTAAGAGTATGTGAACCGATTTCATGACCATCATTCCACATTTCAAGCACATTGCTTGGTGTCATGTAGATATAGACTCGATCAAGATAGGTATTGTCGATATCAAGCTGGCCAGTTGAGCTCAATTGGTTGTAGATAACGAGAGACTGAAGGTTATCAGGCATTAGGATGCGCTTTGAGTAGAGAGTCCACGATGGTGAAGCTGGGAGATTGGCAAGATTGACTACTGATGTTGAACCGTCATTGAACGTGTACTGAGCAAATACAGCTGTAGCAGCAGTAGACTTGTAGTTCTGGCTAAAGTTGTATTCCTGTCCGCTAATAACCGTTGTTGAAGCAAATATCCACTTTGCATTTCCGTTTGTGTAGCTTGTGATCGTGACACGTGCACCCTTGCTTGAATCCATACCTGTTACTGGATAACCAAACGTTGCATTATTGGTACCTGTCTTTGACTTGAACCATCGGGTAGGACGAGTTGCGTCACCAGACTGAGCAACTTCGAGATCTGGATTGTCGATGCGGTTTTCTCTCTGAGCAGCTGTCTGCATTTCATTGGTAATGATGTAGAAACCTGCCTTGAGACCTGCTGCATTGAGAATAGGAAGAGCATTGTCATACTGAGATGTCCAACCATCATCGAAGGTAAGGGAGACCATACCTGCAGCAAACTTATCTGTTTCTACGACTGGAGGTGTGCCTGTGAGACTAAAGTTGTCGACTTCGAGTGTACCGATACCATTGATAAGGTGAAATACGGTCATCGAAACTGCATCTGGAGGAGTAAGAATATTTGCAGTTGCTGAAATCCATGTATCAGAAGCTGGAACTGTAATGATATCTCGATACTGGAATGTGCCGTTGGCATAACCGAAACGTGCAGTGACTGTTGTATCTACCGTAGATTTGTATCGGTTAGTGAAAACGTACTCAGTTGTTGTTGCAACTGGTACATCGGCAAAGAACCATTTTGCATCGCCATCATTGTAGCTTGAGATGGTGATTCTAGCTGCGCGTACACCATCGATACCTGTTACAGGATATGTGAATGCTGCATCATTGGTTCCCCATCCACCCTTGTTCCAATTCTGAGGCTTTGTAGCATCTGATGGATCGATAGTTTCAAGAGAAGGATTAGAAATAAGATTGACTGCTGGAGGAGGCACCGGAACGTTGTTGACTGTTACAGTGACTGGGCTAGCGTTACCGATATTACCCGCTGCATCTTCTGCATAAGCAGTAATAGTGTGCACACCATTGGTCAAGTTTGTCGTATCAATTACCTGAGAATATGGAGCTGTAGTGATGATACCCGAGTTCTGATCATCGATGAAGATGTGAACTGCAGAAACACCAACATTGTCAGTTGCGCTGACGCTGATCGTGACTGAATTGCCTGAGATCGTTGAATTGTTGTTTGGATTGACGATCGATGTCACAGGAGGAACCGTGTCTGCAACGATATTGTTTACATTGATAGTTACTACTGAAGACGTTGCATTGTTACCTGCTGCGTCTTGTGCTGTTGCAACAAGAGTGTGCGCACCGTTGGTATAGAGTGTTGTATCAACTGCAAAACTGTAAGGTGAAGAAGTAGCTGTACCAAGAAGCGTATTGTCGATGAAGAGTTTTACGTTTGAAACACCTACATTGTCGCTTGCTGAAACAAGAGCATTGATCGTGCCTGTTGCAGAAGCATTATTGGCCGGTGAAGAAATAGCAACTGCTGGAGCCTGAGTATCACTACCACCGCCTGTACCAGGGATAGAAAGATGATAATTGTCGATTTCAAGTGTACCAACAGAACTTACAAGATGAAATACTGTCATCGACTTTGTGCCAGCTGGAATTGCGACTGACCACGTCTTTGTTGTCCAATCTGCTGCAGCTCCTGCTGTACCAAGCAATACGTATGAGACTACATTTGATGTTGAAGTATAACGAGCTACTACTGTAGTCTGAACTGAAGATTTGTAGGATTCTGAAAATGTATACGTTGTTGACGGCGTAACTGTTACATCATCGAAGAACCATTTTGCATCGCCATTTGAATATGAAGACACGGCAATCTTAGCTCCTCGTGCACCTTCTGAGCCTGTTGAAGGATATGTGAAGACTGAAGTGTTTGTACCCCAATTACCCTTCTGCCATTTGTTTGGCAATGCGGCATTGCTTGGATTTGCATCCTCAAGTGAAGGATTGACGATAACGTTTGTTCCTGCTGGAGGTGGAGGTGTGACAGTGTTATTGACCGTTACTGAAACTGTTGAAGTTGCTGTCTTGCCTGTTGTGTCGCGAGCAATAGCAGAAATAGAATGGCTGCCATTTGCAATTGCAGTGGTGTTGTAAGAAACAGTGTATGGAGATGTTGTATCTTCAGCACCAGTCTGTGTGCCATCAACCAAGAAACGTACACCGGCAATCGTACCACCTGTTACTGATGCATTGGCTGCGAGATTGATCGTACCGCTTACTGTACTTGCATTGGCTGGAGATGTGACAGACACCGTAGGAAGAGCCGGTGTTGTTGTACCTGAATCTGTAGGTGAAAGGAAATAATTGTCTACCGTCAATGAGCCGACTGACTTAACAAGTCTAAAGATAGTGACTGACTGAGCATTGGCAGGAGTTATAAAAGTCTTATCAAGAGTAGTCCAACCAGCTGATGCAGGGGCATCGCCAAGGTTCACATATGAAAGAGAACCGTTTGAGAGTGTGAACTGAGCAACAGTGCCTGTTGGAACAGTAGATGTATATGAACCAGTGAAATGGTAGCTCGTGTTTGGAGTAACGTTTACAGACTGGAAATACCATTTTGCATCGCCACTTGTGTATGCAGTGACATTGACTCGAGCAGCGCTCGTGCCATCGGTACCAGTGACAGGATAGGTCAAGACAGCAGTGTTGGTGCCCCAGACACCCTTTTGCCACATATTAGGCAGAGCAGGATTGCCAGAAAGAGCCTGGTTGAGATCTGCATTGGCAATGATATTTGTTTCTGCGGCAAAGACAGTTGCAGGAGTCATCGTGCTGACCGGTGTAAGGATAGCTGATGCGATAACTACTGAAACTAGGAATTTTTTAATGCTGTTCATATAATTATTATTAATTAAAATAATGTTTATCTTGTAATTGCTACGCTTGGTGTAATTTCGAGCTGATACAGAATCTTTTCATTCTGGTCCATGGTGCCGTGATACAAACTTATATCCGCAACAATACCGAGTCTTTCGGCAAGTCTGGCTCTTGATTCAAACGAAGAATCGATACCGCGCGCATTGAGGGTATCGATAATTGAAACATCTTTTTTCCTCACAGCTGGCACTTCATCCTCAGGAACGATCCTAAGTCCACCAGTAAGAGCCTTGCCGCCCTGTACTGCCTCGGAAAGAATATAGTTTGGATTCTCTCGCGCAGAAGTATTGGCCGAACGCAATCCCGTGTAGACAATAGTTGAGCTGCTTGCAACAACCATTGTGAGCATGGCCGGTATGATTGCATAGGCAAGCATTCGGCGAGGAAGCGTATCACCTTCTTTCGAAATAAGACTCTGAAAAGGTACCCACGTAAAATCGACATCAAACCAGTTTCTAACATAGATGCGAATTTTGCGAAAGAAGTACGTCGAAACATTCACAATGAGGTGAATGATGACGAGCATACCGGTAATAGGACTAAGTGCGAACATATATTTATGTAATTGCTTTTCGTTCAGGCTTAAACCAGACGAGGGTTTTTCGGCGAAACACCATTTCTTTTATAAATTGCTCAAGGAATATCCATGCATTCACGAATACAAGGAAGACGTAGAGAGGTGAAAGGAGAAAAAGATCCCATCGGCGGCGGCGAATAGCGGCATATGCACCGATGAGGGCCATGAATACGAAGTAGCCTGCTACGAAATTGGTGAAAAAACTTATATTAAGGAAAGGAAGTACAAAAAGAAGAAATGAGAATGTGATACCTTCGAAATACATCAATGACAATTCAAGAGCAATAGCCGGTCGGCTAATGATACCTCTCCAGTGCTTCATGAGGTTCTGCCAACCACCACTATTCCATCGGCGAAGCTGGTTTACATATGAATGGAGGGTGAACGGATCTTGGGTGTATACGATAGCCCCCTGTTCAAAATTGATCTTGTGGTAACCAAGGTGAAGCTTGTAGGTAAAGTCGAGATCCTCAGTAAGTGTATCGTGATCAAACTTAATAGCATTTTTAAACGTTTCAGTTCTGAAAGCACCAGCGCAGCCAGGAATCACGAAGAGAAAACCAATATTGGCCTGTGCAGTCTTGTGAAGATCTTGACCGATAGTGTAGTCGATCTCTCGGCATGCAGTCAGCCAATTGTTCTTCATGCTTTTTACATATCCAGCAACTGCTGCAACCTTGGGATCCTTGAAGTGAGGAAGCACTTTTTCAACAAATCTCTTGTCGAGAAGTGTATCAGCGTCGGTACCGACGAAGACATCGCCTGTTACTTCCATAAGTCCCCTTTCCTGAGCATAACTTTTGTTTCCAGTTGCCTTGGCAAGCGTGACAACCTTGATCTTATTTCCAAATGTAGCGAGAATTGCACCAGTAGTATCCGTACTTCCGTCGTTGACAACGATAATTTCGTCGAATGGACGCGTTTGATTCAAGCATGAGTTGACGGTCGCTTGTATCGATCGTTCCTCGTTGTGAGCTGGAATAAGTACGGATATTCTCATGAAATTTATATGAAAATTGTTGATGCAACCTACCACACAAGAGCATCTGCTGTCAAGCGTTTTCATACACAGACCATTAAAAGGTACTTTAGGGAACCGTGGCTTACCTAAGCCCTAAATCGGTGGGAGGGCTTACTTTGGTCAAAAAGTGGTGTTAAAATGGATATATGAATAAAAATGTCACAAAAATAATCATTTTATTGGTAATTATTGGTCTCATTGCAGTCGGTGCTGTACTTGCTAGTCGCAACAATACTCAGGATTCAAATATTCCTGTCGACAATACCCCTGTTGCAACCACCACAACAACAAGTACAGATACAAATGCAACAAGCACTGCTACTACAACGACAACAACTGCTACACCAACCATCACAAAATATTCTGCAGCCCAGGTTGCCACACACGCCAACAAAGAAAGTTGCTGGTCAATCATTAGAGGTGATGTCTACGACCTCACAAATTGGATTTCAAAACACCCTGGAGGTCAGCAAGCCATTCTCGGTATTTGCGGAATCGATGCTACGAAAAATTTTGACGCTCAACACAAAGGACAAGGCCGACCAGAAGCTACACTTGTCACCTTCAAGATAGGAGTACTCGCTCAGTAGTCAAAAATCATCGACATGTGGGTATCGTCTATGCTCATACGCAGTAATATGTGTATAATATGAGCATATGACTGAACAACTCAATAAAAAACTTCTTATTATCGAAGACGATGATATGCTGGCTAATCTTTTGTCCAACCACTGTGTCTCACAGGGTTTTACGGTAGATATTGCAAGAGATGGCGAAGAAGGAATGAAGAAAATCTCAGAAATGAATCCTGATGCTATCATCATCGATATTGTGATGCCAAAAAAAGACGGTATTAGCGTCCTCAAAGAGCTTCACAGCAAAGAACCCAACAGCACTCGCCCAATTATCGTTCTCAGCAATTCAAGTGATATCAATCACGTTGCTACCGCAGTAGCCAATAAAGCTGCAGCCTACCTCGTAAAATCAGATCAGAGACTTCAATCGATCGTCGATACGGTCAAGCAAAAGCTTGGTATCATCTAAGTATTAAGACTTTTTATCAGGTATAACAACCGTAAAGGTTGTTCCCTTTTCTGGAACTGAATCAATAGTAATATTTCCTCCATGCAGCTGAGCAATCTTTTTTGCTAAGTAGAGACCAAGACCTGTACCATACTGTTGCGAATGTCGAGCCTTTTCTGTTCTGTGATAGCCATCAAATACGTGCTCTGTCTCTTCTTTAGACATACCAATGCCCTGATCACCTACGCTTACTAAGTGCTTACTACCCTGTTTTTTATACGAAACCAAGACCTCTCCGCCATTTTTTGAATATTTGACTGCATTTGAAATAAGATTTTCAAATACCTGACGTAGCTGTTCTCTGTCACCAAACACATTAGTATCTGTATCGATACTTGAATCAACCTTTAATGTTATTTGCCTACTCGATGCAGCTAGTTTCAAGCTCTCTGTAATCTCTGAAATCAGCGGAAGAAGTGGCCAACGACTAGGATTGAGTGTTACCTCCCTACCCGCTTCAAAAGCTGTGACACTCAAAAGATTATTTATTCTACCAATCAGACCCACACAATTGTCATAGATACTGGTAATAATTTTATTTGAGTATTCATTGCTACGCTCAGCTTCTGGTTGAGAAAGAAGATTTTCAGCTGCCCAGCGTATACCAGTGAGCGGAGTTCTGATTTCATGGGAAGTAATAGAAAGGAATTCTGCTTTTTGATCTATATATTTTCTTTCACGATTGCGCACATATTGACCTATCGTAATAAGCAAAATAATAATGATCGTGAAAATAAGTGGCAAGCTGCTGTAAACAATCAGATCACTTATATAACCCTTAGCTGGAATATCCATACCGACAAGCGCTAGGACATTGCCAGAAGCATCCTCGAGCGGCGCATAGGCAGAAACCCATCCACCCCAACGATCAGAAGAAACCTCAAAACCATTTTGCTTGGTCTCAAAGATCTCATACATGATTGGCGTAGCCTCTTCATACAATTGCCCTGGCGGAGAGTAATCTTCAGACTCTGGATCCTCAGAATCAACATAGAAAAATAATGTACCTTCTTTTATACCATTGAGATAAATGAACCTGACATCATGATTGACTGCTCTAATCGAAGTAAGGAGCTCTTTAGTACGAATGTATTCTGGCCGATTGAGATCGCTTTCACCTCCCTCGAGTGCCGTTATGTCACTTGGATTGATAGCTTTTGCCAACGTATTGACTCGGTCAATAAGATGCACTTCATTGACTCGATGTACGGCAAAGGCGACATAAATAGATCCAGCTATGCCAATAACTCCAAGAATACATACAATGACAGGATATATCCAACGATTGTGGGCAGTGCCTTTATTGGGGAGCAACATCAATATATTGTAAACTATTTTCCAAACTTTCGCTTTGGCTTTTTCTCCTTTTCAGCCATTGGTTTCATACCCAAAAGCGCCGCAATCTCGTCACGTAAAATAGCTGCTGTTTCAAAATCAAGCATCTGGACTGAGTCATCCATCTGTTTCTGTTTGTCTTTGATCAAAGCATCTGGATTTTGATTGAATCGTGCCATGTCAAAATCCATGAGAGTTTTAACTGTCTTTTGATGATCGGTGCGCAACTGATCGGTAATATCGTGGATCTTTTTCGAAATAGTCTTCGGTGTAATACCATGTTCTTTGTTATAGGCAATCTGCAGTGCTCGGCGACGATTGGTTTCTTTGATTGCTCTTTCGAGTGAACCTGTCATCACATCGGCATAAAGTATTACCCTGCCCTCTATGTTGCGAGCTGCACGGCCTATGGTCTGAATAAGGGCTGTTTCTGAACGCAAAAAACCTTCTTTGTCGGCATCCAAAATACCAATCAGTGATACTTCAGGCAGATCGAGACCTTCCCTGAGCAAGTTGACGCCAACCAAACAATCAAATTCTCCTTTACGAAACTTGGTCAGGATCTGAATACGCTCAATAGTTTCGACATCGCTATGCAAATACTCCGCCTTCATTTTTCTTTCTTTCAAAAATTCACTAAGATCTTCGGCCATTTTCTTGGTCAAAGTTGTAGCGATCACTCGTTGATCTTTTTTAATCACTTTTTCTGCTTCATCGATAAAATCAAATATTTGTCCCTTGTACTGACCATCACCTTTACCCTTTTGCTCTATAGGCTTAACAATAAGCTCTGGATCTATAAGACCGGTAGGACGAATGACCTGTTCAGCTACAACAGAGCTTTTTTCCAATTCATATTTTCCGGGAGTGGCCGATGTATAGACTGTCTGACCAACTTTTTCTTCAAATTCCGCAAATTTCAACGGACGATTATCCCTCGCCGAAGGTAATCTAAAGCCATGTTCAATCAGCGTGTTTTTTCGTGATTGATCACCAGCATACATACCACCTATTTGTGGCACCGTAACATGTGATTCATCGATAATAGTCAGAAAGTCTGGATTACCATCTTTGTCATGTGGAAAATATGAGAGCAAGCTGTCTGGAGCTTCTCCAGGCTTTTTATTTGAGAAATGTCTTGAATAGTTTTCTATACCAGAACAATAGCCAACTTCTCGTATCATTGCTAGGTCGTATGTCGTTCTGCGCTTGAGACGTTCGTGTTCCAAAATCTTACCCTCCTTGCTGAGTTCAGCTAAGCGCCCCTCTAACTCATCTTTGATGCTTTTCATCACCCGTTCTATCTGATTTTCTTCAGTAATAAAGTGCTTTGCAGGAAAGAGAAAGAATACATCCACATCGGCCAAGTGGGCTCTTGAAACCGCATCATACTTTGTAATTCGTGAAATTTTGCCTTCTTCTATATCTATTTTATATACCTCGCTTTCTGAAACAGGCATGATTTCAATGCTATTGCCCATAGCACGAAATGTACCCGAACTTAAATCAGCTGTCGTTCTTTCATAATGCACATCGATAAGTTTGCGTATAAAATCTGCACGAGTAATTTCCGTGCCCACCTTGATCTTAATATGCACTTTTTCATATTCGACAGGACTGCCCAAACCGTAAATACACGAGACCGAAGCAACAATAATAACGTCTTTGCGCGTCAGAAGTGCCTGAGTCGACGCATGACGTAGTCGATCGATTTCTTCATTGATCTGCGCTTCTTTTTCAATATATGTATCTGTAACCGGCATATATGCCTCAGGCTGATAATAGTCGTAATAAGAAACAAAATAATGCACGGCATTGTCCGGAAAGAATTCCTTGTATTCTTGAGCAAGCTGCGCAGCGAGGGTTTTGTTGTGAGCAATCACAAGCGTCGGTTTGCCCACCTTTTGTATGATATTTGCAGCCGTAAATGTCTTACCAGATCCGGTCACACCAAAAAGTGTCTGGTGCTTATTACCCTTTTTAATACTGTCCATGAGTGCAGCAATAGCCTTGGGCTGATCGCCTGCTGGTTCGTATTTACTTTTAACATTGAAGACGGCCATACAGGCATAGCCTATCAGTTTTTGAGGTAATAAAAAAGACACGCCAGTGTTGTATTGGCGTGTCTGAGATACATTGTCAACCCTTTTCCTTTTGCGGAAGTTGTCCGTATGCAGCTCTGTATTCCTCCAATTCGTCCAGTTGTTTTTTGCTGATCTTAGATGCTCCTTGAGTTGCAGAATGAAGTTCTTTGAGAATTTTGTCCCATGGTGCGTCGTCCTCCATAAGAATATCTAGATTGCACAGTGCACCTAAGACGCGTTGCCGAATCTTGTCCTTGGACATAGACATGACGAAACTCCTTGCTGTAGTTGATCCACCACTAGCTTATCGTTTCTACAGGATTATTCAAGCCTTGTAATACCCCTTCAAAAAAGCATCCCTGAATTCAAAAAACGTATCATCGAGCATGCTTTGCCTGATTCTTTTCACTAGATTGACTATGAAATACAAATTGTGAACAGATGCTAGAGTTGCAGCCAACATTTCGTCGGCTTTGAACAAATGTGAGAGGTAGGCTTTGGTATATTTTTTGCAGGTATCGCATGCGCACTTTGAATCAATAGGAGAAACATCATTTGAGAATTGAGCATTACGAATATTGATTCGGCCGTGTTCTGTATAAAGCGATCCTGAACGTCCCATACGAGTCGGAGCAACACAATCGAAAAGATCGATTCCTCGTTCAGCTCCCATAAACAAATCCATCGGTTCACCAATACCAAGCAAGTGTCTTGGTTTTTCTTCTGGCAATATTCCATTGACCCACTCTACCGCAGTACTCATATCTTCTTTCGCAAAAGAGCCACCAATACCGTATCCATCGAAATCCATCTTTGCAAAAAATTCCGCACTCTCTTTGCGCAAATCTTCGTGACGTCCGCCTTGTACCACACCAAACAACGCTTGAGTGTGTTTATTATCTTTTGATTGGTGATAATCGAGGCATCGTTTTGCCCATCGATGCGTACGAGCGAGTGCTTCCTGCTGATAGTGGTAGCTCTCTACAGGTGACGTGCATTCATCAAAAGCAAAAAACATATCTGCGCCAAGCTTGTGTTGAATATCGATTGACTTCTCTGGAGTAAAATAATGCGCACTACCATCTATATGTGATCGAAACATCACGCCATCGTGATCAATGGAGACGAGTTTTGCTTGAGGAAATTTTGATGGATCATCTTCATCACTTTCTGCTTCGGGCAAAAGCAATTCTTCTTTTTCATCTTTGTCACTTTTCTTTCCAAGCTTGGAAAGGCTTCTGTTTTTCCCATAAGCAGCGCCCAGAGAAAAGACTTGGAATCCTCCTGAGTCTGTCATAGTGGGACCAGACCAGTTCATAAATTTCCCCAGTCCACCAGATTGCTCCACAAGCTCTGGTCCTGGCTGAAGATAGAGATGATAGGTATTTGCCAAGACTACTTGAGCTCCGAGATCTTTGACCTGCTCGGTGGTGAGCGCTTTGACGGTGGCTTTGGTACCAACCGTTACAAAAGCTGGTGTTTCTATGTCTCCATGTGGAGTATGCAAAACACCCACCCTGCCAAGGCTATTCTTGAGCTTTTTTTCTATTTTAAAACGAATTGGCGATGGCATTACAATTCCAGCTTATATCAAAAATCAATATATAGAAAGGAAAACCCTCTCCTGGCAAGGAGAGGGTTGATTTGAGCGAAGCGAAAGCGAGGTGAGGTGATGTTCTATTGAACCCCCAAAAGTTCTACATCAAACAAAAGAGTTGATCCGCCTGGTATTGAGTGATAATCCTCCATACCATAGCCAAGTTCTGGCGGAACGCTGAGCTTGCGCTTGCCACCAACCTTCATTCCTTCGACACCCTGATCCCAACCAGCGATAACCCTGCCAGCGCCGAGCGGAAAGGTAAAAGGTTCACCACGAGAGACCGATGAATCAAATATCTGTCCATTGGGAAATCTCCCCGTATAATGCACAGTGACGTTTTTGCCAGCTGTGGCTGTTGCCCCCGTACCGACGACAACATCTTCTATTTTTAGACCTTCGCTTGGTTGTGATGGCTGTGAATTGTTCATATTTGTGTTATTTACGCTTGTATTTGCCGAATTTGAAGCTGCAGACTCCAGATCGGCGTTAAAATTGCTTATTCTGGTGGTATCCTGTGACCTATTGATAAAATACTGAACTCCGAAGAGCACAGTCAGTACAATAATGACTATAACGACATACTTCATATATGCTAGTATATATTGAAAGACAATTTTATGACAAATCAAGATACTAGCGATTTGAAGACTGAAAAGCCACCGGTACCAGAAGAAAGAAGCGAACCAAGGCCAGTAACCCTCAAGGAAGTCGAGGATGAAATACAAAAGCGCGTTTCATTTATTGATCATGAATTCATCGAAGGATTCAATCTCATCAAACACCTGCCAAAATCCGTAACTTGCTACGGTTCGGCACGGGTGATGGAAGATAGTGAATCGTACAACAAAGCTCGCTCTATCGGTGCTAAACTCGCAAAACTTGGGTATACGATTATTACTGGCGGCGGAGGTGGAATCATGGAAGCCGCAAGTCGTGGTGCGTATGACGTTGGCGGACGATCTGTTGGACTCAACATTCAATTACCCCACGAGCAACATCCCAATCCATACCTTAGTCATGAAATGCGTTTCTATTACTTCTTCACACGCAAAGTCATGCTTTCGTTTTCGGCTGAAGCGTATATATTTTTCCCTGGCGGATTTGGCACGCTCGATGAATTCTTCGAAATCCTCACCCTAGTCCAGACTGAAAAAATCGAAAAGGTTCCCATCTTTCTTGTTGGTAAAAACTATTGGAGCAAGCTTCAGTCATTTATCGATGAAACACTTTGTAAGGAATTCAAAACGATCGATCCTGCAGACATGAATCTGTATACTATTACTGACGACGAAGATATGATTATGGATGTAATCCAAAAGGCTCCAGTACGCAACGGTATCCGTCTCCACTTCAAGTTTGACGAGCCCACACAACCTACCAACAATTAGTTATCTACTGACTGATAATGTTCCTGAGGCCACTTCGGTACCTGGAGCAGAAATAGTTACACGTCCTGTCACAGAATCTTGGATTATTGTATAGCCAGAATCATAATCAGTTACAGAAGAGAATCTTCCTGCTTTTGGATCAATTGGCAACGTCGATACATATGTTGGTACGAGACAATCATGGATGTTGTACCCTCCTGATTTAATAGCGACTGTCGAAGTCGGTAGGGCTCCGGCAGCACAACCTTCATCAAATAACCCTTTATGGTCGGCAATTCTCTCTCCTACCGCATTGAGCAGTGTATTGATATGCGACACTCGCTGCGTATCTCGAGCTTGAGCAAATTGCCGCGCAGGATTGATAGCCACAAGCACCACAGTCGCCAATATGGCGATAATACCCATCACCAACAACACTTCTATTAGAGTAAATCCTTTTTTATTTTTATTCATATACTTGTATTTATTACTAATGGCACAAGTATAAATAATTAGGTATGAAATTCTGCTTCAAAAAGTATAAAGACTTACTCAAATGAAAATGAAATGAGTTTCAAATTTGCATTATCAAATGTTGCACGGGCAGATACATACACATACTGAGAACTGTCTGTGATATACATTGTCGTAATAGTATTTGTTGTAGATACTGATTGTAGAGTGCAGGAACCATCGCCATTTTTAATAGCTTTTGGAAAACGTCGTAACCCATTTATATACCTAATAAAAGCTGCTGACATACAAGCTCTTAGGGTTATTTCAGATTCAATACGACTACGCTCTCTAACAATCTGTTCTTCCATATGATAAAGCTGTAATTGGGCAGTGGTAAGAAAAACCAACAATATTGCCGCAATAGTACATACAGCCATGATTACTACTACACCTTTTTTATTTGCAGCCGGAATAATCATTTTTGAAAAGAGCTAAAAATAAAATCTTTATTGCCTATTTTAAAACTACATATTGTTTTCTTTTCAAATCCAAAAAGTTCTTGTTCTGAGCATGAAAAATCTTTAATATCATCTGAAAATAAAACAGGTGCTATGCCTCGATCCAATAATTTCCCAAGTATATGAGCACTGGATATTCCTTGGCTTAAAACTTGAATTAAAATTCTAGAGTGGTGAATATTTTTATTGATAATGCCAGCAACGTTGAAAAAACTCGCAAGCAATAGTGAGAGCAGAGCGATGACCAACATAACCTCAAAAAGTGAAAATCCTCTTTGTTTTTGATTATTTGAGAGCATATTAGTGAGTAATAATTGTTATTTTTGGATTATGCATTTCTACATATATAATCGTATTGTCCTCGCAATCAAATGAACCTATAGTGTCTGAAATCGTAAATTCTTTTTGTTTTTTAAATAGTTCCTGTCCAAATAGACCAAAGAAAGATAGTTGGGGTTTTGGTGAACCAATAAAAGCAACTAGTGCACCATGATCGGTAACGAGACTATTAATGCTCGCTGCTACGTTGACTGAACTTAAAAGGATTGGGTTTAGGTGATTTGAAATATCATATGAAAAGATTTCATGATTGTTTGGATTGTCGAATCCTCCAACAGTTCTGCCAACATAGAGTGTATTTCCAACAATAGAAAGTGATTTGCCATCCTGTACAGAAAATCCGGGCGCACTGATGAATCCTTTTTCTTGTATATGGTGCGGATCAGCTACATCCAATATTCTGACTTGCTTTTGATCAGGAGTAGCAACATATGCAATCGTCTCCTTGAGTCGTATTGCATTAATTTGAGTATTAGTTTCAAAACCTCCTAGATATTTTGGAGTTGTCGAAGCATTTCTATCATATGAAAAAACCAAAAATTCTGAGGAAGTAGACTTGGTAAGACCTAGATAAATTTTGTCATCATAATAATAAAGAACATTACCTTGACCATAACCTGTTACACTTGATGATGTAGAGATCTGATACTCAAATACTTTTTTAGGTGTAGAAGGATTGGTAACATCTATCATCATAAGTGGATATCGTGTACTGCGCACAGCAGCAAACACTCGACCATCGATAGCATGAATTGCTGCTACACCCGATCCAGCATTACTTACGCGAGCACTCCCAACTATTACAGGTAGCGTAGTACTAGCGATGTCAAAAATATAAAAATCGGGATCAGTACCATTGGTATCAAATGACCTTCCTGCTATGTATAAATAATCATTAAGAATATCAATGGACTCGGGTTGGAAGCTGGGAGGCAATGTATATGTGGCTGCTATGCGGTAATTGAAGCTATTTTTAGGAATAATATTGCACGTACTTGCACCTATTGAATGCTTAATATCGAACACATCGGCTGTATATGCATACGTAGAAGTAGCTCTCACACTTTGAATCAATCTAGAATCCTGCAACTCTTTAGACAAAACACCAATAGGATTAACCAAAACAGTAGTACTTGAAATTAGATTTTCTTCTGTAAAACTAATCATAGGAAACAAGTCCAGCTTAATATCCTGAACCGAAAAATACTTTTGCTCTTCTAATGCAATCCTTTGATCGCTCAAATGCATGGCGGGAAAAATGGTGGCGTAAAGAAAAATCACCAATGCCAAAGCAATAACAATCTCAAAAATAGTAAAACCTCTTTTATCCATGAAGCGAAGGAGTGAGCGAATACATGGGCGCAATAACAGAAAAAGCAACAAATCCAACAACAATAGCAAGCGCAGTCATGACGGCTGGTTCAGAAATTTTAATACAAAATTGAATAACCATATCCAATTCCCTCTCTTTTTCCTCAGAAATACGTTTAATGGCATTTGGTAGTGTAGATGTCTTTTCTCCTACAGCCACGGCAGAAACAAGAGCTGTTTCAAAAATATAAGGATGTTTTTTCATACATTCCGACAAAGAGAGGCCTGCTTTCATCCTCATTTGAATATCATGAAAAACATCGTGCACCGGCTTAAACGTTATATGGTACACAACATGTTCGAAACTATTGGTCACCGACACACCACTCTCAGTCAAAAGTGAGAGTAAATAAAACAAACGCTGCAACATGTAATGTTTTACTATTTTAGAAATCAGAGGTGTTTTAATTAAAATATGTTGAATTAGATTCCTTACCCTGACATATTTTTTAAAAACAAAGATCCCAAGAAAAGCCGAGATAGAAATCGTTAAAATCACATATATCCAATATGTAGAGAAAAAATTATATAGAAAAAGTATTAGACGGGTAGAAAAAGGTAGAGAAACACCCATACTGGTAAATACCGGTATGAGTTGAGGAAAAACATAGGAAGCCAAGACAATCATAAGCGCATTCATTGCTAAAAATATAAGACATGGGTACAAAAGTGCCCCCATAATATTTTGTCGTATGCGCTGCTGCTTAGTAAGATATTCACTGCATCTGCCGAATACTTCCCTTAGCTTTCCCCTTTCCTCACCTATTTTTATGAGTGCAACAATAATAGACGGTGTACGAAAGAATTGTCGTAGGGATTCGGCCAATGACTTACCCGCCATAACCGCTTCTGAAAGTTTTTTATAGGCATCAGATTTTCTTGAATCAAGAGTGTTTTGAATAGACAATGCTTCTGATACAGAAATTCCCGAATCCAAAAAAGCATTCATACTTTGGCAGAAACGCGACAAATCACGTATCGATATAGACTGTGTATTACTTTTTATTAGATTTCTTATTCGCATGAAAGACTCATAATATCGGCCAATAATACTTTTCCTTGCTTTGATTTTTTAATACCGTCTTCAATGAGACTTATTGACTTATATTGTCCTGATACAAGTTCGTATACCACTGTTCTGCCTGCATAGCCTTTTTCTCTACATTCGATACAACCGGAAGATACCCATTCATCTGACGATGACTGACTAACACACTTAATACAAAGACACCTTACAAGTCGCTGTGCGACTACAAGTTTTAGCGTGGCCTCGATCATATAGCGTTCAATACCCATATCTATAAATCTAGTTACTACTTCATCGGCAGAGTTGGTATGAATGGTCGCAAATACCCTATGGCCTGTAAGCGCTGCTGAGACAGCAATACGAGCAGTCTCTGAATCTCTTATTTCCCCGACAATAATGACATCAGGGTCTTGCCGTAACACCGAACGCAGTCCTTCTGGGAATCTAAAACCCACTGCATGATTGACGGCAATCTGTCTGGTTTCAGAAAGAATATATTCTATAGGATCTTCAATACTAATAACAGAACTTTCTTTAGAAATAATTCCTGACACAATAGCGTAAAGGGTTGTTGTTTTACCACTACCCGTTGGCCCTGCGACGATATATAAACCATTGCCACTATTGGCTTTTTTATTTAAAAATCCTTCATCTTCTTTTGAAAAACCGAGGGATTCCAAAGTAATGGTCTGATTGTACGGCCGCAAAATCCTAAGAACCGCCGCTTCGCCAAAATAGCTTGGGGTAATGACAATTCTAATATCACGCACATGTTCGCCTTCTACATGTATACGTCCGTCTTGAGGAATAAAGTGCTCATCGAGACGCATATTGGACATAACCTTCAGCCGAGCAATGACTTCATTGTGAAATACAATAGGATACTGGCAAATTTCTTCCAACAGACCGTCAGAGCGGATTCGTATAATCACCTTCTCCTGTTTGGGGTCTATATGAATATCAGAGGCATTGGCGTGGTAAGCGTCTGAGATAAGTGTGTCGACAAAATCGATAATATTCATGCCAATAGTATAGAAAAAGAGGTATGAAATAAGGCTGTAGATAAGATAAAGAGAAGATGAAATTGACCCTCAAAACATGGTATTATTGAGGAATATAATAATAAGCAAACACGATGACATCTACATCAACCCAGGCCTTACAGCAACTTAAGCATCAAATAGAGGAAGAGGATCGCGAATTGCGCGACAACGAAACAAAGTTGCGTGAACATAAATCAGAAGTGGATAGAAAAAAGAGAGAGTATGAAACAGCTGACGCAAAAATGAAAGAAGTTGAAAATAAAATCAACGATCTTACTCGAAGGAGAACAGCCAACCTTGGAGAACTACACAGGGTGGAGGAAGAACTTGAAAAAGCTGTTCATAATCAGAAAAAATAGTTTTTATTTAGCAACTTTGAGAGCTTCTTCGAATCGTATTGAAAGGAGTGTTGAGTAGCCTTCACTCGACATTGTCACACCGTAGAGCACACCAGCGCGAGACATTGTCTCGCGATTGTGCGTTATAAGAATAAGCTGTGAATGCTTAGCCAGGGAGGTAATCATATCACCATATTTACGAGAATTGGCTTCATCGAGCGCTGCATCAGTTTCATCAAGTATGACAAATGGAGGTGGATTGACCTGAGAAACGGCGAAGAGAAGTGCGATCGAAGTCAGTGCTCTCTCACCTCCCGAAAGCATAACGAGACCTTTGATACGCTTGTGTGGCAATGAAACAAAGGCTTCTATACCTACCTGTTCTTCTTCCTCATCATCTTCATCGACTACTACATTGGGCATTGAATCATCAGCATCTTCATCATCAGAAGCCTCTTGAGATTTTTTCTTCATCGAGATCACATCGAGTCGAGCCTCTCCTCCGCCAAACATAGTGCTGAAAAATGCTCCGAAATTGTCATTGATTTTTACAATACCGTCATCGAAACGCTTTTTGAGTTCACTATCAAGCTCAGCAATGAGTTTTTTGAGAGAATCAGAAGCAACACTGAGATCTTGGATTTCTTTTTTCAAAAATTCATCACGTTCAGTCGTTTCTTTGTGCTCTTTGAGCACTTCCTCTCCCGTGCCAAGCCCAGCATCCTCTAAACGTATTTTCATGCGCTCTACTGAGCGTTTTCTTTCTTCTTGCTCATTTCGAGCCTCAGCTACAATTGCTTCGTGAGACAAGGTAGCACCCTGAGTTGATTTTGGTTCATATGTTACGTATTCAGAAATTCGGTGACCGATCAAAGCTCCGGCTTCGCCCAGTTCTCTTTTAAACTCAGCTTCTATTTCCATGAGCCTTTCTTCTTTGAGCTTTATCTGAGAAAGTTGATTCACAGCATCATTTTGCTTGGCTTTGATCTCATATTGCATTCGTTCAGCCTCGTGATTGCCACGCCTGTCTTGCTCAATAGCTATACGAAGCGCGTCTATCTGCCCACTGATCTTATGCATATTTTCGATCAGAGTCTTTATTTTTTCAGCACTAGCTTCCTTCTTTTTATTGAGTTCAGCTAAGTCTTTGTCATGTTCATGTGCATTGGACTTCGCAGCATGTTGATTGAGACTTTCGAAGAAAATATGAATTTTTTCCTGCGCCTTTTTAATATGATTCATTGCAGACACAAGATCTTGATGTGATTGTGCTTCTTTGAGCAAATGGCTAATTTCATCGGTCAAATCTTTGACTTGAGTATATGAAAGGGTTTGAGGATGACCCGATACAGGTTGTTTTGACTGCATGCGGGCAATAAATGCCAATTCTCCTTCTATACGACCAAGATCTCTTGAAACTTCATCCTTTTCAGCCTGTAGATCATTGTATTTTCCTTGAAGATTTCTAAGCTCTGCTTGCTTCTCTGGATCCTCAGGAGAGCGTGACAATACTGTTTCAGTTTTCTTTAATTCACTTTCTAATTTCTTCAAGAGCGCATCAGGTTCTTTCCTATCTTCTTCCAGTGCTTTCTTAGTAAAAGAAATATATAGTCCTTCACGTTTAAAATATTCAAAATAAAGCTGCTCAAGCTTTTCCTTGAGCTCTCTTCCCTTTTCTAGCTTCTCTACTTGCTTGCGCAAGAAATTAAGATGTGGAGCAATTTCTCGTCTTAGAGATTCAACTTGCTTTATATTTTCTTCAGTTTTTTCGAGTTTTCTTTTACTTTCCTTCTTTCTATAATGATAGATTTTAAGACCAAGCGCATCTTCTATCATTTCCCTTCGCTCTACTGGACTTGCAGAAAGAATCCTATCAGCTTCGCCTTGGGAAATAATATGATGGCCAGTTGAGCCAATATTTGCATGAGCGAGCAATTCGATAATATCTTTGAGCCTGACTCTCGAATCATTGATCAAATATTCATTGAAACCATCACGATGCACAACGCGTTCAAGTGACACTTCATCAAAATCAATCGGTAAGCGACGTTTTGCATTTTCAAAAACAACTTTGACCGACGCCCTGTTCTGACGAGCAATGCTTTTGCCGCCGCCAAAAATAAGATCTTCACCCTTTTTACCTCGAAGAGACTTAACTGATTGTTCGCCAAGCACAAAACGAAATGCCTCAGCGACATTGGATTTTCCAGAGCCATTGGGGCCGACAATAGCCGTTACAGGAACATCAAAACCGAGTACTGCCTTCTTTGCAAAGGACTTAAAGCCGGAGATTTCGAGCGTCTTGAGGCGCATAGTTTATATATACTAACACACGTTACCACCCCTTCGCTTCGAGGGCTTTGCGAGCCGCGCTCTGTTCTGCGTCTTGTTTAGACTTACCATCACCTGAGACTATCTGCTCTGGACCAATAAATACCGCTACCGTAAAGTGTTTGTCGTGATCGGGGCCAATTTCTTTAATACTTTTATATGTAGGTGTCAGACCTGTATATTCTTGGGCTTTTGCCTGAAAAAGGCTTTTTGCATCGATAAAGAGGCGCTTTTCAATAACATCATCGATATTTGGAATGAGATGCTTGATAATAAAATCACTTGCAACATCGTATCCCTGATCCATATAGAGAGCACCAACAAAGGCTTCAAATGTATTGGTGAGTATATATGTTCTCGCTCTACCTTTATCTTTAGATTCCCCTTTAGATAAAAGGAGGTATTCGTCAAAGCCAAGTTTAGTAGCGACGCTTGCAAGCATGTCAGAATTGACCAAGGCCGAGCGATAGGCAGTAAGCTCACCTTCTTGCTTATCCTCAAATTTCTTATACAAATAATCAGTCACTACCAATTCAAGAATAGCATCTCCCAAAAATTCAAGCCGTTCATTGTGTTGTTTGTCGGTACCCTTGTGTTCATTGATATATGAACGATGAGTAAAAGCTTGCTCGAGCAAGCTTTTAGCCTTGAATGTTATTCCGAGCTCGTTTTCTATTTTTTTAAAATCTGACATGTTGGTAGAGTTATTTTCCGACGATAATATTTATTGCTTTGGTAACAAGAGGAAGAATGTCGTTATAAAAATTGAGTTCAAGAATATCCTGAAGCTTAAACCAGCGCGCATCATCGAGACCTCCTTTTTCTTCTAGTTGTATATCCTTGAATGCCGATTCAGCAAGGAAATATACTACATGTTTGCGTCTTTTGCCCGTTTCTGGATGAGTGGCTATATATTCGTGTTCACCAATCTTCTCGCCAATAGTAACATCGAGACCTAGTTCTTCCTTGAGCTTTTTCTTTGTACCTACATCGATTGCCTCACCCTCTTCTACATGACCTTTGCTGAGTGTCCAGTGTCCAAAAACATCGTGTACAAGAGCGAGATAGATCTGACCTTTGTCTTTGGCGTACACTACGGCACCTCCGAGGTGTTCTGTGGGTAATGTTTTAATATCAACTTTCTTTTTAGATGTTTCTTCTTTGCCAGGTTCACCTATTTCCTTATAGACAGCACCGAGTACACCATTGACGAATTTGCTTGAACTATCCGAACCAAAAGATTTTGCAAGCTCAATCGCTTCATTGATTGCTACTTTTGCTGGTACTTCCTTGCGATCAGAAAAAAGGAGTTCGTAGAGACCAAGTCGAAGAATGTTTCTATCGATCATTGAGATTCGATCGATTGGCCATTCTGGGGCTGCTTTTTCAATAATAGAATCTATCTCTGAACGCTTGTCGATAATACCCTGCAAGAGTGCAGACATAAAATCCTGCTGAGCAATACCAGGAGCAAATTCATCGGCATTGCGCACTACCGCCTGTTTAGTATCTATCGGATGCATACCCGCAAAATCCCACTCATAGAGAGACTGAAGAACAATGGAACGAGCTACGTGTCGATTAGCCATACTATATATTTGTACTTAACTCTAGCAGAAAACAAAAAAACCGCCAGTCGGGGGCGGCTTATTTCGCAGCTTCCTTTTTAGGTGTTTTTACCTTGATTTCGAAGACCTTTCTATCCTTGTACATACCGCAATTTGCGCACATAGTGTGTGGAAGACGAGCATTTCCGCAGTTTTTACACAGCGAAACCCCTACAGCCTTGAGGGCGTGATGAGATCGTCGATTGCCGGTCTGGGACCGGGTGTGTCGCATATGATTTACCATAGTCCAGATATACTAACACAGTCAAAGGTTTTTTCAAGCTTTTTGATAAAAAGGTAATAAAAAGGGCGTAATACATATATATAGTATCCGCCCCTTTGGCTCTACCTAAGTATCAATGAGGTCCCATGTCGGTCTTAGCTCTGCCAAAGCGTCTACTTTCTGCGCTCTTTTTACCCCCAGCCCGTCCAATTTTAGACATATGATGACGATTTACACTAACACTTTTTCCACCCCTCCTACCCGCTTTTCTTGCTTCTTCGGAGGTAAATGTGTGAGCTACCCCCTTCTCGTGAGCAGCTAAACCACCCTTCCTAGCGATTGCTCTCTGTTTCACCTTATCCATAACAGCAAATCCCCGCAAAGGTTCATTTCTTGATTTCATGTCCAACTCCTAAAAAGTAAACGATTCTGACATCGCGCGATGTCTCTGAGACGATTATGCTATAAAAAGTATAAAAAGCAATTTTATGAACACCAAGTTGCACGATGTTCTTTTGAAAGTCCATACTTCTTAATAGCCTTCCTATGTTTACTTGTGCCATAACCTTTGTGAATTTCAAAACTATATTGCGGATACTTATATGCAATTCTTTGCATATATCTGTCTCTTTCAACTTTTGCACAAATTGAAGCTAAACCAATAAGAGGAATCTTTGAGTCGCCTTTAATGATTGTTTTCTGTTTGGTGAAATGACTCGGCGCCTTGAGTGACCCATCGAGGACTATTTCTACTTCATGTGGCAAGGCGCCTATTTTTTCAAGACATTGTGCCATAGCTTTTTGTATCGCAAAGACAATACCCTTACTATCTATTACCTTTGCGGTTACAAGGGTTACAGCAAAATTGATGTCATTATTCTTTCGAGCTTCTAGAGCGACACTATATATAGAGTCTCTTTTCGAAGCAGAGATTTTCTTTGAGTCACAAGCAATCTTCAGTATATGAGGCTTCTTACCTTTTTTCACAATAGCTACACCGACAGCGACTGGCCCTGCCAATGGTCCCCTTCCAGCCTCATCGATTCCTATGAGATATTTGGTCACATTCGAAGTATATCTTTTATTTTAAATTTAATAAAAAATCTTAAAAAATATTTATCAGAAAATACTAGTTGATTTTTTATGTTACTTTGTTAAAATATAAATATTGATGAGGATTGGAAGTTAAAACGCACGTGAATCCATGCAAAAACCCGCTATTATGCGGGCTTTTGTTTTGGCGAAATGTTCTATACCAGCGCTTGCTTGCCTATATACTTTGAAAATTCAGTTTTAATTTCTCTAACATCATTATTAACACGCTTAATATCTGACTTCAGTTCTCTTACTTCACCATCAACACGTTTAACATCCGATTTCAATTCCCTAACTTCATTATCTACATGCTGAAAATCGCTCTCAAGTCTAGTGAAACGCATTTCAAAACTGACAGACTTTTCCTTCAACTCTTTCAGATCTGGTTTTATACCAAATTTGATATCCTCATCAATAACATCCAGTTTTTTGAGCACTCCACCAACATCTATAAGCACCTTAGCAACGATCGGCACACCGATCGAAAGAATAGCCGTATTAATCCATTGAAATAAATCCATGCGCATATTTTACTACTCCTCCACAATCATTTACAAGCATTTTTCAATTTCGTCTTCATAAATATTTCATGACAATGTCAATGAAGCAAAGTCCTGCGGTTGGATTATAATAGACGCATGTCTTCCCGCTTCATTCACCTCCATACACACAGCCACTACTCCCTCCTCAACGCTCTGCCCAAGATCCCTGACTTGGTGAAATACGCCAAAAGTCAGAATATGGATGCTGTTGCTCTTACAGACAACGGTAATCTATACGGTGCAATCGAATTCTATCAAGAATGTAAAAAGAAAGAGATAAAACCGATTATAGGGATAGACGGATATATCGCTATCCGCACTCGTTTAGACAAAGAACCTAGAATAGATAACAAATGGAATAGGATTATCTTACTGGCCCAAAATGCTAATGGGTATAAAAACCTCATTAAACTAGTCACCACATCTCACCTTGATGGCTTTTACTACAAACCAAGACTGGACAGAGAATTACTTGAACGACACCACGAAGATTTAGTATGCATCTTACCTTCATTTTCAAGTGAAATTTCTGCTGCATTAAAGAATAATGATGAGGTCAGGGCTAAAGAATGTTTAGATTTTTATAAAAAACTCTATCCAGAGAAAGTATTTATTGAGATAACACATCATGCAGAAATAGAAGGTCATGAAGAATTGATGCAAAAACTGATTGCCTTTGCTAAAAAACAAAACACACCCATAGTTGCAGCACACGACGTGTACTATCTGAAAGCTGATGACAAACAGGCGCGCGCTACCCTACTTTCGATTCAAAATGGTGGGGGTGAAGTCAGTGAAAGGAAATTTGGCAATGACGGTGAATTTGACTTTATTTCTATTGAGAAAGCAGAAGAATTATTTAAAAATGAACCCGAGGCGCTCGATAATATTCAAAAGGTAAATGATCTATGCCAACTGAATATGGAACTTGGTAAATGGCTGTTCCCAAACTACGTTGTTGAAAGTAAACGCAGTCACGATGATGAATTAAGAAGTATTGTTATGACTGGTTTAGAAAGAAGAAAGGTTGAGTTTACGGAAGATGTGGAGAAGCGCGTCGAATACGAGCTCGGTATTATTAAGGCTAAGGGCTATGCCCCGTACTTTCTAGTGGTATCTGATCTCTTAAGATACGCTCACGAACACCACATTCTCACTACTATTAGAGGTTCGGTTGCAGGATCGATGGTCACGTATCTCGCTGGTATTACCAATGTGAATCCACTCGAATACAAGCTACCATTTGAACGCTTCCTCAATCCTGAACGTCCTTCTGCTCCCGATATCGACATGGACTATGCCGACGATCGACGTGATGAAATGATCGAGTATGCCAAACAAAAATACGGCATGGATAAGGTCGCTCAAATCGGAACCTTCGGTACCATGATGGCTCGAGGTGCGGTGCGCGACGTAGCACGAGCACTTGGCTATCCATATTCTACCGGCGATAGTATTTCGAAACTCATTCCTATGGGTTCGCAAGGCATGCCCATGACGATCGACCATGCAATGGAAATTACACCCGAATTGACCGAACTGTATAAAAAAGATGAAGACAGCAGAGCAATCATAGACATGGCAAAGAAGATCGAGGGCTGTGCACGTCACATCTCTGTACATGCTGCAGGAGTGGTGATTTCTCCTATACCTCTTAGTGAGATTGTCCCCGTCCAGCTTGATACCAAAGACGGTGGAAAAATCATTACTCAGTACGACATGCACTCTGTCGACGAAAACAGCGCAGGGCTTCTTAAATTTGACTTTCTTGGTATTAAAAACTTGGCCATTCTTGCAGACGCAGTAGCATTGGTGAAAAAAATCGAAAACATAGATGTTGATATAGAAAACGTACCGGTAGACGATAAAAAAACCTTCAATATTTTGGCAAAGGGCGAAACGATCGGTCTTTTCCAACTCAATGGTTCGGGTATGACCAAATTCCTTAAAGAGCTAAAACCTTCAACTATTCACGATATCAATGCCATGGTCGCCCTTTATCGCCCAGGCCCGATGGAATCGATTCCTAAATATATTGAACGCAAACACAATCCTGTTCTTGTTCAATATCTCGATCCGCGCATGAAAGAGATCCTCTCTCAATCCTTCGGCGTCATCACCTACCAAGACGACGTCATGCTTATCGCCATTCATTTGGCTGGCTATTCCTGGCTTGAAGCCGATAAACTGCGCAAAGCGATGGGTAAGAAAATTCCCGAAGTTATGCAAGCTGAAAAAGGCAAACTGATGGAGGGTCTCTTGAAAAACGGCATGTCTCAGAAAAAAGCCGACGAACTGTGGAAACTTATTGAGCCTTTTGCTGCCTATGGTTTCAACAAAGCTCATGCTGCGAGCTATGGCCGCGTTGCTTATCAGACCGCCTACATGAAAGCCAACTTCCCGGCTATATATATGAGCGCTGTTCTCACGGCCGATTCTGGTGATGTCGAAAGAATTGCTGAAACCATTGCTGAGTGCAAACGCATGAAAATTGACGTCCTTGCTCCGGATATCAATGAAAGCTTCGAAGGATTTACCGTCGTTAAAAAGCAAAATGAACAAGACAAGATCAGATTTGGTCTCACGACTATTAAAAACTTCGGCGAAGGTATAGCCAAGGTGATTATCGATGAACGCAAGAAAAACGGGCACTTCACTTCCCTTGCCAACTTTTTCGAACGTATCAAGGACAGAAATTTAAATAAAAAATCAGTCGAAGCACTTATCAAATCTGGTGCTCTCGATACACTTGGAGAACGCGGTATTATGCTTGCCAATCTCGATTCCCTACTCCAATTCAACAAAGAACACCGTGGTGCTGAAGGACACGATTCCCTTTTTGGTGATATGCAAGACGCATTGCCTGATCTCAAACTCGTCGACGCTCCGGCAGCTACTATCGAAGAAAAGCTTTTGTGGGAAAGAGAATTGCTTGGTTTGTATATTTCCGGTCATCCACTCGATAAACACAAAGAAAAACTAGCAAAAGCTGAAATGACGATTGGTGAAGTCAAAAAAACACTTCGCGAAGGCATGATGGCGGTTGTCTATGGCATGCTTGAAGAAGCAAAACCGTTTGTTACACAAAAGGGCGATAAAATGTTTTTTATAAAAATCGGTGATCACAGCGGTATTATGGAAGGAGTCATCTTCCCAAAACTTGCTAAAGAGCATGAGAAAATCATTATTCCCGACAATTGTGTTGCTCTCAAAGGCAGACTCAGTATGCGCAATGGTGGTCTCAATCTCGTCGTAGAAAAAATGAAGCAGTTGTAAAACTATCTACGGAGTAGGTTCAGTTACCGGTGGTTCTTCTACTGGAGGAGTTTCCTGCTCAGATCCAGAGTCTGCTGGTGTATCCTCGGAAGGTGTTTCATCTGCCGAAGTATCTTCTGGCGGCGGTTCATCACTCGGAGTTTCATCCTCTACAGGTGGAGTGCTTGAAGCATTGCCATCATCTGGTGGTGGTTCATCGCCGCCTCCATTACCTGGATTTGATGGTGGGGGTGTGCTTCCACCAGTCTGATTGAGCAATGCTCGCAACTGGTCTTTGTTGATACATACATCATCAAGACAGAGTTCGCTTGTCTGAACCTTTGTAAAGACACCGAGTGTAGCCTGGATTCTATCGAAGATGCTTACTGAAGAGAGCATTGCAGATGTTGAGGCAATCAACTGTTCAAGCGTCGTCACCTTCATATCGAGTTCTTGTATACCTTGGACGAGATATGGAGCGAAGCTTGAGTATGCGAGAGATTTATATCCATCAGGATTGGTATTCACAAGATCTGGGAATACTGCTTCTACTTCCTGAGCAATGAAACCTGGGTGTCTTTCTGCAGCATCATTTTCAGCAAGCCAGTTGAATGATACCGATCGAAGATTTCTTAGTTTCTCAAGACTTGATGATGTTGAGAGTGTTGCTATATTTTTCTTCAAACGTTGATCGGATGTACATGAGAGCGCTGAGCTTGTAGGATCGACGTCGCAGGTACCGTTGGTATTTTGGAATCGAGCGATGACACCAGTTGTTGAGGCATTACCTACCGACAACATGTATGCCGGTGTCGATGTACCAATACCGACAAAACCATTTGGCGCAACTTCGAGAACCGTCTCGTTAGAAGATGATGAAATTCGGAATGTACTATTAGCTCCAGGTATACCAGTAATATGCAATCGTGCCAAAGGACTTGTTGTACCAATACCAATGTTACCATCAGCATTGACTCTCAAGAGTGTAGCTCCGCTCGACGAAGCAACATCAAAAATAATTTTGGTTGGTCGTGTAGAAGTGCCTCGTACAGAGAACGTTGCCCCTGGGGTTGTTGAACCAATCGAAACAGCACCGTTTGAGATTGTAAGTACTGCTCCAAGGTATCCACCAAGCGCAGCTGTCATTCGCTGGTTGTAGCGTAATTCTCCATTAATAACTTCAAGAGAAGAACAACTTCGACCACCATGCTGACAAGTAATTGAGGTAATAATACCATTTGAATCGTACGTTGGGTCTGATGCCATGTTTTGTACTACCCCCGATGCATCGGATATTATGTCCATAGTATAGCCTCCGTGGAATAGGAAGCTTGAGGTGTTATTAAAACCAAGTGCTCGATATGAGTTGCCACTAGCATCAGCGTTATTTCTTTCAATCGTTAGTGCTGCACCTTTGAACGGTGTGGATGTTCCTATTGCCACTTGACCTGTAGAAAGAACTCTCATGAGAGTACCTGATGGCTTGCCTGGCGCATGATTAGTCGATGAAGATATTTCAAATAATGGTGTTGCACCAGCTGCACCCGTAATTTGGAGACGTGCGATAGGTGTAGTTGTTCCAATACCGACATTATTCATGCCGGTTATAGTAAGATGACCTGAGCTGTTTATTACAAAATCAGTATCAACAACCCCAGGGTAGGTCATTCTTAATTTATTATTCGTACCATATATCTGAAGTGTTCCTGGTGCAGCAGTTGTGTTATTTCCCGTCGTATTGATAATAATTCCATTGTTGGTGTGTATACCGCCGTTTACATCGAGTTTTACAAGAGGACTTGTCGTACCAATACCCACATTACCGGCTTGATTAATTTCAAGAAGGCTTACGTTGGTAGATGAAGAAATTCTAAATGGATTAGTGCCGCCAATACCCCTGACCTGGAGAGATGTCGCGGGACTAGATGTACCTACTCCAACAAGTCCTCCTGAAGGATTAAGGCTCAAAGTCTTAGCTGTACTTGCACCATCTGTCACGTCAATTTGAAAATGTTGTACTCCACCTGGAGTTTGAATGGCAAAATCAGCCTGCAAGTTATTGACCTGACCAGTACGTTCAATACGCATTGTGGCCAATCCTCCTGAATCATTGATAGTTAAGATTTTTGCTGGATTTGAATTACCAATACCTACATAGCCATTCTGAAGTATCTCAAACATACTTGAGTTTGTTGAAGAAGAAACTCTGAATGGACTTGAGCCAGCAGATCCTGTGACCTGGAACTTGGTCAAAGGTGTTGTTGTTCCGACTCCAACCTTGCCAGTACCCAATATAGTAAATATTTCATTTCCTGCTGGTGCATCCATAAATGAATACCTGTTGTTTGCAGAAGTGTAGAGATTGAATCTAAACTGACCGCTTTGAGCACCAAGACCCATAGTTGAGGTTCCATCGTCATAAATTGCCAATTTTGTATTTGCAGTATCAGAGCCGAGAGATACTTTGGTTGTTGGATTTGCAACTCCGACTCCAAAGTTTCCGTTTTGCAAAAGCTGAAGCATTACTGTATTTGTTGATGAAGCGATTCTAAATGGATTGGTACCTGCACTTCCTGTAACCTGAAGTTTTGCCGCAGGAGTAGTTGTACCAATACCAACCAATGTATCTTCATTGAGAGTCATCACGTTGTTATTTCTAACAAAGAATGAAGCCGTGTCTGTGCTTGCTGCCGAGACCTGCATTGAGAATCGTTCAGTACCACCTGAGTAGATGGCGAAACTGTCAGTATTGTCGTTAGGATTTTCAATCGAGAGATTTGCAGTACCGTTTGTTATTCCGACACCCACGTTACCATTTGAATTTATTCTAAATATAGAATTATTTGTTGAAGATGCGACTTCAAAGAGTGGCGTTGTAGGCGCAGAACTAATTCCCTTTACGTTGAGCTGTGCAACAGGCGTAGTTGTACCGATACCTACCCTACCTCCCAATGCTGCGAGAAGAACATTTGCATACTCTACACCAGCTTTTAGACCAGGATTGATTGTAACGTTCCCAGCTGTTCCAGAAGTTCCTGCATCACCAGCAGTAATCGTAACTGCTCCACCTGTACCAGTACTACCGGCTGAGCCAGCAGTGATACTTAGACTTCCACCTACCGTACTAGCAGCACCTGAAGCAGAACCAGCCGCCAATACGAGATTTCCACCAAATGAGTTCGAACCAGTACCTGCACCCGATCGAATAGTAATGACACCACCACCTGTACCACCATTACCACCTTCTCCACCAATAATAGTGACCCCTCCACCAGCATCTGTTCCCGATCCACCCAACACTCTGAGAGCTTCAGGTGCATCAGAAGAAGAAACATCAGAAGCATTTAGTCCCTCTATAGAAAGAGTTGCGAGCGGAGTACTTGAACCAATACCTACCATACCATTTTGAAGAATCGAGAAGTATTCATTGCCACCCGCTGAAGCTGCGTCGAAGATACCAAAACGATCGGGACCTGTGGCTGAGATCGACCATGTAGTTGTACCTACATTATATGTTCCAGCCCAGACCGAATTCCATCGTGCACCTGTTGCTCCGAGATTGTATGCTGACATATTGCCGCTGTATGGTGCACTTGGAAGAATATCTCTCATCATCGATGTGCCAGCGACAGTAAGAAGACTTGTAGGTGTTGTTGTACCAATACCGACATTGCCCGTCATATAGTAAATATCATTTCCTGTCTGTGTCCATTTTGATAGACCAGGAATACCAAGTGAAGATGTTGATGTCCATACTGGAGCTGCAGTTGAACCTTGTGACAAAAGCACCTGACCAAGTGTACCAGCATTGTTATTGAAGAGCGTTGCACCTGACTGATTAATTTCAAACATCTTCGTATTTGTTGAAGATGAAATGAGGAATGGGGTTACAGTTCCCGATCCAGTAACCTGAAGTCTAGAAATAGGTGTTGTTGTACCAATACCAACATTTCCAGCTGTAGGGTTGATGATCAAATTGCCTCCTGCAGAAACGAGATATGAGTACAGACCACTTACCCCCAAACGTATACCTCCACCAATTACACCAGTTCCCCAGTTGTTTGAATTAGTATTGAAACTTATTCGAGGATCTGTTGTCCAGCTGAATGTAGCTTGAGCATCAACACCAGAACCTACATCAACCGTAAGATTTCCTTCAGCCACAGTTCCTATTTGCAATTCTGACGTTGGGATAGGTGTAGCAATTCCAACATGTCCATTCGCATTTATTCTAAATATTGATGCGCCAGTGGATGATGCAATATCTACAAGAGGTACTGTTGGAGCAGTCGATGAACCTCTGATTGCGAGCTGTCCGCTTGGTGTAGATGATCCAATACCAAGTCGTCCTGAGAGATAGTTGTGATTTTCACCAACCATATACAAACCATAATTGACCTGTCCGCCAGTAGGATTGCCATAGTATGAGACAACTGATGTAGGGCCGAAAATAAATGATACTCCAACTGGAGTTGATTTAACACCAATAAGAGCTCCTGATATATCATAATCACCACCTATGTCTATGATTGTTTTTGAACCCGCAATCGTAACAGATGAACCACCTGTTGTGAATGCAAGATCAGGATTTGAACTACTTGGATTAATAATGCCAACATTGCCAGTAACAGTAAGTTTTGAACTTGGATTGACTGTATTGATTCCCACATTGCCGTTTTGCAATATTTCAAGCAAACTTACATTTGTAGACGAAGCGATTCTGAATGGATTCGTTCCACCCACTCCTGTGACTTGGAATGTGGTCAGAGGTGTTGAAGTACCTACAGCAACTTTTCCTGTGTTGTAATAGATATCGGATCCATTGGTGATCCATTGTGATGACGATGCAATATTTGCAAAACCAAGTGAAGATGTTGCTACCCATAGCGGTGCAGCAGTTGAACCTTGTGACAAGAGAACCTGGCCAAGAGTTCCTGCTGAATCATTAAATAATGTTGCGCCAGACTGATTAATCTCAAACATCTTCGTATTTGTTGAAGATGAAACAAGGAATGGTGATGAGCCACCTGCACCTGTGATTTGCAGACGAGCAAGTGGGGATGTAGTGCCAAAACCTGAGTTTCCGCCAGTCAACATAGTCAATTTGACCGTAGCTGTTGGACCAATCATCAAAGAGCTAGCAACATCGTTGACGATAAAGTTACCAAATACGAGTGAGTTGGCTGCGGAAACCGTGTTGAACGAACCAACTGCTGTACCATAACCAACATTGATCGTGTTGGAATTACCGATTGCAGTTGAGTATCCATCGATTGGACCGCTTCTACCATTTACAATATTGAAACTTCCGAGTGCCGCGTTGTATATACCACCTCCGACATTGTTACTACCTCCGATTGCGATGCTATTACCAAGCGTTGATGTGGCACTATTGTATTGACCGATAATGATTGATTCTGGGCCGCTCGCAACTTGGTTGTGTGCTGTTCTTCTGCTCTGAATATCAATTGATCGTGCACCACGTGCCGCACCGCTGGTATCTCCCATAATAATCGCTCCACTTGATCCAGGATGACTTACTGAGAGTGCGCCGAATACTGTTGTTGTTCCAACAACAGAAAATATTGATGCTGGAGATGATGTACCCACACCAACACTACCCGAACTATTCAAGACGGACAGGACAGGACTGTCAGCACTGCCGTTTGACGTACTGTCACCAATAAATACACTACTTGCGCCGTCGGGTTGGATATACAAATCTGCCCAAGCATTAAGAGCGGCACTATGTCCTCCAAGCCATGCTTGAGAATTGTATTCGCCCATCAAAAATGCAACATTGTCTCCGCCGGCTACAATTCTTCCTCTCCATGAGGCAGTCGATGCGCCTGTACCGCGTACATAGAGTTTTGCACCGCCATTTGCCGAAGGAATATCGTTGGAACCAATTCCAACATTACCGTTTTGCTGAACTTCAAACAAAACAGTATTCGTTGACGAAGCGATTCTGAATGGATTCGTTCCACCCACTCCTGTGACCTGGAGTGTTGTGAGGGGTGTTGAAGTTCCTACTCCTACTTTGCCTGCAGTGTATGAAAGATCATTGACTGTTTTTGTCCAGTAGTTGATCGAGGCTGGGAGTGTTGTTGAACCCAAGATATAGTTCGATACACGTTGATCTGTGTAATAAAGATTTGAACCTTCTGCAACATTTGTTGTCAAAAAGCCAAGCGATGAAGTTGAAGTCCAGAGTGGAGCTGCAGTTGAACCTTGTGACAGAAGTACTTGGCCCAAGGTTCCATTTTGATTGTTGAATGCTACAGCGCCAGATTGATTGATTTCGAACATCTTCGTATGAGTCGATGAAGAAACCAAGAATGGGTTGTTAGCACCTCCTCCTGTTATTTGCAATCGCGCAAGCGGAGTTGTTGTGCCGAGACCAACATTGCCACTGAAGTAAGCTCCCCCATCGATAAAGCTTATATAAGAAGTGCCGATACTCGTTCCACTTGACTGTGTAGTCGAACTAAACACCAATTGTCCTGAGGCATTGGTATATGTGTAACCCTGCAATGCATCACTAATCGATGTTCCATGGCGCCACTCGATCGCACCACCTCGTCGTGGAGGAGTAGGTCCTGCCGAAAGACCAGTGAGCACAATTTTTCCTCCACCAGTCTGCCAATCACCAACATACAGATCTCTTCCCGCATTTACAAATACATCGCTATAAAATGTTGACGTACCTGATCCCAAAACATTGAGCACACCTTCAGCTGATATATTTCCTGCGAAGTAACCATTACCAGCAACTGAAAGTTTTTCAATTGGTGATGAACTTCCAATACCGAAGTTACCGTTTTGCAAAAGTTGGAGCATTACCGCATTTGTCGAAGATGACACTCTAAATGGATTCGTGCCCCCTACTCCTGTGACCTGGAACGTGGTCAAAGGCGTTGAAGTACCTACAGCAACTTTTCCAGTGTTGTAGTAGATATCAGATCCGTTGGTAATCCACTGTGATGAAGATGCAACGCTCGCAAATCCAAGCGAAGAGGTTGCTACCCATTGAGGCGCTGCAGTCGAACCAAATGATCGGAGAATAAATCCTGATGTTCCGGCATCGTTGTTGAAGAGTACAGCACCTGATTGATTGATTTCAAACATCTTCGTATTTGTTGAAGAAGAGATGAGGAAAGGACTTGCTGTGCCCGCACCTGTTACCTGAAGTCGAGCGATAGGTGTCGTGGTACTCAATCCAATATTTCCAGTACTCAAATCACCAAAAAGCGCATTGCCTATGTTTAAGAAATTGGAATCAGAAGCTGAGCGAGCAAGTACTGAACCGATAAGTATGTTATTCGCACCTGTCGTTGAGGTTGTACCAACCCGATAACCGAGCATAATGTTATTTGATCCAGATGTAAGTGCTCCGCCTGACTGATAACCCACAAGCGTATTGGCAGAATTTCCTGTACCACTGCCCTGACCTGACAAATAACCAATTGCTACGTTCGCAGAACCTCCGTTGTTTTGGCTTCCAGCGTGGTTACCAATGTAGACGTTTACCAATCCACCAGCATTTGAAGATCCTGCACCAGTACCAAGAAATACGTTGTTGCTACCTGTACTGCCACTACCAGCCGAATTACCTAAGAAGAGGTTGTTGCCTCCCGAAACGTTACCTGTACCAGCATTCGATCCGAGGAAGATATTGTCCGAGCCACCAACATTGGAGAATCCAGACTGATTTCCAACAAAAATGTTGTCATTACCGCTTGTATTTGAAAATCCAGACTGATTTCCAACAAAGAAGTTATATGCTCCGCTTACTCCAGCAGCAACAGGTGTTGCACCTCCCAAAAACAAGTTGCCGGTCGTTGTTGCCAATCCAAAGAGCTGTCCGCCTGAGTAATAACTCGTGCTATCAGTGATACCAGCTACCGTAAGTGCTGCCCATGGAGTGGTTGTACCAACACCCACCTTTCCTGTCGCACGATAGACATTACCCGATCCAAGAGTCCAATAGTTAATCGAAGCAGGAAGTGTTGTTGAACCAAGTACATAATCAGACACCCTTTGGTTTGTGTAATAAAGATTTGTTCCTTCTGCTACGTTTGTTGTGAGAAAACCAAGTGTTGAAGTAGAAGTCCAGACTGGTGCAGCTGTTGAACCTTGCGACAAGAGAACCTGTCCGAGTGTTCCGTTTTGATTGTTGAATGCTACTGCACCCGACTGATTGATTTCAAACATCTTCACATTTGTCGAAGATGAGATGAGGAATGGGGATGAGGCTCCAGCACCAGAAACATGTAATCGAGCTATTGGTGACGAAGTACCAATCCCAACTAGACCATTTCCAGTTATTGTCATAAGTTCAGTAGCGCCTGAGCTAAAGAACGAAAATGCTTTGCCAAACGCTGTACCCGATGGCTGTGATGTACCTGAGAATAAATCAACACCGTAATTACCATTGAGTTGGAAAACATTTACCTGTGCAAAATCTGATGGTCTGCGGTACTTTATAGGATTGTTGTAATCAAGAACGATTGAGCCATTTGCAATATCGAGTTTCTGTTGGGGGGTTGTTGTACCGATACCAACATTGCCTTGGACAATCAATCCATTCGTAGGAGGTGTCTGGTTGTAATATCCTGTACCAATTGCCGCATATCCATTAACACCAAGTAATGTTCCAACATATATTCCGCTATTGGTATCACCAGCAACACCAAGCTGCAATTTTGCACGAGATGCACCATCTCCAGTCACCGCATCGAGCGTTGGCAATGAACCTGCACCACCGATCACCATACGTGCGAAGTTGAAGCTTGCATTTCCAGCACCATCGGGATCAGCGAACCAGATTTGTTTGTTGTTTACCGCATTGTATCCGAGTGAGAACAAGAAACCGCTACCGCTACTTACTCCGCTGAGTGAGCTGCCGGTAAATGCAATACCACGAGTAGAAGTTGCTCCAGTTGCTGATTGAGCAACAGTAAAGTTCGCAGCGGGAGTTGATGTGCCGACTCCGATATTCCCATTGTTCAAAATAGTGAAGAGTGACGTTCCGGTTGAAGATGAAACGTTGAATGGATTGACTCCACCTGTTCCTTGAAGATTGAATGTATACGATGACGATGATGCATTGATACCAACAACCGATCCATTCTCTCGGAGAATAGAATCTGTAAATGCGCTACCTGTCCATCGTGGCATGAAGCCCGATGTGAGAGAGGCGGTGATTGCTGATGAAGTAAAGCCAAGTGAAGATGTTGATGTCCAAACAGGAGCTGCTGTTGAACCTTGTGACAAGAGGACCTGACCCAATGTTCCAGCCTGATTATTAAAGAGGGCTGCACCTGATCTATTGATTTCAAACATCTTCGCATTTGTTGAAGATGAAATAAGGAAAGGACTTGCTGTACCTCCACCTGTTAGCTGAAGTTTTGCAATAGGTGTAGTTGTACCAATACCGATATTTCCTGAAGAATTAATTGTCATATGAACAACACCAATACCCGCTCCATCTCCAGTCATAAACTGTAGATCATTAAATGTGCTATCACCAGCAACAGTACCAATTACAAGTGCGTTGTTTTGTGCTCCTGTAACGACGTCTCCAGCAGAAGTTGTAAGTGCTGAGCCAACAAAACCAAAGTACCCTGTGGTGAGAGAACCATCCTGGAGCAAGGAGATTCCAGGGTTGTCATTCTCATCGTTATTATCAGTATCAGAATCAATTACAAATAAACCGTCGCCTGCTATACCACCACTAACATGAAGACGACCGCTTGGAGACATAGTGCCGATACCGACATTTCCGTTTTGCAAAATCTCAAACAAACTTGCATTTGTCGATGAAGAAACTCTGAAAGGATTGGTACCACCTGTTCCCCTTACTTGAAAAGTATTGAGCGGTGTTGATGTTCCTACACCAACTTTTCCTGCAGTGTATGAAAGATCATTAACTGTTTTTGTCCAGTAGTTGATTGAAGCAGGAAGTGTTGTTGAGCCCAAGATATAGTTCGATACACGTTGGTCTGTGTAATACAAGTTTGAACCTTCGGCGACGTTTGTTGTGAAGAATCCGAGAGAAGATGTTGAAGTCCATAGAGGTGCTGCAGTAGAACCTTGTGAAAGTAGTACTTGGCCAAGTGTTCCGTTTTGATTGTTGAATGCTACTGCACCTGACTGATTGATTTCGAACATCTTGGTATTTGTCGAAGATGAGACGAGGAATGGATTTGATCCTCCAACTCCTGTTACCTGCAATCGCGCAAGCGGAGTAGTTGTACCTACACCCAGATTTCCAGTTGATGAGATAGTGATCTTTGCAGAATCACTTGAACCAATCTGAATACTATTTGCAATTGAGTTGTTGATGTTTTGTCCAATAATTGTCGCATCTGCTGCCGACACAATGTTGTTGTAACCAAAAATGAGTCCGTTACTTCCGCTTGAAGTATTTGCATTACCATAAAGTACTGAACCTCCGGCTTCTGCTAGGTTATCCCTACCGATAAGTACAGCATCAGACGAAGAAGCAATGTTACCTCTTCCGATCAATGTACTATCGGCAGAAAAAGCATTTGCGCTGTTTGAGATACCAACAATAAATACATCTGCTGCCTCGTTAAGGTTCGATGATCCAAAAATAGATCCACCTGAACCATTATTACTATTGCCCAGACCAAATGTAACAGCATTCGCTTTAGTCGAACTATTCGAGAGTCCAACTACAAACTGCTCAGTTTCAACACCTCCCCCCGTCAAAGCATTGTCACGACCAAAGGATGCACATTGTTCGCAATCCACTGAGTTTGCAAAACCAATTGCAATCGTTTGAACTCTGGACGCCTGGTTGTCGGCACCGAAAGCTATTGCATTAACTCCGCTGGCTACCCATGTAGGATCGCCATGCGAAGATTGAATATCGATAGAGCTCGTTCCGCGCGCATTACCGGAAGTGTCTCCAATCACCACCGCATTTGTAATTGGATACTTCATTGAGAGAGCTCCGTAAATGCTTGTTGTGCCAACCACATACAACGGTGTTGCTGGCGTCGATGTACCAATACCAACATTACCTGTATTGAAGTAAATGTTAGCGCCGTTATTGATCCATTGTGACGAAGTAGCTGTACCTCCAATACCAAGTGATGAAGTTGCGACCCAGATAGGCGCAGCTGTTGAACCTTGAGACAAAAGCACTTGACCAAGCGTTCCAGCTTGGTTGTTGAAGAGCGCTGCGCCCGATTGATTAATCTCGAACATTTTCGCATTTGTTGAAGATGCAATGAGGAACGGACTTGCTCCACCAGCACCCGTGATCTGAAGTCGAGCAATAGGTGTCGATGTACCAATACCCAATCGATCGTTTGTATCATCCCAAATAAAATTGGCTGCATCGCTTGAAAGATAACCGTTGGTCGATGCAAATGGAATGATGCCAGAACTAAACGCCGTAGCGCTGCTGTTTTGAAGCAAAATATTTCTATCGGTGTTGGCTGGTGAGAAGTAAAGCTGCGTTCCGTCGTATTCGACTGCTCCAGCTTCAGCCGATGTGAGGTTGGTACCAGGGCTGAACTTGAGAGGTGCCGTGCTTGCAGATGCCGTACCAGTTGCAAGATGAAGCAAAGCGCTAGGTGTTGTAACACTGCCTCCCAAAAACAACTTACCGTTGAGTTTGCTGCTCAATCGGTCGGTCAAATTCAATGCAATAGTGCCATTGCCATCATAGAGATTCATTGCACCACCGTCGACATGGATAAACGATGAACCATTTTGAGAGCGGAATGAGTATGAGTACACACCAATGTTTGGAACAATGCGAGCCTGACCCCCGGCACCAGTGAAGAGGGCGATACCGTCATCAGCAACGCTGAAACGCTCTACATCAGCACTGTTGAATGTTGCAAAATGCTTATCAGAACCACTACCGGTACTGCGAACAGTCAGACGATGCGTCGGTGTGGATGTACCAACGCCAACATTGCCGCTTGAAGTGATCGAAAATACTGAGCTTGTGCTTGCACCAAAGAATTCTGCAACCTTGCCAGCACCAGTTTGGATGATGCTCATAAACGTCGAAGCACTTGAGGTGCTGTTGCTCTGATCGTTTCTGAAAAATGCACTTCCCGAAACACCGCCAAGTGTTCCCGCATCTTTTGCAATCATTGCTGCAGGCACTGCACCGAGAATTTTTCTTGGTGTCATTTCACTATCCGCTTCGATCGTCACACCAAGATACAACACCTGATTGAAATCAATACTCGTCAACGAAGTTGTTGAACCGAGCATGATGCTGAAGAGTCCGTCGGTTACTTGTACGGTGTCCGACTCTGTCCAGATTGCAACGCCACCTGTTGGAACTGTGTAGAGTTTGAAAACGATATCGTAATCACCGTTGGTGACTGCAATGTTTGCCGGAGTGGTGAGACGACCTTGATAATTGATTTGAGGATTGAATGCAGCTTGTGCAACTGGCATTTCAAAAAATCCGACGAAAGGAATTGCGAGTGATGCAACGAGAACGAGGACTGACACTGGGATGTACAATAGTTTTTTTATCATTTTCCTATTTGTGCATCCTTGTCCAATAACGTGACTGTTTCTGTAAGACTCTTTGCGGGAGTTTTCAGTGCAACATTTGATGTTGTTGTCTCACCTGAAAAATAGAAAAAGGCGGATGCAAATCCGCCTACACAAAAGAGAAATACTGCAACCAAAAGTCCTCGACCATTTGCAAACAATGCTCTCCCGGCTGGCACGTAGTGCTTGGTCATGAAATAAGATTTTACTTCCCGTTCACTGACAAACCAGTTGCGGCCTACCTTCTTACCTTTGACCTTTCCAGAACGAATAAGAGCCCCGATGTAATCGGAGTGATACCCTGAAATTTGGGCGGCTTGCTTAAGCGTGATGTAATCCTGAAATATGGCCATGTTGAGGGCTCGTACAGAAATCTCGAGTTACTCGAGATTTCTTTTTTACTAATAAAAGCCCTGTAGATATAATTATATCTCAGAAAATGTTCAAAATATGGCTATAAATCAAGGGTTGTTGATAACTTTTTAATAAAGTTTTTGAGTTTTTTCCCTTATGAAAATTCTGACGATTACGTAGATTCCGATGAACAAAATGATCAAGTAAATGAGCAAAAATAAACCAATGAAAAATATAATTTGTCTATTTTTTAGACTTCCCTGCCCGACAAGATTTGAGCTCGAAATAAACATACCTGGAACGTGCGTTTCGCTACCTCGACTCAAGAAAACAATGTCAAAAAATGAGTCTCCGGAGGTAAGTGAAGCAGGCACTACAACTTCAAGATATCCATCGCTATGTTTTCTGAAAAGAAATGTATTGATGTTACCCTTTTCGATGATTCGAATGTATGACTGTTCTGTATTTTTTGGTATGACCGATTTTGGTACACGCACGATCACTGCTTGTTGATTGTTGATAGAAAAATTTTGTCGTGAACCAAAAATCCTCGCACCATTTTGAAAAAATAAAATCGATTCAGTTGCTGTGGTCGAAGTTGAAATAGTATTTCCGCCAAAAAGTGGAAGTGATCCAAAATTGTTTCCCGATGAATCGTAGAAAATAAAATCGGTGACCGCGCCGGAAGAATAATTTCCAAATCGATCTCGTGCAAACGCTGTATAAAAATAATGCATGTTTGAAAATGCATTTGAATCGAGTGCTTGCTGTCCCCGACCTTCGTACACAAAATATCCTTCTTGAGGATCGCGCGGATAATATCTCGTACCGCGTCTGATACGAACAAAATCAAAATCTTCATCGCGAGGATTCTTCCACGTCAGCAAAATATTTCCTCCAAATGAAAGTTCAGCACGAAAATCAGTAATGTTCGAAGGTGGCGTACGATCAAACAATGATTTTGTTCTAAACGCATAGGTCACCTGCGCCGACTGACCAAAACCGTCCGATGCTCGAACTGTTACGTAGTACAGCGTATCCGGCAAAAGGTTGGTCAGCAAAATATTGTGAATATTCCTCAGATCAGTTTCAGTAACATTGCCCGCCGAAGTATCTGGATCGGTACCCCAGGAAACCGTGGACAAAGTCTTGGCTGGGGTCGTCCAACTCACTATGGCCGTCGTCGTAGAAGCCTCTATTTTGAAGTTTTCGAAGACAATTGGCCATTTGTACGTACCTCCAGGACCTGGTTCGGCGGGAGGTTGTGGTGCCACAGAAGGTGTGGTTGTGGGAGTCGGAGGGGTGGTAGTAGCAGTACAATCTGAAGGACAACTACTGACCGTTTCCCCTAAAAACAGTTCGCAAATCAGATTGTTATTACAGCCCTCAACCAAGAGCTCGATTACCGTCGAATCATCCGCTGTCGCGGCCTGTACCGAAGAATGTCCTATAGAAACATAAAGGACACAGACCGAAATTACCAGAAATAACCAGGCAAATGTCGTCTTTTTTGAAAGCATGGTCGTATTATAACGCTACTGCTGTTGCCGTGATAACTGCCGAATAAGCACCACTTTCTTGCATCTTTGACGGTCCTATTTCAGCTCTTACCTTGACGGTCGTGGTGGCGCCCGAAGGATGGTTGGAACCGGTCGATTGCGATATATTCTTGGTTGTTAGAGTAAAACCGTCCCAGCAAGCGTCTGCGGTGTCAGAGGAGCCTGTATTACACACAGAACTGTTATCTTTGAAGCGTGGAAGAATATCAGCTCCTTCTGGGCTAAATCCAAAGGCCGATGTAGTCGAAACTATAGCAAAAGTATAATCAGGGTCAGCACTTGCCGGTGTGTAATCGTCAAAAGAGATTCCTCCGGAGGTTTGAAGTGCAGGATCAGTCGAGGCTTGGACCGAAAGCACGTAGCCAGCGCTATTGTCGGTCAATACATTCCAAGCGATAGAACCATTACTCGTACCTCCAATCAAGCCGTTGATATCAGCAAGCGCCACATCTGGTGGTGAGCTAATCGAGATATACGACGTATACATCTGCTGATACCCAGCTTTCATGACATAGTTGGTGCTACTGGAAAGTCCTGTTGCTATCTCACCTACCGTATCTTCGAGATTGAAACTGGTACTCGTCGAACGCCCTCCCCCGACATCAATAGCATCAAAATTGATTTTGTAATTGGTACTTTGCATTGCAGCAAAAGCCGAAACGAAAGACAGTGAGAGAATACCGATGGCAATGTACGCGCCCGCGCGCATGATTTTATTTATCATTGCTTGCGACGAAATTCAAATCTTGAAAGGAAGAAGTAAGAAATAAGTATAAGCAGGACAAGACCACCGCCAACAGCAAGAAGAATTTTCCACGGAAGAATCCAGAATGCCAGAACTTTGGTATCAATAATGTCACCGTAACCTCGATTGAGTTCGAGAGTTGCCTTGTAACGTCCGATCCTGAAGCTATCATCTGCCCAATTTACATCTCGGTAACGCAATGAATCTGGAAGTGAGAAATAAGCGTCAATCGGTAAAACTCCGATTTCACTACCAAACAGATTGCTAATCCTGATCACACCGTAGGGCGCCAAGTGCACACTACCTGTGTTGTTGAAAAGTATTTGGAATTTGTCAGGAGATGTTTCGTATATCCAATGTTTATCTGAAATACGAAAATCTTCCACAAAACCGCTTTCATTTACCGGACCGTTGACTCTGACAAAAAACAAGACACCGACACGAGAAATAATCTGAGCACCACTAACCGAAGTACTACTGTCGTTCTGAGGCCCATTGGCGACAATTACCGACGAATAATAGCCTCCCGGCAAGGCATTTGCTGGGATTTGTATGGTGATAGGAATAGTGATTCTATCCCCAAAATTAAGGGTAAAATCGGAAACTGCAGGCCGTAAAGAGTCCTTAAATGAATTAGGGCTTCTGTCATCGCCAAGAAGAACAACGGGATTTTGTTCTTCACGAGAACCGACGAAATCTTCGGTCGTAACCTTGAAATCCGTCTTCCTGTTTATACGACTGGTAACTGAAATATATTTGACGATTGTGTCGCCCGGATCAGCAAAAATTTCCATTTTGCCTGGTTCGAGAACGAAGTCATTTTTGTCATCGACACTCATCGATGTGATCTGAGGTCTTTCGGAAGTCTGAGCAAATGTTGCCGCAGGAGCAAGTATGCACGACATCAATACGATTAAGAATGCAATATTCTTAGTACGGCTTAGTCCGCAAGATCGTAGTATTGATTTCTTTTTCGGCATTTTTATTAGATCGTTGTCGCTGTAGCCACGATGGTAGCCTTGTATGTTCCGGATGGAATATAGGAGTTATTCTGTTCTACCGCATAGCAGACCGTACTGTCAACACCCGAAGTTGTTGTTGTCGACGAGCGTGTAGCGATTGTTACGTCCGATGTTGTGAAGCCTTTGTATTTGAGTGTAGTTGAAGTTGCGTGAGCGTTGGTAGTAGTGCTGCAGAGAGATCCTGTTCCCCATGTACCAGTTGGTACATCGGTACCGAAGGCTGAGTAGCCAAATTCGTATGTACCAAATGGAGTACTCCAAAATGCCGGTGCGCCAGTCTGGTCGTCACCAATAGTGTTGGTTGAGGATTGCATAGCAGGAGTAGAAGTAGCCTTGACTGCGAGGGTGTAGCCGAGGTTATTGTTTGTCTTAACATTCCAAGTCGTTGTCGCAACAGCACTGTTTTGCGCGACACCGACTGCTGTACTCATGGTTGCATCAGCAGGGCTCGTGATCGAAATACCAGCGGTCACGTTGAGCGTGATAATGACCGTATCTGATGCCGAGGCCTGTGCTCCAGCGTACATCGGTTCGAGAGATGCGTACGTAACCAGTGCGCCGACGCTCAAGACCAAGTATGATGCAGCGAGCTTAAATATTTTTTTCTTAATGTTCATGATGTACAATTTACCCTCTTATAATTTCCAGACCCTAATAGTACAGGAATCATTCTAAATGTCACAACTGCAATATATGAATAAGATGTGTATAAACCGTTAATAACCCACAGTATCATTGTATATAGACGTTTTATGGCCTATATTCTGACAAGAAACTTTTATTTTTAGACCGAATTTAGATTTATTTTATTTAAATTTTAATTAAATAAATCTTTTTATTTTGTCGAGAAAACTTTTTTGGAGCCGCTACACAAATCGAACTGGCTACTAGATTTGCATGGAACTAAAATTTTGGAGCCGCTTCTCAGATTCGAACTGAGGACCTACTGTTTACAAAACAGTTGCTCTACCAACTGAGCTAAAGCGGCATGAACCTATACTATCACATTGAATCCTGCTCTCCTTCTTCTTTGCTTTTCTTATGCTCTGACAAATGCTGTAGATGTTCCGATACACTTCTTGTCGTCGACTTGGAATACTCAAACATGTGCGACAACTTACGGTGCAGCCTGTACAATGCACTAGCCAATTTCCTATATTGATTTTCAAGAAACGGAATGAATCGATGATAAATGACTGAAAGAATTTTCAATAGACCAGTATGCTTTACATAAATCACATTGTCACGTATCCAACCCGCAATGCGATGTAGAATTGAGTCCGTCATTTTGCGAACACTAACCCACAATGCAATATGCGTGTCATCGAAGACGAACATCTTAAGCAGAATGATGGTGATCATTCCACCGAGTGATATTGAGAATGTTGTAAATGAAAATAACATACGCGCTCGTGTCTCACGAGCAAAGTGCTACGACAATACGCTGTAGCGGACCATGCGAGAAATATCAATCTTCTCGCCAAACTTTTGCACTGCCTCTTCGATCAAGCCTCCGACCGTGACGTCTGGATTCTTGATAAAAGGCTGATCAAGAAGCACGCGCTCCTTGAAATATGCACCGATTTTGCCTTCGAGGATCTTTGGTCGCATATCAGCCGGCTTATCCTCGACTTCCTTGGCAAAGAGCTCTGCAGCCTTTGCTCTCGTTTCCTCAGAGATATCGGAAACCTTTACAAATTCAGGATTTGAAGCCGCGACATGCATAGCAATATCCTTGGCAAGCTTGGTGAAGTCTTCGTTCTTAGATACGAAGTCGGTCTCACAGACGAGCTCGACAAGTGTGCCCACAGCGCCTCCCGAGTGGATATAAGAGGCTACAGTGCCAGCACCAAAGGTTCTGTCACCTTTCTTTGCAGCAATATCCTTGCTCTTTTTGCGCAAGATAGCGAGGGCTTTTTCCATATCGCCACCTCCTTCTTCAAGAGCCTTTTTACACTGCATGACTGACACACCAGTGGCATCTCGCAGTTCTTTGATTTGTTCAGTGGTTATCATTTGTATATTTTAACCGAGTTCTTCCTTATTTGGAAAGAGTGAGAAGACTATTTCTTGGCCGCCTTAGCTGCATCAGCCACTTCAGTGAGAACATATGAAATGCATGCTACTGAGGCATCGTTGCCAGGAATAGCGATATCAATCGTACTGAAGTCGCAGTCGCTTGAAGAAAGAGAGATGACAGGAATACCAACCTGCTTCGCTTCGGCAACAGCAATGTGTTCTCTCTTAGCATCGACGATAAAGACTGCTTTAGGCAATTCTTTCATTGTAACAATACCGAAGAAATATTTCTCAAGGTTTGCAATTTCTTTGTCGAGGATAAGACGTTCCTTTTTAGTGTATTTTGCAAAATCACCTTTCTCCTTTTCTGTCTGAAGAGTTTCGAGTCGAGCTACACGCTTCTTGATTTCAGGGAAGTTGGTAAACGTACCTCCGATCCATCGGCCAGCAACGTATGGCATGTCGATAGACTCAGCTATCTTTTTGACCATAGCCTTGGCTTCGTTTTTGCCTCCAATAAAGAGAATCTTTCCGCCTTCTGAGACAATTTTGGCTACGTATTCTTTTGCCTTGATAAGAAGAGCGGCTGTCTTTTCAAGATCAAAAATCTCAACACGGTCTTTTACTCCGTATATATATTGTGCAGTGGTAGGGTGACGACGTGATCGGATCTGTCCGAAGTGTGCGCCGGCGCTAAAAAGCGCCTCAATCGTCCCGCTTGCTTTCTGTTGGTCTTCCATAATGTGTCGTACTAATCTACCAAAAACGGCCTTACTCTGCAACTAATTCGTCATTTGAGGCCTCTACAGCCATATCTGAGCTGTTTTTAGAGCTTAGAGTGTCGATAATATCTCCTATATCGCCAGCCATGATTTTGGGCAGATTGTGCCATGTTTCCTTGATCCTATGATCTGTAATTCTGTCTTGGAGAATGTTATAGGTTCTTATTTTCTCAGATCTATCTGCTGTACCAATCTGTTCTTTGCGTTCGCTTGAGAATTTCTTGGCATCTTCTTCGTCTTTGAGTGCTTCGAGCTTGGCCATCAGAATACTCATAGCTCGTTCACGGTTTTTGAGCTGACTGCGCTGCGCAGTTGAGCGGACATCGATACCTGTGGGCTTGTGAATGATTCTGACGGCTGTTTCAACCTTATTGACGTTTTGTCCGCCCTTGCCGCCAGCACGAGAAAATTCGATTTCGAGCTCTGAAGGATCAACGGTAAATTTTACTTTTGTCCTGATCGGAAGAATCGCCACCGATGCAGTCGAAGTATGCACTCGGCCTGATTTTTCGGTAGCCGGCACACGCTGAATACGATGCACTCCGGTTTCATATCTGAGTTTTTTATAGACATCTTTTCCTCTGATTTCAAAACTGGCTTCTTTGTAGCCACCAAGAGCACTTGCAGATTCGTCGACAACTGCCACAGACCAACCTTGAGTCTCAGCATACTTGCGATACATCAAAGACAACTCTTCAGCAAAAAGAGCTGCTTCTTCCCCGCCCGCGCCAGCGCGGACTTCAAGCACCACTTCATTGGGAAATTTATCATCTTCCTCGTCACCTTTCACAATAACCTGCATCTGATCATAGAGTTCTTTTTTGCGAGCTCGCACTTCGGGCAAATCTGCCTCAGCAAGTTCTTTCATATGCGGATCGGTAGCAATCAGGTGCTCCAAATCTTTTTCCTTTTTTTCCTCCTCAATATAGAGAGACGCCAAATAAGAAGTTTTGTGATTCTTCTTGAATTGTTCTATTTCTTCCATAGGTGCATTATACGCAAAATCCGGACTTTTGGCCGGATTGCTCGATTGAGAAATCTATTTAGACTTACTTACCTTAGTTGCAGCCTTTTCTACGCGCTTCTGACGCTTTGCAGCTTTGACTTCTGACTTTTTCTTGACGTCAGTCTTCTTGGCAGCTGTGCGAGTCTTAAACTTCTCTACGCGTCCTGCTGAGTCGAGAGTCTTTTCCATACCAGTGAAGAAAGGGTGGCACGCACTGCAGATTTCAACGTGAATTTCTGGCTTAGTTGAGCCTACGGTAAAGGTGTTACCGCATGCGCAGGTAACTTTTGCCTTTTCTATATATGTTGGGTGTATATCTGCTTTCATAGGGGAAAATCCTACCAGAAAAATCAAATTTGCACAATACCCTGCTCATTTTAGGGCTATTAGTTCTGCAAAGGGTTGATCATGTTTTCCTGAATATTCTGAGTCTTTTTCATGACCTGATCGCCGTAAAAGGCATTGGCAGGCTTAGCCCAGTTGCCTCCGGCATAGTATTTGAGAGCAGCGGTACGCTCTGCAGTGAAACTTCCAGCTCCTGCTCCAAGGTCTTGCATGTATATAGCAGTAGCGACAATAGCATCTCGTGCATCCCACGGATTTGGATATGCTCCAGTAACTGCTTGAATACGTTCAATATACATTTCCCAGGTTGAAGGAATAAATTGTGATGGACCCATTGCTCCTCCCCACCCATTGCCGATTGCGCAGGAAACTGGAGTGGTGTCGGGATTGAGCCCTAGAGTCGAAGTAATACGCAAGAAGGGCGCATGGTCTCTGGTTGGCTTCATGACTTCTTTCCAGCTCTTTTCTGGTGGATCACCAGGACGGTTACAAGTACCGACGTTCTTACCCAAATCACTTTCTTGGGTCAAAATACCAAGAATAAAGGCTGGTCGAACGCCTGTTTTCTGAGAAGCAAAGATTGCATATTCAAGAGCCTTTCCGAATGGAATAGCAGCCGTATCTCGAAGAGCGAAGAGTGCTGCTCTAATAGCTGCAGCCTTATTTTCTTGAGATTTGATAATGGTCTGGTAATTTTGCTGTTCTTTTTTAGAAAGATTGAGGAGTGTTTTCTTCTCGCCTTCTGATTTTTCAATAACTCTTTTCTCTGCTTCGATTGAGATTTTGGCATCTATTTCCTCTGCTCGCTTGTTGTCGAGAGTATTGCGTTCGACTTCTGTATCAACCTTGACCTTCTTTACCGTATCAAGAGAAAGATTGAGGGATTGTTTTACAAAATAATACGCATCGAGATCTTGTAGAAATTCTGACAAGTCTTTATTGCCGAGCATGATTTCGGCAATACTGTAGTCATCGAGATATCGAGTCTTTCGAAGTAGTTGTGACAATGAGTCTTTGCCCTGCTCTGCCTTTTCGCCGAGAAGCTGAATGCGCTCTGTTTTGGTATTGATATCCTTGCCCAGTTGCTGAATACTGATTTCCTTGGCTTTGATCTTGAGCTTTGCCTGAGAGATTTTGGCATTGAGAATAGCAATGTCGCGTTCGATAGATACACCTTCTTGCTGTTTTTGAGAAAGAATAGCTCTTTGTTGTTCGATATCCTTCAACACCTGATTGAGCTCGGCTTGGAGGGCTGCTTGGCGCGCAGCAATCTCTTCGGGCGTTTGTGCCAAAATAAAGCTCGGTACTGTACCGAAAAGGACAATGAAAACACAAACTGCTGCTAAAATTCGCATCGGTTTATTATAACAAAAACCCCTCCGATACGGGAGGGGTTTTATGTGGTTTAGTGTTACTTTTTCTCTTCCTTCTTTTCTTCTTTCTTCTCTGGAGCGGCTTCGCCATCTGCGGCGGCTTCTTCATCCTTACCTTTCTTCTCAACTTCAATATCAGTAATATCCATAGGTACAGCCACTTCTTCTTCCTTCATAGGTTCTGCGACAGAGGCTACGATATCATCGCCTTTGGTGATGAGTTCTACGCCAGCTGGGAGAGTGACGTCTTTTGCAAGAATAACGCTATCCATAGCAATAAGAGGAGCAATATCTACATGCAAATCTCGAGGAAGGTCCTTTGGAAGAGCTTCGACTTCGAGTTCATGAAGAACCTTAACAAGCGTACCACCAAGACTCTTAATAGCTTCTGAAACACCGATAAATTCGATAGGTACACCGATCTGGACTTTCTTACCCTTTTCAAAGGCATAGAAGTCTACGTGGCGAGGAGTGTCTGTTACAGGGTCAAAATCAATATCGTGTACAAGAGCTTCGACTTCTACACCTTCGCCTTGGAGGGTGATAACCATTGATTCTCCGGCCTGTTTGAAGACCTTCTTAAAATCAACTAGAGAAATAGCGATCGGCGTTGAAGCCTCCTTTTTACCGTAAAATACGGCTGGAATCTTGCCGGCGCGCATGAGCGCGGGAACCGTATCGGCCTTGGTTCGCTTTGTAACATCAAGTGAAATCATGGTTCCTGATTATATATAAAGAGAGGAAAAAGTCAAAGCGCAGTCACTACAACGATGGCTGAAACAAAGAAAAAGAAGCATGAAATGCCTACACATAGATAGAAGGCTTGGTCGGCGCTTCTGACTACTCCGGACTTGAAAAACATCCTAAAGAGAGCGGAATTGGAGTCCGGCTGGGAGCGCGGCACGAGATCGCGCAGTCGATTCTCTTCAGTGAAATCTACTTCGCCCATATAGTTGTATTATATACCCATTATATCTTACTGAAAAGCTTCAATCGGCCTTCTGCAACCTTGCCAAGTGCGGCTGCAGCAGGTTTGAGGTATTTGTATGGAGCCACTTCTTCGGGATTTTGCTGAAGCTCGATCACAAGACCTTTTGTATACGCTACACGCAGCTCTGTATTGATATGGATAATAGAAACACCAGCATCGATAGCCGAGACAAAATCTTCATCGACTGTTCCCGACCCTCCGTGCAATACAAGCGGCACTCCTGTAGCTTCGTGAATGGCTTTGATACGAGGTATATCGAGTCGAGGATCATGACCAACTGAAAGCATGCCGTGAACATTACCAACAGCCGGTGCTAAGAGATCTACTCCTGTTGCAGCGACAAATTCTTTTGCTTGTTCAGGGCTCGTCATGCTCAGCGCATCGAGCGCAGCACCTTTTGGAAGCTCTTTAAGCACTTTTGACGACGTACCGATATATCCGAGTTCGCCTTCGATAAGAATGTCTGGGTTTTTATTCTTCGCATAAGCAACTGCCTTTTGGGTCAGCGCAACATTTTCTTCAAAAGAGAGTTGTGCGCCGTCGATGATCACAGCATCAAAACCGGCATCGACGGCTTCTTGGACACGTTCGTATGAATAGGTGTGATCAGCATTGATAAAAATAGGAAAATTGTTTTCTTCGCGAATCATGCGCACCACCTTGGCAATTGCCCTGACTCCTACGTAGTCACGCTCGCCTTCTGACACACCAATAATAACTGGTACCTGAAGTTTGACCGCAACAGCATAAATAGACCATAGAGCGTCAAGTGTTGAAACATTGAAATGTCCGATAGCTACTTTCTTTTGTCGTGCTTCCAGTATGTATTCCTTGAGTGATTTCATGCCAATATTGTAGCACATGCTATAATTTCCATATGTTTTTCAAGAAAAGCGTTCCTCTTGATTTTTTATCAGTTGGCGACACAGCAACGGATGCCTTCATTCGTCTCAAGGAAGCTTCGGTCAATTGTTCGATCAATCACACCGATTGCCAACTCTGCATGCGTTTCGGTGACAAAATCCCCTATGAGTTTTCAAAAATAATTGCCGGCGTCGGTAACAGTGCCAACGCCGCCGTCGCAGCTTCACGACTTGGTCTCTCTACAGGATTTGCCAGCAATATTGGAGCTGACCTCTTTGGACAGCAAGTGCTCGAGTCCCTTCAACGCGAAAAGATAGACACCAGTCTTATTTCAGTTCAGCAAAACAAATCGACCAACTATCACTATGTGTTGTGGTATGAAAGTGAGCGTACGATTCTTATTAAGCACGAGTCTTTTGATTATTCATTCAAGGAGCCGGCTACGCCTCCTCGCTGGTTATACCTCAGTTCTCTGGCCGAAGGCACCGAAGACTACCACAAATCCATTACGAGTTATCTTTTGAAAAATCCTCATATCAATTTTGCTTTTCAGCCTGGCACACTCCAGATCAAAATGGGATTGGAGAAGCTCGGTACGATGTACAAAAGAACAGACATCTTTGTCTGTAATGTCGAAGAGGCACGGATTATTTTGAAAGATACTTCAACAGCCAAAGATGTGTTTTCTATTAAAAAGCTTCTGGAAACAATGCATTCAAAGGGACCTAAAGTTGTCCTTATTACCGATGGTCCAGAGGGCGCATATACCTACGACGGACATGAATTCCTCTTTATGCCGCCATATCCTGATCCTAAGCCGCCATATGAGCGCACTGGTGCTGGCGATGCATTTGCTTCGACCTTTGTTGCAGCACTTGCTTTGGGCAAAACAGTCAAAGAATCTCTGGCATGGGCTCCTATCAATTCTATGTCCGTCGTACAACATGTCGGTGCTCAAGAGGGCCTCCTCCAACGAGAAAAACTCGAAGCGTATCTCAAAGACGCTCCGAAAAACTATCTACCTAAAAATATCTAAAGAATATTTAGATTAATATTCTTCTATTTGCTCTTCTGAAATATATTCAAAACGCGGCTGCATTCTTCCTTGATATTCTACTTCTTCCATAAACATGATTGCTGGTCTGACCCACAATTTGTTTTCAGTATCGTATTGAGCTTCATACACCACCAAATCCTCTAACGTTTCAGAATGCTTTGCCAACCCCAATACTTTGTATATATTTCTATTTTTATAATGTCTATACCTTCCTCCGATCTTTATGCCTTGTGGTTTCATGATCGTGTGTGAAAGTTATTTCTTTCTTTTTAAAACCCTCTTCACTGCATCATATATTCCCTTTTCATCCATACCATAGTGAGCAATGAGCTCTTTGGGAGTACCCGACTGGCCAAACTTATCCTGCACACCGACAAATTCGATCGGCATTGGCATTGTCTTGGCCAAAAATTCCGCTACTGCCGATCCCATTCCACCAGCTACTTGATGTTCTTCAACGGTTACCACAGCCTGTGTCTTTTCTACACTAGCTTTGATTGTTTTTTCATCGAGAGGTTTGATCGTTGCCAAATTTACCACCAATGCACCAATCTTTTCTTCTTCGAGTTTCTTTGCCACCTTGAGTGCCTGATGCACAAGTGCACCTGTTGCAATAATAGTTACATCCGGTCGGCCATCGGGAGAATCAAAAAATACTTGTGCCTTACCGATTTCAAAAGGCGTATCTTCAGTGGTGATCACAGGAGTTTTTTCTCGAGCTAGACGTATATAAACGGGTGTATTGGTACTCGCTGCGGCTATAGTCGCCTTCTTTGCTTCTACAGAGTCACAAGGCGAAATTACTACCATACGCGGCATAACACGCATCAGAGCCATATCTTCTATAGCTTGGTGCGTTCCACCATCGGGTCCTACCGATATGCCAGCATGAGAACCGGCAAGTTTGACCGGACGATCGTTGTACGCAATCGTTGTTCTGATCTGTTCCCAGTTGCGACCAGGAGAAAACATGGCATACGAAGTAATGAATGGAATCTTACCCATAGCCGCCATACCAGAAGCGACTGTCGCCAAATTTTGTTCTGCTACACCAACTTCCACAAATCTATTGGGGAATTTATTTTTGAAAAGATGCATCTGTGTCGACTCTGTTAGATCGGCGCATAGACCAACAATGTTTTCATTTTTCTCTCCTGCAGCAAGCAAACCTTCGCCAAACCCTTTGCGAATAGGAATCATTTCAACATCGGCATTGAATAATTTTGGATTGAGTTTTTGATGAGGATTAATCATGATTATTCATGTTCGGATTTAATCTTTCCTCCAAGTGTGCGGAGTTCTGCCAGAGCCATGGCTGCTTCTTCTTTATTTGGCGTCTTGCCATGCCATTCGTATTTTCTTTCAAATTCTTTTACCCCCTTGCTAGGAATAGTATGGGCAATAATCACTTTTGGCTTTTCAAAAATTGCTTTTGAAGCTTCTACAGCATCGACAATTTCTCGCATATTGTGGCCGTCGATTTCTATAACATGAAAATTGAATGCTTTCCATTTTTCTGCCAGTGGTTCGAGCGGCATGATATCTTCAGTGAAACCATCAATTTGAATATTGTTGCGATCAACGAAACAAATCAGATTTCTAAGCTTCTCTTTGCCAGCAAACATTGCTGCTTCCCAGATATTACCTTCATCGAGTTCACCATCGCCCATCGAGCAATATATCCATCGATCAGCTTTGTATCCATCGATTTTATCCGCCAAAGCCATACCAGCAGCCTGTGAAAGACCAGAACCGAGTGGACCCGAACTATTTTCAAGCATGGGCAAATATTCTCTATGTGGATGACCTTGGAGTCGCGTGCCAAACTTGCGCAATGTTTTGAGTTCGCTTACCGGAAAATAGCCGCTGTGCGCCATGGTTGCATACAATACCGGACAAATATGACCGTTGGAGAGTACGAAACGATCTCGGCCTTCCCAAGAAGGTTTTCGAGGATCGTGATTGAGAATATGAAAATAGAGCGCAGTAAAAATATCCGTCATGTCGAGCGGACCAGCCGTATGACCTGAGCCAGCTTCGAGTAGCATTTCAATGATTGACTGACGGATCTCATTGGCTTTGGATTCAAGCTTGAGAACCTCTTGGTCAGTGAGTGACATGCATAAATTGTATCATATGCAGTTGAGCTCCTCCCGTAGAGAAGTTTATTCCTGATACGCCGCTTGCTTGAGACTTCTTATAGCGTCGATGGGATTGATTTCATTGAATATAGCCGAGCCAGATACAAACCGCGACACACCTGCAGCAGAGAGTTCGCCGATATTTTCTTCACTGACACCACCGTCTATTGATATGGGAAGTTCGGGGGCGAGTTCACGCAATTCTCTTACTTTTTCAAATACTTCTTCATCGAACTCTTCACCTTGGAAACCAATCCTTTTTATACCCATGCACTGTATACATGAAATTTCATTGATATATGGAGCAATAACACTCACGGGAGTATCGATGTTAATCGCCAAACCTATTTCAGTAAAATCATTTTTATATGACAAAGCCTTTTCCATATCACGAGAGATATCTTTTTCATGTCTAAAAGAATCAAACGTCTCAACATGAAAAAGTAACCTTCGTGCTCCAGCACTTATCCAATGATCTGCAGCATCAAAAGGGGTCGCAACCATAAGATCGATTTCATAGTCGACATCTTGCCACATTGGCAAACCATCTTCACCTGCAACTATTTTCTCAAAAAAGTCATCGTGTTTGATATACGGCCATGTCTTATTTTTCACAAATACACCATCCATAATATCTATCTGCACGACACGCACAGCTTCGGCTACTTTTGAAACGTGATCCTCGAGATCACGCAATGTTTTGGGCATTACAGCCGGAATAATTTCTGCCATAGTGATTTTTTACTTACATTAGCACCCTTTTCAATATTCTCTATCTTTTCTATACGTCTCTTGTGCCGATCAGCGAGCGAATACTGTCCGAGAAGCCACTGTCTGACTACCCTTTTCGCTTCTTGTTCATCGATAAATTTTGCTCCGAGTGAGAGCATGTTGGCGTCATTGTGCTCGCGTGAAAGTGTGATGATTTCTGGATTGTGACCATAGTACGCTGTGGCACGCACATGTCGGTATTTATTGGCGACCATAGCCTCACCTTCTCCTGATCCTCCGACAATGATACCAAGTGTCTTCTGAGGATTGTCAGAGACCGCCTCTGCTGCCTTTTTTATATAGTCGGGATAGTCGTCATTGGGATCGTAGGTATGAGCTCCAAAATCCTGCACTTCAAAACCAAGCTCTTTGACATAGCTCACGAGAGTTTCTTTGAGCTTAAATCCTGCATGGTCTGTAGCAAAATATATTTTCATTTTTGAAATTGTTTGAGATCTTCCAGCACTTCTTCGGCGTGAGTGACTGGATTTACTTTCTCGTATACCTTGAGAATATCACCTTTTGGGTCAATGAGAAATGACATGCGCTTGGTACCCATATATTCCCTACCCATAAACTTTTTGAGTCCCCAAACGCCGTATTTATTCACTACCTTCTTATCTTCGTCTGAAAGAAGTGTAAATGGAAGTTTGTATTTCTTGGCAAACTTATCGTGGCTTTTTACAGAATCAATACTTATACCAAGTACTTTTGCCTTGAGTTTCTTAAAAGCAGGAAAATTGTCACCTATCGCACATGCTTCTTTGGTACACCCTTCGGTATCATCTTTTGGATAAAAATAGACAAGCACCCACGATCCTACATACTCAGAAAGTGAATGCATTTCTCCTGCCTGATCTGGAAGTGAAAAACCCGGCGCTTTCTTTCCGACCTTAGGTAGTGGCATAATGCACCTAGAAAATTTATTTATTTCGAACCAGCCAACACAACATGCTCTACGAGTGTATTGGTATACCCCATCTCATTGTCATACCAGGCCATGACTTTGACCAAATTTCCATCGACGACGCGAGTAAATGAAAGATCGGCAATAGAAGCATATGGACTACCTTTGATATCAGAAGAAACAAGCTCTTCTTCGGTCACCGTAAATGACTTGCTCCAACGCTTTTCAGAAGCAGCTTTTTTGAGAATACTATTTATTTCTTCTACGGTCGTATTACGCTTTGCGATAAACGTCACATCGACAATAGAACCAACAACTACTGGCACACGCATAGAAATACCATCAAATTTTCCTTTGAGATCTGGAATGACTTTGGTCACAGCAATTGCTGCGCCAGTCGAAGATGGCACGATATTTTGAGCGGCAGCACGACCTTCACGAAAATCCTTTTTATTTGGACCATCGACAATACCTTGGCTGGCTGTATAACCATGCACTGTATTGAGAAGAGCTTTTTCAATACCAACACTTTCGTGCAAAATTGCGATGAGTGGAGAACCAGCATTGGTTGTACATGAAGCATTGGAGCTGATCTGTAGATCGCCAATAATGTCTTCATTGATACCAAGAAGCGCCGTGCCACCTTTTATGTCCCCTGTCGGTTCATCTTTGACTGGAGCGGAAATAACTACCTTCTTAGCACCAGCTGTTATATGAGCTTGAGCTTTTTCATATGAAGTGAAGAGTCCTGTTGATTCGACAACAACATCAATTTCAAGCTTTCCCCATGGCAGCATGGCTGGATCTTTTTCAGAAATATATTGTATTTCCTTTCCATCGACTTCTATTGCCGATTTATTAGCATTTACCTTTACTTCAAATGGACTGATGCCATAGGCCGTATCGTATTTGAGAAGATATGCGATATTGTCGATCGAGCCAAGATCATTCATAGCAACCACTTCGATATCCTTGCGATCTTTCGCAACTTTTAGAAATGCTCTGCCGATGCGTCCTGCGCCATTGATTGCCACTCTGATTTTCTTCATATATTGAAATGAATAATATTTATATGTCTTACATACAGTATATCAAAAAAGCCGCGGATATTTCATCCGTGGCTTTTCATCTGGAAGGGACCATTTAGGCAGCCTTCCGAAGTTCGATCGTTTCCACCCGATCACTGTTGCCCAGATTATTGATCAAAGCTGCTGACTCCACGTGGAGCGCGTCGAGGGTCTTTTGTTCATCACTATGCAGACTCCCGAAATCCACATTTTTCTGCTGCAGCTTTGCAATAATCTCCCATGCGCACAAGAGCCTATCCATAGGTCCTCCGCGTAAGAGATACAGTACTTCCCGTATTATGCCACTGCTACAAATTTTGAAAAATTGAGTTATCCACCTACCTTTTCAACACTACTCTCCTGCTACTTCTGCAGCAGCTTTAGGGGCTTCTGGCTTAGTAGCCTTTTTGCCATGTGAGACACCATCGACTTCATAGCTTGTATTTTGAGCTTCGAAGAAATTGACCAATTCAAAGACGTCAGTAGCAGTACTCATCCATTTTGCAGGATTGGTTGCATTGTAATGCTTTGGCAAACCAAGCTCTTCGAGACGTCGATCAGCCACATATTGCACGTACTGATTCACATAGTCAGCATTGAGACCGAGAATACCGTTTGGAAAGAGATCCTTGTTGTATTCTGTTTCGAGATTGACGCCTTCGACGATAATACCCTTGATTTCATTGGCAAATTCTTCGGTGAGGAGCTCTTGGTTTTCTTCAAGAATATGCTGAACCAAATTCATACCGAACTTCAAGTGCAACGATTCATCTCTAATGACCCAGTTGATCATTGAACCGAAATTGCGCAATTGATTGCGCTGACGGAATGAAAGAGCAACCATAAAGCCCGAATAGAACCAAATACCTTCCATGACAATGTTGGTAGCAACGAGGTTTCTAATAAAATCCATCTTGCCTTCTGTGGTTTCGATATCGAGAGTATCGTCCATCATTCTCTTCATGTATTTATTGATGAAGTTTTCCTTGGCCTGCATTGATGGAACTTCGAGGTGCACACCGAAGACCTTTTCACGGTCAAATGGAAACGTTTCGAGCACATACTCAAAAGCCACACAATGATTGGCTTCTTCCCACATCTGCTTTGCGAGATAGAGGTGACATTCTGGAGATTTTAGATATGGATATACACCAAGCGCAATCGAACGATTCACAATAAGCTCGGCTGGATTAAAGAAAGCCATAAGAAATGAAACTGCATGCTTTTCGTCATCAGTCATCTTTTCCCAGTCTTGCAAATCTTCCTTGAGAGCAATTTCGTGAGGAAACCACGTATTGCGAACTGCCTGCTGATACAAATCATATGCCCACTGATACTTGATCGGGTGCAGATTCATGTCTTCGGGCGAGGCTTTTCCTATGAGTGGCATATATTTTATCTAATGATTAATTTTGGCTTTGTATTTTAACACAACGATTCACTCCCCATGCAATGGATAGAGTGAATGATATGTGTTCCAATTTTAAAAAACTTTTACTGGCAACCGTCACAAATATTGGCTTCTGCTGGATCGCTTGAATCGACAATTCTCTTGTGTACTCTGTACTGCTTTGGTCCTTCACTACCCATAACCGTCACTGTCGATGTAGTGGTTTTAGGAGCTGGAGCCGCTGCTGAAGCAACAACTTCTTTGATCTCTTGTTTCTGAGCAACTGCCACTGGCTCACGAGTGACAACTGCCGATGGCACAGGAATTTCTTTGGCTGGTATAGAAAACGCAGCTTGAATCGGTTCGATCATTGTTTTCTGAAGAGGAGCGGCAAAGGCACCTGCTGTGACTGTCTCTGCTGCAGGCTTCTTGAATACCCTTCCGAAGCCCATTTTGCCCATAGCAGCACCTTTATTGACCTGAACAGTGCTCTGCTCTGCAGTGTGACGAGGCTTCATGTGGAGATAATACGTCGACTTGAGACCCTTTTCCCATGCTGTGCGATAAATCTTCATTGTGTCGTCGATATCGCGAGTTTCGAGATACATATTTCTCGAAAGTGCCTGGTCAATCCATTTCTGAGCTCGTGCAGCGACTTCGATAAATGCATACGGAGATGTTGTGAACGAAGTTTTGTAAATATCCTTGAGATGCTGAGGAATACCAGCGATATCTGAAATATCTCCCTGCTTTTCAATGATTTCTTCTCTAACCTTTTCCCAAATACCCATATTCTTGAGATCCTTGACCATGTTGTGGTTAATATCGAGATACTTTCCAGAAATCTTATTTCGTGAAAATACCTGAGCAAAGCGAGGATCGATACCAGGGGTCGTGCCAGCAACAAGACCAATGTTTGCATTTGGAGCGACGGCCATGAGTGTGGCATTGCGTACACCCTTCTTTACTTTTTCTCGAAGCAAATCCCAATTGAGACCTTTATGCTTGCTTTCTTTTGAAACAGTGAGAGCTTTGCCACGGTTTTGTTCGAGCGTTTTGATGCTATCGATAGGCACCTTGCCCTTTGACCATTCTGATCCAGGGAAATTTTTGTAGCTGCCGCGAACTTCAGCGAGATTTGCTGATTCGTCGATAGCCATATAGCTAATGAATTCAAATATTCTGTCGGCAAAATCGTGTGCATGTTCTGAATCATATGACATACCAAGCTGTTCGATCGTGTCTGAGAATCCCATCACTCCAAGACCAATAGCGCGATTCTCTTTGTCCGACTTTTCTGCTTCAGGAATAGGCAGACGGTTGATATCGATAAGATTGTCGAGCTGACGAATAGCAAGACGTACGCTTTCTTCGAGTTTTGCCCAACTTACTTCTTTGTTATTAACGTGAGCGGCAAGGTTGAGCGATGCAAGGTTGCAGACAGCGACATTTTCTCTATCCTGTGGAAGACAGATTTCTGTGCAGAGGTTAGACATATGAATCGTACCAGTGTTGTTGTTGAGAGCACGAAGGTTCATGGTGTCTTTCCAGTTGAGCCATGGGTGTGATGTCGTCTGAAGAGCAACAAGAATCTGTCGGAACTGTTCCTGAGCTGGTACCTTCTTGTAGGTGCGTAGTTTGCCGCTTTCAGCCATTTCTATGTACTCTGCGTATCGCTTTGAAAATGCGGCACCGTAGAGCTCCACAAGGTCAGGTGTCTCGGCAGGGTCAAACATATACCAGTCCCCGCCTCCTTCGACTCGCTTCATGAACTCATCGGTCATAAATACGGCTGTATTGGCAGTTCTCATGCGCATATAGTCGTCGCCGGCATTGTGTTTCCAGTCGAGGAATTCAGGAAAATCGAGGTGCCAGTTCTCCATGTAAAAAGCCAGAGCACCCTTCTTCTTTCCGCCTCTCTGAATAGCTCTAATAGCCGTATCAATAATTTTTGCAAAAGGAGTAGGACCTGTTGAGACACCGCCGAAATTTGATTTCAAAGGTGAACCGCCTGCGCGGAGTTTTGTAACCGATGCACCAAGACCGCCTGAACCTTTTGAAAGAAGCATGACGTCGGCAACAGATTTTGCAATGTGCTCCATGTCATCTTGGATTTCAAGAAGGAAGCAGTTGGAAAGTGCGGGTCGAGTGGTGCCAGCGCCGAGATTGGTCGAGCCGCCAGCGATATATTCCATCTTCGACATCTTGTGATAAAACTTCTTTGCCCATTCTGTAGGATCCTTTTCATTGTAAGAAAGGCCCATAGCAATACGCATAAAGAGATACTGGGGAGTTTCTACCGACTCCTGCTTCATACCCTTGAGACCATAGCGGTTCATCAGACCATCGAGACCAGCATAGGTGAAAAGTTCATCACGAGTAATGACGAGTGTGTCTGCAAGAGACTCTATATTGTATTTAGAGATCATGTCTGGGTGCAAACGGCTATTTGCAACACCGGCTTTGAGGTAGGTAATGAAACTATCGCGGTGCTTTTTGCGCAAATCGTCGGCACTATCCTTGTTGTAGTCGCCAAGAACGTTACGATATATGGTTTTGAGGAGGAGACGAGTAGCTACTTTGTCATAATCAACATCGAGTTTGATGTTTTGGACGGCCGCATTGATCGTCGCTTGGTCGAGTTCAGTGGTACCTATGCCATCATACAGCGTGAGACGCGTATCCGTCGCAATCTGCGTGACCATAGCAACAGGATCAGCCAAGCCCTTGGTGGCTCGCTCGATCGATCTGTTGATATGATCGGCATTGAACGGTTCTTTCGTGCCGTCATGCTTAGTGATGGTGATACTCATATAGTGTTGTTTGTAGCCTAACTGATACGGTTAATAAATCGGCAAATAAAAATGCGTCTCCTTAAACACACTCATCGCCTTGATGAGAACTAGATACAATTGTAACCAAAAAAACTTTCAAAAGACCTGTGGATAAGTCACTGTGATATACAAAATTTTCTTTGTAAATAAGGATGTCAGAAAATGAAGCTAGGTAGAGCCGCTACAGCAACACACACAAATTAATTTCTCTCAATTTCGACGCTATCCCCAATCTTTGCACCTGAATTTTTGAAAACTCCAGCATTTACTTCCAAAACATAGCGAGCATTGTCTTTTGGAAAGAAAGTTTCAGGATATGAACCTGGTGTCGCACCTGTTTTTACATCAACAATCGTACTCGAAGCACTGAGCCAAATAATATCGATCGGATAATTCATATTTTTCATCCATATTCCCCACTTCTGATCATTTTCAAATATAAAAAGCAGTCCGGCATCTTGCGCGAGTGATGAAGTATCCGACAATCCATGCGCACGAGTCTCAAAACTATTGGCGATACCGACTCGGAGCGTCGTCGTACCGATCTCAACACTACTTTCTTCAGCCAAGGTAGAGCTTCCGGTCTCGCTGGTAGCTATATAATGCAAGGCCTTAGGGTCTTTTTTGCTAATCCAGTACACAGTAGCACCTGCAATGACGCATATCGAGACAAAAACCAATAGATATTTAATAAATTTCATTTTATTCTTGTTCTAAAGTAAATTTCCCTTCTTTTATAGCACTACGGACCTCATGTGAGACTATTGAGCGTTCCGCGAGCTTACTAAACACTGCAGACTTCTTTTCATCAGACATCAAAACAGCCTGCTCCTTAATAATATCAAATGGAAAGAGTTCGTAGCTAATCTCATCAGAATCGAGCATTATTTGCACCGCTAAACCTTGGCTCGTAGGTATAGAAAAAGATTGATCGAAAATAAAGTTCCCTAGAGAATAAAAGATTGCCTTCCCATTATAAATCTCGATCGGCTCGATCACGTGTGGATGAGCACCCAAAATAAGATCAGCACCAGCGTCAATAAATTGCCTCGCCGTCCTTTTTTGAAAATCGGTCATACCCTGTTCATATTCCTCTCCCCAATGCGGATACACAATCACAAAAGCATCTTGAAGATCTGCCTGCTCGATAGCTTTCAGCGTAGAAGTAGTATCTTGATCGTAATACTGATGATAACCGACAAAGGCTACTTTTTGTCCTCTCACGTTTGCAATATACGGACCAGGGTTGTTATTAAAGGCATCGCCAAAAACCGCTATTCCTGCAGTATTGATAGCTGCAACAGACTGCTCATAGCCTTCTCGACCAAAATCACGTGTATGATTGTTGGCTTGGCTGAAAATAGTAAAGCCTAGCTCTTTGAGTACAGGCAATGCTCTTTTATCAAAGGTAAAGGTCAGTGTTTTATTGACGAGACTTGCTGTAAGCGATGGAAAATCGGTAAAAGGACCCTCGGCATTGGCCACCACAATATCGTGACCCTTTAGAAAGCTTTCTATACGTGCAAATGGATACCTATATCCAAATTCTGTCATTTTATTGCGGACATTTCTATCAAGCATCATGTCGCCAAAAGCCAATATATCGAGTGGCGCATCGGATTTTCTGTCATAATCGGAGGGTATGACAAAACCGCCAGTCAAAATCTTGTGCCCACCCGATAGCAAAAGATTGACCAATAATATAGCCACGACACAGATACAAAAGATGAGAAAACGGAGAGCGAAAGAATGTTTCATGTTTGGCTGTTAGTCTTTGATATACTTATACCATGATTAGCACAAGAAACCTTTCCCCAAAAGCAAAAAATATTTTAATAATAATTGTCGTTTTACTTGTCGCCGTCGGCCTCTATTTTCTTTACAATACCGATTCTGGACCCAAAACTGTCGTAGAGGGTCAACCTACTACTTTTGCAGAATTTGGTGTACTCAATTTCCGTGCTGCCGAAGGATCAAAAAATCTTTCTGATATGTACCTAATCTATGAAGAAGAAGGAAAGCCTTCACTCACTACTCGTCTCAAGCTCAATGAAGACAGTATTTGCGTCATGGGAAGCAGTGCTACTCAGTGTCTTGCCATAAGTGCCACACTCAATATCCCTTTCAACAATAGACGCGCAGTAGCAGAAGGAATCGAAACTGACAACAATGAAGTGATCATAAAGAAACTGCTCGTCCTACAAGCCGACGAACCGGATCCATTTGTGCCACATGCCGGTCTTACCTATATTCCATGGATGCAAGCAAAAACTCTTATTCAGGAATGCAAAATAAAAATGGTCACACAGTCACACGATCTCAATGTAGATATTGAACTGCAAGACGGACAAAATGTTATTGCTGTCGAGCCTACAATAGACGAAGTTTTTGGTGTAGTCAGTCTTTCAAGAGAAAATTGCGGCAATATTCCTGTCGCTACAGAATAATTACTTCTCGAGCAACTCTTTCATCTTAGCGAGCACTGCTCCCCAGTTGCCTTCGGAATGCTTTGCGCTTTCTGGCGTATCTACGTTTTCTTGTTTAATAGTAAGTTTGGTACCACCATCTTCTGGAGCAAGGATATAAGAGACAACTTGATGATTTTCAGGCAGGTCAGGCAATGCTAAAAAATTGCTGTGATAGGTGCTGACAAGAAGTTTCTCTGGTTCTATTTCTAGAATCGTACCTTTGTCGGTATATGCCTTCCCTTCCCAGACTCCCGTATACGTAAGTGAGCTGCCTACTTTCCAATCCGAAGATACGTCGGTACCAAACAGATATTGTTTGACCATTGCCGGATCGGTCAATGCTTTCCAGACTTCTGCTGCTGATGCATTGATATGAATCTCTGCTTTTGCTACGTTTGGATATTTCATATGTTTGAATTTATTTATCTACTTCATTTTTATTGTAACTCAATACTACCCTGTCACCTATTTAGACTTTTTTAAGTAAAACTGATAGCGTAGATTTAAACAACAAGGAGTTCTTTATGGAAGCAGAAGAGGTACGACGTGTCATCGAAACATATCGTCGAAAATTCGTAGAAATGAAGGTTGGGAAAACCAGATTTCCTCATGAAAAAGTCCTGACCGATCAACAACTCGGTTTCGAGCACTGCCATTGGATGCTTGATGAAATGGAGGGCTTTATCAAAGAAGAAAGGATGGATAAGGTCAATCGCTGGCTCGGTTTCATCCAAGGCTTTCTGTGGTCAAACCAAGTATATGCCCTTACTGAAATGATGAATCACAATCGTAACCAGAAAAAGTAGATTTCAAACATCTCCGTCCGAGCAATCGGACGGTTTTTTTATTTCAATAACTTTTCTATCATTTCCAATTCCTCGTATATACCGGCGATAAGATCGAGTTCTTTTGCTTCTTTGAGACCTACCCATCGATATTCGACAGCGTCTTCATCGAGCTTCACTTCTCCCGAAACATATGGAGAATAGTAGCTCAAGACCAAAACCGGAATAGCATCAGGACGAATAAATGTCAGATCAAGTAAATACGTCGCCTTTCCTATTTCAACATTTACTTCTTCTTTCACTTCCCTCCGAAGAGCTGCTTCAACGGCACCATACCACGCACCCATTCCTTCTGTTTGAGGACCGTGCATATAATCATCGACATTGAGACCACCTCCCGGCACTGTCCATTTATTGGGATGCACTTTCTTCGACGGACTTCTTTTTGTCACCAAAAACTTTCCCTCTTTGTTGTAGATAATACAAGTGATCGCTATCCTATGTAATTCCTTATCCTTGATTTCCATAAATGCATTTTAGCACGACTAATTTTTAATCATGACTGCCTTAAAACCAAGCTCATCAGCAAGATTCCTAACCAAATCTGAAACAGTTACACCCTTCTTCCCAGCACGATATTCCGCCTGAATTGGGTCATTTACTGAAACGATCCTTTCTTGAATAGATTTAATACCTATATCACCCATTACTTTATTTTTAATAACATCAAATATGATTGACTGAATATTGAGTGGCGTACCCGACAAAAAATTTTCAATGGTTGGTTCAAGTTTTCTTCTTATAATTGAATGGACATTTTTGAGAGGGATACAATCAATATAAAATGATGGACCTACTAGTTTCGGGTTTCCATAATCATTTTTCTTAATTACCCAATCATCTGGTACTTTTATTTCCTTAGGATTTTCTACAATAAAATCAAGATCAGCATTCTTAGACATCGGAACTCCATATATATTTTCAACAATACTTCTAAACACAAAGCCTCCCATTAACCATATTCCACCCTCTGAATTTTTCTTAATAATTTCCACGGCTTCCTTGAATTCAGGATATGTATTCGCAATATTAAGAAATGATTCTGTGTAATCCATTATTCATTTCTTAAGTATAATCTCCAACCATCCTTGTCCTCTCAAATTCACTGATTCACTTTTAATAAAAACAAATTGCTTTGCAATATCTTTGATATCCTGCAATGAATAGTGGTAATACGTCCTAATTCCAAATTCATCTTCATTGGTAACTTCAGAATACAGATCAGACTGCTTCATAGACATCCTCACCACCCCTCCAGGATTGAGATTCTCAAATATCTGATCAAATACTACTTTTAGATTTTCCTTTGATACATGTATAAGTGAGGCGAAGGCAAAGACAACATCAAGATTCTCTGGAAACGTATATGTTTCAACATCAGCAATTTCAAATTTCGCTTGAGGTACTTTTTTGCGAGCAAGTTCGATTAACTTTTCTGAAATATCTATACCGAGGTAGTCGTTTGTGTGCTTAATTATTTCCTCGACATCACGACCGTTACCACACCCAATTTCAAGTGTTTTAGGATTCTTTTTGTCGATAAGCGCAAATGTTTCTTTTATGTCATTTACTCTCGCACCCAATGTATCAAACTTCAATGCAAGCACATCTGCGCTTTTATTGTATGTATCGGTTGTTTGAGCTTTTTTACCCTCGAGCATTTATTGGTCCTTAGACTCAGCTTTGAGATAAAACCAAGAAGTTGCCGGACCAATGAGAGCAGCCCATATGTACAACCATGTATCTTCATAACCATTGGCTGCCCAGACTACAGCAAGCACTACCCCTGTCACGACATAGATTGCTACGAGCATTTTTTTAGCAGATTGTGGTGTCATATATTTTATTTATTCTTTTCAAGACTCTTACATTTTATCACTTTTCAACAGCAGTGGCGGAGAGAGAGGGATTCGAACCCTCGGTACCGTTACCAGCACACAGTCTTTCCAGGACTGCCGATTAAACCACTCTCGCATCTCTCCATACATGAGCTCACATACTATAACAAAAATCCTCTGATTGAAATCAGAGGATTAAATTGGGATGGCAGGGTTCGAACCTGCAACCTCCACACGCTGTGGCGCTCTACCGGTCTTATTGAGCTACACCCCGGGCGATCTCTACAGAGTCTAGCACAACAAAATAGCGAGTAAAGAATTTAAGTAATAAGAGTCTAGACTGACAAACCACGAAGGATTTTGACTCTTTCAGCCACCGGAGGATGGGTTGAAAAAAGATTTGAGAGTTTTTTGGTAGGACCAAAAGGATTGGAGATAAAAAGGTGTGCTGTCGCTTCATTGACTCGCTTCATAGGCTGGCCGTAACCAGAGATTTTTTCGAGCGCAGACGCAAGACCTTCTGGGTAACGTGTCATAAGTGCACCGGTAGCATCGGCCAGATATTCACGCTTGCGAGAAATTGCAAACTGAATGAGTGTAGCGACGATCGGAGAGAGGATAACAAAAATAATACCAACAATCATGATAAGAGGATGACCGCCCTTGCTGTCACGATCACGTCCCCCACCCAAATGCATCGTTCTCAAAAAGAAATTGGCCAGTATGGAAATAAAACCAACCAGCACGACGACAACCGTTGCTATCAACGTATCTCGATTGCCAATATGGGCCATTTCATGGGCAATCACGCCCTCAAGCTCGGTTTTGCTAAGCATTTGCAGCAATCCTTGCGTCACCGCTACCGCTGCATGATCTTTATTTCTGCCGGTTGCAAAAGCATTGGGTGCCTGATCGGGTATGACGTAGACCTTAGGCATAGGCAAACCAGCGGTTATAGAAAGATTTTCGACGACATTGTAGAGATCAGGATGACTTTCATTGGTCACCAGTATTGCCTTGTACATCGACAAAACGATTTTGTCCGAATACCAATAACTAACGATATTCATAATGACGCTGAAAAACGCAAAGATATATAAGATTCCAGGATTGTTATAGGCATAGCTTATATACCACCCAAGTCCAATGATAAGAATGAGAAATGCCGACATGAAAAACCATGTCTTGGCGATATTGCTACTTTGATGTGTATAAAGTGTTGCCATAATTAACTTGCTCCTCCGCCACCACCTCCCCCGCCTCCGCCTGCCCCACCACCGCCACCAGAGGCACCAGTACCAGTAGACGTTGCAAAAGCAGAAGAGAAACTAGAACTAAACGATGCAGAAAATGCCGATGCTGAGAAACCAGGCGATACCGATCCAGAACCATCTACATGAGCAACCATTATTCCAGGATGAGGAGTAACATACCAGTTTGGTGCCTGCATATTGATCGTTTCAAAAGCCTTGGCCCATTTCTTCTCTATTCCAAACACCATAGCGTATGGAAGATATTTTTCAAAGAGATCTGGTGTCAGGTTTTGCAAACGATATTTCTCGGCTGTTTCTAGATACAATCTGAAACCCAGAATCTTTCTTTTCAGCTCATTGCCTTCTGCATTGAGACGAGTAGCAAACTTTATCCTATATATCGTTCCTAGACCAAGCACAAGCAGAGTTACCAAAAAGATTACTATCTGAGGAAATTTGTTTTCAAACATGCCTGGCATTTTTGTAGAAAATGCCCCAGAAAAACCTGCACCAATAACCAAAGCCAGCATAAGCACCGAAAAGGCTCGGAGTGACTTAGGTCTTACTACATATCCTTTGGTATCACTGTACGTTTCCTTGTACAAATTCTTTCTGAGCTTATTTATTTTTGTGGCAAAAGCCATTTTGGAGCCCTGCCCCATTTTACTCAACTCTTTTGTAGAAAACGTATTTTTATTTTCAAAAAGAACACTGAGAAAACTTTTTTCATAGTCTTCAAGAGTCTGATCGTCTGAAAACGATTTTATATTTTCTACCGTATAGTGCTTGCTGCCAAGAGGCATTTTAAATAAACCTAGATTCAAACTCGATGGTGCTTCTTCGGTTATTTTGAGATATCCACGCACAGCAAGATCCACAATCGTTGCTGGCCAGGTTTTACCTCCTATAAATGTTTTAGCCACTACTTCAGCTTCAGCTGGACGAATATTGTTGGGTGGTTCATATTCTGCTACTATCGTGCGCGAATGGAGCTGTTTCCAGACCTTGAAATACCAAAACAGAAACAAGAAGACAATAAAAGAGACAATCATCACTATTGCAGCCAAAAATCCCCAATAAATAGTGAGGAAACTTTTCCAATATGCAGACTGGTCGATCAATCCTTTGGGCCAACCAAATGCAATAGTCAGAGCAGTATCAGGAACAATATTTTTTGCTTCAAAAAATGCTCTGCGATTGTCGACTATACGATATGACGGATCGGTAGAACCAACGTCATATATACTTCCTTGAAGATCGCTGACGGAGAAATTGTTCTCCGGAATCCTAACTGTAGCCGTGACCTGGTCGATAGGCACGTCGTAGCCACCAAAAAGATTCCAATAGATTTCATCATGATCGTTGTAAAAACTAATACCACCCCAGACTTTGTATTCTATGATCCATGTATGCGACGTGTCAGCAAGATCGTAATACCAGTCTATATATATCGAACTATTTTTACGATAGTGTGTATATTTTCCCCAACTTGAAGGCTCAAGTTTGTCGAGAGATTTTGAACTGTATTCAAGTGGTTCCCCAGTTTCAGCATCTATGACCTTAATGTCGGTAATAGCATCTATTTTATTGAGAGGAATAAAACGTTGGCCTTGGTGATATTCGCCGACAAATTCATAGACTTGCCTTTCTTGGACAGTAAACGTCGAGTCAGCCTGTACCTCTATAGCATAGTCAATAGAATCGTAGTGATACGATCTGTTTTGATTTTGCGCTGCTGCTATCGAAAATAAACCGAAAGTCAGCGCAACAAGGCTAACAACGACGGTTATTTTTTTCATTTAGAATTTTACTTCGACTGGATTTCGAGCTGCCGCATCTGCCTCACCAAGCTCAAAGAATGGCATTTTTTCAAAATGGAAGATGTTTGCAATAACGTTTGAAGGGAAAGATTCGACAGAAATATTCAAATCACGAACATTGCCATTGTAAAAGCGTCGTGACGCCTGGACCTTATTTTCTGTATCAGAAAGTTCTCTCTGGAGTTCTAGGAAATTCTGATTGGCCTTGAGATCAGGATATGCTTCGGCGATAGCGAAGACAGACTTAAGTGCTCCAGTGAGCATGTTTTCTGCTTTTGACTTATCTTCAACAGAACCAGCCGACATAGCCTGGCTACGAGCTTTGGTAACATTTTCAAAAGCACTCGATTCGTGAGTGGCATAGCCTTTAACGGTGTTGACGAGGTTTGGAATCAAGTCATAACGGCGCTTGAGCTGTACGTCGATATCAGCCCATGCTTCTTTAGTGCGGGCAATCAGTCGTACGAAATGGTTGTATGAAGCCGCAAACCAAATGGCCACAACAACGATTATTCCGAAGAAAATGAATATTACGATCATATGTTTGTGTTAATCTATATTATTACACCAGGAGTATAGCATTTATTCCAGTTTTTCTCATCAAGCCAGAGTTTCCCGCAAATGCTTTTTATGGATAGCGTTTTCCATGAGACTATTGACGTTATCTGACACATCTCTCAATTCAGACTTTACATTCGACAAATCTGTTTTAATAAATGACACATCAGACTCCAACCTACCCAATCTATTCTCTACCCGTTCAAATCTCGCATCTATTTGCTCGAATCTTTTATCAATCAGAAGAAATTTCTGATCAATTGTATCGAATTTTACTTCCAAATACTCATACAGTTTCTTAAATGCTGTTTCAATATTCATTATTATTTTCTTATTACTCTAATATGCAAAAAGTATTGCATATCGGGTATGAAGAATATTTAAAAAAATAATAAAGAGAACTAATACATTCCTCCGCCCATACCACTCATATCAGCTGCTGGAGGTTTTTCTTCTTTTGGTTCTTCGGCAACAGCAACTTCGGTTGTCAAAAGAATAGCCGCAGCAGAAGCTGCATTTTGAACACCGCTTCGTGCAACTTTGACTGGATCGATAATACCAGCTACGAGCATGTCAGGAACCATAGTGTCGGTAAGAGCATCGTACCCACCATTGCCCTTGGCTTTCTTTACCGCTTCGACAATAACAGAACCATCATCTTTGCCTGCATTGATAGCAATCTGTCGTAGAGGAGCCTCTAGAGCCTTAAGAACGATATTGTAACCCACTTCAAATTCACGGGTGAAATGTACAGACTTGCTCATGCGAACCTTTTCACCAGCTTGAATGAGAGCTACACCACCTCCTGCAACAATTCCCTCTTCAATAGCAGCTTTGGTTGCATTGACTGCATCCTCTATCTTTAATTTCAAATATTTCATCTCTGTCTCCGTCGCAGCACCAACACGAATCACCGCAACACCACCAGAGAGCTTGGCAATGCGCTGGTCAAACTTTTCAGCATCAAATTTAGAATCAGCATGCTTTCTTTGCGATCGTAATTGAGAGATGCGTTTTTCTATATCAGATTTCTTACCTTTACCACCAATAATAATTGTATTGTCCTTGGTAGCTTTGACCTTGGAAGCACGGCCGAGCATGTCGATTTCTGCTGCATCAAATGTAATACCAACATCTTCAGATATCACTTTTGCTCCGACAGTGACAGCAATATCTTGAAGCATTTCCTTTTTCTGATCACCATAACCCGGAGCTTTGATCGCCAACACATTGAACCCTCCTCGAAGTTTATTGAGAACAAATGTCGTCAGTGCTTCACCGTCGACATCATCGGCAATAATAACTAGATCCTTCTTTCCAGCTTGAGCGAGCTTTTCAAGAAGAGGCAGAATTTCTTTGATCACAGAAATCTTTTTGTCCGTAATAAGAATCGGCGCATCAGAGTACTCCGCTTCCATTCTCTCGGCATTGGTCACCATGTACGCAGAGACATAGCCTTTATCAAACTCAAGTCCTTCGACAACTTCAGAATCGATTCCTATCGACTGTGACTCTTCTACCGTCACCACACCGTCTTTGCCTACCTTATCGATCGTTGTTGCAATGATCTTGCCCATCTCCTCTGACTCCGCTGAGATTGTGGCTACCTGCCTTATCTCTTCTTTTGTCTTTATTTCTTTTGAAATTTTCTTGAGTTCAACCACTACGTCTTGTGCGGCTTTTTCCATACCCATCTTTATACCCATAGCATTGACGCCCATCGTCGTATGCTTCATTCCTTCTGATATAAGTGCTTGGGCGAGAACAACAGAGGTTGTCGTACCATCACCGGCCATATCATTGGTCTTGGTAGCCACTTCTTTGACGATCTCGGCACCCATGTTTTCAAACTTATCTTTGAGGGTGATTTCTTTTGCAATCGAAACACCATCATTGGTAACAGTTGGAGTACCGTATCCCTTATCGAGCACTACATTGCGTCCGCGCGGACCAATAGTGATTTTGACCGCATCCGCCACCTTGTCGACGCCGCGCTTGAGTGCCTTGCGCGCATCTTCATTAAATATAATTATTTTTGCCATAAGTAGTGTGGATTTATTTGATAATTCCGGAGACAGAACTTTCGGTGACCATAAAATATTCTTGACCTTCGTAGATAATCTTGTCGCCCCACTGGAAAATCACCGTATCACCTACCTTTACTTCCAAAGGAATAAGTTTGCCTTCTATATACTTGCCAGAACCGATAGCCATAACCTTACCTTGTTTAGAACCCTTATCTTCATTGACCGAACTTGGGAGAATAATGCCCGAAGCAGTCTTCTTTGTCTTTTCGTCCGGAGAGAATTCCTTGACCAAGATCTTGTCACCAAGAGGCTTAATACGTATTTTTGTATCTTTCATATGCCAGTGATTATAAGTATGCAAAGGCCCTCTGTCAAAAAAATTGTGTGTTATAGAAATAAAATATTTATGAAGACGAAATTGAAAAATGATGGTATCGAAAGAAGTTTTACTTTACACTTTCGTCATATCAGCTAAATGCAATGTAATGAGAATACTTGTAATTGATGATGACGAACTACTGACTGACAGTTTGTGTGCTTCACTGGAAGCAGAGTCGTTTATCGTCGACTGTGCCCACGATGGAGAAAAAGGTTCGTATATGGCGAGGACCAATTCCTATGATCTTATTATTCTGGACAATATTCTTCCCAAACGATCCGGCGTCAAAGTGTGCGAAGAAATACGCGCTTCCGATATCAGCACGCCGATTATCATGCTTTCAATGAAAGATGATCCTCTGTTTAAATCTTCCCTGCTCAATTCGGGTGCCGACGATTACCTGACCAAACCTTTTTCATTTCAAGAGCTCCTCGCCCGCATCAAGGCCTTGATGCGCAGGCCACGCCAGATCAAAAGTGACATTCTCAAAATAGACAATCTCGTCCTCGATAGTGCCAAACAGCAAGTAACACGCGGCAAGAAAGTTATCTACCTGACTCGAAAAGAATTTTCTTTGCTCGAATACCTATTGCGTCACAAAAACAATGTCGTGTCACGGGGCATGATTATGGAACACGTCTGGAACATCGACACTGATCCCTTTTCAAATACCATCGAGGCTCATATTCTCAATCTCAGAAAGAAAATCGAGGGACCGAAACAAAGAAAGCTCATTCACAACGTACCAGGCAGAGGTTACAAAATCGCGCTCGATCGCTAGTTTATTTTTCCTTTAACAAATCTACAGCTCGCCTTCATTGCCGAAAGACTATAGTTACCCTGTTACCACGTAACATGGTCGCAGCCAATAATTCATATTATGATATGGAGCACGAAACATAAGCAAGATTGTTCTTCCTCGTAATGATCAGCATTATCAAAAAAGTTTTGTCATCGCCTCGCGAACTCTTCCATAAAAGGGTTCGCGAAATGCGTTTTGAGGAAATAGAACAACAAATACAGCGCCTGCAGGCATATGAGAAATTCATCAGTTTTGGAAAAATGTCGATGGGAGTATTTCACGACCTATCGAGCCCGCTCACTGCCCTACTTCTAACCATTGAAAGATTACGTAGGTCCACGCATGCTCTGCCAGAAAAAATCGAAGGTGAAATAGGCAGACTGACAAAAATTTCCACGACCATCGAACGATTTTTAAAGACCATTCAAAATTCATACAAAGACCAGTCTGTCTGCACCATGTTCTGCATCAATACTCTCATTCATGATATTTGTGAAATGCTTTCACACAAAAGCACTTCTTTTGGAGTAGATATGGTCTTTTATACAAAAGAAAGAATCATCACCGAAGGCAATTATCTCCGACTTCAGCATGTCATTACCAATATCATAAGCAATGCTCTCGATGCTATGGAAGACGCGGACCGACGCAATAAGCGTTTGAAGATTATCACCAAAAGAGGATCTCTTTTGAGCAAGATACATGTTATAGACAATGGTATTGGTATGAATACAGAAACGGTGTCAAAAATCTTCGAACCATTTTTTACTACCAAGCCTGCACATGCCGGTGCTGGTATAGGACTCTGCCAATCTCAGGAAATAATACAAAAAGAATTTGGTGGAAACATATCGGTCAAAAGCCAAGTCGGCAAAGGAACAATTTTCACTATCACTCTCAAGTCATGACGATGCCTCGTAGCGGGTATATAATAGAGATATGAATGATCATACATATCCTATACTGGAAGAAGAGATAAAGAAGAAACTTTCTCCCGAGGAATACCAAGTGCTCAGACAAAAAGGCACTGAAGCGCCTTTTTCAGGCAAACTTCTCAAGGAAGATCGCGATGGGATGTTTCGTTGCAAAGTCTGCAACACTCCACTTTTTGCATCTGATGCGAAATTTGATTCTGGTACTGGGTGGCCAAGCTTCGATCAGGCACTCCCCAATGCCGTAAAGTACACAACCGACAACGAGCATGGTATGAGCCGTACCGAGGTCACTTGTGCAACTTGCGGTTCTCACTTGGGACATGTCTTCGACGACGGACCGACAAAAACCGGCAAACGTTATTGCCTCAATTCCGTCTGTCTCGATTTTGAACCTCAAAACTAAAGCGAGTCTATAGAACCTGGAGTTTTTATTCCTTCGATCCTCTTATAAGCTAGTTCGGCCGAGATCAGGCACATAGCCATACTCGTGCCTGGGTGCGTATTGGCGCCGACATAGTAGAGATTTTTTACTTTGTTACTCATATTGCTTGGACGGAAAGGTCCTGTCTGTGAAAATGTCTGAGCCAAGCCAAATGCACTACCCTTGTAACTGTTATACTCTTTTACAAAATCCCGCGTGCAATATGTCTTGAGATAATCTGTCTGCGCTTTTATATCTTTGATACCTGTAGCGATCTCTATCAAATGCATAATTTTTTCGGCATAAAGAGGCAAATCTGCATCGCCATATTCTACTCCGGCTGGAATCGGCACAAAAACAAAAAGACTTTCTTTGCCTGCTGGCGCTGCTGCAGAATTAGTTTTTGCAGGACAAGAAACATAGACAATAGGATTGTCCGGAAACTTTTTCATTGAAAAGATTTGTTTGAGACTTTGTGTCATATCTTTAGGGAAAATGACATTTCTCTCAAGAAGCGTACTGACCTTTTCCTTGAGCCCTACATGCAAAATAAATGCCGATGGACCCATGCTCTTCTTTGACCAATATCCCTCAGGATAAGTCTGCGATTCTTTGGGCAAGAGCGAGGTCTCACTATGATGCATGTCTGCGCCTGATATCACGATATCTGCTTCAAGCGTTCTACCAGAGAGAAGTTCGACACCATGAACGGTACCGCCGTTGGTGATAATTCTTTTGACTGGAGCATCGGTAAAATACTGCACACCGTATCTGTCGGTGATTTTCTTGAGTGCTTCGGGCAATTTAGCAGTACCACCTTCGATATTTGCTATGCCGCCAATGAAATTGGCTTGGTTTATAAAACTGTATAGATCTGGAGTATCGGCCGGATTGGTTCCCAAAAAGAGAAATTGCTGCTTCAAAATTCCACGCAATAGATCGCTTTTAAATGTTGTATCGATAATTGCTCCAGCTTTGCTAAGCAATTTGAGTTTTTGCAATTCCATCAATACGTCAAACTTCGAATCGAAATTCCTAAATAGAAATTTCTCTTTAGCCATTTCATAGGTCTTTTTACACTCGCCAACATATGCACGTAGTTTATCCCCTGCACCAGGTTCAACGGTATCAAACATGATCGCATTCTCTTCTAAGTCTGGATAGATATCGTATTGCTTGCTATCAGGACCAAATACCCTGTAGGTAATTTCTGATTTTTTAAGAGTAACATGATCCTTGATATCTTCTCGCAAAAGTGAAAAATAATGCTCTACTATTTCAGGCATTGTGCATTCGGCAAGATTTTTATCAAATACATACCCTTCGTCTTCGATTACTCCTGCGGTACCACCTATATTTATATTCTTTTCAAGGACAGTGACGTGATAGCCCTTCTTAGCCAAAAGCGCAGCACTGGCTAGAGAACTAAGACCTGCGCCAATTACGATTACCCTATTACCAAGAGGAGCTGATGTCGATACATGAGCTTGCTCGACAATTGGTTTTTGAATTTCTGCGACTTTTTCTTTTTTATCTTTCTTTAGAAAGCCCGAGAATATACTTTTCTTTTCTTGCACAGGCTGTGTGTCCTTGGCTACGGGCCGAAGCGCATCGTGCAATTGCTTCTGGATTATTTCATGCGCAGACTGGATTTGATCCTCTTGCGATTCATTGGCAGTTTTTGGAGTTGTGACCGGAAAATTGTCTTCTTCGCTCATTTGCTATTAATTGTATCAAATTTTAGGTTTGCATATTGACTAAAACTGTATAAGGCAATATACATATTACACATGGCAAATATTTTTAGAGCATATGACGTCCGAGGTCTCTACCCAAGCGAGATCAATGAGCCTATTACCGAAGACATAGGCCGTCGCGCTGCCCACATGTTCGAATCGGGACCATTCATTATCGGCCGCGACGGCCGATATGGATCTGTGTCTCTGCAAGAAGCCTTTCTCAAAGGACTTCAAGCTGAGGCTCAAAAAATACACAAAACGTTTACTGTCATAGATATAGATCTCTGCACTTCGCCCATGTTCTATTTTCTGGTCAATCATCACAAAGCCTCGGGCGGCGCCATGATCACGGCCTCGCACAATCCCAAAGAATACAATGGCATAAAAGCTGTCCGAGCTGGTGCAGTTATTATTCCTGGGACTGAAATAGAAGCAATCAACATCTAATATGGAACAAAATTCTCATCTCCAGGCCTATATTGATTTTTTATCCACAAAAATTGCAATGGCAAGACCTCTTAAAATAGTCTGCGACTGTTCCAATGGTCCGGCAGGGCTTATTATCAATGCTCTCAAAAAGCAAAGAAAAGAATTTGCTGAGACTGTACTTATCAATGAAAATATTCATCCGGACTTCCCTGCTCATGGTGCCGATCCGACGACAGCGAGTGCCCTCGATGATGTTGTAAAAGCAATAAAAGAACACAATGCCGATCTCGGCGTCGTCTATGATGGAGATGCCGACCGAGCGATCTTTGTCGATGAAAAAGGCAATCGTATTCCTTCGCACGTCATTGCCGCACTCATGACTGCCAATATCCCTGGTACTCATATTGCTGACGCTTTGGTCTATGAAGCGCTTATTCATACAGATCCTGCAATCAAAGATAGAATCATAGCTTCGAGAGTCGGCCGATACTATATCAATCTCTCAATGCACCAGCACAGCGCAGTGATGGGTGCAGAATTTTCAGGGCACTATTATTTTGCCGATTTTTGGAATGCTGATTCTGCAGTACTCACTACGATCAAGGTTATGAATATTTTGTCTGCTGAAAAAAATACTGTCTCAGCAATTCTTAAACCCTATGGAAAACAACGTATCGATGCAGACAAGATCGGTATATCAGTATCATTTGATGAAATTAAAAAAGCCGTACTAGAATATATAGCCAACAAAAAAGTTACACGCACGAGTGAACTCGATGGATTGTCAGTAGATTTTGGCGAAAGCTGGATCAATGTCAGACCATCAAACACTGAACCAATCATTCGCATCACCGCTGGTGCCAGCGACATTGCACAGATTCACGAGCTGATCGCTGAATACAAGACTCTGCTTTCAAAATAAGAGACAAGCAAAAACCCTTTCACATATGTGAAAGGGTTTTTGTAATTGAGGTAACTACGGAGATTAGTAGCGACCGCCGAAACCGCCTCGGTTGCCACCGCCCATTCCACCACCTATTGGAGAACGCTCACGCTTTTCCATAGGCTTTGCAATGTTGACGATAAGTTTTCGTCCTTCAAGCTCCTTGTTATTCCACATATCGATAGCTGCCTGTGCTCCTTCTGGAGTTGCCATTTCTACGAAACCGAAGCCTCGTGATCGGCCAGTCATCTTATCCATAAGAATCTGAGCTGATACAACCTCACCGGCCTGAGCGAACGCATCGCGAAGACCATCATCTGTTGTGCGGTAATTGATACCACCAACGTACAATTTTTTATCCATTATCTATTTACTTACTAATAACCGTAATTGACTCTCGAGGAGCTGCTTACTTAATGCCAATAGTACCTTTAGGGCTTGGTTTCGTCAAGTTCTGACCGCTCGAGTGCTCGCTCCGAAAGATTGCTGATTGTCTGCTCAATGACAATGAATACGACGACTGCCAAAAGGAATAAAATCTCCGTATATTTGAGATAGTGCTTAAAATGTCCGATCGACTGGCTAAAGAGAGAGCCTGCGGTAATGATAATCGTATACCACAAGAGATCAACGACGATAATCAGCTTTGCATACTGCCTCAGTTTCATACCCATACTACCAGCTTTGATAAGCACAGCATGATGAATACCATAGATAAATTTTGAGACAAAAATAAGTCGAAATGGCTTATGTTGCAACAATCTATTGAATGACCGAGTAATTCTATTGACTGCTTTGCCCAATCTTGGAAATCGCGGTAAGAGACGCAGGCCGACAAAATACCATAGGAAATCGCCGATAAACAATCCGCTAAGACTCGTTATGACGACCATTACTGGATCGAGTACATGCCGAGAAACCAGCAATATAGCCGTAAATAGAATTGCCTCGCCTTCTATCATCATTCCGACAAATAGAAGTGCATACAAGACCGGTCGCAGTTCATAGAGCTGCTGAAGGATCATCATATGCTGCATCATAGGATTAAAATTGTACCATACGTCACTTTTATATTTTCCTCAGTATAAAGATATTTTTTCTTTTATCTTTTTTTGATCGGCCGGCTTTCTTCTGCATACTCGAACCAAGCACCACACTTTCATCACCAAATCTTTTTCTAATACTAGTATCAATATGACTTTCTAATCCATCAAATGTCCTATTGCGCACTTGGGATCCAAACAAATCATCCTGAGCATGTGCTTCAGGTAACACGTTGAACAGTGATATGCCTGTCGCTCGGTATAAGACATTGGGCACGTATACTTCGTCGATCTTTTCTATTATTTTTGAAACAATAAGCTCTGGTGATGATGTCGGATATTCAAAATGCAGGTCAGTACGTAAGTATTGAAAGCTCTGCTTCTTTATAAAAAATGATCCCTGCCGAGCACATAGACCATAGCGACGCATGTGCTTCGTTGCCTCCTCTGCATGCCGCGAAAGTTCTGATATAAGAAACGCTTTCGCGGAAGTGGGTGGTCTGAAAGTGCTTGTGCTCATAAAAGATTTCTGAAGATCTTTAGGACTATCGTGAATACCAAAAACCAAATGTCCATTGAGCTCAAGCCAGAGCTCGCGCATTGGTTTGTCAAAATACGTTCTGACTTGCGATTCATTTTGATCGGCAAATTCTGCAGCCGTTTTTATACCCAAGCCAGCACAATACGCTGCGGAGCTTCTGCCGATACCCCAGATTTTCGATACAGGCACTTCCCTCAGAGTTGCTTGCAAATTTTCTTCAGTAATAACTTTGAAACCATCGGGTTTTTGCCATTTCGATGCTACTTTTGCCAAAAGCTTGTTGATAGAAAGACCAACTGAAAAAGTTGTCCCGAGTTCTTCAAACAAGGCATTCTTAATACGCCGAGCAATTTCTTCATACGATATGCCTAGCATACTGTCACAACCCGTCAGATCAGCAAAACATTCATCGATACTGTAGGCTTCGACATGGGGTGCAAATCTGGCAACGATTGCATTCATTCTTACCGAATAGAGTTTGTACAGATCAAAATTACTTGGCAGCACCACAACCTCGGGACAAATCTGCCTTACCCTAAACACAGGCATGGCCCTGACCACTCCTCTTGCTTTGGCTTCATAGCTCATTGCGCAGGCAATACCTTTCTCACTACCTACAATAACCGGTTTACCTCGCAAATCTGGCCTATGTGCTATTTCGCATCCCACGAAAAAAGAATCTCCATCAACATGTAGAATGGCTTTATTCATTTTAATAGACTCCTCTTAATACTTTCTTACTACTCCTCTTACGATTGCTGCAATCTTAAGATCAGCTGTGGGATAAATAGGTTTGTAATTTTTATTTGCCGGTTCAAGCCACACTCTGCCATTTCTCTGCTTGAGATATTTCATTGTCCACTCGCCATCTACTTCTGCTACGACGATATCGCCATCTTTTGCTTTATTGGTCCTTTCTACAATAACCAAATCTCCTTTTGCAATATGCGCGTCGATCATGGAGTCACCGTCTACTTCGAGAATATATGTTGCTTCTTTCCTTTCAATAAGAAAATTGTCGATGCTCATGGTGTCTTTGAGCTCCTCTTCGACTGCCGATGGAAAACCAGCTTTAACAAGACCAAGCACCGGTGTTTCACTAAATAGATTGGTTGGTACGATCTTGCCCTGGCGATCTTTCTGCACAAATCCTGCTTCGACAAGTTTGTCGATGAGTTTGTAGACAGCATTTTTTGATTTAAATCCAAACAAAGCCATCATCTCGCGATAAACGGGCATGCGCTTGTGCGTATCGTAAAAACCAATCAATTTGTCTTTGTGCTCGTTGTGCATGTTTAAAACAAAGTAAACCTAAGTTTAGCAAACGAACGGCCGACATTTAAGATACTCTGAGTAAATTCTGATATCCTTTCCCTGCGCATAATCTTCGTCAATGTCTCAAGAAGCAACTTGTGTCTCTTGGCATCACTTTCATAGGGATATCCCATGAGGATCTTATTATCAATTCGCTTATTGAGCCTTGAGAGCTCGTTGCGAAGCATAAATGCATATTCTCTTTTGTTCATATAGTTGTAGCTCTATATATTAATAAGTGCACGTCCTGTGCGTGTATATAGTATAAGTGAACGATCGTTCACCTGTCAACAACTACTGATAAAAAGACTGTGGATAAGTCGGGAATTATTCTACAGTAACTGATTTTGCAAGGTTTCTTGGCTTGTCTACATCGAGCCCTCTAATGCATGCAGCGTAGTAGGCAAAAAGCTGGAGTGGAATAATCGACAAAATAGGATAGAGCATTTCGTGCGTTTCTGGCACAGAAATAATTGCGTCAGCCAGAGACTTTATTGATTCATCACCCTCAGTTGCTACAGCAACGATAGGACCGCGTCGAGCTTTGATTTCCTGAATATTGGAAATCATTTTTTCATAGAGATTGTCTTTTGTGCACAATGCCACTGTCGGTACGGCTGGTTCGATAAGGGCGATCGGGCCATGCTTGAGTTCCCCTGCTGCATAGGCTTCAGCATGAAGATATGAAATTTCTTTCATCTTGAGCGCACCTTCGTAAGCAATCGGATACTGATATTTTCTACCGATATACAACATGTGTTCTGAATGTGCGTATTTTGCCGCTACCGATTTTATTGAGTCTGCATTTTTAAGAATATGCTTGATATGTTCAGGAAGAGTGCTGAGACCATTGAGAATCTTTTTGACATCAGCTTCATCAAGACCCCTCCGTCGTGCCATAAATGTCGTAAAGAGTGCAAGTGTCGTGAGTTGTGAAATAAAAGCCTTGGTTGTCGCCACTGCTACTTCTGGACCAGCATGATTGTATATACCAGCATCTGTTTCACGAGCAATGCTTGAACCGACGACATTCACGATACCGAGAGTCAGTATGCCCTGCCTCTTTGCTTCGCGAATCGCCTCGAGTGTATCGGCAGTTTCGCCTGACTGAGAAATCGCAAGAAGTGCCGTACCTTCTTCGAAGACATGAGTTTTATATCTAAATTCCGATCCGAAGCACACTTCTACTGGTATGCGTGCATATTGCTCGAGCATGTATTCTCCGACTTGGCCAGCATAGTAGGCACTGCCGCAACCGACAATTACCAAACGTTTAATATCGCGAAGTTTATCTTCGATAGTCTTGAGACCTCCAAGTACTACGTCATGATGATCGGGCAATATCCTGCCGCGAAGGGTATTCTTAATAACTTCTGGTCCTTCCATGATTTCCTTGAGCATGAAATGATCGAAACCATTTTTCTCTGCCGCTTCAAAAGAAAATTCGAGTTCTGAAGTCTTATGATCGACGCACGCACCATCGAGCGTATAGATATCGTGAGTATGTGGAGTAAGGACTGCGATTTCTTTATCATTGAGATATATCACCTTGCGCGTATGTCTAATGATTGCCGCACCGTCCGATGCTACAAAATATTCACCTTCACCAAGACCAATGAGCAGCGGACTGCCCATGCGTGCCACGACAAGCTTGGTCGGTTCTTTTTTGGTAACTACCGCAATACCGTATGCTCCCCTGACATGAGTGAGAGCTTTGGTCACCGCTTTTTCGAGTAGTGTTTCTGACTTGAGTTCTTCTGAAATAAGATGAGCGAGTACTTCAGAGTCTGTTTCTGATCTAAAGATGATACCCTTTTCTTTGAGTTCGTCTTTTATATCCTGATAGTTTTCAATGATACCGTTGTGTACTACAAAGACTTGATTGTCGGTATCCATGTGCGGGTGAGCATTGGCTTCCGACGGTACACCATGAGTAGCCCAGCGAGTGTGAGCAATACCTGTACTTCCTTCAACAGCATCATTGGCCTGCTTCTTGAGGTTGGCGACACGACCCAGTGATTTGAGAGCATTATCATTGCCACAGATATAGAGGCCAGCCGAATCATAGCCTCGATATTCGAGACTTTGAAGTCCATCAATAAGAATTGGGAGAGCTTTTCTTGCTCCCGTGTAAGCAATGATTCCGCACATATGTAGTTGAAATTAACCGCTTTTAAGCGGTTTTTCTACCATATGGTTTTATCGATGTAAATAGTTTTGAAAATTTAAGAAATCTTTTTCTTAAATTCTTCTATCATTGGGACCTTGTCGGGTTCGGTGCCTGCAGCAAGAGCAATATGATATGCCGTCCATTCTGCAAGAATGAGAGAGTTGAATATTTTTTCTAAGCGATTTTCTCCAGCTAGAGTAACGTCAGAAACTTTTATTCCCCTATTAGTATAAAGCTCCTTGCAGACATCCATACGTTTACGTATTTGCAGGTGATCTTCTGAGTCATGTACGAAAATACAATACAGATTTTTAGAAAGGTCGCGTGTCGAATCGACAACATCAAAACCATTCATTTCATTGTGATTGAGTTCAGGAAATAGATTGTAGAAAGCCGGAATCTTACCTGTTTCATTAAATTTTATCTTCCAGTTATACGCCAGAGCATTGTTCCTATCCGATGCATAGACCACAGGTATAGACTTGGAAAGTGTCTGTGCAAGATTTCTGCCATCTTCACGCAGTGCATCTGGTTTGATCTTGTCGGAAAGAAGCTTAAGTTCTTTTTCAAAACTTTTATCAGACATGAGAGCGGCTAGAGCGATCATAGAGAAGCCGAGCGCACTGCGAGGCTGAATACCTGTGTCCGGCAATTGAATGTATGGAAGTTCGTGCTCTTGTGCAAAAGCGATCACTTTGCCCCCCACAGCTATACAAACTATATTGTATTTATTTTTATATGCCTTTTCGAGACCACTGATTACTTCCTCTGTATTACCCGAATACGAACTAGCGATAAAAAGTGTGTCGGCAATATCTTCGGGTAAGATTGCGGGCAAATCATAGTCTTTGTGAATGAGTATCGGTACTTCGGGTTTGATATTTTTCAATATATCGCCCGCAAGATGAGAGCCGCCCATACCAAGTAAGACATAACGCTTAGCGCTTTTAAGATTCTGTTTATTTGCTATGACAGGTTCAAATGAAAACTGAGTGGCAAAATTGAGTATTGCTTGTTCCATAATATCTATACTGTAGCACTATTCTGCAATAAATTCCGAGGGTATTTTTCCCTTCTTATATCTCTGAAGAGGTAAACTCTTAAACAATTCCAATAGCTTCATAACGATCGTCCACTCCGATTTGACCTCTGATGTACTGGTAAAAAGTGTCTGGTCACCGCGAATACAATCGAAAAGCACTCTTTCATAGGCATCGGGAATTCTGCGTGTCAGTTCGTCTTTACCCTGTTCAAAAGAAAGCTTTTGCGGCTCAAGGACAAAATCAAACCCTGGTTTCTTAGACCAAAAGAGTATCGATATTGCCTCTTTGGGCTGCAGAGAAAATGTCAGAATGTTTACACTTTCTTTTGTATCGCTCTTGAAAAAGAGTTTTATATCGACTAGCGCAGAGCCAAACCCTTTGCCACTTTCAAAATAAAACGGCACGCCGCGCCACCTGCGATTGCGTACCCTCAGAGTAACCTTGAAATACGTTTCCGTATCAGAATCGGTCGCCACACCCTTTTCCGATCGATATCCTTCGTACTGAGCTCTTTCAAAATGAGTCTTCGGATTTTTTTTGTACAAACGCACTGATTTGAGTACTTTTTCTCTAGCCAAACGAATATTTTCAGAATCCATTTCCTTGGGTTCTTCCATGGCGATAAGAGCGAGCATTTGCAGCATGTGATTTTGACCAACATCGCGCAGTGCTCCTATACCATCGTAGAAAGATCCCCTGTCTCCGACAATATGTTCTTCGAGAAATCTAATCTCAACTTTCTCTATCGAATGCTTATCCCAAATAGGTTTAAATATGTCATTGGAGAAACGAAATGCCAAAATATTTTGAAGCGTTTCTTTGGCCAAATAATGATCGATGCGAAAAATCTGATTTTCTTTGAACAAATCTCCAAGAAGCAGATCGAGCTTACGGGCTTCATCGAGATTGTTACCAAAAGGCTTTTCGACCAATATCCTTGCCCAAATATCTTTTTGATCAGCACAACCAGATGCAGCTAGATTTTTAAATATCGTCTCATAGAGTTTGGGAGGGACTGCCAAATAAAAGAGTTTATTGCTTTCTTCATTACCATGTTCACTATCATATCTTGCTAATGTATTCTTTAGCATTTTATAGTGTTCCGGATCTTCTATATTTCCTTTTTCATAAAATAGATTTTCAGAAAACTTTATGAAACTTTCATTGTCTACGGGCTTTTTATCGGCTTCGAGCGCAAGCTTGGTTTCCCTTGCAAAATCCTGTTGTGAATACGGTCGTCTGCCATAGCCGACAATCCTGATCTTTTTTCCCAGAAATCCTCCAGTGTACAAATCGAAAAGCGCTCGTGCCAATTTTTTCTGATACAGGTCGCCGGTCGAACCAAATATCACTATCGTGAGCGGCTTCTGGTCCATGTCAGTCTAGTTATTGAAATGCAGGTTGAAGAATATCTTTGTTTGCACTCCTGCTCAAAGGAAATTCCTGAATACCGAGTGCATATGGACCAATTGAGTATTGTCCGAATATGAAGACAATATCGCTGTCAGTCACATACCACGTAGAAAAGGTCTGCGCTTCTGGTTTGGTTCCATCGTCGATACTGCTTGCTTCGCCCTTTTTAAATTTATCTTTAAAATATGCCCTGGCCTTGTTTGAGAGATTAGTATACAGAGAGAAATCTGGTTTGAAAATATCTTCTACACCTAAGCGTTTATTCGATGCATCGTAGGTAAATGACGTCACACTCGTAATACCATGCGCTCCTCCGGTATAACTATAGACCTCTATAATATAGCTGACTGTCTTTGCAGAAGTGATTACTTTTGTATTGATGATCAGATTCCACGGACTACGATCGAGGCCCATGATCTCTATATCTTTCTGAGAAAGATCGTTGAAATTCTCGATGAAGCCATTTTTCTCTGATTGGATAAACTTGTATACATCAGGCAAAACTGTAGATGAAGATTCCGGATACGAGAGATCGAGCGTGTAGTTGCTCGTTGTTGCAGTTTCCCTGACAATTTTAGCGGTTTTAATGGCCTGCACTTTTGAAGTAGTAGCCTGGGTGTTTTGAGCATCTGGCACTTCCCTAAATTCGCGAGAGAATTTTATCAAGGCGAATACCATGAATATAATGACAAGGATAAGGGTAATGAACACGGCGCTCAGTACAATAAATGGCTTTTTCATGCACGTATTATACACCAAACAAAAAAACAGCCCCAGATAGCCTGGAAGCCGCTTTTATTGTCAAAATAGTCCGATATTTAGAGACCCAAATTTGATTTAAGGGAAGAATCAACTTCTAAAAGTGTGTCATTCCCCTGAGCGGAACTTGAAGCTGAAGTATTTGATCCCTGACTTGCCTCTACTCCTGAAGAAGCATTTGCCGAGAGATCAATATCATCTACAACCGCATCGATATCAACCTTAATCTTCAAATATGATTCTGCCTCTATCTTTGCTTCTTCGGCTTTCTTTTGTGCCTTTTTAAAGAGGACTAGAGCTTCGCTTTGCGCTTCGGCTTCCAAGCGAACTTCTGCCTGAGCTACAAAATCTTTGGCTTCTTTGATTGTAATCTGAACTCGAGTACGTGTCTCAGCATCTATCTTGTCGCCTTTGAGATATGCTTCCGCGTCGACTATGCTACTTGATGCCGCAGCTCGTGCATCTTCCATGATTTTGTTTATGTCACCTCCAGCTTCAAATGTCGCCTTTGCTGAAGCTTCCAAGCGAGTATTGCTTGCCGCTTCAAGACGAGAACGAGCTGAACCGATAGCATCGACAAAAACTGAAGTAACCTTTGTCTTCGACGCTGTCATAGTCATTGTGAGACCAGCCTGATTTGCAGCTTTTGCATCTGCTTCGCTGAGTGCAAAGTTGCCGCTCATTGAGAATGCTGCATATTGATGAGCGCGTAGTTGCCCTTCAAAATCTCCTGCGAGCAAGATTGCATCGGCATCATCGGCATCGGCTTTTTCTATGTATTCAATAGCCTGATTAGCATGATCTAAAAATCGTGCCTGAAGCTCAGCCTCTGTTTCGCCGTCGAGTGATCCCTTGAAAGCCAGCGCTTCGGCCTCTTCGAGACGATTGACTGCATGCTTAGCTTCTACCTTTGCTTTGGCTTCGCCACCAAATGCTAATGTAGATTGAACTTTTTCGTTAACATTGATTTTTATGGGGTACAGACTGTCTCCCGGCAATGTATCCTTGGCTGCATATGTTACTCCGCCGGTCAGAAGGGCTACGATTAATATAAGTGCTGGCATGGTTGTTTTCCAATTAAATATAAACGTTGATAATGGTGACAGCTTTCTAGGGCTGTATTCTTGTAGACGAACAGGCGAACTCTCCATGACACGAGTCTTCGAAATATGAGTATTGAGTCTCTCTCGTATAATATCTTTCTCTTCCTTAGAAAGGATGATAGATCGAGCTTCTTCTATGGTAGATTCAAACCTGTTCTTCATGATTAAAATATAATCTTGCTTTCTCAATTCCCCTGTGATATCGAACGGTCACAGTATTCTCCGGTTCCCCGGTAATTTCTGAAATTTCCTTAAAGGAAAGATCCTGCACGCACCTCATGACGATGATATCCTTGTATTGTTTGGGTATCTTATCAAGCAATGCTAGTGCTCGACCTCCGTCCAAATGGTCCAGATTGATAGACCCTTCGGATGCTTCAGGCTCGAAGCCATCCTCTTGGAGGGCATCGAGCGAATCAGCCTTCTTTTTCCGGTAGTGATCGATGATCAGGTTATTGAGAATCTTATAGAGAAATGCCTTGAGATTGTCTACATTCTGACCTCCCGTCAGATAGTTCCATGTCTTCATAAGCGCTTCCTGCAGCAAATCCTTTGATAGTTCCCTGTCTCCCGTCTTATACAAGGCATATCTAAAAAGGGCGTCTGCATGCTTTTCGTAAGACTCCAAAAAATGTTCTTCGGCCACGACTTTCATGATATATGACGAATGCATGAGCAATACATGACATCCGTATATCTTTAGGATATACCACCTCTTGGCAAAAGCAACCGTCTATTGTGGCCTATTTTAAGAGTTCAGCAAACTCCTTCTGAACCTTGTCCAATTTGGGGTTTATGACCACCTGACAATAGCTATTTTGAGGATTGCGGGCAAAGTAGTCATTGTGATACTCCTCGGCAGGGAAAAACTCCTCAAGCACCTTTACTTCGGTCACGATTGGATCTCCAGCACTACTCGAAGCATTGAGTGTAGCTATAAAATCATTGGCTCGTTTCTTTTGATCATCAGTTGTCGTCAATATAATAGAGCGATACTGTGTACCTATATCTGCCCCCTGCCTATTGAGAGTTGTCGGATCGTGCGATGCAAAGAAAATAGTCAGCAGCGTTTCGTAAGCGACCTGTTTCGGATCATATTCGATCCTTATTACCTCAGCATGACCGGTCATACCAGAAGAAACATTTTCATAATTTGGATTTTTAGTCTGACCTCCAGCATATCCAGGACCTACTGCCGATACACCCCTCAGCATTTTGAATACTGCTTCAGTGCACCAGAAACATCCTCCACCAAACACAGCAATTTCTTTTTCATTCATGCACACATTATATATCAAACAAAATACCCCTTTCGGGGTTATTTTGAATATCACGCAGTATTTTTAAATTACTGAATAGGATTTTGTCCTTTGATAAGTCTAATGAGAATAGCAATGATGGCTATTACGAGTAGAACATGAATGAAACCTCCAATGGTATAAGAAGTCACTATTCCCAAGAGCCATAAGACGATAAGTATGATTGCAATTGTCCAAAGCATGGTTTTATTTTTAAGGTGAATAAATACTTCTTACTTAATCATAACACAACGAAAAAATCGGCATCTCTGCCGATTTTTCACAAACTACCTTTTTTTACTTCGCTTCTTCGTCTTTTTTGTCTTCTTTGTTGCTCTTTTCTTAGATGCCTTTTTCTTTGCCATAATATATTTCTTAATTTGAGTTGTTAATGTCGACCCCGTGTCGGTACCTCAATAAAATTATACCGAATGCTGTGCAGATGTATACACTCGTCAACATAAAAACTGTTGATAAGTGCAAAAAATAAAAATCAGAAAAAATTTACGGACACGCTACGATTCCACTTCCAAGTGCAGAAGAAATTTGTCGCGCTGCTCCGCTGTTGTCGACACACCAATATGCACCAGTGCCAGAAAGTTGTGCAGACACTGCGTACGCAACACCGCTACTGTTGCATACAAGACTTGAATACGAAGGATAATTTGAAGCTGAAACCAGTCGTGCCAAACCTGCCGATGTATCAGTAAACATTCCACTGCCGCAACTAGTACTGACCGATCCATAATCTCCTGCTGTTGTGTAGTAGAGCTCAGCTGCATTTCTAATATGCGCCATTTGAGCCTTTATCTTGGCGTCATTTCCCTTGGTACGTGCAGTACCAAGTGCTGAGAGAGCAATAGCCGAAAGAATACCCATAATGGTAATAACAACCAGAAGTTCAATGAGGGTAAATCCTGAGTGACGTGTGTTCATACATTATCCTTTTTGCTCGATAAGTTTGAACGCCGAGATGGCTACAGTTCCATTGGCATCCACACTATACGCGAACGAAGCAACATAATAATTGTGTCCGTCTTCATAACTCACCTCTCCAGTGTTGCGCGTAGTATCAAACTTCACTTGTGTGAGATAGAATTTTCCTCCAAGCGTTTCCTTGACTGGTGAGAGTTCCGAAATATGTTGTTTGAGATATTGAATTACTTTTGTGTGTGCATCTGTCGATGCAGCAGCAGTCAGGCGCAATGATTGAAGTACGCTACTAAAATCTTTTCTGATTTGATCTTCAGGTGTCATGTATGTGACCGAAGACATAACGATATTGGTATTGTGCGCGAAGACCACACTGTCTCCTCGATACAAACCATCCCATGTATATGCAAGCGCTTCTTTGCCTACCACTGTTGTTGTCGCCACTGGTCCAAGCGCAAGATTGAAGTTTGAAGTATTGTTATCAGTCACCCACTTTTGCACCGACACATTGTCGATATTGTTCTGATAGATATCAAATGTAATTGCTGTTGGACCTTCGCTCGCCGTAGTGGTTGAGATCGCTGCTTCGGTAAGTATGATTGCAAAATGCGACTGCTGTGCATTGCCAACTTCTTTTTCTTCGAGCACGTATCGAGCAGGATATTCAAATGCTATGCCGTATTCTGCATTTTCATATGTTTTAAAAAGTGCCTGACCGCCAGACTCTAGCTGCATTCTTATTTGAAATGAAAATAAAATCGCTATCGCCAAAATAACAATAAAAATTCCGATCAGTACAAAAAGGATTTTTGGGGCACTCATGCCGTCATTATAACCTTAGTCTGTGCCGTTTGAAACACATATAGAGCAGTAGAATCGCTTCCGTAGGTATAATATAATGTGTATAAATATGAACGACGATATAAAGGTGGGCCTAGAGCATATTCAGAAACACGTTACTCCAGGACTTCAAATCCGCTTAGCAATCTATTTTATTATCGCTATTGTCATGATAGGTATTGCTGCCTATACAATAGCCAAAGACGAGATCAGGGTGTTCTTCCCTATTATTGGCATGTTTGTCGGCATTGCTATTGGCGCCGCCGTAACGCGTATCAACAAGATCAGCTGGGATCACGGCGCCAAAAGAGTCATTACCGAACTCGATGCATTTGGAGTCTGTATCTTGATCGTCTATATTATTTTTGAAATCTACCGCCAGACGATCGTTGCTTACTTCGTACACGGACCTTCAGTCATCTCAACCAGCTTCGCTCTTCTCGCAGGAGTCATGGCCGGCAGAATTCTTGGCATTCAGCGCAAGATCAGCCAGCACCTCAACGAACACCTGTAGAATTATTTTATGAGGTGACCACGTAGATATTCGATCGTACCACCGACTTTTTTACCAGGATTGAAAATATTTTCGGGATCAAAGATATCTTTTGTTTGCTTGAAAAGTTCGTACATATCGTGACCAAACATTCTTTCGACAAAAGGTGTGCGGACAATACCGTCATTGTGCTCGGCCGTAATCGTGCCTCCATATGAAAGAATAAGATCATAGACTTTTTCTGCTACTGGTACGATTTTCTCGCGTTCGCTCTCAAGCGTCATATCCATGAGTGGAATGATGTGATAATTTCCATTGCCCGCATGACCAGCAATATTTGCTTCAATGCCACTTTCTTTAAGTATAGCGAGGAGCTTAGGTAGGAATTCCGGCATCTTGGCTGGATCAATAGCAAAGTCATCAATAAACGGTGCCGTGCGCTTACCATGCACATGCTGACGCAAAAGATTGAAGCTCTCTCGTCGCATGATCCAGTATTTTTCCGAATCAGGTCCATCATCGAGAATTCTGATATGAAGTGGAAAGAGAGCCAGTGCAGATTCAATCAGCGATAGTTTATTGTCCAGTTTTTCTTTGCTCTCTTCTGCAAGTTCTACGAGCACAATAAGTTTTGGCAATCCGCCCATTTTGATACCGATCCAACTCTCAGGCAAAAATCTCGATGCAAATCTAAAGAATCCTTCATGAGCTTTTTTGGCAATCTCAGGCATAAATCTCATACCGAGTTTAATGGTTGTATCATCAAACGCTTCCATACTCTCCGGATCAAACGGCAAGACAGCATTGACCACCTGAGGCAAATCATCCCAACTCTTAAAAAAGAGTGCTATCAATTTGCGATGCGGAGTATCTTTGACCAGGCGCATTGTGGCACAAGTCAGCATACCAAGCGTACCCTGCGAGCCGACAAAAAGCTGTGACATATCAAACGTATCATTCTTTTTGTCCCACACTTTCCAAAGTGCATATCCCGAAGAATTTTTAGAAGTCTTGGGCTGTGCTGCTTCGATAATATTTTGATGCTTTGAAATCAAATCATACGTCCTTCGGTATATCTCCCCCTCAAAATCTTTCTGCTGCATTTTCTGCTCAAGTACAGGTCTAGTGATTTTTTTAAAAGAATATTCATTGCCATCACGCAAGACCATTGAGATTTCTTCGACAAAATCTCTCGTCTGTCCGTAGCGAAGTGTTTTCTCTCCAGCTGCATTGTTCATGATCATGCCGCCAAGCGCAGCGAGTTGCTTCGATGCAGGATACACAGGTAGCGATACATGATCGGGCAATGTCAGTGTTTCAAAATCTCTATAGAACACTCCTGGCTCAACGACCGCTCTTAGATTGGCAAGATCGACTTCTTCTTTTTTAAAATATTTGGTGAAATCTATAATGAGCGATTCATTGAGTGGTCCTCCACTCATATCAGTACCAGCTGAGCGTCCTGTAATAGAAAGTCCTGGCTCCGACTTTTTATTATCATTTACAAACCTGACAAGATTTTTTACATCTTCAGTATTTTTAGGGAAAAGGACGAGCGCTGGTTTTACTTCTAGAAGTGAGGCGTCATGACTGTATTTAGTAAGCGTCTCTGTATCATCTGCTATATCGCCCTTAAAAAAGGCCAGGATTTTCTCTTTCATTCCCAAATGATAGCAAAAATAGGCTTATATGGACATAAACAAAACACCCCTACATTTTCTGTAGAGGTGTCTGTTAGAAGTGAGATTATTCGACGAAAGTAAGAGCCTTACCCTTCTTGTCGCCTCGGCCTGTGCGGCCGATGCGGTGCACATAATCTTCGTATGTTGCTGGAATATCGAAGTTGATAACGTGCGTAATACCAGCAATATCGAGACCTCGAGCTGCAACGTCCGTCGCGACAAGAATCTGAGCATGATTGTGCTTGAAATTGTCGAGAGAACGCTGACGCTGAGACTGGTTTTTATTTCCATGAATCGATTCTGCCCTGAAACCTTGCGTGACAAGTTCCTTGGCTAGTCTTTCTACACCATGCTTGGTGCGACCGAAGACGAGCACCTTGCTAAAATCGGGCTGAGCAAGCAATTCTCGGAGAAGGTCGAATTTATTCTTTCCAGGAAGAACCTTGATAATATCCTGATGCACATTTTTCGAAGTATCCTGAGTTTTAACAGAGATACGTACTGGATCGCGGAGAAAATCTTTGATCAAAGCTTCGATTTCTTTTGAAAGTGTAGCTGAGAAAAAGAGCGTGTGACGATTCTTAGGCATAAGGTTCATCATGAAGCGCATGTCGTTGACGAATCCCATATCAAGCATTCGATCAGCTTCATCGAGCACAACAGTGTTGTATGCCTGCAAAGGAATATAACCCTGCTGAATAAGATCCTTGAGCCTGCCTGGCGTACCAATAATAAACTGATTACGAAAACGGAGTTCACGAATCTGTCTACCAATATTGGCACCACCCACACAACATACTGAATGAAGGTTGAGACCTGTGATAAAGCTCTTGAGCTCATCGTCGATCTGCTGTGCAAGTTCGCGTGTAGGTACGACAATCAACACATTTTCATTTTTGCCCATCAATACTTTGTTGATAAGTGGAATAAGAAATGCCGCCGTCTTACCAGTACCAGTGTTGGCAATACCAACAACGTCGAGATTTTTAAGAATATGAGTAATAGCCTTGTCCTGAATAGGAGTTGGTGTGGTATATCCTTTTGAAATAATATTTTTCTTGAGACGTGCTTCGATTTCAAAATCGGCAAAGGCATGCTCTGGAACATAATGTTCTACTTCTTCAGTAATCACCGTTTTATTGACGAATTTTGATACGTCGATATAGGCACCGAAGTTGCGGCCGCCTCCCCTGTTTCCACCACCGCGACGAAAACCGCCTGAGCGATGTGGTGGTCTTCCATAAGACCTGCTGGTACTACCACCTGCGTATCCGCGAGATGGTCTACCTGAAAAATTTCTGTTATACATACTGACTAATAACCTCTAGTCTATAAATAGTAATCGTGCGACTAGCAGTCTCTTGATTTTTAGTGAGCTGCTTGTCTAGAGAAAGCCCTGGCGTTTTTGGTGTCTTGTACTTCCAAAAAAGAAAAACCTATGAGATTAAGTTGCCCCTTTATTGTATACCTAAAATGAGATTTTGTCAATCTATCTGACAAATACCTAGAAACCTTGATATTCAGTGATAAGCAGCTTTCCACCTTTGTTTTCAATGCCAAATACTACTTGCTGACGAGCACCGACGTCCCCTCCCATATCCGAGCTTGTCATATAGACTACCTGACCAATAACAGTAAATGATGTTGCTGTTGAGCCTGGGCGTACTTCGAGGATTTCAATACGATCTGGCCATGGACTTGAGACATAGCGTCCTGGTGCTGACCTTACATTATCCATCCAGTATTGGAGAAGTTCGGGATTTACGTATTTTCCGTATTCATTTCTGATCTGTTCTTTTGCTTGTGCTTCAGGCGCAGTCAAAGAGACATTTTTGAGTTTTGAGCCAAATTCTTTAACAAATTCATCGACGTCTTGGACTTGTTCTTCCTGAGTTTCAGGGAGTTTTGCTGTATCATCGCTAAAATACATGTAGCCACCATATACTGCAACGATAAGTGCAATAATGAACAAGCCTATCACTGTCTTTCCATTGAAAAATTTGTTGAATTTCATGTGTATTATTATATCAATCTATTGGGTATTTGATAGATGACGGCATAAACAGGGCAATATGACATAAAAACAACCCCAGAAGCCTAGACTTCTGGGGTTTTGATGATCAAGTACGTGCAACCGGGGTGTAGTACCATTCCTTGAAGGATGAAATCGGGAAAAGAAGGTAGTAAAGGATACCAACCCTTTTCCTGAGCTGAAGAAAATCACAAAGATTATGCCTCTCGCGGCGCCGAGTCAGAGCGACTTGGAGAGAGAGCTTGTTGACGACTTGCTGGTGCAAACCAGCTTGCAGGGTCAACCTCGTGACGGTGTTGTGCAATGTCTCGATCTGAGCCTTGCACTCCTCGATACTCATTTTGTCTTGGAACGGTCGGAGCATTTCTGCCACAACCGGATCTGACGCCTCTGCAATCCTTGGTTTCGACGCTCGAAAAGAACAATGCATCTCAACTCCTTTGTTTGAGCCAAACAATATATAAACATTATTCAGAAATAACGTCAATTTTACTGCTCTTACGTATCAAATCCATCTTCTGCTGTCGTTTGAGTTTTTTGAGAGCGTATTCCCTTCTCAGAGCTTCTTTCTGAGTTTTATATGTTTCGTAATACTTGAGCACTACTGGCCGTCGGGTTTTGGTATATCGTGCACCAGAATTGAAATGATTGTGTCGTGAAAGTCTTCTCTCAAGATCGATGGTGTAGCCAATGTAAAATGTCTTGTCTGCACATTCGAGTATGTAGACATAGTGTGACATTCTATTTTTCAAGATTACAATTCAATCTTCGTAAACTGATACCAACCGACAAGAACCGTGACAACAGAGAGAGCAACAAGCACACTTAAGCTTGTCGTGGCCGAGAAGAAATTGTCACCACTGAGCGCATAGCGCATACCGTCGACACCATACGTGAGCGGATCGATCTTGGTAATAACACTCAACACTTTTGGCAGACCATGTACTGGGAACAGTGCACCTGAAAGATAGAAAAGCGGCTGAATGATGAAGTTGATAATGAGTGGGAAGCTCTGCATATCATCGAGCCGCGCTGCAATAGCTGTACCAATAGCCGAGAAAAGAAATGAAATAAGAAGAAGGTACAAAAATGCCAATGGCAACATAGCAAAACTCTGTGGTCGGAAGCCTGCGACAAGAGTAATCAGAAAAACGAGCAGACCCTGCACACCAGCAACGGTCATACCACCTACCGTCTTACCGATAAATATTTCGAAACGAGACACAGGTGCAACGAATGTTTCTTTGAGGAATCCAAACTGTTTATCCCAAATGATTTCCACTCCCGTAAAAATAGAAGTGAAAAGGATCGTCATAGCAATAATACCTGGAGCGATGAATTGAATATAATCTCCCCCACCAGCCTTGGCATAGATCGGACTAAGACCAAAACCAAATGCAAAGAGGAAAATCACTGGCTGACCAAGAGCACCGACAAGACTAGCCTTCTTGCGAATGAAGCGCTTGCACTGACGTAACCATAGTATATATATTGTTCTCATATATGTTATTTAGCGCATCATTTTATTAGAAATCCTCATCAAGTTTTTGCTTGCATTGCCAGCTTCTTCGCGGATCTTCTTACCAGTAAGCTTGATAAATGCCTCTTCTAAGCTCTGTGAGCCTCCCTTGGCACGTATTTCGTCGGGAGTGCCATATTCTATGAGTTTGCCATGATCAATGATAGCGATCTTCTGGGCCATTCGTTCTACTTCTTCCATATGATGAGTAGTGAAGAAAATAGTAACCTTCTCTTCTTTGTTGAGATTGTAAATGTAATTCCAAATATGATTGCGGGTTTGTGGATCGAGACCGATTGTCGGTTCATCGAGGAAAAGGACTTTTGGATGATGAAGGAGTCCACGAGCGATTTCGAGTCGACGCTTCATACCACCTGAGAAGTTTTTGACATACGCATCCTTGCGATCGGTCAGTTCTACCAGACCAAGAAGTTTTTCTATACGCTCTGCATACACACTCTTAGGCAAGCCATAGAGAATAGCGTGGAATTGCATGTTTTCATATGCAGTCAGTTCATTGTCGAGACTTGGATCTTGGAACACAATACCAAAAGAATGTCGGGTCTTATTTGGATCTTCAGTTACATTGTGACCATCGAGGAAAATCTGACCTTCTGTAGGATGAAGAAGTGTTGTCAGCATCTTAATCGTCGTTGTCTTACCAGCACCATTGGGACCAAGAAAAGCAAAGACTTCTCCCGTATTTACCTTGAAGGATACATTGTCTACCGCCGTAAATTTACCGTACTTTCGAGTGACATTTTTTACTTCTATCATCATTCCATAGTAGAAGAGCCAGCTATATATGTCAAAGTTGCCCTATGGTCTGATACTAGAGAGTGCCTGCGATTGCTGCTATAAGCAAAATACCAAGATAATTGAAAATAAATGTCAGCGGCATCATCATTCGAGTGCGTACTTTTGAAAATCCCATCATTGTCAAACCGATCTCGTCTGGTACTGGAGATATGATAAGTAATGCTCCGAGAAGAGGCATCAACCATCTGAAAATTCTCAATTTAAATATCGATAAAACCCTTTTATATTTTGGACCCTTTACTAAATCATAGAAATCTTCTGCCACAGAGTCGCGAAGAAAAAGAAAAAGCAATGTATCACCAATCATCGCGCCCACTGCTCCCCACAGTGCCACTATAAAGGGAGATGATGTTTCTGATATTTTTGCCAACGCTATAGCAGCTGGGGCAATGGTAAATGCCGAAGTGAAAAAGAGTCCAGCCAAAAAGCTACCAATAAAACGCACTTCCTCGGTAGCACTGACAATATTTTCCAATACACCTACTCTGAGTAGGAAGTAAGCAAATATAATGCTGAGCACTACAAGAAAGAGATCTCTAAACGCTTTTGAATGAGAATGCTTTCGACGAGCCATATATAGAAATTATATCAGATCGCAGAAAGTGCGTTGCAGTCACTCCGACAGACTAATTGACTACCAATGTTCTGCGGATACTATCGAATTCGCTGATCACTGCCTGCTTATCGAACTCTCTGACCGTTCCCTCTTCATAATTTTCAAACACACCATAGTGAATGAGATATCTGACAGCAATGCATGGTTCAGAATTTGGAAGTGCATACACTGTTTCTTCGTATCGATTGCCTGCACCAGCATCGGTCACGGCAGCGACTGAGTACATGACGCCATTTTCTTCTACATCAAGAGCATCGGCCTGCTTATCTTCTAAGAACAAATCAGCAGTGCATGCTTCAGATTCTGTAAGACGCTCGACTGCAATATAGCTATCAGAAGAAAGATTGGTACCAGTAGCCATCGATTCTGGAATTCTAAATTTTACATCCCGATCTCCTTCATAGACTTTGTAACTATCAGGATATCCTTCCGACGAAGAAGCTACTATGCTTGGGAAATTGATAGAAAATCCCAATACCTGATTTTCATATTTCTGCGAAAGGTTATTTTCTTCTACCGTAGGTTCTTCAATCACTTCAGTACGCTTCGTATAGTGCCACACTCCAAGAGCAATCAGCACCAAGACGATCAGAGCGATAAATAATTTTTTCATATATTTTAATAATACGCTTTATATAAGCAAAGACCATCCAGTAGGACGGTCTTTGCTAGGATTACATCTTTGGCTTAATGATGGTTATCTATTACGATTTCCATTACCATTGTTGCCTTTGAGTAGTTTTTTCCAATTCCACTTTTTATCGTGTTTCTTGTTGTCATTGTCCGGTGCATCACCCCATGAATCTCGGGCATTACCGAAATCAATGTTTTGGATGACTGAACCGTTGCTGATCGTCAATGATGCATAGTCTGCAGTCATCTGATCGATACCTTCATTTTCATGGTTGATCAATTCGACACTATATGTACCGTCGGCAAGAGTACCAAATGAATAGTAACCATTGCTGTCAGTGGTTACGCTCTTCAGAGCGCTACCCTGCCAGTTGGTACCTGTATAGAGTTTGACTGTCCAACCTTGAAAACCAGGTTCGCCGGCATTGCGTACGAGGTTTTTATTGACGTCACGATAGACAATACCGCTGATCGAACCTGCTCCAGGATTTGGAGGGGTTGTCGTAGCAGGATTTGTTACCGTACCGCTGACGCAGGCAGTTGTTGCAGTGGTGTTGTTTGCATCACCTCCGTATACTGCTTGCCAATAATACGTTCCGGCAGTATTAAACTGAACAGAACTAGAATTTGGCACGACACCGTTGGTCACTGTTCGTGTACCAGCATCGACTGCTCCTGTCGTACATGCACTGTTGTTGTAGACTCGGAAGACAACCGATCCACCAGCGCCGGCAGTCGCATTGCCCAATGTTGCAGTGCTAAAGACCGATGAACCAGTCTGTATCGAACTACTTGAGAGTGCGAGTGAGAGAGTTGTGTTTTGAGCTGACGAAGTCAACATTGCACAACCAGAATTGGCTGGTGAATAGACATCACCTTGACCATTGAAGTGAGCGAGATATGAGAGACCTGTACTTGGTACTGTTGTTGCATTTGATTCAGCAACACCGTTGACCAAAGCCACACCCGACTGCATGACTCCAGTACCCGTACATGATGTGTTTGGGTAAAGAGTAAAGTCGACGGTACCTGTTGCCATAGAGTTGCTATCAGTCGACGAAGCGACCGAAGCCCTTGCATGGACCGATGTGCCGATTGCTGCAGACGTGATTACGTTGTGACTTGAGTCATGAACAACGTTGGTCATTGTTGGTGCAACGTCAGCACGCACAATAGCTGCCGCGAAGAGCAGTGAGCCAAGTGCGAGAGGTGTGATGAGTAAGAGTGCGTATCTACGGGCTTTATCCGAATAGTTACGTGTATACATGTTTTTTATAAGTTACTTTTAAGTTAAACCAGCTTTAAATGTTAAGTGAGTTATTGGTAATTGACCCTACATATGTATTCTACATCATTAGGGCCTTATAATTTGTGACGAGTGAACAGGCTTAGTCTGACGCTAAAAAGGCGTTAAGACATCATTAAAAATATGTGTCAATTTTAGATAGTTCTACGAAGTGTGCTTTCTAAAGAGATATCCTGAGAGAGGAATTGCAATAACGACAACTGCTGCACACCAGATAAGTGCGATAGTGGCATGATTGCCTACTGGAGTGCCTACCATATATCCGCGAATGGCTTCAATAACGTGTGTCACTGGCTGATTTTCTGCAAAGATTCTAAGTACTTTTGGCATACCTGCTGTCGGTACGAAGGCACTACTTGCAAAGGTAAGAGGAAAGACAAGCATGAAGCCCATCCACTGCACCGCTTCGACTGATTTTGCGAGAAGCCCCATGATTGCCGACGCCCACGAAAGTGCAAACGTAAAGGCAAGCAATATGCCAAGTGCCATGAGCCATTCGGTAAATGTTGCTGTTGGCCTAAACCCTACAAGCAAAGCGACAAGGATCATGACTGTCGAAGAAATAGTGTTTCGCACCAGATCGGCAGTGACGTGACCAATAAGTACCGTTGAACTGACCATTGGGAGTGATTTGAATCGATCAATAATTCCCCTCTTAAGATCAGTTGCGACGTTAAGCGAAGTTGTGAGTGCTCCAAATGCCGCTGTCTGGACCAAAATACCAGCCACGAGAAAGTTTACATATGTTGTGCCACCTGTATCGATTGCTCCACCAAAAACGTATCGGAAGAGAAGCATAAACATGATCGGCTGAATAGCGAGAGAAAGAAGCTGATCAAGATTTTTGAAAATATGCTTAAGACTTCGTACGATCAATACATACGTATCACTGAAAAACCAATAGAGTTGCTTGTGTTTAGACATTTTTTTCATTTATATGAGACTCGCCTTCGACTTCATGACCAGTAAGATTGAGAAATACATCATCAAGTGTCGGCTTGTGCAGTGACATACTCTCAATATTTATTCCCGCTTTTTCCAAGAGGTCAAGAATATCTTTGACCTGCTTTACGCCGGCTTCTATTGGAATACTAAGACTCTGTTCTTCTTCGACTATTGCCGAACCAGAAATATTGACCGCTACTTCTGCTTTCTTGAGATCTTCTGTTTTTGTAATGATAAGTTCGAGACGATTTTTTCCTACACGACTCTTGAGTTCGTCGGCTGTACCCTCAGCAATGACTTTGCCGTGATCGATAACAGCGATCCTATCGGCAAGCTTATCTGCTTCTTCGAGATACTGCGTAGTAAGAAGTATTGTTGCCCCTTCGCTCATGAGCTGCTGAATGACTTTCCACATGGCCAAGCGGCTGCGTGGATCGAGACCTGTTGTCGGTTCATCGAGAAAAATGATCGGCGGAGTAGCTACAAGACTTGCAGCCAAGTCGAGTCGGCGGCGCATACCACCAGAGTACGTTTTTGCAGCGCGGCCAGCTGCATCTTCGAGATCAAACTGTTTGAGAAGTTCTGTTGCTCGGCGTTTGCTCTCTTCTTTACCCAAGTGATACAAGCGTCCCATCATTTCCAAATTTTCTTTTCCAGTCAAATACTCATCAATAGCCGCATACTGTCCTGTGAGACCAATAATACGCCTGACATCGTCTGATTGCTTCACCACATCGAAACCTCCAATATGCGCCTGACCATTGTCAGGTTTGAGAAGTGTACTCAAAATACGCACAGTCGTGGTTTTACCAGCACCGTTTGGTCCAAGAAGAGCCAACATTGTGCCCTTTTTGATCGTAAGATTGATTCCTTCGAGGACTTTGACCTTCTTAAAGGACTTCGTGAGACCTTTTATTACAATTGCATCATCGTTTGACATGTGGAGCCTATTCTATCGCAAATATTTTTTATGACAAATCTTTTGTATCGTCTTTTGGTCTTCCCCACTGCCATCGTGGTGATTCACCAGTTTTATAACAAATTCTGAGTAGTGTAATAGTAAGAAGTGTTATAGGCAGAAAAAAAGTAAACATCACTTCTTTTGGAGAAGAATTTTCATCGATCGTTAGTGAAAATAAGAATACCAGAGCGACATATGACCACATCACTACCCACCCTTCCCAAGTAGCCGGATACCATCCCCAGCCATACCACTTTCTTTTAAACCACAGTTTTTTCATATCTTTATTATAACAAAAAGAAAAGGGCGACTCCGAAGCGTCGCCCTTAGTCCGAGGATGCGTACGTGTTAGCGATCCCGCAACCTCTAACGGTTACTGGTGCTATCAACACCTGTAACCACTCCTTCCTCCTATATTTATAACACTCTAGTTTGCATTAGACAATTTTCTTTCCCAAGCCAATAGTGCTTCTTTGCGTTTTGTTCCCCAGCGATACCCGCCAATCTTACCTGTAGAGGTTAGTACTCTATGGCATGGTATGAGAAATGCTATTGCGTTCTTCCCGCAGGCACTTCCGACTGCTCGCACCGCCTTTGGCGATCCGACTTTCTTTGCAATTTCTGCATACGTAGAAGTTTTACCAAATAGAATACCTAAAAGTGCTTTCCAGACTTTTCTCTGAAAGTCAGTCCCCTGCATGATCAGTTTTTTAGAATATATACTTTTCTTTGTACTAAAAATATCTTTTATATATTTTTTAGTTTCAGTATCTCTCCTCACTATTTCTGCTTCAGGCCAAATCTTTTTACTATTATTGATTGCAGTGGATTTTTTATTCGGATCGATAAAAGACAAATGGATCACTTTTTGTTTTTCAATTGCTATGAGAGCAAGTCCAAAAGGAGTTTTGTGTATGCCGTAGGTTATTCGCATAAGAATGCATTGTATCAGATTCTTTTTATTAAAATAAAAATCACTTGCTCTACGTTGAGCAAGTGAACGGGCCAGTCCGATACTGTGGGTGTAGCCCTTCCACCATCCTGGTGGTCGCTAACTACATTACACCCCTTTACTTATTTCTCCAAATCTAAAACTTCATCGATACGAATCTTGGCCACAAATTCTGGGACGTGACTGACAAGAATCATTGCTCCTTGGTACGTATTGAGGGCTTCGGCTATAACCGGCAAATGACGGAAGTTAATATGATTGGTCGGTTCATCGAGAATAAGCAGTCCTGGCTTTTGCAGTACAAGACGGGCAAATGCTACCAAACCTTTTTGACCTTCAGAGAGATCTCCTATTTTTGTTTTAATCAGCTCGCCTGTAATAAGAAAGCCTGCAGCAGTTGAACGCAAAGTTTCTTCGTGAGGCTTTTCCATTGCACTCCAGAGAGAATCATAGACAGTGTCTTCAAAATTGAGCGTCGAGAAATCCTGACGATAATACCCTACTCGCACACCAGAGCTTATAACAGCGCCGGCAGATGTGCTGAGGGCAAGTGACTCAAGCAACGTGCTTTTGCCAATACCATTGGGACCCTTGAGCAATAGATGTCGATTTCTTTTCAAAGATATTTTTGTTTTTCTGCTGACTGGCTTATGAGTCTTTGGGTTTATCGTCGTAAAAGAATTGATAGAAAGTATTTCCCCGACAAATTCTGGCTGAGCTGGAATACTAAAAGGTCTAATCGTCTTATCTTCTCTACGTACATCAACTTTTTCTTCTTCAAGCTCTTCGGCTTTTTCTCTCATGCATTTTGCTACGAGACGCATTTGACCGCCTTTGTTGGCAAAAAAGTTTGCCTTGTCTTTGTTTTCCTGAATTTCTTTTGCCAACTGAGCATTTTTCCTATTTTCTTTTTCAATACGAGCAGAAATTTCTTCGAGTAAGTCGAAATAGTTGCCGACATACTGTTCTACTTTTCTCGTGAAGACATCCAGATACAAGACGCCGTCGGTAAAAGAGTTTAGGAAATCAGCATCGTGAGAAATCACCAAGCATGTCTTTTTATAATTCTTAATGAAGTCTGTCAGATGAGCGATGCCGGCTTTGTCGAGATTGTTTGTCGGTTCATCGAGCAAAAGCACATCGGGATCTTGTATGAGCGCTGAAGCAAGCAAAAGTCGTGCTTGCTGTCCTCCAGAAAATGTTTTGATAATTCTATCGTGCGGAGCGTGGAGATTGACGACATCGAGCACTGCATCGATTTTGGGATCGATATCATAGATTTTTGTACTAAAATTCTTTTCGAAAAATTCCCTGACAGTCAACGTCATTTCATCACGAGGAATGACCTGTCGAGAGATAGCAATCGTCGTACCACGTCCAATATGAATCTCACCATCCTCCGGAGAGAGCTCTTGAGTGATCATTTTGAAAATCGTGCTCTTACCAGCGCCGTTTTGGCCCATGATCGTGACCTTGGAACCCTTGCGCACCGAAAAACTCACCTCTTGTAGGATGGGTTTGTTCTCTCCGTACTCAAACGATACATTGTCGAATCTGACGATAACCTCTTCTTTAGCCATTGCTCCACACGTTACCATTAATCGCTTCTTATACCTACTGTGTTAGGATGCTCGTATATGAATGAAGATTGGGATGTAGTGGTTATTGGTGGCGGTCCTGCAGGTATGATGGCAGCCGGCAGAGCGGCAGAACGTGGTGCAAAAGTGCTACTTTTGGAGAAAAATGACAGCTTGGGAAAGAAGCTGCTCATCACAGGAGGCGGCAGATGCAATGTCACCAATGCCGAGCTCGACACCAGAAAGCTTTTGGCAAAATTCAAAGATAATGACAAATATCTTTTTTCTGCTTTTTCGCAATGGAGTGTAAAGGAAACACTGGATTTCTTTCACTTGAAGCAAATGGATACGAAAATAGAAAATCTATTGCGTGTATTCCCTGTCAGCAACAAATCTCAGTCTGTTTGGAATGTACTTGTAGAATATTTGCAGCAAGGCAAGGTTACCGTGCGATCAAATACTCCTGTTACCGGTTTTGAAACTGAAGGCAACAATATTGTCGCAGTAAAACTTAAAGGAAAAGAGAAAATATCTGCCAAGCAATTTATTTTGGCTACTGGTGGCAAATCTCGTCCAGAAACAGGTTCGACTGGGGATGGTTTTGAATGGTTGAAACACATCGGACATTCTGTCGCCGAATCGGACGCAGCGCTCGTGCCAATTGCTATCAAAGATGAATGGGTCAAACGTCTGCAAGGCGTGACGCTACAGAATGCAAAAATCACTCTTTTGCAAAATGACGCCAAACAAGCCACGAGTGCTGGCCGAGTATTGTTTACGCATTTTGGAATTTCGGGTCCAACCATACTCAATATGAGTCGCGACGTGAGCGAACTTTTAAAATACGGCGACGTCGTAGTATCACTCGACATACTTCCCAACCTCGACTATGGTCAGCTCAATGAAAAGCTTCAAGAAGTGTTCAAAGAGCATAGCAATAAAAAATTCAAAAATAGTTTGAGTACTCTCGTCTCTCCTGCCCTCGCACCAATCGTTGTCGAGCTTTCAGGTATTGATCCTGAAACCTGGAGTCATAGTGTCACACGTGAACAGCGTCTCGAACTTGTACAATTTCTCAAGGCAATACCACTGCACGTCGAAGGATTGCTTGGGGTTGAAAAAGCAATCGTCACTTCAGGCGGCGTAAAGCTCGATGAAGTCGATTTCAAAACTATGCGTTCACGTCTTTTCCCAAATCTTCTTTTGGTTGGAGATATTTTAAATATCGATCGCCCTTCTGGTGGCTACAGCCTACAACTATGCTGGACCACAGGTTTCGTAGCGGGCAATTCGATTACTCTATAGGATATTTTCCTACCTCCCCTCGACTTCTTTTTCATACAGATTTGCCTCAAGTTTTTCTTTTCTCAGTTCAACTCTGACGATTGCAAATAGACTCATATACACATTGGCGATAGCAACGAGACTAAAACCTGAAATGATATACCCTCTCCAATCATCGAAAAGTAGTTTGTACCCAGTCAAAATAAGAAATGCGATTGTTACATAATGACTAAAACAGTATTCGCAGGTAAATAAATAGAAGAATTTTCTGGTAAAAAGAGATTTGCCAATTTTACTTTTCCTAACACACCACTCTCTCGGCTCGCGAAATATTTCTTCATGCGTAACTGTCCACGATACTGCCGCAACGGGCAAAGCGATTACAAAAAGATAGATAATATCAAACCAGATTTGGTTCATAAATATAAATATTAGAGTATAAATTAACTGTATCACCCTGAATATTTTATTCAATCCAAATTGACAACTATCCTCCAAACACATAATCTGTGACGCAGAACCTTAACCCCTTTTGGAGGATAGTTATGGGCAAGTACGATAGCAATATTGCACGACAGAACTTTGAAGCATTGAGCAAGAATCCTTATCCAGGCCGAGGCATCGTCGTTGGCGTGGATGAGACGGGAGAAAGTATGATTCAGATTTACTGGATCATGGGCAGGAGCGAGAACAGCCGAAACCGCATTTTCAGCGCCGACAAATCATTCCTGGGCCGGATCTTTACGGAGCCCGTCGACGCGTCAAAAGTCACCGACCTGAGCCTCACCATTTACAATGCAATGGACGAGGCTCACGGTCAGTGCATTGTCAGCAACGGCAATCAGACCGATACTGTCACTGAGCAGCTCAAGAGCCGGAAAACTCTCGGCCTCGCATATATGCTCAGGGAATGGAAATACGAGCCTGATTCACCCAACTTCACCCCGCGCATTACCGCCATCAGCTCTTTTGGGATCGATGGCAAGTCAGATCCGCAAGTCTCATTTCTCACACTTAAAAAATGTGCGAACAATGACAGCTGTCAACAAATTGGTCAGATGCACTTCTCGATCCAAAAAGGCTTCGGCTTCTGTGTCACCACCTACACCGGTGATGGCAATCCCTTGCCTTCGTTCGACGGCAATCCGCTGCTCATGCCACTGACTGGCAATTCTGAAGCGATTGCCCAGACGTACTGGCGTGCACTCAACGAAGAAAACCGTGTCTCGCTCGTCGTCAAGACAATCCCCCGCTCAAGTCCGACGACGGTTCGGATCATCAATAAGTTCAGCAAAATCGCCTGATACTTCACACCAAAACCCCCGAGAAAATTCTCGGGGGTTTATTATTTGTATAAAAAAACTTCCGGACAATTCCGGAAGTCTTGAGATCGATAGAAAACTAATACCCGCGTCTCGCAGGATGCGAACGCAATCTTCTATCGGGAAAGCCATGTTTTCTCTCTCGCGCAGCGTGATTCTCCCGTATTTCAACCGCTGCCTCAGCAATAGCTCGGATCTCATCCTCGTCACCGCGCACGAGAGCGCTGCGCAAGATACGCAGAACGTTCTGAGAGTTTTCTGTCGCACTATCGACTGTTTTTTGCTCGATCAGTGGGTCGAGAGCTTCCGCCAATTCAACTTTGTTCATAACCAAGTCCTTTCGTAGAGGGTTTATTGATCCGCTGCTAATATTACTCGGAAAGCAGCCTTGTGCAAGATGCAGATAAAAAATTAGATTGCATCAAACAGACAGTTCTTTTAATATTTTGCTGACCTCTTCGATTGGCAAACCAATGATATTTGACTCACTTCCCTCTATTCTTTCGACAAACTTATGACCATTGAGTTGGTACGCATACGCTCCTGCTTTTTTAAGAGCTTCACCTATTTTTGTATATTCAACAATTTCTTCTGCTGGAATTTTTCTAAACCAAATTTTTGTTTCAACCGATTTAGTAATTTCTTTTTTATGTTTAGTATCAATCACAGTCAAACCAGTGATCATTGAGTGCATATTTCCACTTAGCATCGACAACATTTCTATTGATCGATCTTCGGTGTGAGGTTTACCCAAAACTTGACCATCAAAAACTCCGAGAGTATCTGCGCCAATAACAATCGCATCTTGATGTTTAGCAGCTACAGATCTCGCCTTACCTAGAGACAGATGCATAGTGAGCTGCTCTGGAGACATCGGCAATGTCATATCTTCCTCAAAATTACTTGGAATAACTTCAAATTCAATACCTGCATCCTCAAGCACTTTTTTCCTTCCTGCAGATTCTGAAGCGAGAATTATTTTCATATAATTTATTTTATTGCCCATTCTCCCAAGTTCGAGCCATATATCGAGCTTTATTTCCAGACAATACATATAAGGCTTTCTCAACATTGCGATCACGAGCTTCTTTGGATTTGAGCCACGATAGATATCTTAAAATTTCTTTCTTTCGACTTGGAATCAGGGCTTCCCAGGCTTTCTTGGCAATCTTATTTTTTGATAAAGGAATTCGAAACCACGATGGTATCGGATGCATCGGACCATTTTTATATTTCTCATCAAAAGATATTTCTACTTTGACCATATCTCCTACTTTTGTACGAGAAGCCTTACGCACATCGCCATGCAAATATAAGTAAAAATTCCCATCACCGATCGGCATCATATTGATGCGCCAGGCTTTTTCAGGCTTACCATTGATCCTGATCAATACAGGAAGTGCTTTTCGCCATTTGGATCTAATAGTAGCGACTTGCGCGGCACTGACATGCACATATGGATTGCCGTTGTATATCTTTATTTCAGAAGTAAACTTGAGCATTTACTCATTATATCAATTGAAGCTCTACTCGTATCGGAGAGCTTCCATCGGACTTTTTGCAGCCGCGCGTTTTGCGGGATAGATACCAAAGGCGAGACCGATAGCAGCTGAAACACCAAGACCAAGGAGTGCTGCAGAGATTGGGAATGCAAATGTCCAACCAGCTGCGACATACGTACTCAGAACTATCGATGCCAGAAATGATATACCTGCTCCAAGCAAGATTCCGATCACACCACCAAGACCGGTGAGCATGACCGATTCAATAAGAAATTGAGAAAGAATATCACCTTCGGTCGCTCCGAGAGCTTTGCGAAGACCGATTTCACGCGTACGTTCTGTAACCGACACAAGCATGATATTCATAATACCAATACCTCCGACAACAAGAGAAATACCAGCAACAGATCCAAGGAGTGCTTTGAGCACGGTCGTAATTGTTCCAATGATTTCTACAGCATCGGCTTGAGTCGTAATATGAAAGTCATCATCTTTTGCATCAGTAATATCGTGAGACTCACGAAGCGTGGCTTTGATATCAAAAAGTACACGAGGTAATATTTCTTTTGTTTCGGCGCGCACGATAATAGCATTGAAATGATCAGCGCCGCTGAGATATTGCTGTACGGTTGTATACGGAATGACAACCATTTTATCGACATTGAGAAGTGATTGGCCTTCTTTTGGAAATATACCGATCACCCTAAATGACTGATCTTTTATTCTTATACTCTGCCCTATCGGATCGGATAGTCCGAAAATATCTTCTTTGATTTCTGCACCGAGCACCACGACACGTGATTTCTGCCTGACATCATCGATAGTGAAAAATTCTCCAATATTTGGGTAGATCGTAAGAATATCTTCAAATACTTCAGACGCTCCAGTGACAGCTCCACGCTCTGTCTTGCCTTCATACAAAATAGTGACTGGCACCGTAACAAGCGGTGTCATATCTTTTACACCCTGGACATTTGAAGGTTTGCTGAGTGCATCGATATCTCTCTGTTTGAGAGAGTCTGTATAAAGTTCGGCATAATCGGACGGTCCGCTTGGCTGTTTGCCTGGTTCGATATTGATCGTTGTCGCACCAAGACCTTCTACTTGTTTAAGAATAAGATTTTCTGCTCCCTGACCCATGGCCATGACGATGATGATCGATGTAATACCGATCACGATACCAAGAATCGTAAGAAGTGATCGAGATTTGTTTGTCGAAAGACCAGTATATGCAGTTTTTACTCTGTGTTTGAGAAGCATATTATTTTGAGAAATTATCAGCTGCGATTCGGCGATTGTCGACTCTCTTATCGCTTTCTATATTTCCGTCTTTGATTCTAATCGTTCTCTTGGCATGTTCGGCTGTCGATGTTTCGTGAGTAATAAGCAAGACAGTGTGTCCCTCATCATTGAGTTTCTGAATAATTTCCATAACAGCCTTGCCTGATTTTGAATCAAGGTTGCCTGTTGGTTCATCGGCAAAAATAATACTTGGATTGTTTACCAACGCTCTTGCAATAGCAACACGCTGCTTTTCTCCACCAGAGAGTTGTGCTGGTTCAAAATCAATACGATGCGAGAGTCCTACTGCATCGATAGCTTTTCGAGCACGTTCATTCCACTCTGATTCTGGAACATCAGAATATAGAAGTGGCAGTTTTACGTTTTCCAATACTGACGTACGAGCCAAGAGATTGAATGCTTGGAAAATAAAACCGAGCTTATTGTTGCGAATCTTAGCTACTTCTTCTTTGCTATATGTTGAGACTTCTTTGCCTTCAAAAATATATTCTCCACCCGTGTGAAGATCGAGAAAACCAAGAATCTGTAGCAAAGTAGATTTGCCCGAACCAGATGGTCCCATTACTGCCAAGAATTCTCCTTTTTCAAGAGTGAAATTGATACCGTGAAGTACGGGAGTTTCCGTACCTTCGCCATAATACGTTTTCTTAAGATTTTTTAATTCCAGAAGAGCCATGGATATTATTTACCTTCGCTAAATACGATCACTTTGTCTCCTTCGGTCAAACCACTAATGATTTCCACACTACCGTTTGATCCACGAAGTCCTGTCTGAACTGGTTTGTCTTCTACTACTTCCCCTACCTGAACTTGGACATATTTATTGCCATTCTTGATAAACACTGCACGCTGAGGAACAGCGAGCACATTGTCTTTTCTTTGTCCTTTGACGATAAGATTGGCGGTCATACCAGATTTGATACGATCATCTTTATCTACGAACTGAAATGTAGTCTTGTAGGTGGCAACACCATCGACAACCGTTTCTGCAGGATCAATAGCGGTTACTGTAGCCTTAAATACTACATCACTGTCATAGGCATCGAGTGTGACGTCGGTCTCAGCACCTAGAATGATTTTGGCCATATCAGCTTCTGGGACATTGGCTTCGATTTCAAACTGATTTGCCGAGATAACAGATACAACAGGCGTTGAAGCTGAAATACTTTCTCCTACTTTTGCTTTTACATCGGTCACGATTCCATTGACTGGAGATTTAATAGTTCGATTGTTGATCTGTACCAAGATATCCTGAATATCGAGTTCTGCTTGTTCGATATCGATTCTGCTTATCTGTGTGTCGCGATTTTCATTGTTGATCGAACGACGAGATTCATTGATAGCATTTTGAACACGAGTGATTTCCGACAAGAATCCATTGGTGCTTGAAGTAAATTCGTCGAGCGTTGCAAGATCGCGATCTATTTCATCGGGTACCGGAGCGTCGGTATTGTCTTTGACATATTTTACGAGCGTTCGGGTATCTTTGACGATATCCGAGAGTGTTTTAGTAATAGTGTATGTTTTAGCAAGCATGGCTTCGAGTGCTTCTGGTGATGCATTGCGAGAAAAGCCCGTATAAGAAGTTTCGACTACACCAAAAGAAATCTTTGCACGATCAAAACGTGCTCCGATCGATTCTTTATTTTCTCGAGCATTGGTACTTATATTGCGAACATTTGTATCTGAGAAGTACGGAGAATATGAAGTTTGATAAAATATATTGTCGAATTCAGAAATAATATCTGGCAATTCTACGAATGTATCCGAAATCGCATTGAAGCCATCTTCATATGTCTTAGCGAGTGTTTCTTGTGCCGTTGCTGCTGTTCCCTGTTCAAAAGCGAGTCGAGCCTTTGCCAATGCAGCTTGCTGACGTGCAAGACGTACTTGCAAATCGGCGCTGTCTACTCGGACCAATATTTGTCCTGTTGTTACTTCCTGACCTACTTTGACTGCAACCGAAGATACCCTTCCGCCTGATTGTACTGAAAGTGCAACATCTTCTGCAGGACGTACTCGGCCAGTAACATCTACTTCTTGTGAGACTGTCTGTGGAGCCAAAACAATCGTTTCGCCCTGCACCTTTGGCTTTCCTCCGCCAAATACAACAGCACCAGCAATAATCAACACCAAAATAAGAGTTGGTATCGAGAATTTGTAATTTTTTATGAATCGTTTAATTTTTCCCATGTGTATTGAGACTGATTTGATAAGTTTTAAAAGATTATAGCACGTTTTTCCAAAAAATCAATAGAAAATCTAGCAGAAAGCCGTGTGATCAACTTGCGATCAACTCCTAATAAGACGCTTCAGATGCCGCTTTATTACCCTTCAATCGAGCACCGAGCCAGACGCTAGGCAATGCCAGCACAACAAGTCCCCATGAATACCACGCTGGACCAAGATCAGCATTGGCAATAGCTCCTGCTGTACCTGCTACTAAACCGACAAAACCAAGAATAATTGCATGCTTCATAGGACGCTCCGGTGCAAGTGTTGCTGTTACGTAACCACCCAGCACTGTGTAGACCGTTCTATAAAACAATGCGAGCAAAAGAAGCGAATAACTGAACACCGCTCCATCTGGAAAAATATTGAATTTGTGAAGAATAGCGTCGGTACCAATAGAGAGAATAACTACTGTCAAAAATCCGAGAAAAATTGCTCCTATGCTTTTTAGTATTTTCATATCGTTTGATTGTATCAAAAAAGCCGCGGGTAGTTTTCCCCGCGGCTTGGTTCATGGCGATCAATAGAGAGACGCCATCACTTCTTGGATCCATTGGAGCATTTCCTTGGTCTGGCATGGCTGTCCAATGACGGCGTCGAAGTTGTTGGACTTCACCCATTCAGGTCCGAGTTCGGACGCGTTCTTGCTCATCGCAATGAGCTTCGTCATCAACGTAGCCGCATTGCTTTTCACGAAGACCTTGATCTCAGTCGCCTTCTCGACATGATCGACGTTGACGAAGATAACGTGCGGCTGGAATTCTTGAATGACGACCGAAGACATGAGTCCAAACTTCGTTGTCTGGACCACATACCCTTCCTCCTTCTCGATAAGAGCCTTGGGTATTTCGTAGACGTCAGGATCGACATCAATAATGAGCACCCGCACCTGCGGTCCGACCAGAAAAATTCGAAGATCTCTGAGTGGTATCCCATGCTTCTGCATGAATGGAACCAAGTTCCTGACCTCGACCCGCCGATCCCGGCTACCCGGCAATCGATACCCTTTCAACAGGTCTTTATCGACCCATTTACTGACAGTTCGAGGTGCAACATTGCAGATTTTTGCAATCTGACCCGTGGTCAACGTTTCATCCTTTGCTACCACAGAACCCATAACGTGCCTCCATTCGGTTAACAACGCGACTTTCGAGCCGCTCTTCTCGCCACACATTACAACACAAATTCGGGTTAGGCAATAATGGATCTACTTAAAATAAAGACGTCCAAGAAATTGGACGTCTTTAAAGTGATCAGTTCGGTTTCTACTGCAGTGATTCGACGACACTAAAGAAGTCAGGAAGTGCTTTCTTGAGCTCAGCACTTGGTGGCTCATCAAATATCTTCGCGATTTCCTCCGGAGTAAGAGGGCGTTGTGGTGCCTTGTTCCACGCAACAGTCTCTGCGCAAACAGAATCCAAGTATTTCAGCCCTTTTTGACGTAGTGGAGTGTTCACCTCGGATAATTTCTCAGCTAGAGTAGCAAAGAACTCCAGTGGAGTTTGTCCCTTTCCGCCAATGGTAAACTCTTTCAGTTTTGCGGCCGCTTCTGCTGAGAATTCACCCTTCGCAACTCCGAGGGGATCTGTTAGAAGTGTGAAAGAAACAAGACCTTTTGCTTCTTCACCCTTAAGCCACTCGACCATGTCCACAATACCCGGACAACCCACTTCCTTAAATATCTTTTTCAGATTTTCCGTATCAATCGTCTCTGCCATCGTATCTCCTTTCAAAAGAATAGATTCTCATAACAGACTAAAGGAATTCCAGATTGTGTCAATAAATTAGGTAATACGAAATTTTTCTTGCTTAAATATTCTCTCGGAGTAAGATGAGAACAGAGTTAGAACAATACCCAAACAATAGGAGTCTCAAGGTCAGACTCAACTTTATTAAAATTGAAAAGCACTTCGCCAACCAGACTTACGAGCTCCGTCAATTGCTCATCCGAAAGACCATCATCTAGAGCCCCTGGATTTCCATCATCATATTGATCTAGATATTTTTTATCCATAATTAATCAAACTGCAAAACATAAAAACCTTTATCACTTAGTTCTGGCTGATTTTCAACCCAGTTCTTTAAATCAACCTTTCGTGCATAAGTAACTTTCTTTTCAACAAATCTCCCTGTTGGCTTCCTATCGGCACCTGTTCCAACCCACTCTTCAAGACGAAGAATATCACCGTCCTCAATATCAAAATCGGCAAGTCTTAGTTCAAACTTTTTCTTACCCGCAAGAATCATATCTAACCATTCCTTATCGATTTTTTTAATTACTGTTCTCATATATTTTCCAAAGGATACACGTCCAAAGCAACTTCATCATATGGATGAATTTCCTTTATTACTGCAATAACATTCTTGAGTTTTTCTCTGGGACAGATCGTTTCAATTCTTTCTTCAATCACTTCTTCAAGTTTTCCAACTTCACCAATATGAGGATTGGCTCCTTGTTCAGGTTTAAAACGTCCAACACCCTTTGAGGAGAAAGTGCAGTGGCTATAGTTACCAATTTTTCCTGCACCCGCTTTGCCCATAGCTTCACGAACCACATCAGTATGCGTTTCTGGGACAAATACAACAATTTTTACATTAACAGAATCCATAAATAGATTTTAACATTTTAAGCACCCGTTGACCCCTCTAGGTCTCTAGGTACCAAAAACTTGATTGCTGGTAATCTGGGAATGTCACCGAAAATTATATGCTGCTAATCATGCTCCTTTTTCAGTTCGAGTCTCAGAGGGGTTTAACAACGAGTGATTAACCGAAGGTAAAAGTAAATGCTCGCAATCCAGCGTTCGGTATCACTATCTTAAGCGTGTGCTTTCCATAGTCTGTATCTTGGATGAGCTGGTAGAGCGTTTCATCCTTGATAGTTATCGTCTTCACTAGCTTATCATCTTCATAGATTTCAACATCCACACCGTTCACCGACCCTGCAGTCATATAGACATTCTTAGCCTCATAACCGAACACAATGGTTGCCGATCCTTTATTTTCAGCATATTCATCTTCAATATCCCAGACGCCTCCAAGATAGAGATTATTAGGTACGACGCGAGCGGGAATAGAAAGTGTTTGCTCGCCAACTACACCAAAGCGACCATTCGCCAGATACTGATTTCTGCTAGCGCCGAAATACGTTTCTGGACTCCTTACCTTCCTTGAATCAACCAAAATAACATCTGAAGGAGTGGTGTTTGCAGCTTCAGACACGGTATTCTCTGTGCCCATTCGCAGAGCGCGCTCCTCCAGCGCCTTTTGAATAGCCTTTTCTGTTTCTTCATAAGAACCTTCGCCGATATGGTCATATACGATATAGCCATCGATATCGACAAGATATTTTCGCGGCCAGTACTGATTGCCGAGTGCTCGCCATGTCGAGTAATCATTATCTAAAACGACAGGATATTTGATATCGAATTTCTCAACGGCTTTTTCTACATTTGACTGAACTTTTTCAAATCCAAATTCCGGTGTATGCAGTCCTACGATCTCAAGCCCCTGGTCATGATATTTTTCATACCAATCGTTAAGATATGGAATGGTTCTCTGGCAATTGATGCAACTGTATGTCCAGATATCAAGAAGCACCACCTTGCCCTTGAGCGAATCCAGCGTGATCGGCTTGCCATCTGTATTGATGTATCCGTCGATCGTGCTTAGTTCAGGAACCTTGTTGAATTTTTTTTCTTTACTATCATCCTTAGCTTCGTTCTGTACCTCCAAAAGCTTTTGCTCTACTTTGGTTATATCGAAGAAGCCCGAGTTCGTAATGAGCGTCTCGATTTTCTTGTCGACACCAGTGAGAATTGCCACGCCCACGAGAATGAAGATAATTCCCAGAACGCGTTTGAACGTTCCCTTCGGATTAGACACGACGCCAAGCTTGCCCATGATCTTCTGCCCGACAAAAGCAATAGCAAGCAGCGCCACGCCCAAGCCGACAGTGTAAGAAAGCAGATACACCATACCAAGGACCGGGCTTACCGGAAGCACGGTAGCAAGAACGATAAAGTATGTTGGGCTGCATGTAGAGAATACCGGACCCAACGCAGCGCCCACAATGACGTCTCCCCAAAAATTTTTCTTTTGATCGCCTTTGCCGAGCAGTTTGTTAGACCCGATACTCAACTTAGCAATGATCCGACTCTCCCACAGAGCTGGGAAAAGCGTCACAAGCCCCAAAAACAGGATGATTCCTCCTGATATAACTTTCCAAGTATATTCCGGGACCGCAACAAATGCCGTACTCACCTTGAGAAGGAGCGTGAAGGCAATGACAGAAAGACCGAGCGAACCAATTACTGTCAAAGCCTTTTTTACATTTACTTTTCCGTCGGCAAGCGATCCTCCCACGATAATGGGCAACAGAGGGAGAATGCACGGAGCGAGCACGGTCAGTACGCCGCCTATAAATGAAATAATCAGAAGAAACATGTTATTTTACTTCAGCAACAAGAGCCTCTAGGGTCGGGCTACCGCTCCACTTCTTAATGAGATTGCCATCCTTATCCGCCTGAACGAACGTATGCTGATAGGTAACTCCATATTTTTTCTTTAGATCCGCAGAGTTGTCGTAGTCAACATCAAGGATAGTGAGGCTCGAAGGAATGTAACCGAGATGCGCCTTTATGTCTTTATCAAGCGCAATACAGGTTGGACACCATCCCGCTCTAAAAAAGAGTACGACATCATGAGTGCTTGAAGCCATCGCAATCTTTTCAGGCGCGTATGCTTCATATGATCCTGCTTTCATCATGGTGTCACCCATCATTGCATCATCCTTGTCCATCATCACCTGATCATCTGACATCATGTTTTCTTTTTCCATCATCGCATCGTCTTTATTATTCATTGATGCATACACTCCAATAACAACAACCAAGACAACGATTCCAATAATAATTCCTGTGTTTTTATTCATAAAAATATACTAGCTAATAATGACTCTTACTATGATTAGTATAGAAAGGATCAAAAGAAATGTAAAGTATACTTTACATTATATGTTATAGATTTTTATCGCTCCAGATACGAGTAGCTATTTTTGCCACCACCATTCCAATGAGAGCAGCGACAAGCCACGCATCAACCTCATGAGAATATCCCTGAATGATAATTCCAAGCATGAGCATCCCTGCACCAACAAGAAAAGCGTTTCTTCCTGACAAGGATTTATGATACTCGTCTCTTTCATCAGCCGCTTTTTCGCGAAGAATGAAGCTCGCAAAGACGCCAAATAGCACGAGCGCGGCAACGAGCATGCTCATCACCATCATGTCCGGCATCCAGAAATGAAAGGGGTTGAGCAACAATATCGCGATCGCAATCAATACCGCCGTAACGATGATTTCTTTTATATTATTTTTCATATGATATTTTAAATATTTTCTCGACTGAGACCTTGAAAAAGTCCGCGATCTTTAGAGCGAGTAAAATCGAAGGTGTATAATTCCCTTTTTCGAGGGCGATGATCGTTTGCCTGCTCACAGCAACCTTTGAAGCAAGCTCTTCTTGGGTTACACCCTTCTCTATTCTATATTTGCTTACTTCATTTTTTATTTTCTCTTTCATACTCTTGATTATCACAAATATATCCGGTGTGATATTAAATGTAAAGTTGTCTTTACTTTTAATATTTTCTGCTTATTTAACCCACCTAGGTCTCGAACTGATTCCATGGCTCAAAATATAGAAACCGATTTTGACCCGTCTAGGACGCTTTTTGTAGTTTTCCAAACCACCCTTGTTTTGCTTCACGTGTCTAGGTCTATTGGTACAAAAAACTAAACTGCTGCCAGTCAGGGACTCGAACCCCAATAACATCCTCCAGAGGGATGTGTCCTACCATTAGACGAACTGGCAATATCACGAGGATAGTTTCCAAACGATACCCCAAAAAGCGCTTTTACTCAAGTATTGCGCAGATATAAAAAAATCCCAGAGCCTCGTCTCTGGGATTCGTTTCATGCGATATCAAATCTTCTGCAAGACCAACTCGTGTGACGGCAACAAGCAACACTTGTGCGGCGGGGTGATCTTGTCGATCAGCCGGTAAAAAAACAAAATTTCATTGTTCTGCGCAGTATGAGTAAGCTGACGTCCCACCCACTCCGCACAATCAACGACTGTTTTCAACCCCGCCTTCGGCGAATATGGTATCTGGTCCTGACACATCGTGACTAAGATCGGGAGCGGATCTTTGTACCTTTGGGGATGATTGTAGATATGGATCGCAAACCCTCCCTGCTCCGGATACATATAAGCTGGTATGCCATGACTACGGACGATATTCAGAAATTCCTCCCATTGTTTCTCGGTAAATTCAGTTTTACCCCGCAGACTCTCGATGAATTTCAATTCATCGGCTTCAAGTGTGACAAATTTCATACTACCTCCGCAAAAAAACAAAGAAACTGTTCTCTAAAATTGTAGCCTAAAAAATTGAGCGATTCAATTGCTCTTTATTTGTTTTTATTGAGTGCTGCTTTGATAAAAGCGCTGAAAAGCGGATGTGGGGCGAGCGGTCGAGCCCTAAACTCAGGATGAAACTGCGTACCAAGGAAAAATGGATGTTCTGTCTTGGGAAGTTCAGCGATTTCCATCAGTATTCCATCTGGAGATTTGCCCGAAAAGATAAGACCTGCGGCTTCAATTTGCTTGGCATATTCTGGATTTACCTCGTAACGGTGACGATGACGCTCACTGACAGAATCGCTCTTATACGCTGCGGCGGCAATTGATCCTTTTCTTAAGTGCGCCAGTCGAGCACCGAGACGCATGCTGCCGCCGTAGCGTTTCTTTTCCATATTGATCTTCTGCTCTGGCAAAATATCGATAACGGGATGCGGAGCGTTGGGATTGATTTCAGTCGTGTGTGCACCCTTGAGATTGGCAACATGTCGAGCGTACTCGATCACTGCCAATTGCATGCCGTAGCAAAGTCCAAAATATGGAATCTTATTTTCACGACAGTATTTAATAACATTGATTTTGCCTTCTATGCCACTTGAACCGAAGCCTCCAGGTACAATCACGCCAGCGTATTGGGAAAGTTCTTTTACCTTTTTAGGATCGCCACCTGCACTCTGATCAAATTCTTTAGAATTGATCCAAGAAATATTGGCTTTGACGCCGGCATTGTATGCCGAAAATTTCACCGCTTCGATCACAGAGATATATGAATCAGAAAGGACAAATTCTCCCGTATCAAAATATTTACCAACAATAGCAATCTTCACTTCCCCTTTTGGCGACTTCATCTTGCGCACATATTGTCTCCATGGACCGATACCAGCGGAATTTTTCTTTGGCTTGAGGCGCAACTGTTCGAGAATATAATCACCAATACGATCACGTTCAAAATTGAGCGGTACATCGTAAATACTTTCTATATCAGGCGCTGAGATAACACCTGCTTCAGGGATATTGCAGGAAATAGAAATTTTCTGCTTACGCTTATGATCAAGTGGCAATTCTGCTCGGGCAATAACCATGTCTGGCTGTATACCATAGCTATTGAGCTGTCTGACAGCATGTTGTGTTGGTCTTGTTTTCATTTCACCAATCTTGCCTGGTATTGGCACATAGCTCACCAGGACAAAGAGTACATCGTCGGGATGTTTGAGACGTATGACACGTGCCGCTTCGATAAAAAGAGCATTTTGATAATCACCCACCGTACCACCGACTTCGACAAGACAAATATCTGTTTCTCTAGCGACTTTTTCTATTCTGCCAACAATTTCATCGCGAATATCTGGAATTGCTTCAACGCATCGTCCGCCATAGCCGAGATTGCGCTCTTTTTCTATGACATGCTGATAGATCATGCCGCTCGTCATGTATTCAGCATTGGTCAGATCAAGATTGAGAAAACGCTCATAGTTGCCCATGTCTTGGTCGGTCTCCAGTCCAGAATCAAGCACGTACGTTTCACCATGCTCAGTCGGATTCATCGTGCCTGCGTCGACGTTGAGATATGGATCGATCTTGATCGGCCTTACTTCATAACCCTTGCCTTGGAGGATAAGACCGATAGAAGAAGTTGCTATTCCCTTGCCTACTCCAGACATCACTCCACCGAAGACGAAAATATACTTGGGCTGTTTTTTCATGTTGTTTCTTTTTTAGACTTCTGCGGGGTGGAGTAAGAAACGTAGGTCATGAATTAGTTGGTGAGATACTTGCGAACCGCCAGGTAGCTGGAAACGGCGCCAAGAATAATGCCTGAGCTGATAATAAGTACAAAAATCTGTGGAAAATGCGAAATATAATATGCATGAATGCTGACGCCTGAAAGGAAATTGACGGTCAGATTGCCTATCCAATATGTCACAGGATACGCTACAGCCAGTGTCAAAATACCTGCAAATACTCCATATATAATACCGATGACCACAAATGGTCCTCTGATATATTTATTGCTTGCACCGACAAGTCGCATCACAGCAATTTCTTCTCTAGAAATATAAATCGCCAATCGAATTGTATTGAATGTAATGATGATCGAAAGACTGATCATGATACAGGTGAAGATAAGACCGAGACGTTCCCCTGCTCTGATAAACTTCGTCAGTTTGTCGATTGCACTCTTGGTATCGACGTAGTTGATCTTGTCGATAATAGAAATACCGTCTTTTGAAAGGAATGATTGATTGTTGAGATCATTGTAAATCGCTTCGTATTGATTTGGATCCTTGGCTTTTACGTTGATAATAGCGCCAAGTGGATTTTCACCGATTTCTTCAAGAGAAAGGAGGATGGTGCTGTCGTTTTGGTGACGATCCTTGAAAGCTGCAAGTACTTGTTCTTTAGGAATATAGTTGGCAGCAGCTACTTCAGGCAACTTTTCTATGACAGCCTTGGCTGCAAGTACTTCTTCTTCACTGGCATTGGCTGAGAAATAGATATTGATATCGACTTTGTCTTTGATTTCGGTCAAAGCTGCATTGAAAATGACGCTCAAAAAGAGAAGAGAAGCAATGACAGAGAGAGTAATGAACATCACCAAGATAGATGAAAGCGAAACAAACGTACCTCTCCAAAATTGTACGAATCCCGATTTTATTACGCGCTTAGTGGTGGTTAAAAACATAGTGGTATTTATAGCATGGATCGGTTAGAGGACATACCTTCCCTGCTGATCGTCCCTGATAACGCGACCATTCTCCATTGTCAGCACTCTTCGACCTAAATTGTCGATCACACCCTTGTTGTGAGTAGTGAGAACGATTGTCGTACCTAAGTCATTGATCTTTTTAAAGATCTGCACGATTTCGTACGTACTAATAGGATCAAGGTTGCCTGTTGGTTCGTCAGCAATGATAAGATCGGGCTGATTGACGATAGCTCGAGCAATAGCGACACGCTGACGCTCTCCTCCCGAGAGCTGACTTGGGAAATTGTGTCCTTTGCTACCAAGATCAACGAGTTCAAGTACATGCGGTACGTCGGCAGCTATTTCTTCATCGCTTCTGCCAGCCACTTCCATGGCAAAAGCAATGTTTTCATAGGCGGTTTTATTGGGCAAAAGCCTGAAGTCCTGAAAGACTACACCTATCTTACGTCGAAGATTGTTGATTTCCTTTCTGCGGAGTTTGTGAATATTGGCTGAATGAAAAAAGACTCCCCCAGAGGTAGGTCGGTCTTCTGCCAATATCATTTTGAGAAGGGTCGTCTTGCCAGCACCGGATTGTCCGACGACAGAAACGAATTCTTTGGGTTCTATATTGAAGCTGACGTTATCGAGAGCAACCGCATCCGCGCCATAAATCTTCGATACTTTGTCGAAATAGATCATTGCTCTCTATTTTACCCCATAGAGAACTCAGTGCAACCCATATTTTGTGGTCTAAAGGTGTTTTTCAGCCTCAATAAAGTCATCAAGCTCACCGTTGAGGACTTTTTCGACATCTCTGACCTCCATATCTGTCCTATGATCCTTGACCATCTTATACGGATGCAAGACATACGATCTGATTTGGTTCCCCCATTCGATATCTGTTGTCGAAGAAATCTGCATACCCTTTTCTTTGGCTTTTTGTTCTTCCTGTTGTCGTTTAAAGAGTTTAGCTTTTAAGATTTCTATAGCCTTTTCTTTGTTCTGAGCTTGAGAACGTTCTGAAGCTACATGGACCGACATGTTTGTCGGAATATGTACTACCCTGACCGCAGTCTCACGCTTGTTTACATTTTGTCCTCCAGGTCCTCCAGCTTTTGAAAGTTCAAATCGCATATCACCAGCGGGAATATCGATCGAAATCGTTTTTTGAAATTTTGGTATGACTTCAACCATTGAAAAAGAAGTATGCCGCATACCCTTTGAATTGAAAGGAGAAACTCGCACCAAACGATGTACACCTGATTCATTTTTGAGATTGCCGTAGACATTTTTACCCTCGATTTCAAATGTCACATTGCGATAACCGCCGTGATCATTGGTATTTTCATGAATAATTGCCGCACTCCAGCCTTTGCCTGCAACGTATTTTCGATACATATCAAACAGCATGGCTGAAAAATCTTCAGCATCGTCTCCACCAGCTCCTGAGAAAATCGTAATGACTGCTCCCCCTTTGTCATACATACCTGCCCCTTCTTTTTTTGCTTTGAGCTCGGCAATTTCCCTGATCACTGCCTGAGCATTGTTTTTATCCTGCCAAAAATCGGCAGCGGACATCGATGCTTCGAGCTCTGCAATTTTTAAATCAATATCTTCCATTGGTCACAGAGTATCAGGTAAACCAGTACTCTGCAAAATTAAGCGTGGAGTATTTCTTTAACTTTTGGAATGTCTTTGTATTCTATCTTTTTATCAAGCTGCGACCTTAGAAAATTCATTTCTTCGCCCTGTCTTTCCTGAGTATTCTCCAGTGTTATAAATTTTTCTCCGAGAGCATCAAATTTGCGTTCGACAAACATACGAAGTGATTTGATTTCATTCCGTATATCAGCAAATTCTTCCCAAACTTCTTGCCTAAATGAAATCGTATCCTGTCTTAGGGAATTGATGTCTTCTTTAATTGGTAAAAGTGCTTTTTCTAATAAAGGTCCGATGATCTCAATCAGATCTTCCTTATATAATGGTGTTTTTTGCATGCACACATCGTAACAAAACACCTATGAAGAAACGTTCAAATAAAAATAAAATTTCTGTTTGAAATATAAAAACCAAATCTTGTCAAAATAGAAAGTGGAGCCACCTCGCAGGATCGAACTGCGGACCCCCGCTTTACGAAAGCGGTGCTCTACCAACTGAGCTAAGGTGGCCCTTCTACGCTTCTGCTACGCAGAAGCTATGAAGGACAAACGCCAATTGCATGCTTGTCGCGCGAAGCTCCTTTAGGAGCGAAGTGCGAGAGCCGTTGCCCGGAATCGAACCGGGGACCTTTTCCTTACCATGGAAATGCTCTACCGACTGAGCTACAACGGCATATACCGATCAAACTCATCCGAGATCGGATGAGTGACGTAAATGTAGCTTATTTAAAGCTTTTTTTCAATTATTCGAGCTTATCTTAGGCCTTTTTAGGCATTGAGAAGACAAGCACTGAGAAATGCTGTTTGAGTCCACCCGCATTTGCCTGTTGCCTGACGTTCACACGTTGCTGTTTGATAGCACGCATATTCTGCTTTATACTCGCAACTTGAAGCGACATCTGGTTCATCAGAACATATTTGAGCGCTGCAACCACCAACATAGCACTTACCTGTCGCCACAGGAGTCACACCTCCAGGATTGTGAGGTTCTATAGTAAATGTAAATCGATAATCGCTATCTGTAATATCTCTGGTAGATACTGGATATGGTTCTACTTCTTTGAGAGTAATCTTGAGAGTTTCAGTGGTGACTGACTTACCTACTTCGAGTGTATTGGTCGATGTGCCCATTGCTGTATATATATTGAGAGACATTCTTACACGACCAGCTTGTATACACTGTACATCCGAAGGACAGCGACTATCTTCTATCACAGCACGCGGTTCAAAAACCGTTCCAGAAACAGTTTTCTTTTCGTTAAGTTTCATAACAACCGTGGTTGTAGCCTGAAGAGGAATATCATCTATATCAGGAGTCGATTCTGTCGATGTCACTACTTCGCCAGTATCGACTGGAGCAGCATCTTCACTGTAGGTAAAATACACACCTGCCAATATCGCCACCAATACCAACATGATTACTAAAAAATGTATGGGTCTCATAATATAAGTATAACGTTACTATAATGACTAAGACGCATGAATAGGCACTTTATGACGCTAGATCTCTCAACTACCCTTATTTCACCTTCTGTTTGAAGTATTCCTTGAGCTTCTCTTCCCCGAGAGGTTTGTCACCTTTTTCTATTACCAGACTCTCCTTTATTTCTCTCCAGTGATTTCGATTGTATTTCCAGTTGATAAGAAAGACGACAAACATAGCAATGATTGCCCCGAGTCCTGCTACCAACATATCTTTCTGTGCATCCCATATATCTCCCTGACTTCCGAGGAATGCCAGACCGGCAGATGGGTCAACACGTAGTGCCGTAAGCCATTCAACGATTTCGTAGATTGCTGACATAGCGAAGGCAATATCGATTGGCATAAAGTATGACCAAATTCCCTTTGCTTTTGAAATTCGTATAAATACTTCACGTACGGGATATGCCAAGAGAAATCCGAAACTAAAATGCACTAAGCGATCGTACATATTTCTATCAGCACCAAGCCAATCTTTGAGCGTGTTGCCAAAAGGCACCTCGGCATAAGTGTAGTGAGAACCAATAACATGCAGAATCATAAAAATCGTCACCAAGGTATACGAAACGTTTGAGAGTTTGAAGTATCTACCTGTAATCAATATTAGAGGTACAAAAATAAATACGAGATAGTTTTCTAGTAGCCAACCATCTCTATACAGAGGATTGATCGCCGCCCAAATCCACACTAGTAGAAATGCCACAATAAGCCCCTTTTTATATGTGATCATAATAAGTTTAGTATAACAAAACCGTGTCAGAGCATGACACGGTTTGAAGTAAATTCAAATGGTACAAGGTATTGTTAGGCTATGGAGAAATTCTTTCGCTCCCACTTCCCTAGCCATCTCAAAAGCAAATCTGTACGTCCTGCCACATTTGCAACACTTTGGTGTATCGAAAAGAAATTTTCCGTGAAAAGTGCCAATGACTTTCTTCACCACCACCCCATCACAATCTTTTTCTCGACATAATCCTCCCGGTAAAGGAGTCTCTTGTTCTGCTGAAGCAGCTATTTTAGCTTCGATTTCGCGCCACATCTTCTTAGAAATCCGTATTGCCTTTTTACGAGCCATACCTATCTCCTTTTGGTAAACGTCTACCGAGAATATAGCACAAAATCTCTTTGTTGCGCGGCCGACCGGACTTGAACCGGCAACCTCTCGCGTGACAGGCGAGTGCTCTAACCAAGTTGAGCTACGACCGCAAATTATCGATGTGTAACTGAGAAATGACTCTGTCACAGTCGAAGTGCTTAAAATCTAACAGATTTAATGCTTTTCCACAATAGGAAAAGGGGGTCGCGATTGCAACCCCCTTCATTGAACCATTCCCCTACAAACAGGCGGGATACCTAGGAAGCGATTGAAAAGGCTTCCTCCAGTGTGGCAATTGCCATCTTTGCGCCATCGGTATCCATCTTGGGAACCGGTGAACGAAATCTTCTGCACCGTTGACCCCGCGGTGCCGGCTGAATGCTTGACTCGAAAGTCTGCTGCTCGTAGACCTCCCGAGTGACATTTTGCCCAAACGATGTGAATCCGTTGGCATTGAGTATAGCATCGCCAACAAGCGCGCATGCTTTCTCGTTACCTGCCGGACGATCTCCGATGTGGCGTTCGCCACATACTATATTTGGTGACGACATAGTCGTCCTCCCGAAAAAACAGAAATGAGGGATGAAGAATACCGGCATCCATGGAGGTATTTACCTCAAATCCCTGCCCAAATATCATCCTACTCCCATGAATAATCATGTCAAGATGATGTTTCAACCATTTTGCCTTTTGTATCTAAGCCCTGTATGCTCTCCAATATATGCGGACAAATATAGTGGCCGAGGGTGCAGACGAACTAACATATGAAATACGAGGTATTGTAGCTGTTGCTCATCACCTCAAGAAACTTGGCGTCGACATTTTTTGGGAAAATATTGGTGATCCAGTAGCTAAAGGCCATGTGTTGCCTGAATGGATAAAAAATACCATTGTTTCCAAAATATCTTCAGATCCTACTGTCTTCGGCTACTCCCCGACTCAAGGCGTGCTTGAGGCAAGAGAATTTATATCTCAAAAAAGAAATAAAGAAAGTAATGTAAACATCACGACCGAAGACATTCTTTTCTTCAATGGTCTTGGCGATGCTATTTCCAAAATCTACACTCATCTCAATACCAACGTACGAGTCATTGGCCCTGATCCAGCCTACCCTACTCACTCTTCGGCTGAAGCTTCGCATGCTGATTCTCCTCATCCGACGTACAAACTCGATCCTAAAAACAATTGGCTGCCAGATATCAATGATCTTGAGAATAAAATCAAATTCAATCCTGCCATTGGCGGCATTCTCATTATCAATCCAGACAATCCGACCGGCATGGTCTATCCAAAAGAAGTGTTGATAAAAATAGTAGCTTTGGCAAAAAAGTACGATCTGTTTATCATTTCAGACGAAATCTATGCCAATATCTATTATCACGCTTCGCATATCACTCTCCTTTCCGATGTTATTGGCGACGTGCCAGCGATAGCGATGAAAGGTATATCAAAAGAAATACCATGGCCGGGAGCGCGATGCGGCTGGGTAGAATTTTACAATCGTTCCAAAGACAAAGTATTTGAACGATATGCAAAAAGTCTCGTCGATGCAAAAATGCTCGAGGTCTGCTCGACTACCCTACCTCAAAAAGTATTGCCTGAAATTCTTGGCGACAAGAAATATCCAGCATATCTCAAAGAAAAAAGTCTTTTTTACAAAAAGCGTGCCGATGCTGCCTACACTATTCTTTCAAAAAACTCAGGAATAGTAGTGGTAAAACCAAAAGGCGCTTTTTATATGTCGGTAGTATTTAAAGATAATAAACTTACTGAAAAACAAACTTTAAAGATAGAAAATAAGAAAGTAAAAGAATATATAGAGTCTATTACCAAGGATATTCCTGCTGACAAACGCTTTGTCTACTATCTTTTAGGTGCTACAGGCATATGCGTTGTTCCCCTTTCTGGTTTCAACTCCTCGCTTCAAGGATTTAGGATCACCTTGCTCGAAACTGACGACAAAAAATTCAATCAGGTCTTCAAAACACTCGATGAAGCTATAAAAAAATATCTGGCTTCTTAAACAACTATTTGCACAAGGGCAGTTTTTACTATAGTATTGCTTGCAAGCGGGGTGGAGCAGCAGTAGCTCGCCAGGCTCATAACCTGGAGGTCGTAGGTGCAATTCCTGCCCCCGCTACCAATTTTATTCTTTTTTCTTCTTTAGACTCCGTTTGAGAGTTTGTCTTTATCGCTTTTTTTTGTTTAAATACCACCACACATGTCAGGGTAGCTCAGTCGGTAGAGCACAGGACTCATAAGCCTGGGGTCGTGGGTTCGATCCCCACCCCTGACACATTAAACTTTAGTCTCCTATTTTCCTTGGGGATCGAAAGCCGGAAGATAAGCTCCGGGGGAGCTTATCTGAGGCGGGGTCGCGACTTTTGCGAAGCAAAAAGTTGTGACCGATCCTCAACCTCACACTATCTTAGAAACTATATAAACTCGTATTCCTTAAATACGTTTTCGTAGAGACCAATTACACGTCGCGCTTCTCTTGGAGTGAGCACAAAATTTTCTCCTTCATGCGCAATCGCATTGCGTATCTTGTGGGCCTCCCACGCATCATTGAGCGTATCCATATCACCCTGCTCTACCTTTTTGAGTTTCTCCCCTATCGTTTCACCACGATATCCATTTACATCAAGTATTTCATCGAGAATAATATCGGCTTCAAGTATTGCCAGCTTCCAATCAGACGGATTCTCAGACTGAGCATAGAGGACAATACGTCTCCAGCGCTTCTTGCCGGGATCTTCTTCGACATGAGCAATACCCGGAGTCGAAAGTTCTTTATACTCTTCATCATTACCCTGACTAACCTTTCTAAAGAGCCAGATAATAGCACCGATGAAAAATGCCGCAATAAGATAGAGAAAATATTTCAACAGTAAAAAGCAGATATAGAGGGTATGAAAGAACGGCGACGTCTCAGACATGCGTCGCAAATTGCGAAGTGAAGGATCAGCATAGAAACGACGAAGCAAACTATCCTGATCGAGACGATGGACGAAAAAGTAATCTATGCCGTATTTGATACCAAGGATTGCTCGGTAACAAAGATAGATAGCAACAAGAATAACAAGAATCTCTTCGAGGAGTACCCACACATCCTTGTCCGGACTTTTTTCTTTTTCTTCTGCCATATGTATAGTGTCCTATGAATTCAGGACTTTTTCAAATTTCTTTCCCACTTCAAACAGAATATCTTCCCTAAAATGCGCTGACATAAACTGTATACCAACAGGCAATTGTTTACCTTCCCTCTCTACGCTACCACTAGGGACCGACATGCCAGGTACTCGTACAAGATTGGCCGAGACGGTAAAGATATCGGCAAGATACATTGCGAGTGGATCGCTACTTTTCTCCCCTATTTTGAAAGCTGGCATAGGCGAAGTCGGAGTCGCAATTGCATCTACTTCCGCAAAAGCTTTTAGGAAATCGCTTGTCATGAGTTTCTGCACACTCTGAGCTTTGTTGTAATACGCATCATAATATCCTGATGACAAGACATAGGTACCGAGCATAATTCTACGTCTCACTTCTTTGCCAAATCCTGCTGCACGAGTAACAAAGTAATCATCGATGACGTTTTCTCCATCTACATGCAAACCATATTTAATACCATCAAAACGAGACAGGTTCGATGACGCTTCTGCAGGCATGAGCACGTAGTAGACAGCTAGTGCATATTGAAGATTTGGAAGAGAAACATCTTTGATCGTATAGCCAGCTTTTTCTAATAGTTTGAGGGAGTCTTCAAAATTCTTAAGGACGTCAGTATCTACACCGTTTTTGAGCATTGAAAATGGCACACCAATAACACCTGTTTTCTTTGTAGAAATATCTTTTGCTTCGAGCGTAGTTGCATCCATTGGATCAGCACCCCTCAGAGCATTGAAAATGATCTCTGCGTCATCGACAGATTTTGTAATCGGACCTATTTGATCGAGTGACGATGCCATAGCCATAAGACCATATCGAGACACACTACCGTAAGTAGGCTTAAGCCCTACCAAGCCAGTAAAACTCGCTGGCTGTCGTATAGATCCGCCCGTATCAGAACCAAGTGCTGCTAGCGCTCCATGCATAGCAACAGCTGCCGCTGAGCCACCAGATGATCCTCCAGGAACAAGTTCTTCATCGACAGGATTGCGAGTAATACCATACGCCGAAGATTCTGTGGATCCTCCCATGGCAAATTCATCCATGTTTGCTCGGCCGATAAAAATAGGATTTTCTTTTTTGATTTTCTCTATTACTGTCGCATCGTAGGGAGCAACATAGCCTTCAAGGATTTTTGAAGCAGCTGAAGCCTTCTTTCCTTTTATTAAAATATTGTCTTTGATAGCCAAAGGAATGCCGGTGAGAAGCGTAGCTGAGCCGTCATTGATTCTCTTCTGTGCTACTTCGATCTGTTCATCGAGATCATCGTATATTTCGAGATAGGCATTGAACTTTTTATTACGCGCATCAATATTTTTCGTATATGCATGCACTAAGTCCTTTACTGAGAACTTTTTTTGCACAAGTGCTTCATGCGTCTGCCTGATATTGAGTTTCTCTACATCGATCATATTAGAAGATATTTTTTACCTTTACATAATTGCCTTCTCTATCTGGAGCAGCCTTCAATAGTGCTTCTGTATACGTACCACCTTCTGTGACCTCTATATCATTCCGAAACGTATTGTGAGATCGTGGTACGGAAACTGCCACTTCACCTTCAGCAGATACTTTTTGTATTTGTGCAACATAGCCCAAAATACCGTCGATTTCCTTTTGAAAAGAGGCTATTTCACCTTCTGAGAGTTTGATACGCGAGAGTTCGGCTAGTTTTTCTATATCTTTCCTTTCAATCATAGTAGCGTCATATTAGCATTTATTGGCTTTTTTGGTCTATGAGATGAGTTTCAAGAACTGTTTTTCATCGAGTACCTCTACTCCCACATCTTCAGCCTTGTCTTTTTTAGAACCAGGATTTTCTCCAGCAATCACAGCTGTAGTCTTCGACGAAACGCTTTCTGAAATATTTCCTCCAAGCTGTCTGATCTTTTCTTTAGCTTTTTCTCTATCCATAGCACTCAATGTACCGGTGATAACATATGACTTTCCAGAAAGCTTACCTCCAGCACTTGTAATCGTCGCATCATTAAACACATCGAGTTTATCAGTCAGAGCAGTGACAAATTTTAAATGCTTTTTATCCTTAAACCAGTCATAGAGAGCCTTTGAAACAATATCACCTATACCATCGATACCCTGTAAATCTTCTGACGTAGCAGATATCAGTGCCTGAAGATTTTTGTACTTCTTAGCAAGCAAGATAGCCGTCTCTTCGCCAACATGAGGTATCGAAAGCCCAATAATAAGTCTTTCAAAAGAAACTCTTTTTGCTTTTTCAATAGATTCAATAAGATTGTCGACTGATTTTTCTCCAAAACGTGGCAGGTCGACAATGTCCCCCTTTTTAATCGTAAAAATATCTACCTCATCATCGATAATATCGTGTTCAAGGAGCTGATCGATAATCTTTGGACCAAGTCCATCGATATCAAAGGCTTTTTTGGAAGTAAAATGATACAGCCTTCTTTTTTTCTGCTCAAAAGAATCTGGAAAAACACATCTCCATGCCGCCTGTCCTGGAATACGTTCGATCGAACCATCTCCTCCGCAGCCATCGACTGTTTTGGGGAAATTAAAGGCTTTTTCCTTGCCAGTGCGCATTTCTGTCAGCACTTTTACAATATCAGGAATAACATCGCCTGCTTTTTGCAAGATCACCGTATCACCGACTCGCACATCGAGACGTTTTATTTCATCTTCATTGTGAAGTGTTGCTCTAGAGACAGTAGAACCAGCTATCAAGACAGGTCTGAGCTCTGCTACAGGAGTGATGACTCCTGTACGACCGACCTGCAACTTAATACCCTCGACCACAGTAGTCACCTGCTCGGCGGCAAATTTAAATGCAATAGCAAAACGCGGAGCTTTGCCTGTATAGCCAAGCTGATCCTGATATTTCTTTTCATTGACCTTCACCACAATACCGTCGAGCTGATAGTTTTCTTTGTCTTTCTTCTTTTCCCATTCTTTCCAAAACTTGATTACTTCATCTATGTTCTTGCAAAGCTTTCTATATGTATTGACCTTGAAGCCGAGATCCTGCAAAAGCTGCAATTCTTCAAATTGCGTATCGGGAATAGACTGATTTGATATACCAATATCATAGACAAACATCTGAAGTGGTCGTGCTGCAGCGATCTTTGGATCGAGCTGACGCAGTGATCCAGCTGCAACGTTACGAGGATTGGCAAAAAGCTCTTCGCCGTCTTTCTTTCTCTGTTTATTGAGCTTTTCAAGGCCACTTTTTGTCATCCAGACTTCTCCTTCGACGATAATATCAACATCTTTTTTAAGACGCAGAGGCACCGAACCGATCGTGCGCACATTGTGCGTGACATCTTCCCCCACCTTTCCATCACCACGTGTCGAAGCTACTTTTAGAAAACCTTTTTCGTATTCAAGTACTACTTTTAGACCATCGATCTTGAGTTCACATGTATATGTAAAATCTTCTTTGACGATTTTCTTTACCCTAGTATCAAAATCTTGTATGTCCTCTTCGGTAAATGCATCGTTGAAAGACCACTGCGTGACCTTGTGTGGCACCTTTTTAAATTCGGGCAAAGGTTCACCTGCTACTCTCTGTGTTGGAGAATCTGGAGTCCTCAGGACTGGGTACTGAGTTTCGAGCTTTACGAGCTCGTCTTTGAGCGAATCAAGCGCTTCAGCCGAAATCTCTTCTTTATCTAGCACATGATACAGATACCGATGATGTTCGATCGTTTCTCTGAGCTTTTTAGCCCTTTGTTCTATGTCTTTTGGGAGTGCCTCTTTGGCCATAACAGTACTCTACAGGATTACAGACATAGAGGGAAATTGTCCAAATCTTCAAATGTTTCTACTTCAAAAAAGTACCCTGGGGCTTCTGTGTCGGGATCGGTATTGTCGTATTTACCAGCTACACCTCTATTGAGGAAGTCGCTGCAGTTTGCATATCCATCGCATAGCAATCCTCCAGTTCCAATACCAATAGTGTATACAGTAATACCCTGAGCTTTAGCATCATTGGCTTCTATGATTGCATCTTGAATAGCATCAGCTCTTCCTTCATCACCCGTGCGATATGTACCAGTCGTGCAATCATCTCCATTTGCATATTCACCATCCTTACACAATTCATCTCGGTTTGAACCGTCGCTCAAAATAAGCATGAAGTCTGGATATGAAAGATCGTCGCGATCGTGTACTGGAACATCGGCACCTGTGGCTGTGAGATTGTAAGAACCGATATTGCCTGCTACCTGACCAGTAAGTTCATATCGTGCTACTCGAATACCTCCAGAAAGGTTGGTACCTCCATTTACATATCCAAGCTCATCGACGTGATTTTTAAGATCTTCTGAAGAGTCCTTTAGGTGGTCTTTAAGATAAATATGATCTTTGAACCAAATCATACCAATGTTGGTTCCTGGTGGTGACGGGTTGAGTTCGTCGATGAATCGTTTTGCTGAGGCTTTGAGCAAATCAAGCTCGCTAGGTGGAACTGATTCTTCATTTGGATCTTCTTCACCACTGATACTTCCTGAAATATCCATCACAAGCATTGTATCGCCTCTGTTGCTGCAAAGATCTCGCGGAACTGGAGTGTACGTAAGCTTTACTGCTCTTTCGAGGCGACGAGGACCTGTGGTGTCTGTATTGCGACCGTACGAATCGATAGATGTTTCATTGGTCTCGACATTTTTTTCTACATATACATCACCATCGGGAGTACCAGGTGTATCTTCGAGAAGACTAAAAGAAACTTTGTATTTTTTGCATTCACCGACACTGTCTTGGCATGGAATACAATCGCCAGAAATATTCTCGCATGCAGTTTTATCAGGTTCAGTCGATGTAACGTCTGTGACTGGTATTGCTTCATTGCCAAAACAGCTAATAGTTGCCTTGCCTGCACCGGGCAAGAAAGCATTTCTATCGGTAGTAACCTGATCCCAGTATTTTACACACTCAAGACCAGAGTCGGCTGCATAAAATGCCACCTGTGATTCCCTTCCGACAGACGAAATAATGAGGTGTTTTGAACTAAGACCAATGATAGAAAATGCCACTGCAAGCAAAAGACTCATCAGAAGGACACCGAAAAGAAGAGTGAATCCTTTATTTGAATCTTTTTTCATATCTAAAAAGTATATCATCTTACTTCCCAATCAAAGAGCACTTCTCTAACGGTAAATGTCTTACCTCCAAAAGGTCCTGACGACCACGTAACAGTTGCCACGACCTCGGCTTCAGTATCACTAACCAGTTTTATATTGATATGACGAGAATAGTTGGAGTTTGTACCCGTAACATGGTTGTAGCCGTTGGCACTATCGAGTTTTAGAGTGCAACTAGATCCTGAGCATGGAGTAATACCGACCGCAGAAATATCAGTCACTACGTCGACACTGCAATTTCTTGGTGTATTGTCCCCGACAGGCTGAATACATTCTACAGGTATGTTCAGGCACCCATCACTCTCATCGCCCCCAGTGAGCCATGGGCAGGTTGTCGTGGCAATATAGTTGGTATCGCGAATACTTCTGACTTGTTCGATCGCCTCTTCAGCCAAATAAAAGGCGCTGATCTGGTCTCGAGCATAAAACGACGACTGCAAACCCATTTGAGCAGCACTGAGCGTTGCTCCTATAGCGACTGTAATAATAAAGATCGCCACCAGTGTCTCGATGATTGTAAATCCTTTGGTATTTTTTGTTGAAAATAGTTTCATATTAGCTTGCAGGATTTATTTGGCGCTTTGTCATGAGCGTTTGTATGAAAAATGACGATCTGTTGGTTGTCTTGGTCTGAGCATAGCCCTTGAGTCGTAGGAATACCTTGTCTTGAAATTCTCGAGGAGAGCCTGTGTCGACACTCAGTACAAACGCTGCATCCTCTATCTTCACTTCATCGGCTGTAAAAGGTTTATAAATACCAGCAGCGAGCGTACTTCCCTTTTCCAAACGTCCTGTATGCGCCGATCCATCGGTTTCCATAAATCTATAAATATACTGCTCACCATCGGCGCCAATATCAGGGGTAAATTGTATAGCTAAACAATCATCATCAGTGCCATCGACACAAGAGAAATCAGTACCAACTCGTATCTCTCTGGCCATGGACTCAAGTGCAGTGTTGAGGTTGGTCATGACAGAGTTCAATGACTGAGACTTTTGATTGGCATCAATCACTGCCAAGATTGCGGCCGTGCCGGAGATAACGACAACTGCAAAAAGGGCCACGGAAACAAGAATCTCTATGAGGCTGAAACCGCTGTTTGATGAATTGTGTTTCATGCTATATGTATTTTCACACACTTAGTTGCAAGTATCCACCACTTCGATCTGACCTGAGCTCAAAATATTGACCTGTTTTGTCTTAGCGGTCTGTGAAAGCAAACAGATAGTTGCTTGGTTGAAATGCGTGCCATTGGCAATAATAATCGCATCTGGATTTGGCCGCATAAAGGTCACGCTCATAGCTGTAATAGAAGGAGATGTATCGTCAGAACACTCTATATCGGCAACACCTGAGTCTGGTATGACGCAGAAATTTTGTATCGTATTGCCCGCGGGGAAACTAAAGGTGCGCATAATCGTATCGGATGAATCGTAGCCTTCTATACCTCCTGCCCCACCAACAATATTGTTGGTATCAGCGAAGAAACTGTAGCGAGCATTGTTTGAAGCAGATAGATAGATTCCATAAGGATTATTGAAAGAACCAAGACCATCCACATCCTTGCTACCAAGACCATATGTCTGAGCTTCGCGTATTGAGAGAGCAACGTCGTCGGCCAAACCGGAGAGAATAATATTGTTTCCAAACTTTCTTTGATTGGCGACGAGTACTGTCGTCAAAATAGAAAAGATAGCCATGACGATAAGGAGTTCGAGCAAGCTAAATCCAAAAGAGCTTTTTTTAAATAACTTTAAAATATGTTTTGAAATATGTTTCATCGTGTGAAAGAAAATAGCATCAATATGTCTTCAATATGTATATTAGCAAAAAATACGAAGGCTGTACCTATCACCAAAAACGGTGCAAACGGTATTTCACTTTTCATGTGCAGATTGCCAAGCCGGAAAACCATGACCAAAATACCAATAAGCGCCCCGATCCAAAATGCGAGCGTGATAGCTGCATAGCCCATATTCATTCCAAGCATCCAGCCCATGGCCAAGCCAAACTTAGCATCGCCAAATCCCATCCACTTCCCTTTTGAAATGAGCCAGATAAACAGAAATGGAAATGCTACTGCCGGTCCAGCGACCAAAAGCGATATGGCTTCGCTTGGTATGCGGACAAAAAGCATATTCACAAACAGACTGAGAAATGCAAAAGAAAATACCAAACCATCGGGAATAATTTTGTGCTTGAGATCATATACAAAAATCGCTACCAGCAATGACCATACGATTGCATAGTATGGAGTACCGATAGTAAATCCAAAAATCTCATATATTCCGACAAAAAGAGCTCCAGTAGTAAACTCTACCAATGGATATTGCCATGATAATCGGCTATTGCAGCCCGTACAGCGGCCACCCTGAAAGAAGAAACTAAACAATGGTATAAGTTCGTACCAAGCGAGCGTTTTGCCGCAGGAGAGGCATTTTGAGCGGCCAGTGATTTTCCAACCTGTGTTGTATCTATAGATAACTACATTGAGAAAGCTGCCTATGCATAGACCGATCAGAAAAATAAAGAGTTCAACGATCATGATGCAATAATAGTAGCATATATTTTAGTTGACCTACTGGATACCTCCTCCCCTAGCCCCTCCTCTAAAGAGGAGGGGAACACTAAAAGGTCTTGTGCTTCAGAGTCCTCCCTCCTCATTCTGAGGAGGGATTGAGGGAGGAGGCATATCACCTACTCACCTTAAAATTGTTTGCCGGAGTGCCGCTATTGCAACTATCTGATGTCGCTACGGAAGTACTATTTGCATTTTCAAGCGTCGTACCAAGACAATACGAAAGTCTGAGACCACTAGCATTGGTTGTCGGATTGTAGCTATATGCATCCCCTTGTGGTCCAACAGGCAATGTCGGCACAAAACCTTCTGTCACAAGCTGCATAAGATTAGCTGGATACTGCTTACTTTCACTGTCTGAGTTCTGAAACGACGCTTCAAGTGCTATTTGAACCTGCTTAATATCATTGAGTCTTCTTGCATCACGTGCTCTCTGTCGAGCTTCATTGCCCCGAAACATTACTACACCAGAAAGAACACCGATAATAGCTACTGCAATAAGCAATTCAATAAGAGTAAATCCTTTTTTATTCATACATATATTGTACCTTCTACCTAGACAAAACAAAACACCGCTTTTGGCGGTGTTTTTATCTGCAATGAGTAGAGAAAATAGAAAAGCTCTCTAGCTACAAGATACTGCGGTACCTGAAGGATTAGCCGTTGTGGCAACTGCATTACCCTTTGAGTCAACACACCAATATGATGCAGTATTACTCTTCAACTGGGCTGATAGTACCCAAGCACCAGCAACATCTTTACATACAGTCGCACCTGATCCAGCCAACCTTGAGCCTGTGGCCATCTGGTCAATACCACCACCAGTTGAACTGTTATAACAAACGCCTAAGTAACTCTGGCTATTTGAATCATAGTAGAGTTCAGCCTGTGCACGTGCATTGTTAACGTTAGACTTAATGGCTGCATCAGAACCCTTTGCGCGAGCAGAGTTGAGTGATGCAAGCACAACCGCTGATAGGATACCGATGATAGCGATGACCACCAAGAGTTCAATCAGGGTGAAACCTTTTCTAAAAGAAGTTTTCATTTATAAATATATTATCTTATAACTATTAAACATCGCGTCCCTACGTTTGGCCATTATCAGCGGCTAAATAAAGGCACGACTGCTTACACGTAATTATATACCGCCTATTGAAGGCGTAAATGGGTCGTGTGGATAACCAATCACCTTCTCCCCTTTCCCCTCCTCTAAAGAGGAGGGGAACTTTATGTTTTATTGAGGTTATTTTTAGTACTTCTGCATACAACGAGAGTCATACTCCTTACATGAAGAAAATAATAAACAAAAATGAGCTGCTTTTACGCAGACGAGACCTAAGAAAATCAATGACTCACCAAGAGATACTTCTATGGGAGCATTTTAGACGCAAGCAAATGGGCTATCGCATCCATCGACAATACAGTATCGGATCATTTGTTGTGGATTTTTATTGCCCAAAAGCAAAGCTTATTATAGAAATCGATGGGTATCACCATAATAAACCAGAAGAAATAGAATACGATACTTTTCGAACAAAATTCTTTGAAGAACTTGGCCTCAATGTAATACGTTTTACTAATCAACAAATTAATACCAATCTTGTAAAAGTTCTTACAGCGATTAAAGCTAAACTCCTCTCCTCCAAAGAGGAGAGAGCTTCTACACCTCCTCCCTCAATCCCTCCTCATCTTGAGGAGGGAGGACTCTGAAGTACAGGACCTTTAGTGTTCCCCTCCTCTATAGAGGAGGGGTCAGGGGAGGAGGTGTAAAAAGGAGGTGGCCAGGGTGGTTAAAACGCCGACGCAATATTGTAAATAGGCACCAAAACTGCCGCAAGGAGAATACCAACCCCGACACCCAAAAGCACAATCATCACTGGTTCGATAAGACTGACCAGTGTATCTACAGCATTGAGCACTTCGCGCTGATAAAAGGTCGACATAGTCTTGAGAATCTTACCAAGCTCACCAGTTTCTTCACCGACTTTGACCATTTGAATGAATATGCCTGGGAATTGTGGATATCTTGAGAATACGTCGGAAACCGATGCTCCAGCTTTGACTGCTTCGATACTATCGAGCAAGATTTTCTGATAGGTATAACTCTCAACAACTGTCGAAGTGATTTCGAGTGTGCGAAGCATTGGTATACCAGCCACGATCATCGTGTTCATGTTGTCGGCAATACGAGAAAGGAAAAGTTTTCTGTACAAATCACCGATAAAAGGTATTTTGAGTTTCATTTCATCGAACCATGCCTTGCCGGAATCGCTTTTTATATATCGGAAGAAAAGAAAACCACAGATCACTAATGCGCCGAGCAAGAAGAATCCATAATTGACCAAAAATGCACTGGCCCCAAGGATAATCTTGGTATAAATCGGTATTTCCTGACCAGAATCGGTCAAAATCGTGGCGATCTTAGGAATGACCATCGTGAACATCAGGATCATGACAGTAATGAACGTCGCGACGATAAATGCCGGATAAATAAAGGCATTGCGAGCCTTCGACGTCACTTCAAATGATCGGTCGAGATAGTCAGCAAGATAGACAAAGGTCTCATTGAGCTTACCTGATTCTTCACCAGCTCTCACCATGTTTACATAGAAAAGAGAAAATGTTTTTGGATGTTTACCCAAAGCTGCAGAGATAGAACTTCCACCCTGCAAGTCATCGGCTACGACCGTCAAAATAGTACGTAGTTGTGGCTGTTCTGTCTCAGCAGCCAAAAGTCTGAACACTCGAAGCGCTGAAACTTGCGATTCGAAAAGGATCGATATCTGACGAGAAAGAATAACGACATCTTTATTGCTAACACGAGAAAAGAAATTGAGATTTCTCTTAAGAATCGAGCCTTCTTCTTGGAGTGGCTTGATCGAGGTAAGTATCAATCCCCTTCTTTGAAGAGAATTGATGGCAATATCCATCGTGATCGCATCGATCGATCCTTCTTTTGATGTGCCGTCTGATTCGAGTGTCTTGTATCTAAAAATCATGATTTATTTTATGAAAGCATGCGCTCGAGAAGCTTAGGATTGACTGAACGATTGTATGCATTCTCGATAGAAATTTGTCCCTGACGTACAAGCTCGACCAAAGACCGGTTAAGATCGATCATTCCCTGCTGAGAACTTGTTTCGATCACGGTATTGATTTCATGCGTGCGCTTTTCGCGGATAAGATTGGCGACGGCACCGTTGTTGATAAGCAATTCATAGGCTGGCACAAGACCTCCTGATATACGAGGGATGAGACGCTGAGAAAAGATACCAGTAAGGCTGGCTGCAAGCTGCACGCGGATCTGAGCCTGCTGCTCTGCAGGGAAAATGTCGATAATACGTTCGATAGTCTGAGCAGCATTGTTGGTATGAAGTGTAGAAAATACCAAATGTCCTGTTTCAGCAGCAGTAACAGCTGTTGCGATAGTTTCGAGACCGCGCATTTCACCGATAAGAATCACGTTGACGTCTTGTCGGACAGCGTGGACAAGAGCAGTGTTGAAATCTTTTGTATCTATATTGACTTCACGTTGGTTGATAATAGATTTTTTAGGAGTGTAGACATATTCCACTGGATCTTCAATGGTAATGATGTGTTCCATTCGATCTTGGTTGATAAGTTCGATAAGTGCAGCAAGTGTCGTCGACTTTCCCTGTCCGACTGGTCCTACCACAAGAAAGAAACCTTGTTTCTTGCGAGTAAAGATTTCGAGTGAAGGCGGAAGTCCGAGTTCTTCGAGTGTTCTGACATGATTTGGAATCGTTCTGAGTGCAAGACCAATCCTTCCCTGCGCTACATAGCCATTGCCGCGGAAACGTCCTGTGTCGCCATGAGAATATGCAAAATCTATTTCTTTATTGGCAATAAACTGCTGCTTGTACTCTGGCGACATGAGAGCATCGACAATACCAAGCATTTGATCTCTAGTGAGTGGTTGAAAATTGAGAAGTGGTACGAGATATCCCGATACGCGAATAGAAGGCTGACGATGTTCTGCAAGATGCAGGTCAGAACCACCTTCCTTTATGACAATTTGAATGAGCGAATCGAGAAATTTTTTTGTATCCATGCCAAATCTATTTAATGAACGTATTATATCCTACAAAGCCTCCGCAATATAGCGCTTGCCTGCCATTATTTCTCTCACTCTGGTTACTACTTCTGAAGGAATCGTCGTGGCCTTGATAATATAACCATCGACACCGATATCTTTTGCGATTTTTATATCTGGAGATTCAGATTGATTGGTAAGCATGACAATTTTTACCTTTGGAAGAAGATTTTCAGTCTTGAGTTTCCTTACAAGTTCGATACCGTCCATGCCTGGCATAACAATATCAACAAGAAGTACATCTGGAGCGTAGCCGGCTTTTATTTTGTCATAGGCAAGCATTGCATTGTCCGCAGTCTCAATAGCAAATCCACTGTGGTCGAGCTTACGCGCATACATATTAAGTAGGAATTTATCATCATCGACGAGCAGTACTTTTTTCTTATCTGCGTCCATATGGTTGTAGGTAGTTATAGTATATACCCCAGCTCATACTCATACAACACCGTCAAGAGGAGAACTGTTTATATCTTATCGATTTCTGAAAGGGCAAATTTACCTTCCAAGACCTTGAGCATGGCATCTTCTTGCATCGTGAGCATTCCCTGTTTTCTTGCGACCCTGACAATCTCATCTTCGGTCGGATTCTTGAGAATTGCATTCTCTAGTTCCCTATCTCGCTCAATAACCTCAAAAACTGCCATACGTCCCCGCGTACCTGTCGGACAATCAGACGAACTTCCAAGCTCATAGACGCTTGCCGGTATCTTAATATCTTTCCTGACTTCTTCGGCTACACCTTCGAAACGCTTTTCAATGCGCATTTTGACTGCACCTTCAACTTCTATCTTTGTACCTGCATTTGGACAAAGCACATTGCCAAGTCGCTGGGCAATAGCGAGCTGAAGGGTTGGAGCAATAAGAAATGGATCGACTCCCATATCGATAAGTCGGGGTATGACGCCCGCAGCATTGTTGGTGTGAATGGTCGAAAGCACAAGGTGGCCAGTAAGCGCCGCTTGAATAGCAAGCTGAGCAGTTTCTTTGTCTCGAATTTCACCCACCAAGATAACATCTGGGTCCTGACGAAGTGTCGTACGTAGACCTGTAGCAAATGTATACCCAATTTCCGGCCAGACCTGAGACTGGCTGACGCCTTCAATATTGTATTCGATCGGATCTTCAAGAGAGAGCACATTCTTCTCTTCCCTATTGATCTCATTGAGCATAGAGTACAGTGTTGTCGTCTTACCGGATCCAGTAGGACCTGAAATAAGCACCAAACCGTAGGGCTTATTGATACCTTCCCGAATAATCTTGAGATTTTTCTCTGTCATACCTAGAGCCTCGAGAGGCTTAACGCCGCGTTCATGGTCAAGAATTCTCATCACCACCTTTTCACCAAAATATGTTGGGAAGGTAGAGACACGAAAGTCGATTTTCCTGCCCTCAATACGAGCCGAAAAGCGGCCGTCTTGTGGTTTGCGCTTTTCGTCGAGCTTCATATTGGAAAGAATCTTAATACGAGCAACCACCGCCTGATGAACGTTGATCGGAAGCTGCAAACTTGTATTGAGTACACCATCCACTCGGAAACGCACGCGAATATGATCGCGAAGTGGCTCGACATGCACGTCGGATGCCAAACCTTCTGTCGCATAGCGCAAAATGGTAGCTACGATTTTGGTAATCGGTGCATCTTCTTTGATATCATCCTCGCTTTTTGCCTGCTCTTCATCGTGTTCCTGACTGACCACTATCCCCGCCTGCTGACGCAGTTCGCTATCAAGATCGGTAAGGGCTTTTGTTACTTCACCTGAGAGACCTTTGTAGAGAGCGAGTACTTTGTGAAAATCTTCACGCGTAATAAGAAAAAGTTTGTATGGCAGATTGACCCTCGATGTAATGAAGTTGAGCGCATTGCGAGCTTCTATATTGTCGGGATCGACAATACCTACTTCAAGCGCACCTTCTTTGACCGAAATCGGTACAAATTCATAATGAAGAGCTGAGTCTTCGGGAATATAATCGAGCACGTCATACGCAATATCGTCGACATTGACGTTGCGCAGCGGCATATTGAGACGCTCGGCTTTTTGAGCAAGAGATTCTTTTTCTACTTGAGCCTGAATAGAAAGACCTCCTTCATCTTGGCCAGAAGCCCGCTTAACTTGAAGCGGTCGAGCGCCCTTCTTGTCTTGTGAATTGCTTGTAGGCATTTATATTATCTCGCTTTTATAACTGGAGTTGATGGCGCTTTGCCAACAGGAGCAAATGGATTGGATCGGCCTGTCGGTCCTTCAACAAGAGTAATCGTCGAATCCTGCAGAGTGTTGTAGGCAGCATCGGCAAAAAGGACTGTACCAGCGTCGAGATTGAGTCCTTTGACGCGTTCAAGCTGAGCTTTGATCTCTACCCCAGGGAAATTTACATTAAGATCTTCTTCAGTAAGACCAAGTTGATCATTGGTTACAAAATATTTTGTATATACAAAGATGGCACCTACAAGGAGAACAATGATACCGACGACGATTGCGAGATTTTTAATAGTACTGTTCATATTATTTTGCCCAGTAGGTCTTAATAGTAAGGTTAAATGTATACAGCGAATCAGTATCGTTTGGACTAAAGGTCAAACCAGTAACATCAGCGAGGCGAAGGTTTGATTCTAAATCCTTGAGGAAATCGGTAAATCTGTCATACGACGTTGCAATACTGAAGCTAAGCGCAAAAGCATTGTCATTTTGCTTCTGAGGAGTCTTGGTTGTCGACTGCAAATCAGCAGTGTTGGTAATACGAATGCTTTTAACACCAGTCGAATACTTCTTGGCGATTTCATTGATCTCGATAACCAAACGTATCGTGTCGATATTCTGAGGGATCATGACATGAAGGCGATCAAGATCCTCTCCAGAGAAACTGTTTTTTATATTATTGAGCTTGGTGATCTCAACATCGAGTTCCCTCGCCTTTTCGAGAGCATCCTCATACTGAGCTTTGTCAGCCAAGAGTCTCTGTATGTTTGCATAGAGAGGTTTTGTATAAAAGAAACTACCGGCGATGGCGAGAACGATAAGTATGAGTGGTGCAAGTTGGCGCATAAAATTATCTTGTTGAAGTTGATGTGGTTGTCGTACTTGTCTCCTCGACCTCCGGTGTATCAGAACTTGTAACTTCTATTGCTGACTTCTCCCTTATCAAAGCCTTATACGAAATAACAATCGGAGCGACACCTGTCTTCAAAGAAAATGAGACAGTATTGTCTGTTCCGAGCGAAACGTCAGAGAAAAGCGGTCCTACAAAACGCTTGTCGGCCAATACTTTGTCGGACTGGAGCGCTACGTCAGGGAAACCCTTAGCAAGACCAAACATTGAGAAGGATGGGCTTGTAAGATCATTGTTTTCGTATACAAAATTCTTCCACTGCACATTTGGATGAGTTACATCTTCAAGCACTTCAAACAAATTTGATAACGCAAGGTGGCTATTGAGATGATTTGTGGCTACGGCAATTCTGTCGTTGAGTCTAATAAGTTCTTGGATATTGGGATCGGTAAGTTTTGCCTGATAGACGTCAAGTTCGTCTTTGAGCGCTTCATTACCCCTTACAAGAGTCTGTTTCCAGAGGAAAAGAAGTCCTGCCAAAACGGCGGCAACTACAAAAAATGCCACGCAAATAAGAGTGAAGATACTGACAGCTGTGCGCGAAGGGAGTGCTGCATCGGCGGCGCTTTTGCGGGGAATAAAAGACGATTGAAACTTTGGATCCATAAATTACTCTCAAAATTATACCACGGCTATATCCAATGCATATGGGGATATACATGCTTTATCAACAGTACAAAGATAAAAACAGAGATAGAAGAAGAGAAATTAACCCAATTCCTGCAAACGACGCAGTGCTATACCAACAGCAATGGTAAATTCCGGACCAGTAACCTTGAGTACAGATTCAAGAAAGGCTGGCGTTTCTATTTTTGAAAATGGATCGCCTGGAATAACGTCATTTTCCAGACCTTTTCGAGATGCTTCGATAAATCCACGCAATTTGACTCCCCCGCCGACGAGATAGACTCTGCTTAGATTTTTATTGTATTTTTTCTGATAGTTGAGTATGACACGATCTGCTTCTGAGAAAATAAAATTGAGACTGGTATTGAAAATACTTTGCATGACACTTTCCTGACCTTGCTTTGGACTGACCAATCCCCTTTTCAAGAGTTCTGCTTGCTCAATACTTACCCCGAGTGCCGAAGAGAGACCGAGTGTCAGATCCTGAGAGCCTTTGTTGATCGTATGGGAATTGCGAATGATGCCATGCTCGATAATATAGAGCTTCGTCGATGCCGCACCCATGTCAAAGATCATGACGGGCGAAGAATCGTTCTCAAGCAACGCTCTAATAGCACTGAAGATCTCTATTTCAAAAAATGACGCATGGAGATCGGCTGTTTTGACGATTTCCTGATATTTAGTGAGCGTGTCATTGTGAATAGCGACGACCAAAACATCGATTTTATCTTTTTTTAAGGAATCCTTCACATCGCCTTCGTTAAAATTGGGTTCGTCCTTGGGACGAGGGATGACAGACCAGTCGAGGCTGACCTCGGAGATCGGTACGGGAATATATTTTCTAGCTTCAATTGGAATAATATTTGCCAATTCCTTGCTTGATACAGCGGGTATCTCTATGGTCGATACAAGACTCGACGAAAACGGTATTGCAATACCACACGTTTTTGATGTGGCCTTACATTCACGAAGAAGATCACTGAGAGCTTTACCCACATCGGCTGCCGGCATATTGGTCGCTCGGCCGATTTCAGTATGAGCATAGGGTCCAAGAGCCAATTCACCGTATGTCTCAAGAAAAGCCTTGCCACCCTTGCGCTTGAGCTGGACAACCTTGATCGAAGAAGAGCCGATGTCTATTCCTAGAACTGACTGCTCTCTCGACTCGAACATATTAGATAAAAATCCCATAATATATGAAAAGTATAGCAGAAAAAGGCGTATTAGGCAGGCTTGGCAATACGATCTATAAAAGGATCAGTGCGCTATCTGCCAGCATATATACATCTATTCTCGATTTTTGTTTCGGTGAGGAAATATTTGGAGAATATTCGTATGATTTACTAAAGCAAAAATCAGCTCATGTACAGCCCACTTCGCACCCACAGATGTATGCATGTCTTCCCTACCAAGATCCGGTGGTCAAAAAAGCTATTTTTGAAATCAAATACAGAAAGAATAAAAGATTGGCCAAAATATTCGGCCTGCTATTAATGGAAAAAATAATTGAAGCATGCAAAGAACAAAAAGAAATCGTGCTTATTCCCTTGCCTGCCCATAAAAAGAGACTGAGCGAATATGGTTTCAATCAAACACTACTTTTGTGCGAAGGAATACTCGCACATGCACATACATACAGCAATATTAGTTTTTCTATATGCACTATTCTCAAATATAAAAAAGAAAGTAGCGATCACAAACTCATGAATCGCGAAGAACGTATTTCTCATTCAGAAAATCAGTTCATTGTTTCTGAAAAAGATACAAAATACATTGCTGGCAAAAATATTATCTTAATAGATGACGTGATCACGACCGGATCGACATGTCTCGATGCTATGAGAGCATGTGAAGTTGCAGCACCTACACATATCGTAGCGTTTGCAGTCGGACACTAGGGTATATCTGCAATTGAACTTAGAAATCCTTTGTGCTTATATATGCTCAGAACTGGATGAGTCCTACACCCCTAACAAAAGGAGAACCCTATGCTCATCCGCATTTGTATTGTCGTTTTGGCGTTTTGCCTTTATGGCTGCAAATCGCAGCCTGAAGTCGTAATACCGACCACCTACGAGGTAGTGAAGAATAGACACTTCGTTGAATGCGATGAAATCCGAGATCGGCTTACCAAGCCAATTTTTCTGAAAGGCCTTGCTGGCTATGCCAATGGATATGGCTTTCGACTGCAAGTCGTAGTCGTCAATGATGATAAGTACGGAGAGGTTATGGCTATCATGACCCTGGAAGAATCACAGCAACTGGCTGTATCTGTTCCAGGCAAAATGATATTCATCAGCACCGGCGCTAGTGAAAAAGCCCGAGAATTCCTCCCCTAGCCACAGTCCCGCGAGAAATCGCGGGATTTGTTTTTCGATAGACTAGCGAGAAATAATTTGTTACCTTTGCGTCAGAACAGACATACACTTACAGAAAGGGTTTCCAATGCTAGATTCAGAATTCACGGGACGTATCCGGATTGTCACCACTCCTGCAGGAGAAGCACCTCTTTGGGTTCGAGAAGCTTGGGTTGGGCTCAGATTGCCTTGTTGGCCACTAGTAGGTCTCCCCAGCGGTCCTGAGGTCGGCGTTTTAAGTAGCAAAGAGGTCAATCACAATTGTTTTGTTTGTCATGTGCCTCAAGATGAAGCAATTGTAATTTTACGGAAAGAAAGACCTGAAGCCGCAAAATGGTGGGAAGAGAACAATTTTCCCCAACCTGGAAAAAGTTTCACTTTTAGGGAGGAGGAAATAAGGATGATCTGTGGTGTACGACGCACAGGAATCATCCATGTTACCGAAGAAATGATGGGTGACCCCAATCGATAGCCACAGAAGCACAAATCCCCGCAAGAAATTGCGGGGATTTTATTAAAAAGAACCCTGCCATTACAGCAGGGATTCACAACATTGTTAGAACTTTGACCAAACAAGTACGACCAGTACCATCAGCACAATTGCTTTGATGGAGATTGGCATCTTCGCAGTAGTCCGATTCCGAAGGTCGTAATACGACTTAATACGTTGCCATTCATTGCGCAGCATATGTTCACCTCCTTTCAACTGCAGTCAATACTAGCACAAAGAAAAATAAAGACTAGCGGAGACGGCGAGATTCGGCTACAGATACTTTTCTCGCCGTCGCTCGAAAAGTTCTGCAGCCCCGGCTCGGTATCGCTCGCTACTGCTCGCGATATACCTCCGCCTTTTCTCATCTTTCCACCTCTCGACATCAGTTCTTCACCGAGCTTTGCTCGGTTCGAACTGCTGTTGCGGAGACGGCGAGATTCGAACTCGCGAGAGGCTTTTAGACCCCTACCTCGTTAGCAGTGAGGCGCTTTCGACCAGGCTCAGCCACGTCTCCAGTTATTCGAGAATAGCACAAAAGCTGCCGAAATCACAAGAAAATATCATTGAAGGGCAGTACAGAGCTAGAAGGTAAGTTGAGAAATAATTTTAAGAAACTTTTTCGAGTTCATCGATCAGATTCTTAAAATGCACAATCACCGAAGAGAGTGATTCTTTCTTTTCGAGATCGAGTCCTGCTTTACGCAAAAGATTGAGAGGCCAGTCACTGCCACCTGAACGCAACATATTGAGATATGCTTCTCTTTCTTTTTCGCCACCACTCAGCACTTTTTGCGAAAGAGCAATAGCAGCAATCAAACCAGTCGCGTATTTGTACACATAAAAAGCTCGGTAGAAATGCGGTATGCGTAGACATTCAAGCTCGAGTTCAGGATCAATCACAAAATCAGGACCAAAATACAATTCAAGCAGTGTTCGATATTCTTTTCTAAGCACATCTACCGTTAGTGGCTCCCCTTTTTCAGAAAGTTCATGTGTGCGTTTTTCAAATTCGGCAAACATAACCTGACGAATGATCGTCGTGCGTATTGCATCGACAGCATGATTGAGAAGAAATGCTTTCTGCTTTTTGTCGGCTTTGGCAAGCAATGAATGCAACAGAAGCTGCTCATTGAACGTACTTGCAATCTCAGCTGTAAAGATCGGATAGCCAGCACGCTGGAAAGGTTGATTTTTATTGGCCAGATAGGTGTGCATCGAATGCCCTGCCTCGTGAGCAAGCGTAAAGACCTGCTCAAGCACTTTCTCATCGAAGTTCATGAGAATATATGGCTGCGAATCATAGCTTCCCGAACTAAATGCACCTGAATGTTTGCCGATATTTGGATATCGATCGCACCAGCGAGCAGATGTCAGACCCTTGCTCAAAGCATCGGTATATTCTTTTCCCAATACTTTTGTTGCAGTAATCGTCATTTCCACAGCATCGTCCCATGTATGACTTTCTGCAGCATCGGGAAATATAGAGGTGTATACATCGTATTGATGCAGATCTTTTATATTGAGCTTGTCTTTTCTGATTTTGAGATAGCGATAGAGATCGGGCAGAAGCTTGTGTACGACATCGATCAGGTTTTCATAGACTTTTGGATTGATATTGTCTGCAAAAAGGCTCGCGCCGAGCGAACTTTTATACTTTCTAACCTTTGAATAATAAATATCAGTCTGCACTGAAGCATTGTAGGTAGCGGCAATAGTATTTTTATGATGTTCGTATTCTTTGAAATACGCATGGAACATATCCTTGCGCACAGAGCGTACTGGATGACGCAACACTTGAGAAAACGTGCTGTGGTTCACATCTATCACATTACCCTTATCATCTTTGATCTGTCCCCACTTCAAATCGACATCATTGAGCTGTCTAAAAATAGAATCGGGTCCCCCGCTGATCTGACCCTGCATAGCCAAAAGCGTTTCTTCAGGCAGACTCAGACTATGCGGTTTGTATCTAATGATTTTTTCTAGCTGCAATTTCCATTCTTTCAAAAGAGGACTTTTTATAAATAATGTTATTTTTGCACTTGGAATGGCAAGAATTTCTGGACGAATAAAACTTGAAAGTTCACCCTGTCTTGTCGCCACATGCTCAAATCGACCCTTCATACGCAGGTAGATAGAATTACCCTCATCTTCTGAACCCTTTAGAAAAGCATAAGTGCCCAAATTGTCTCCTTCCCTCTCAATAGCGGCACTAAACTCAAACAGAGCGACGAGTTGCTTAGCACTTTTACTTAGCGTACCTTTGTATTTTTTATACCCCTCAATCTTTTTTGACCACTTAGCAAAAGCACTTTCCCAGGCCTGATCGCTCTTGTACATACCCGAAAGATCCCATGTATTGGCTGCTGAAACATCCTTTCTCTGTTTGAGTTTGTCTGTCATACGAAACCACTATAGCAAAAATCCCGCCGAAGCGGGACTTTTGACGATTCTGACAAATATGCAGAAACTATTTTGCCAAGAACTTGTAGAAATTCATACCGATCACTGCACCGACAATCGGAGCGAGACCGTAGACAATGTTGAGAGTGCCTGCTGTCAAAGCTGCTGCAGGGTTGAGGATACCAAATGCACCGCCAAATGAAGCGATGATTGAGCCCAAAAGAAGAGCAGTACCAATAACCATGCCATGCATCGATGTATGAGGCTTCTCATAGACTACTGATGCAATACCAAAGGCAAAGATGATTGTACCGATTGTCTCGGCTGCAAATATCTTCAAGCTTACGCCAGCCATTGAAGGAGCAATAGGAAGCTTCATAGCCAAGAAGTATGATGCAAGTCCAAATGCAAGCACTGCACCTACAAACTGAGCAATGATGTATGCAAGAGATTCCTTGGGAGTAATCTTCTTGACCGAAAGAAGACCGAGCGTGACCGCAGGGTTTATGTGTGCACCCGAGATCGATCCAATCGAGTAGACAATGAATCCGACGACGATAGCCGCCAAGAATGGAGTAAAGGCTGCAGCATTGCTGCGTGAAGCCAAAAGGATAATAAGAGCAAGCATGAACGTACCGAACGCTTCTGCTATGTATCTTTTCAACTGAACTATGTTTATGTTTATCATATTAATATTAATTACCAATTATCTGCCCTTATAGTATAGTACGAGCGTGCTAGACTTCAAAACCTTCAAAAAGACCATTTGGCAACACTATAAAAAGTACGGCCGCGATTTTCCGTGGAGAAATACCCGCAATCCGTACAGGATTTTGGTATCCGAAATCATGCTTCAGCAGACGCAGGCCGATAGAGTGATACGAAAATACGAAGCTTTTATAAAAAGGTTTCCTGATTTCAAATCTCTAGCTCACGCTTCCCTCTCCGATGTCCTGACACTCTGGAAAGGTCTTGGATACAACAGACGAGCACTCAACCTTCAGCGAGCTGCACAGATAGTACACACCAATTTCAAAGGAAAACTACCCAAAGACAGAGAAACTCTTCTGTCACTACCTAGTATCGGACCAGCCACTGCCGGCGATATCCGTGCTTTTGCTTGGAATATGCCTGATATAGTTATAGAAACCAATATTCGTAGTGTCTATATTCATTTTTTCTTTAAGGACAGTAAAGAAGTACATGACAAAGATATTTTGGTACTTATAGAAAAAACCGTCGATCAGAAAAATCCCCGCGAATGGTATTTTGCTCTCATGGACTATGGAAATCTACTCAAAAGGACTGTTGGTAATGCATCGAGACAGAGCATTCATTATAAAAAGCAGTCTTCTTTCAAGGATTCCAATAGAAAATTGCGCGCAGACATTCTATTTCTTTTGCACGATAAAAAACGGATTACTGAAAAAAGCATAGTAGAACATTTCAACGATGAAAGAACGCTCAAGAATCTATCAGCCCTTTCTAAAGAAGGATTTGTGAAGAAGCAAGGAGCAACGTGGTATATTGTCGGTACATGAATTTGAGCACGCCCCTCGAGGAAGCACTACGTATAGATACCGAACACAGGCGCGCTCTAGAGCGTCTTGGTATAAGCACCGTGCGAGACTTGCTGCACTATTTTCCTGTCCGTTATGAGGAAGCGGGAGAGGTCAGAAATATTGCCGAGCTCGTGAGTGGAGAGCGAGTGTCGCTTGTTGGTACTATTTCAAAAATAAATTATCGAAAAACATTCAAATCAAGGATTGCCATTGCTACAGCTACTCTTACCGATACTACCGGCTCGATTGAGCTGATATGGTTTCATCAGCCATATATAGCAAAAATCTTGCCCGAATCATCGATCGTCCAGATCACCGGCACTGTTTCGACGGGCAAAAGAGGTATTTTTATTTCCAATCCCGAATACGAAAAGGTCGACAAAGCACCCGACGGTATTAGTAAAAATCTTTTCAAGGATATGCCCGACTCGGTCAACGGCGGGCTCTATCCTGTCTATCCAGAAACAAAAGGTCTGACATCAAAATGGCTCCATCACGCTATTAGGAAAATCATCGCTCACAATCTTCTCGGTGAAATAGTCGATCCCCTGCCCGAAGAAATGCGTGAGAAATACAATTTGCCAACAATTCAAACAGCAATCATTTGGATTCATACACCAAAAAGAATAGAAGACAGTGAAGTCGCAAGAAAACGTTTTGCATTTCAAGAAGTATTCCTTATTCAGCTTCAGAAACAGAAAAATCGATACGAATACGAGCACGAAACTGCTTGGGAAATAAAAAATAAGAAAAAAGACGTCGGACAGTTTATACAACAGTTTCCTTTTTCGCTCACCGAAGGTCAGTCGAGTGTTATCGAAGATATATTGAACGATTTTGATAGTAGTAAACCAATGTCACGCCTCCTCGAGGGCGATGTCGGCTCGGGGAAAACCGCTATTGCTGCTTCGACAGCTTTTGCCGTAGCCACTACGTATCCCAAAGGTCAGGATTTTGGCAATTTGCAGGTTGCGTATATGTGCCCAACTGAAATCTTGGCTCGACAGCATTTTGAATCGTTTATTGGATACTGCAAAGAAGCAAAAATATCTGTCGGACTTCTCACTGCTTCTGAATGCAAAAAATTTCCATCCAAGGTCAATAAAAATGAAGCGACGCATATATCGAGAACACAACTTCTCAAATGGGTCGCCAATGGCGAAATACCGATCCTTATTGGCACGCACTCGCTCATACAAGAAAAAGTGACGTTCAAACATCTCGCCTACGTGATTATCGACGAACAGCATCGCTTCGGCACCGCTCAGCGCCAGAAACTGGCTCAGAAAGATAAGAAATTGCCACACCTCTTGTCGATGACTGCTACACCTATTCCCCGCACCTTGGCCCTCACAGTCTATGGCGACCTCGATATATCTGTCCTGGATCAAATGCCTCACGGTAGGAAGCCTGTGATCACAGAAATCGTCTTGCCAGCCAAAAGAAACAGAGTCTATGAAGATATAAAAAAAGAAATACGAAATGGCCGACAACTCTACGTCATTTGTCCAAGAATCAATGAACCTGATCCATCAAAAGAAAAAGCTTTGGCGGCAAAATCAGTGACCGAAGAAGCTAAGCGTTTAAAAAAAGAAGTATTCAAAGAATTTGAAATCGGTATTCTTCACAGCAAAATGACACTACCAGCCAAAGATAGTGTTATGAAAGATTTTGTAAACAATAAAATACAAATTTTGGTTGCTACATCGGTTGTCGAAGTTGGCGTCAATGTACCCAATGCAACCATGATCATTATTGAGGGTGCAGAACGATTTGGCTTGGCACAGCTTCATCAGTTGCGTGGTCGTGTCATACGAAGCAATCATCAAGCCTACTGCTATATCTTTGCTGACCCAAAGACCGACAAGACACTCGATCGTCTCAGCGCTCTTACCAAGGCTAAAAATGGCTTCGAATTGGCCGAATACGATCTTGCTCAGCGAGGTATGGGTATGCTCTATGGTGCCAAGCAATGGGGCATTTCAGACCTCGGTATGGAAGCAATAAAAAATATTAAAATGGTTGAAGCAGCACGGAGTGAAGCGCATCAGATCATTACGAAAAATCCTGATCTATCGAAACATCCGCTGCTTCACAAACTGCTCTCAGGTGGTGAAAGAAACGTGCATTTCGAGTAGCACATTTGAATTTTTTGCTGTATATTCGTGGTACGCGCGTGTAGCTCAGTTGGTAGAGCAGCCGTCTTATACACGGCCGGTCCCTGGTTCGAGTCCAGGCACGCGCACCGATAGAAGTTACTTACTTTCCTCCTTTTTCTTAGGCTGAATGCCAAAAATGATAAGCATTTTTTCGTATTCGTCTCTTTCAATCGTTTCTTCTTCCATGAGACGAGTTGCGATCGTATCTACAAGCTTACGATGTTTAGAAATAATATCCTCAGCCTTCTTCAATCCTTCATGCATAATACGAGACACTTCAGAATCTATTTCTGCACTGACTCTTTCTGAATATTCTCCATCTTCTCTTCCCCTACCGAAGAGCGCTCTACCACCTTCGCCTTCGAGAGCCACGGGGCCGAGTTTGTCCGACATGCCATAGCGAGTGACCATGTCACGAGCGAGAGCAGTCGCGACCTGCAAGTCATTGGAAGGACCAGTCGTGAGATCACCATAAATAATTTTCTCTGTCACATATCCACCAAGAGACATGGCAATATCATCGAGAAATTCTTTCTTCGACTGAAGCTTGCGATCTTCAAGAGGAAGTTTGAGCGTATACCCTGCTGCTCTACCTCGAGAAATGATTGAGATTTTGTGCACAGGATCAGCAAATGGAAGTACCGAAGCGACGACAGCATGACCAGCTTCATGATACGCAGTGAGTTCTTTCTCTCTTTTTGAAAGAACATGACTTTTTCTTTCAGGACCGAGCATGACTTTTTCTATCGAGCGTATGAGATCGTATTGAGAAACCTTTTTTCTATTTTCTCGTGCTGCTAAGATTGCTGCTTCATTCATAAGTGAGTACAAATCCGCACCAGAAAATCCTGGGGTGCGTTCTGCGACCACATCGAGATTGAAATCTTCGGCAAATGGCTTCTGTCGAGCATGAATCTTGAGAATCTCTACACGATCATGTCTATCAGGAAGATCAATTGTCACCCTTCGATCAAAACGTCCTGGTCGCAAGAGTGCAGGATCGAGGACATCAGGACGGTTTGTAGCCGCCATCACTATCACCTTTTCATTTGGTTCAAATCCATCCATTTCGACAAGAATCTGGTTCAATGTCTGCTCACGTTCGTCATTGCCACCACCTACTCCCGTACCGCGCACGCGTCCTACTGCATCGATTTCATCGACGAAAATAATAGCTGGCGCAGCGTGCTTAGCGAGCTTGAAGAGATCACGCACACGACTTGCTCCAACACCGACAAACATTTCCACAAATTCCGATCCAGAAATAGAAAAGAACGCCACCTGAGCTTCTCCAGCCACAGCTCGAGCGAGCAATGTCTTACCAGTACCAGGTGCACCCATCAAAATAATACCCTTTGGAATCCGTGCACCAATATCGATAAATTTCTTTGGATTTTTCAGAAAATCGACGATCTCCATCAATTCTTCTTTGGCTTCTTTTGCACCAGCTACGTCCTTGAACGTTACTCTCTGATTTTTATCTTCCGGATCGATCAAGCGTGCTTTTGACTGACCAAAAGTAAATGCCTGCATACCCGATCCACGCATTTGTCGCATGAGGAACCAAATAAATACTACGAGAAATACAAGTGGAATGAGAAATGGCAATAGATTGACTGCCCAATATCCAAAACCCGTATCATCTTTGACACTTATCTTCACACCAGCAAGTGCTTCTTTGGAAACACCGTAGTTTGAGAGCGTATCGGTGAGTGCTGTTCCCTCTTCTTTCTTTGCTGTCTTCGTTGTTGCAGGGATTGTGGGTTCAGTAGAACTTGCATTGATTACTTCGGGATACGAGATAACAAGATTGTCTCCAGTAACTTCTATCGATGAGACCTGACCGTTGGCAATATCGGCTGCGAGTTCTGAGATAGAAATCTGATTCTTACTATCACTGTGAGATGAGATCAGGCTGTAGCTGGCAATGATAAGTATAAAAATGACAAAGGCAGTCATTAGATTGCTCCAGAAACTCCTCTGCTTAGGTTGTTCGGGCTTCTGCACTGGTGGAAACGGAGGTTGTTTTTTATTGAAATTTTTTAGTGGCATAGGCGCAGTATACACAATTTTCTCCCATAAAAAAAATAAACGCCTCCGCAAAAAATTCATAAGAATCTTTCTTGGAGGCGTTGTGTACGTAGCGTATCTACTCACCTCGAACCATACCAGCTTGAATGAGCAAATACTCCATGATCGGTTCGAGCTTATCGAGACACTTACGAGCACCAACAGGATGCCACTTAGGATCCTTTGATGTCTTGTCGAGGATAGGCTCGAAACCAGGAGGCACGAGCATCTTCCAGACATGCATCCGCGTATGAGCAGCAGGCAATGGTCCTTCTTCGTTTTCAGACGATGGATTGAAGACATCTTGCTGATGACTGAATTCGATCTGCTTAATCTGTTCGGGTCTCAGACCTGCCTCACGCTTGGCAAGCCGATACAAAGCATCTTTAGACCGCTCACCTATCCGCTGCCGCCCGCCAAAAATCCAGCGCACATCGGACCACATGCCGCCAACGCGAGTGATGAGTAAGTATTCGTAACGCTTGAGAACATCATTGTGCCGTATCAAAATGAAATCGTCGGTCGGTATGACCGTATTGGCCAAGATCGTCCTATACACCTCTGCATTGAGATGTCCCTTGTCCATCTGGGCCAATTTTTCATCGTTGGCAAACATTAATGCCTGTAACTTTTTCGGGTCCATACGTCCCAGCCTTTCTAAGGTGTGAAAAGAGCACTGTTCTTGAACTAAAATTATTTTATCACGAAAAAATAGAAAGGTCAATTATTTGTGACAACAAAAAACCACCTCTTTCGAGGTGGCTTCTTGTTTGGAGCTTATGCTCGCTGTACGTTCACAGCGTTTGGACCCTTTGGAGAGTCTTCAACCTGGAAAGTAACGGTATCGCCTTCGCGAAGTTCATCGAACTGTACGCCGACGAGGCCATTGCTGTGGAAGAACAAGTCCTTACCACCGTCTTCAGTACCGATGAAACCGAAACCCTTGGGCATGATTTTCTTGATTGTGCCTTTCATGTGATTGGTTTATTGGTTATTAAAATACAAATAGTGTACGTTTAGGAATTCAACCTTGTTTGAACCATAACTCTTTGCCGCTCAACACTAGGATATAAAGCTCGCACTGTCAACTAGCTTGGGACTGAGCTGAAAAGAAAAAGCCGCAGATCAGTCATTGCGACTTTTCTGCGGCTTGAACTTAAAAACTCTAGGATACCCTCAGTTGCGGTGCTTGGCCTGCTCTCGCTTGCGCTCGATGACGGCACGGGCCATCTTCTGAAAATCGTTCATCTCGTCTGTCGGCATGGTTGCTATGATTCTGGCGGCGCGACCCAAGCTGGAGACCTTTTCCCGATCGGCAGTACCGGCTTCGAGATCGATTCCGGCCAGAGCCAGTGCCTTCGCTTGCTCGGGGTCCTTCTTCACTGCGTCACGGAAATGCTTCAGGACGTGAGGAGGCAAATTAACAGTGCCCATTGAATCTCCTTCTGTGAGTTTGTTATTGATCTTTTTTAATTATAGCACATTTAGTAGTTTTGTCAACTTATTTCTGATACTCCAAAATATCCCCCGGCTGGCATTGCAAGGCTTTGCAAATCGCTTCGAGAGTCGAAAATCTGACCGCCTTTGCCTTTCCATTTTTCAAAATAGAAAGATTGGCCATGGTGATTCCAACTTTTTCTGTGAGTTCGGTGACGCTCATTTTCCGTTTGGCCAGCATCACGTCTATGTTAATGATGATTCCCATAATATTTTATTTAGACGGTTAAGTCGTTCTCAGATTTAATATCTATTGCATTCTGTACGAGCTTCTGAAGAACAGCTGCAAACACAGCAACTACAAGTGGCGCACAAACAAATGCCATTCCTATAGGTACAGCACCTGGAGCATCGTCAGCCTCTGCTACCCAAAAGAAAAGTGGAATGGCCCCCGAAAAAACTACTGTCATAGCAATCGCAGCGTATTTAATATGCTTTAGAGCATTGACTGACAAATCTGAGAAAGCTTTGTTCTTATCGATATAGCTGAGTAGTTTAAACGTTTCCCATATAGCAATGAAGAAAGTTACTGTCGCAGCATACAGACCAGCCAAAATCATGCTCGGCGAGTATGGCATACCTGGAAATTCTGCCACTATCCCCCTACTTGCTGGTGGAAAGGCAAAGATGCATAGAGCAAGTACTCCTAATGTTGCGAGCACAAGCACTCCTCTCAAAAATAATGTTGACCCTTGTTTCATAATGATTGCTTATTTGTTAATGAAATAAGCCTAACATATCATTTATCGTTTAGCAATAAATATATATTGTTAATATATACATAGCAGTCCTAGGAAAATTTCACAACGAAAAAGCCACGGAACTGCTGTAGCTTTTCCGTGGCCTATATACCAATACTGAAGACCAGTGAATATTAGCCGCGCTTGAAACCCAGAGTGACAATGTATGGCTCAAATTTATTCTCGAGCCACGAATCAAACTCATCCTGGGAATCAAATGGTGCTTCCTCCATCTGACCGATATCAACTTCAGCATCCACCCGATGCTTTATAATTCCGCCCTCACCGATCCCGTGGTGGACATGAATTACCTTGGCATTGATGGATTGAATTGATACCGACGCAACAGTATTGATCCCAAGAAATTCTCCAATTCTTGGCAAAGCCGGAGTTGAAAGTTGCCTGTGAAAAAAGATGGTCATTGTATCAATTTTCACATTCTTGTACTGACCCACAAATTCAATGTTGGCTTCAAATTTCATACTATATACCTTCTCAGATCGGACAGTGGTCCAGATCAATCGTGCATGTGTCGACATGCTTTTATCACGATTTCGAAACGAAAAGAAGGTCCTTTCTGGTGTATATTATACACTATATAATTATTTAAGTCAATATATTGGAGATGGCTTGGGAAAATCAGCATTGATTCTATTACATTATCTGATGTAATTCCAAGGTTGAAATAAAAAAACCGCGAGAGGTCGTAGAGAATTGAATCTCTTATGACTTTCTCGCGGCGTGATCGGTTTCAAGCAGGAATAAGTTCGACCGAGTCGAGGTTCCTCCAGAGATACTTCTGAAAACGAGCTGCGTTGAATTTGTCTCTGGTAAACACGACCCAGGTTCGGTCGCGAACACGGTTCCATCGCTTGAATGCTCCGCAGGTTAGGAGCCTATCAAAGGATTCTGTATCTGGAAAACCAAAATATCCCCGATCGATGAGATTGTTGAAACAAGACATGGCCGTCTCGATTTGATCATGCGAAACTTTTTTGAACACAAGCTTAAGCTTGGTCCCCTTCACAACCTGGTCAACAATTTTCTGAAGTTTGGTTTTATCCATTAAGTACCTCCAGTATGAATGTTTCTTATAGATCCTTGATAGTAACGACTACCTAGGAACAACTACAATTATAGTAACATAATTATATAAAAAGTCAATGATTAGGCTAAATCAACTGCTTAACATCACCTTCCCACTTAAGTTTTAGATAAGATGCCTATTCCTAAAAGCAAAGCCTGAACCAGACTTTAAATATCTTTCAAAAATAAGTGCTTTGTTCTTACTGGGGAACAAACAACACCAAACAAGAACATACGGACGCTTTGTATTCGAATAAATACTACTTCCTGAATTGTGTTCTTTAATCCTTCTTTTTACATTTTTAGTTACGCCGACATAATAACTTTCATCTATTTTGCTTTTTAAAATATATACGAAATACATAGACACATTTTTACAAAAGTCATATGAATTTTTAATAAAGCCCTTCTTCGCTAAAGCTACGAAGGGCCACTGCTTCTCTGCAATAAAACAAAAAAACACCTCAAAAGAGATGTTTAGTGTGCTTGCACTGCGTAGCTTGAGCACAGCGAAAGCAAAGCAGTGGAGATGCCGGGAATCGAACCCGGGTGCAGGAAGTAACATGAAGCGGATCTACGCGTGTAGATGGTTTTGTGTGTTTAAGCGACATATTTATCTAAACCGACAAAACAATACGTCGCCGGTCTTCTTTGTTTCGCAGACCGGCCGAAGCGTCCGGAGTGCTATCCCGATCATAATCATTGCGCTCCCCAACACGGGAGTAGAAGATGCAACGTCACTTAGGGTCGGCTATTTAGGCTCGAGCGTAAGCGAAAGCAAAATCCTGTGCTCCAAAATATGGAGAAACGAGGTCCTTTGCTTTTGAAAGAGTGTTTTTAGCACGTCTTGATGTAGCAGTTTTAAGAGTTACTACAGCTCTACGCGCGCACAGCATGTGAACAACCTGTCGAGGCCGTTCATCCCCATGATTTTCGGCTACGAAAATCACACCGCATCATTTCTTCTCGCGAAGCGAGTGAAATGTGTGGTGAGAATTTTCGCATTCCGTTGACAACGATCTACCTATCTTTGAGTTCCCTCCTCACCTCACGATCAATGTCGCGAGATTTGAGAACTTCTTTTTTGTCATGGTTTTTCTTTCCCCTGACAATAGCTATTTCAATCTTTATCTTGCTTTTATTTCCATAGAGCGAAAGCGGAACGATAGTGAGACCGCGTTGCTCTTCTTGAGACGCAAGATGATGAAGCTCTTTCTTTTTCAAAAGAAGACGACGCATTCGGCGAGGTTCATAACCTCCCGGTACATTGTTCTGCTGATACGGAGGAATGGAAAGATTTATAACAAATGCTTCCCCACCCCTGACCGTCACATGCGCTCCATCGAAAAGACCGTGACCTGCCTTTATTGATTTTACTTCAAAACCAAGTAGCTCAATACCAGCCTCAAATGTCTCAAGGATTTCATAATTGAAACGGGCTTTTCTATTTTGAGCATAGGTTGTCATAGCCAGTCATGATTTTAGCATGACTTGACAAAGTATACACCAAGATGTGCAATAAAGATACCCTTGTATTTTCTTTTCAATAAAAACAAATGATATAATCAATTCATGAAAAAACTCTCGTCTTTGGCTGCTCTTTTCTTTTTTGTTTTAATGTTTGTAAATATTATTGCTATCCCAACACTCGCCCACGCTGCAGCCGAAACCGACGATAACTGGTTCAACGGTCTTGTTCCCTGCGGTAAAGAAATCAATGCAGTAGAAGCTGCAAATTCTTGTGACTTCAATGCCCTTGTTACCATGGGAAAGCGTGTCGTCAATTTTCTTTTTTACGCCTCTATACTCATGACCGTATGTTTGCTCGTATGGACCGGCTATCAATACATTACTGCCGGATCCAATACTGGCCAACTTGCTCAGGCAAAGAAGACGTTTCTGACCGTTGGTATTGGCTTCCTATTAGTCCTTGGAGCATGGCTCATTATCAACACAGTCGTCGATGTTTTGCTCAATCCTGAGGCTGGCATTGATAATCCTCTTCAGTAGTGGTATATATAAGCCACAACACACGTGAGTATCCGCATCCGAATCAATCAATTCATCAAAGCAACCGAACTTCGCGTCGTCACTGACGATGGCCAGAACCTCGGCGTAATCACCCTGCAAGCAGCTCTCAAAGCTGCTCAAGATGCTGGTCTTGATCTCATTGAAATCTCCCCTACCGCCAATCCACCAGTCGCCAAGATCATGGATTTTGGAAAGTACCAATATCTTGAAAATAAAAAGCTCAAACAAGCCAAGGCCAAGGCTCACTCTACTGAGACCAAATCCCTCCAAGTCAAAATAGGTACCAGCGAACACGACCTCGATATGAAAGCCAGAAAGGCTTCAGAATGGCTCAAGGAAGGCAATAGAATCAAGATTGATCTCTTTCTTACAGGCCGCTCAAAGTATATGGAAATGAAATTCCTAACAGAGCGTCTCGAACGCGTCCTCAAGCTTATTACTGAAACCTATAAGATAGCCGATCCTATCAAAAAAGGACCTAAGGGCCTGACGGTTGTCATAGAAAAGAGCAAATAGCCTCAATCTAGCCCATATATTGGACAAATTGGCTTTTATAAGTTAGTATTCTGTACTACGATGAAAACGAATAAATCATTCACCAAACGCCTCAAAGTCACCCGAAACGGCAAGATTATAGGCAGAAAACCAGGACAAAACCACTTCAATGCCAAAGAAAGTGGCCGAAGTCAGATCGGAAAGAGCCGTTCTATTCCTTTTGTTATGAAGAACAAAGCAAAAAGTCGTTTTCTCAATAACAGCAGCATCTAAACTAGAGGATTTTAAACTACACATATGACACGTATAAAAAAAGGAGTAAATGCGCTTAAGACCCGAAGAAATATTCTCAAACAGGTCAAAGGCTATCGTTTCGGACGAGGCAGCAAAGAAAAACAGGCTTATGAAGCTATTTCTCATGCTGGAGCATATGCATTTGCACACCGCCGCGACAAGAAGAGCGACATGCGCCGACTCTTCAATGTCCGCATCAATGCTGGACTTGATATTGCAGGTGAAAAACTCTCATACAGCAAATTCATCGGTGCTCTCAAGAAGGCAAAGATAGAGCTCGATCGAAAAATACTCTCTCAGCTCGCTGCTGAATCTCCAGAGGTCTTCAAGAAAATCGTCGAAAAGATCTCATAAGATAAAACCCCTCGAGCGAGGGGTTTTTCTTTATCTAAAAATCTAGATCATAGCTACTACCAAGTTCTGGATATACTGCCTTAACATTTAAATAATCCCTTAGACGCTGTGATAGAAACATTGCCGACTTTGGCTCCCCCATTGCCACAAACACCATATCAAGGGTCTTCGAAGATTTATCTACAAAATCTATAAGATTGTCTGAATCTTTGTGGGAAGAATATCCATCGATCGATTCTATACTTGCTCGTATCTGTATTTTTTCATCACGAATTGTTACTTCTCGAGCTCCATCTTGTATCTGCCTGCCCAATGTACCAAGAGACTGGTAGCCGACAAACATCACGATCGCCTCGGGATCAGGAAGATACTGTATTTCATGATAAATGATCCTGCCACCAGCCGACATACCCGATCCAGCCATAATAATCTTGGGATTTGGTACGCCAAATATCTTTCCGGATTCTTCGCGACGAGCAGTCAGTTTGAGTTTGTGAAAATCAAAGATATCATCACCTCCTCTAATACGGTCCTGGATCTCAGGTTTAAATTCATTGGTATGGTTTCTATAAATATCTGTTACTTTTATACCTAGTGGCGAATCGATAAACACTGGCAAGGGTTGTATTTCTTTACTCTCTACTAGATCGTTGATTTCAAATAAAATATCCTGCGTGCGCTCGAGAGAAAAGACAGGAATGACCAGTGTTTTCTTCTCAGCAATCGTTCTTTTTATAATTTGTTCCAGGTGGGCGCGACGAGCTTCTTTTGACTCATGATTGCGATCTCCATACACCGATTCCATAATCATATAGTTCGCATCAGAAACTTCTTCTGTATCTCTCAAAAAGAGCGAGGGTGAATTGCCAAGATCACCTGTAAATACAAGCTTGCGACCATTGCGGGTCAATTCGATCATAGCTGACCCAAGAATATGCCCTGCATCCTTGAAATAGACTGACACATCGGCGCCTATGGTTTGTGACTCATGATATGGAATAGTCTTCCAAAGAGAAATGGCTTTTTGTATATCCTTTCTTTCATACATAGGCAGTGTACCCTTTTGCATGGCATCGTGTTCGACAAGTTGCACCTGATCATCAAGCATTACTCGCGCAAGATCGAGTGTAGCTGGTGTGGAATAAATAACACCTTCAAAACCCTCTTTCACGAGCTTCCCTATTCGACCTATATGATCGGCGTGAGCGTGAGTAATAAACAAAATATCGATCGATGCAGGATCATATGCAAATGGTGCTGTATTGAAACGATCTGCACCCTGCACGCCCTGCAAAAGCCCACAATCGACAAGAATACGCAGATTTGTCGGCGCGGACTCTATCTCGCATAGAAAATTGGCCCCCGTGACCGCGCCGACACCTCCGCTAAAGGTCAGTTTTGATTTCATACCTGTTTTCTCATAATAACCCAATACCCCGCCATGGCCCCTGTCATATCTTCAGCCACGTCGGCAATAGTATCGAGCCAATAGCCTTCTGAAGTGAGACCGGCAGTACCTGTAATCACTTCAAAATATTCCCAGCCAATACCAATTACGAGGGCTAAAGCTATAATACATAAAAATGGATTCTGAATCTTATCGAGAAAAGGAACATAGTGCCTAAATACAAAATAAAAATAGGCTATGACCATGCCTGCAAGAAAATGTAGAACATTGTCGAACCACCACGTATATGAATACAGATACAGTTTCAGAGCGAGTGCAAATAGTACGCCGAGTAAGCACATAGTCAGAATCAGAAGTTTTGCGGATCGTTCGGCGAGCGGCATGGGTCTATTATAACAATAAAACATCCACTTCGTGAGAAGCGGATGTTTAGGATTACTCAATGTGTTACCCTAGAATGTGCCTAGGTGGGTCGCCGCAACGATAGTGCTTAGAAATGCTGCTTGCGCTGCTTCTCACTACTCTATCGGAATTTGAAGCCTCCCAAAATATTGGTTAGCCAGGATAACACAATAAGTAACCCTTTTTCATTATAGTTCCTCATGCTCAAACCGATACTTTTTATGACTAGAAAAATGTGTTGTAGTAATAATCCTCAGAGACTACTCAAGTAGGCCATCTAAATTGACATCATAGAGTATTTCTTCCTGCACCAGACGGTAATCCACGATTTCATGTTCCTTGAACCAGTGATGTATTTCATCTTGCGCCTCATCTACCGAACCAGAAGCATGGACAAGATTCCTGACAGACCGGCCATCGCTATCGGTCATTTGATATGAATCGAGCACGAAGTCACCTCTTATAGTACCGACATCTGAAGTGAGCGGTTCGGTTCCACCGGTAAGTTTTCTGACCACCGCAACAGCATGAGCACCTTCCCACACCATAGCTATGATCGGTCCTGCAGTCATATATTTTTTCAATCTACCAAGAAGAATTTCTGTAATCTTGAGCGGATCAGATTCTGGAGGTTCTATTCCCTTGTCTTTATATCCTTTAATTGTTTTTTCACCAGTCTTTTGTCTCCACTCTGGATCAAGGGTGTAATGTTGCTCTATCATTTCACCACTCGATACAAACATCTTCATGGCGACAAGTTTGAGACCGACACGCTCATAGCGCTTTATTACTTCGCCAATGAGACTACGTTGTATTGCATCTGGTTTGATAATGACTAGTGTTCGTTCGTCTTTGGGATGGTTCATGTAGTTAAGTATTTAATGTTTGTTCTGGCTTTCTATATTTTTTATGAATTTCGGCCTCTATTCCCTCTCGTGGTGAACCGTACGTCAGATATGAAAGTTCTTTGAGCTTTTCCAAGAACGCTGGATCAGATTTGGTAGGAGGAAGTGTTTGAATATTAAAAGGTTTTGCTGGCTGACCATTGATCAGAAGTTTTAGATACGCATTGCGATTGTCTATATTCATAAGATCACTAGCTGTAAACACTGGTTCAAATTGTTTTTCTAGAAATTCAGCATCGGTTGCTCCGACTCTGAAAGCAGCAAATGAACCAACGTTACCAAAGACTGCATCTCGGGTCTTTTCATCAAGTTGGGCAATAAACTGATGCGCAAGGTTGAGAGATAATCGATATTTTCGAGCTTCAGACAGGATTGTGGCAATAGACGGGGTCGTTACATTTTGGAATTCATCTATATAGAGATAGAAATCAGCGATAGGCTTACCTACAACATCTACTCTCGACAATGCGGCCATCAGTATTTTGCCCACCAAAATAAGACCAATCAGATAAGAATTGATATCACCTAGACGACCCTTGGCCAAATTGACCAAAAGTATTTTCTTATTATCCATGACGTCACGGAAATTGAACGAAGACTTCTCCTGCCCAATGATAGGACGCATGATATCGTTGGAAAGAAAGACGTCGAATTTTGAAGTAATGTACGGCACCATATTTGCAAGCGACGCTTCTCCCCCAGCTTTCTCAGCTACTTCTTTCCAAAACTGCACCACAATAGGGTTGCGACATCTCGAAAGTTTGAGTTCCCTAAACTTTTTATCAGCAAGCACCCTCGATACCTCAAGCAGTGTGTTTCCTGTATCAGGATCTTCAATGACGAGCATCGTGGCGTTTCGGAAATACTGTTCGAACATTGGACCACCTGCTACTTTCATATCAAACAGTTTTTCAAAAATAGAAAGCATTTCATTGACCACAAATGTTTTCTGTTCTGGATGATCTCTATCGTATTCGAGCATATTGAGCGCCATAGGCCGAGGAGTGTAGCTCGGATCAAAATAAATAACGTCATTGATACGTTCCTTGGGCACGGCAGCCAGAATATCTTGAATATCAATGCCGTGTGGATCGATAAAGCAGATTCCATCGCCATTTTGCACGTCTTGAATAGCCATATTCTTGATCAAGGTCGACTTACCAGTACCTGTCTGACCAATCGTATAGAAATGCCTCATCCTGTCCTCGCGAGTCATTTTTATAGTCGTTTCTACGCCTCTATAACTATTTATTCCTAGCGTGACACCGTCGTTTGCTAGTGCAAGAGGTGCAGGAGCACTACCAGTCTTCGTGGTGCGCAATTGTGGTGCCTGAGCACGAGCGGCAAAATGAGCTGTGGTTGCAAGTTCTCTAAGTGAAAGCGGAATACGATCACCAAAAGAAAAATTCCTGAATATAAAATCTTTCTCTAAAGCTTTGAGCTTATTTTTCTCTACCCTGTTGAATTTGAAGGTATTGCCAGAAGTATTTTCAAATTGATTGAAGGCAGATTCTATATCACTCAAAATATGCTCTGCTCTTGGGCGACTTTCTGCTGAAGCTACGATCCTAATATTGGTCAGAACGATCTGCGATGCAATTTTGAGCTTGATCTGGTCAACTTTCTCTTGATCACCTCTTCCCAAATCCTTCTTATCATCATCTTTTTTCTTTTCATCGCTATGAAAGATCATTTCCTTGAGATCTTTGGTAAAGCTTCCAAAAAGCGTGTCTTTGATATCTATAGCATGCTTAAAAGGCACTCCTTTTTCTATTTGTTTGAGTGCATCGGTATAATGCTTATTGTATTTGTCGCCTGCCGGCTGAATGACAAACTGAAGCGCTGCCCCTTCTCCATCCTTTTGAATCTTTGAAAAGGTATTGAGAATAATACTAGCTGGATCGTGATCGAATTGCTCGTACGTTTTTATTGGAAAGATAGGATTCCTTGCTGAAGAAGCATATGAGGCTACTGAAACACCATCGGGATTGAAGATATTGTAATCATTTGGAGTTTCATTTATTTTTGCTTCTGGATAAATAGCTAGAAGCTGCTTTTCAAGCAAGTGGGCCTTGTACGATGGCACGGAAATATAAAATACCGTCTCCAAGCTGCTATGCGTATTGGCCAATTCGAACGAGAAGTAGTTATCTTTGTCCCTCTTATCTGCTACCGAAAGCATACCCGCAAAAAACTGTTCCATACCTGCCAAGAGCTCCTTGAGAGGCTTTTCTCTGACCTCACCAGCTGTGGTGGTCTTTGCCGACGGCGTAGACGACGGTAAAAGCACTTCAAAAAGCGTCCTGTCGAGGGCACGTTCGTATGACTTTTCTATTTTTGCTCCAGTATTGGTAACTCCATGAAAATATTTGACGAGAAATCTATGGAAATCATCTTCAACATGAGGATTGTTGAGCTTTTCTACTACTTCAAGAGCATTGCGTAGACCTCTCTCTTCAAAAACAGCTACCACTTCATTTAGCATTCGCTCAGGTGCATGAGAATCAATGCCAAATGCAGTGTTTTCTACTTCGTTGTGAAGCATTCTATGACCCTTTTCTAGTGTCTGATCTATGGGTTGATTGGAATACCTCTGAACTTCTTGCTTAATGAGTTGAGCTGGTATTACCTCTTCCTTCTTCTTGATCAATTCCTGCTCCTTTTTGGTTATCTGTTCCTTAAGAAAGGCAATTTCTTGCTCTGGAGTTTGAAAATAGTTTCCTTGAAGCTTACCTTCGTTCATGGAAATCATTATACCCTATCTTTGTACAGGATATTTGAGCTCTTTTTCCCTGCCAAGCATAAGTTCGAGCAATAAATCAGTGGTTTTTGATATATGTTTCAAGGATGATTCGAGTAAAATCATATTTGTTTCTATACCGTCGAGTCTCGGCTCTATTTTTTCACGCACCAAACTATCTAAATCATCCAATTTCTGAAGTTTTCGACCCATAAAGACACAAGCTCCAACAAAAACCGGAAAACTTACATACAATAGAGTAATTTTTAATATCTCTACAATTTCAGACATGCTAAAAGTATATAAAATCGGGTATGAAATTTCGCTTAAGTTTTATTAAAGATAAAATAAAATCCTGTCCTACTAAATCTTGGTGAGAATCTCCGCTCCTTTATCTGTAATCACAATAGTATGTTCAAAATGTGCTGCGAGAGAGCGATCTTTTGTTCTATATGTATAGCCATCTTTGCCAAGCACAATATCAGTACCACCTAGAGTGAGCATGGGCTCGAGGGCTAATACCATACCAGGCTTTAGTTTTGGCCCTTGGCCGCGTTTTGCAGTGTTTGGTACAAAAGGATCTTCATGCACTGAATAGCCCACACCATGCCCCGAAAGCATTTCGATAATGCCAAAACCAAAAGGTTCAACGTATTTTTTAATAGCTGCTCCTATGTCTCCCACATATCCTCCTGGCTTCACTGCTTGTATACCCACAGTAAGTGCTTGTTTGGTAACATCGAGCAATTGTCGTGCTTCTTTTGAAATATTACCTACAGGCACGCTCACCGCATGATCTGTAATGAGATTTTTATGGGTCAGGCCAAGATCGATACTGACAATATCTCCTTCTTCAAGAACTCTATCGTTCTCATTTGGTATGCCATGGACAATTTCTTCATTAATAGAGACACAAAGGCTAGCAGGATACGGTCTTTTGGCTCCATGCGGAGTGTAGTTGAGAAAAGCGCCAATATCTCCGCCTTCTGCTATGAGTTGTTCGGCATATTCATTGAGCTCTTTAGTACTGACACCAGGAACTACTTTTTCAGAGACAGCTTTAAGAATACGTGCAAGTCTTTGCCCGCCTTCTTTAAGAATTTCTATTTCTTCTGGTTTTTTAATAGTAATCATTACGTGTCCTACAACTAATTTGAATCGATAATAGTACGAATATCAGAGTGAATTTCTGCCACAGAACGCTCAGCATCAATATCGTGAAAAGTATATGCTGGATTTTTCTTATAGTATTCGATGGTTGGCATGACGTGAGTATTGAACCAAGCTAGCCTATTGTCGATCTCTTGCCTCGTATCGTCGGCTCGGTGACGTTCCGTAAGCCTACCCCGAGCCCATTCCTCGCCGACATTGAGATAAATAACATGCGGTCGTGCCAGCTTATAGAAATCAAACACAGAATCAAGCACTACTGCTTCGTGATATTTACGTGGCATACCGTCTAAAATAAGATGTTCTTCCTTAGTAAAATCAGTAACGATCCTATTAGCCCAAAAGTATATAGCCAGGAATTCTGGTACCAAATTGCCTGTTTCATAGAGAGTTTTCGACAGCTGTTGGCTATACGAATCTCCCTTTATAAACTCTCTAAATTCCCCGCCGGTCTGAATATAGAGACTTTTACGCTCAGGATCAATGTGACGCAAATGATCTGCAGTCAGTTTTGCCTGAGTGCCTTTTCCGCACCCTGAGCGGCCGATGAAGATAAAACTTTGTGGAGATTTCATGATACAGAGTATATCATTCTCCCGTTTCTAGTACTCTCTAGCTGTGAGCTGAGCGCCAACTTTCTTGAGAAGATCGAGAACAACCGATACAACGATCAATATTGCTGTACCGCCGACTGCAAAGGTCGTGAGACTTGTCATGTGCTGCACAATATTTGGCAAAACTGCAATAATACCGAGAAAGAGTGCGCCAACGAGTGTCAAACGAATGATGATGTTGCTCAAGTGCTGCATTGTGGACTGACCGGGACGTACACCTGGGATAAATGCTCCGTTTTTCTGAAGGTTTTCTGAGATCTGATTTGGATCGAAAGTAACTGCTGTATAGAAGTACGTGAAAAGTACAACGAGTACGAAATATGCAATCGTATATACCCAGCTTGTAGGCGCGAGATGTGTCGTAACAAATGCTACCGCAGCCTGAATCTTGTCGCTCTTAGTAAGGATAAGGATGAGGTTGAGAATAACCTGAGGGAAAAGGAGCAGAGAGATTGCAAAGATAATAGGAATAACGCCAGCTTGGTTGAGACGAATAGGAAGGTATGTTGAAACACCACCGTAGACCTTGTTGCCTCGAACTCTCTTGGCATAGGTGACCGGAATGGGTCTCTCTGCTTCTGTTATATACACAACACCCGCAATAACGATAACCGCTACTGCCAAAAGACCAATATATGTTGGGATTTGTGTAGGGTCATATGTCGTGAAGACCTGAATGAATTTCAAAGGCAAACCAGAGACGATACCGGCAAAGATAATCATCGATGAACCATTACCAACACCAAATTCGCTGATAAGTTCTCCAAGCCAGACCAAGAAGAGCGCACCAGCAGTAATAATCGCTATGTTCAATATATAATCAAATGTCGTAAATGCACCGAGCACGCTTTGTGACTGCAAAAGCTTAATAAAGCTGAGACCTTGAATAACAGCAAGAGGAATAGTGATCCATCGTGTGTACTGCATAAACTTCCTGCGACCCACTTCCCCATCTTCCTGATACATTTCCTTGAGCTTTGGGAAAATGATCGTCAAAAGCTGCATAATGATCGATGCAGTAATATATGGACCAACACCAAGCATCACAATCGAAAGATTTGAAAGTCCGCCTCCTGAGAAGATATTGATAAGACCAAAGAATTGACCGAATTGATTGTTACTAAAAAGTGCCTGAAGTTTAAGTTCATCAACACCAGGAATAGGTATAGAAGCAAGAGCCCTAAATATAACGAGGGCAAAAATAGTGAAACCGATTCTCTTCAATAGATCGTTATCTTTGAAGAGCAGTGATACCTTCTCAAAAACTGTTTTCATATTATTTATTTGCTGTCTCTATTGTACCACCCGCCTTTTCAATTTTTGCTTTTGCTTCCTTTGAGAATGCGACGCCAGAAAATGTAAGTTTCTTTGACAATTCGCCATTACCGAGAATTTTTACTGAAATATCTCTTGATTTAAATGACTTAACAAGACCTTTTGCTGAAAGAGTTGCTGGAGAAATAGCATCGCCGGCATTGAAAACTTCATTGAGTGTGCCAACATTGACGACAAAAGCATTTTCCTGAATCGAAGTAAGAGCACTCTTACCACGACCTCGTAGCTTTGGAAGTTTCTTGATGATATCTCGCATTTCAGGACGGATCTTGCGACCAGAACGTGCTTTCTGACCTTTCATACCGCGACCCGATGTCTTACCGCGCTTACCGCCACGGCCGACTTGCTGGCTTTTTTTATTTTTTGTTCTTGGAATAAGATTGTGTATCTGCATGGTAGTTGAGCTTATTTCTTTGAGGGATTAAGCGACTTGAGAGCCTTGAGAGCTGCCTGAGCAACGTTGAGCTGGTTCTTACTTGGAGAAACGATCTTTGCCATGACGTCCTTGATACCTGCAAGTTCAAGTATACTTCGAGCTGCGCTGCCTGCTACGACTCCTCGTCCTGGAGCTGGCTTGATAATGATGCGTCCGCTTGAGTATTTTGCATACACTTCATGAGGAATAGAATTTGTCTTGGTGATAGGAATGCGAATCATGTGCTTCTTAGCATCACGAAGAGCTTTGTCGATAGCAAGAGAAGTGTCCCCTGCCTTTCCTAGACCTACACCGACTCGTCCCTTTTTGTCTCCAGCTACAAGAGCAACTGAGAAACTAAATCGTCGTCCACCGGCTACGACACGGGTTACGCGGCGAAGAGCAATGATCTTCTGTTCAAATTCTGCGCGAGGACGTTCTGCGCGAGCAGGACGATCACCACGATCACGTCGCTTTGCACCCTGACCCTGTGCACCACCTCGGCCATATGAAGGTCGGCGTGCATCGGTAGGTGCGGCAAGAGGAGCTGCTGTAGGAGCAGGCGCTGCGGCTGGTGTTGGCTGTGTGTTTGTTTCGTTATCCATATATTTAGAATTTGAGTCCGCCTTCTCGTGCAGCGTCAGCAAGTGCTTTTATCTTTCCTGTATAAATAAATCCCCCTCGATCAAATACGACTTTGCTGATCTTGAGAGCTTTTGCCTTCTCTGCAATTCGTGTGCCGACTTTTTTTGCACCTTCAAGCTTTGTACCATCTTTTTCATTTGAAGATTCGTATGCAAGAGTAACACCCTTGTCATCATTGAGAAGTTGCGCGTAAATGTACTGGTTAGACTTGTAGACAGAAAGACGAGGCATTTCTTCTGTACCCTTGACCTTGGCGCGAATGCGCTTGTGACGTCTGTCTCTCTTGAGTGTTTTAATATTAGTATTCATATTGAGTACGTTTATGCAGATTTCTTACCCTGCTTTCTTCGGATGACTTCATCGTCATAATGAAAACCCTTTCCTTTGTATGGTTCAGGCTTCTTCAAGTCTCGAATATAAGCAGCAAACTGACCAATCTGGTCTTTATTTGTACCTGTGAAAGTAACAATACCCTTCTCAGAAGTAACTGTAATACCTTCTGGAATAGCAACTTTGACTGGGTGTGAAAAGCCGAGAGCCATCACAAGCTCTTTACCCTTTACATCGGCCTTGTAACCAACACCTTCGAGAACAAGCTTTTTGACGTATCCTTCTGAAACCCCCTTGACCATGTTGCTGATATGAGAAGTGAGAGTGCCACGTGAAGAAACATTGCTTGGATTTTCAGTTTTATTTGAAACAAAAAGTGTTCCTTCTTCGATTTTGACTTCGAGTTCTTCTGGAAGCGGACGGCTGAGTGAACCTTTAGGTCCTTTTGCAGTCACGACACCAGCACCGACAGTGATTTCTGTCTTAGCGGGAATAAGTACTCCTTTTTTTGCGATTCGTGACATAAATAATTACCAAATTCTAAAGAGAGGTTCACCTCCAACCTTTTCCTTGCGAGCTTCGATGCCCGTAAGAATACCCTTTGGAGTTGAGAGAATAAGTCGACCATATCCCTGTCGTACAGGGCGAATTTCAGAGAAACCGTAGTACATTCGCTTCGATACCTTTGAAATTCGCTCTACGTCGTTGATGCGTGGCTTACCATCTGTATAGATGAGTTCCATCTCAAGACTCTTCTGAACCTTCTTTCCCTTCTTTGTTGCTGATTTAATGTAGCCTTCCTTGACCAAGACATCAGCAATCGATGCCTTGTACGCAGAATAAGGAACGGTAACAATGTCCTTCTTTGCGAGGCTTGCATTTTTAAGCTGTATGATCAAATCTGAAACGGAATCGGTTGTCATAAATTACCAAGAAGATTTTTTAATACCTGGGATCATGCCTTCGTTTGCAAGTTCGCGGAAACAGATTCTGCACATGTCGAAGTCACGCATATATCCATGTTTACGGCCACATTTGAAGCATCGTCGAACAACTCTCGAAGAAAATTTCGGCTTCTTAAGCGATCGAACAAATGTTGAAGTTTTTGCCATAAATGAAAAATGCTCAAGTGAGAGCTTCGCAGTATCTTAGCAAGAGACCCCCCCAAAGTCAAACAAAATACCCTTATTTCTTAAAAGGAAATCCGATAATTTCGAGAAACCTTGAAGTCTGTTTTGGATCCTTGATCGAGGTCGTAACAGAGATACCAAGTCCGAATACGTCCTTGATTTCCTCATCGCTCGTTTCAGGGAAAATCACATGCTCCTTGATACCAAGGCTGTAGTTGCCCATATTGTCGACTGACTTAGGGTTTATACCGCGAAAGTCTCGAGTACGAGGCAAAGCAATGTTGATCAGACGATCAAGAAAGTCATACATTCTCTGACCGCGAAGAGTGATCTGGTAGCCAACAATGTCTCCCTGACGTGTCTTGAAAGCAGCAATAGACTGCTTTGCACCACGAGAGATCCCCTTTTGACCAGTGATCTTAGCGATTCGGTCAGCAACGAGTTCTGTTTTCTTTTTGTCTTTAATAGATCCAACACCGGCTGATACAACAACCTTGGTGATCTTAGGAGCCTGCATGACATTTACATAGCCAAATTCTGGCTTCATGATATTGTATGCGTCTTTTATTTTTTCTTTAATAGGTTTCATGTCCGTGTAGATTATTTGGCAGGAACTTTTCTTGTACCCTTACCTGTTTTTGCATCAATATGCATTGCGTTTGAAGCGTGAATCGGAGATTCAATTGAAATAATTGATCCTTTCTGACCCTGCTTCATTGGGCGCTGATGCTTTTTCTTCATATTGATTCCTTCGACAAGAATCTGAGTAGTTGCAGGAAAAGCCTTAAGCACTTTGGCCTTTTTTCCTTTGTCTTTGCCTGCCACTATGATAACTGTGTCTCCTTTTTTGATTTTCATGGTTTATACGATTTCAGGTGCAAGTGAAGCAATCTTCTGGAAGCCCTTTTCTGCAATTTCACGAGGGATAGGACCGAAGACACGTCCAGCAATAGGATCCTGCTTTCCTTTTTCAAGAATGATGACTGCGTTTTCATCGAAACGAATGTATGATCCATCCTTTCTTCGGAATGGCTGCTTTGAACGTACAACTACAGCCTGAAGAACATCTTTCTTCTTTATTGCTTTGCGAGGTTCTGCTTTTTGAACAGAAAGGACGACAACATCGCCGATACCAGCATAGCGCTTCTTAGAACTGCCGAGCACTTTGAAAATTCGGCCGATTTTGCCGCCGCAGTTGTCGCTTATTCGTACTATCGAGCGAGGTTGTATCATATTAGACTATTTTAAAATGCTTATGACGAGAAATCGGAGCAGTCTCTTCTATTTCTACCTTCTCCCCGACTTTCTTTGTATTGCCAGCATCATGCACCTTGTACTTCTTTCGGTATGTTACGAATTTCTGGTATTTTGGGTGCTTCATGTATCTCTCAACAACCACCACAATCGTGTCTTTCATCTTGCTCGAAAAGACAACACCAGTGAGGCGTTTCTTTTTTGAGACTGATTGTGTTTCTGTTTTAGTCATGATGTTGTGCTATTTCTACATTATTTGCCCACTATTGGCAACTAAGCCACCTTTTGCTTCTTTCTGAGAGTAAGCTCGGTCATTGCTCGGGCAATTTCCTTTCTAACATTTCGAGAAAGTTTTACATTCTTCGTGCCTGCGCCTGAGAGTGTGAAACGGAATTTTCGAACTTCTTCACGCTTTTCGTGGACGAATTTCTGAATATCCTTGATATCTGCTTTTTTAACGTCTTTCATAATATGTAAATTAGTGAGCGCGAGCTACGATCTTAGTCTTCACAGGAAGCTTTGTGCCAGCCTTTCTAAGCGCTTCACGAGCTTCTGCTTCAGGAATACCATCGATTTCAAAAAGAATACGACCTGCTCGAACCTGGACCTGATAGCCCTGAGGATCTCCTTTTCCCTTTCCCATTTTTACTTCTGCTGGCTTCTGGGTGTAAGGCATATCAGGGAAAACTCGGATCCAAACTTTACCAGCTTTTGAAACAGCACGAGAAAGAACCTTTCGAGAAGCTTCGATCTGATTTCCACGAATGCGGTGAGGAGTGATGGCTTTGAGACCAAAAGATCCGAAAGCAAGGCTAATACCACGAGTTTCAACACCCACCTTCTCTGGGTGAACCCTCATCGTATGCCATTTTCTAAATTTTACTTTCTTGGGAAACATGGAAGTTTATTTACCTTTCTTCTTAAAAATATCACCTCGGTAGATCCAGACCTTGATGCCAATATCACCATAGGTCATATGAGCCTTTTCTCGAGCAAAATCTACGTCTGCACGAAGAGTCTGAAGAGGAATTCGTCCCTTCTTAAGCTCTTCTTCTCGGGCAATATCAGCTCCAGCAAGACGACCGTAGAGACCGACTTTGACACCTTGTACGTCTCGATTTGCCATAACCTTTTCAATCGTCTGCTTCATGACACGTCGGTATGCAAGACGCTTTTCAAGACCTTCTGCAATCATCTGTCCGACAATTGCAGCATTTGATTCTGGAGATCGAACTTCTTCAATATCGAGTTTGAGTTCCTGACGGCTGTTTGGACTTACTTTTTGAATCACCTTCTGGAGTTCAGCACGGATTTTCTGTGCACCTTCCCCACTTCGGCCAATGATCATACCTGGGCGTGAAGTTTTGATGATAACGCGAAGCATTTTTTCACCGCGTTCGATTTCAACAACAGCTACATACATACCTCGGAGTTTCTTATCAAGAAACTGTCGAATCAAAATATCTGTTTTCAAATATTCCTTGAACTTATCATTTACTCCGAACCAGCGGCTTTTCCAGTCACGAATGATACCAAGTCTATGAGCGTATGGATGGACTTTGTGAGACATATTATTTCTTAGAATTTTTTGCTGCTGAAGAAAGCACTACTTTGACATGACTCGTGCGCTTCTTGATAGGAAAACCGCGACCGCGTGCGCGAGGCATCATGCGCTTGAGAACAGCGCCCTGATCAATTCTGATCGAGCTAATCGTCAAATCAGCCTTAACAAGGCCCTGATTTTCAGCATTTGCTACTGCAGAGAGAATAAGCTTCTTGATAGGATTCGCTGCGCGCTTGCCAGCAAAATCAAGAAGTTGAATAGCTTTGTCGATGGACTTACCGCGAACAAGATCAGCTACTATGCGAACTTTTCGGGGAGACTGGCGATAATCTGATAGAGATGCGGTAACCATAAATTATTTCTTTGCGTCTGTCGTAGCAACCTTGGCTGATTGTGCTGCTGCAATTTCTGCTTCTTTCTTTTTCTGTTCGAGCTCTTTCTGCATCTTACCGCCGTGCTTATTGAACTTGCGCGTGAGCGAAAATTCACCCAATCTGTGACCCACCATTTCCTCGCTTACGAGCACTTCGATATGATCCTTACCATTGTGCACGCCAAACTTAAAACCCACCATTTCAGGAGAGATCTGGCTGCGTCGTGCCCACGTCTTAATCACCTCGGAAGTACCGGGTTTCTTTCCTTCAATCTTCTGAAGGAGACGTTCATCGACATATGGACCTTTTTTAAGTGATCGTGACATACAGTAAATAAAAGAGCTCACAGAGAGCTTGGTTTCAAATATTATATGAAGTGCCCTCTAAAGTCAAATAATATCTGCCTATAGGCTTCTTAGGGCTTTTTTGATGTTTGGTACCATTGACATAGTGTAAAAATATGATAAAATGTATAGGTAGAAAGGGGTGTTCCCTTTCACACTAGTTCATTGTCGTTTCTCACGAATCTATAAGGAGGCTCTATATGAGCAACCGATTCCGAAGGATCATTACCCATGTTCGACCCCATTTGGACGAGCTTTTGGCCATCAAACTGCTCTGGCAGTACGGTGGAAAAAAGTATCCTGGTATCCAGGATGCCAGCATCGAGTACTGCGGTACCGGTGAGGATCCTGAAAAGAAGTCCTGGCAACAACACTTCAATGAAGGAACCATTTTGGTCGGCGTTGGTGGCGGTCCGTTCGACGAACACCCTGCCATAACCGGCGAAGCGCGCAAGGACAAGGAGTCAGCGTGTTCTCTCGTCGCCAAAGACCTTGGTCTCGAGAAGCACCCGCTCTGGAAACAATTGGTTGACTGGGTAACCGAGTCCGATCAGACCGGAGTTCATCCTCTGCACGTTGCCAACCTCATGAAGGACGCATACCGGGTCGAGGATGACTACGCGGTTGCTATGGACCTCGGCTTCGCTATGATCGACAGGAAGGCACGGGTTCAACAGCTTTTTTTGGAGGCACAAAAATACCTCCGAAATCTGGACGGCACCGACAGACACCACAAAATCGTCGGTCGATCAGATCGAGATCTCGATCTCGTCGTCGACGACTCTGACAACTTCCAGATTGGCGCTGCAGCTCGATCACTCAAGATTGCAATCGTCCTTCAGCGCCAACCCTCCGGCAACGTCCAGGTGTTCTGCAATTCAGATCGCTACGATTTCAAGATGACCTACGTCATCACCAAAATCAGAGAGGCAGAAATTGTCGCTCAGGGCGGCAGCAAGAATTCCGCCAGGGCAATTCCTTTTGAAGAATTGTCTCGGGCTGGGAAAATTCCCCAGGTTCCAAACTGGTTTTACCAGATTCCTGGCGAAAATCTGCTGAACGGTAGTGAATCCACTCCGGACACAAAACCCACCAAAATCCCCTTCGACAAACTCATCAAGATCGTTCACACCAACCTCTTTGCTGAGTCGGCTGTTGCGGCTTAGTCAGATTGCGAGAAACGAAAAACCCCACACATTATGTGGGGTTTTTCTATACCTTGATTTAAACTGTCTCTTTCTTTTTCTTTCCAACCTTTCGTCGAGAAACGATAAGTGAGTTTGAGTATTTCTTTGCTCGGCGTGACTTCTGTCCCTTTCCAGTAGGTTTGCCGTAGATAGATTTTGCTCGGCGTGTACCTCGTCCCTGTCGGCCTTCACCACCACCATATGGATGATCCACAGGGTTCATAGCTGTACCACGAACTGTAGGACGAATACCCAACCATCGGCTGCGTCCAGCTTTACCCATAATTACGAGTCGGTTTTCATCGTTTGAAACTTCACCGATCGATGCCCATGCAGCATCAGGAATCTTGCGAACTTCAGATGAAGGAAGTTTGACGTGTGTCATACCAGCATCCTGAGCAATAACTTCGGCATAGTTGCCTGCTGAACGGCCTATTTTACCGCCACCTTGAGGCTTGATCTCTACGTTGTATACAAAGGTGCCAACTGGAATATTTTTGAGAGGAAGACGATTACCAGGTTTTACTTCTGCCTTTTCAGAAACCATAAATGTGTCCCCTACCTTGAGAGACTTTGGAAGAAGAACGTATCGCTTCTCACCATCAGAATACTGAGCAAGGGAAATAAATCCTGTTCGGTTTGGATCGTATTCAACGCTAACAATTTTTGCTGAGACATTCTTTTTATTGTAGACGAAATCGATTTCACGATAGAGACGCTTGTGACCTGAACCCTTGTGTCGTGTGGTGATGCGGCCTGTATTGTTTCTTCCAACATCGCGCTTGCGACCAAATGTAAGAGCCTTGTAAGGTTCGTTGGATGTAATGATATCTCGGTATGAAATACCTGAATAGTTTCTTCGAGATGGACTTGTTGGTTTGTAGTGCTTCATGGTGATTATGCAAATTCTATCTTGTCGCCCTTCTGAAGTACGACGTAGGCCTTTTTAATACCAGACTTGTGGCCAATTTTGCCGCGAACAATAACCTGCTTTGCCGGATTGCGAGCAATCGTAATCTTGGCCGGTGCGACGTTGTAAATCGCTTTGACTGCTTTGGCAATAACAGGCTTCGAAGCATCGGTATTTACTTCAAAGACATATGTATTGGCTTCTGCAAGCAATGTTGCCTTCTCAGTAATATGCGGACGAATAATAACACTCTGAAGTGAATCCTTTCGTACTGCAAGGCCATCGCTCTTAATAGCAGGAGCAGCAACTTTCTTTGAAGTTTCTTTCTTCACTTTCTTCTCAACCTTCTCTTCTTTTGTTTTTCTTGAAAAAATAGACATGGTAGTAAATATTATGAAAGTTTAGCTTCGAGAAGTTTCGAAGATTCTTCAGGATTGACGACGACCACGTATTTGTAATTGAGCAAATGAAGAGGGTTGATGTTTCGGAGTTCAGTTACTTCTGTCTTACCAAGATTTCTGAAGCTCTTCTCCACAACAACATCCTTTGTTGGAATTGCAATAAGAGCAGCATTGGTTTTCTTTGTCTTGAGTTTTTCAAATCCTTTTACAGATGAGAGTGATTCGAGAGTTTTGACCGCTTCTTTTGTCTTTGGCATTTTCATTGAAATAGAATCGACAAAAAGAATTTCACCATCGCGCATTTTCTGAGAAATAATAGTAAAGAGAGCCTTTACTTTTGCTTTCTTATTGACCTTGCGATCAAAATTCTTGTCATTGCGAGGACCATGCGCTACTCCACCACCAACCCAAATAGGAGAACGTGTAGAACCGTGACGAGCGCGGCCGAGACCCTTTTGCTGCCAAGGCTTTTTACCTCCACCACGTACTTCGCTTCGGTCTTTTGTGTGAGCAACAGGAGTGCGACCTGCTGTCTTCATAGAATTTACTACCTGGTAGACGAGGTCAGCATTCCAAGGAAGACCAAAAACCTTTTCTGAAATTTTTGCAGAACCTGTCTCCTTTCCTGATGTATTGTAGATTTTTGTTTCCATGTTTTTTCTGTTCAATCTCCTACTTCGCCTTTATTTCTACGAGAGTTCCTCGGCGTCCTGGAATAGCACCACTTACTGCAATCGTATTGGTTTCAGGATTGATCTGAACTATCTTGAGATTTTTGACCGTTACTCGATCAGTACCCATTCGGCCTGCCATGCGCATACCTTTTCGGGGACCTGTTCGAAGACCACCTCCAATAGAACCCGGTTCACGTTCTGAGTGCTTCTGACCGTGAGATCGTGGACCTCCTCGGAAACCATGTCTCTTCACGACACCCTGAAAACCCTTACCTTTTGAGATTGCTGATACTTCTACTGTATCGCCTTCCTTGAATACATCAGTTGAGATTTTGTCTCCAACTTTATTTTCTATTTTAGCTGGCTGAAATTCTTTTACGTATCGGAAATTGCCAAGAGTTTTGAAGTGACCCTTTTCTGCTTTTGAAAGATTCTTTTCTTGTTTGGTACCAAAACCTACCTGAACAGCTTCATAGCCATCTTTTTCTTTAGTCTTAACCTGTGTGACTACGACTGGTCCAGCCGTGACAATAGTGACAGGCATAACAACCCCGTCTTCGGTAAATATCTGTGACATTTCTTCTTTTGTTCCGAGTATGAATTTCATGCTGTTTGTTGAGGATTATCATCCTTACCGCACAGCCATCCCGAGCGACCTATACAGGTTGCCATAGGATGGCTGTACTAGAGAACGACAATACTACATCATTTTCACGTCGATGTTAACACCTGACGGAAGATTGAGGTTAGTAAGGGCTTCAATCACCTTCGCCGTTGGATTGACGATATCAATCACACGCTTATGAATCCTCATCTCAAATTGTTCTCGCGCATTTTTGAAAATGAAGGACGAGCGGTTGACGGTGTACTTTTTTATTTCTGTTGGAAGTGGAATCGGACCAATGACCTGAGCATCGTATCGAAGCGCTGTGTCAATAATCTGCTTCACAGACACATCGAGTATTTTGTACTCATATGCTCTGACGCGGATTCGCAAACGCTGTGCGACATCTTTGCTTACCTTTTCTGATTTTTTTGTTGTTGCGGCGGTCATGGTGTTTTGAATGAACGGACGATTCCTTATTTAGGCAATGATCTTGGTTACAACTCCTGCGCCGACTGTCTTACCACCTTCTCGGATAGCAAAACGTGTCTTATCTTCAAGAGCAACTGGGGCTACGAGCTTCACTTTGAATGTTGTCGTATCACCAGGCATAACCATTTCTACGCCTTCCTTGAGGCTTACTTCGCCTGTTACGTCCGTTGTTCGAACATAGAACTGAGGCTTGTAGCCAGTAAAGAATGGAGTGTGTCGGCCTCCTTCTTCCTTTTTAAGAACATATACTTCTGCTTCGAAATCTGTATGAGGAGTCACTGAGCCTGGTTTAGCAATAACCTGACCACGGTGAATTTCTTCTTTCTTGGCACCTCGGAGAAGGATACCAGCGTTGTCGCCAGCCATACCTTCATTGAGCTGCTTATTGAACATTTCAATACCAGTGACTGTCGTCTTTGTCGTAGGCTTGATACCAACGAGCTCAACGTCTTCACCGACTTTGACAATACCGCGCTCGATACGACCAGTAACCACCGTACCTCGGCCTTCGATTGAGAAAATGTCTTCGATAGGCATAAGGAATGGCTTGTCCGTTTCACGAACTGGAACTGGAATATATTCATCAAGCATTTGAGTGAGCTTCAAAACCTTCTGAGCCCATTCATCGCTAACATCCTTGGCTTCAAGGGCCTTGAGGCCTGAACCACGGATAACTGGTGCATTTGCACCATCAAATCCCTGTTTTGTGAGGAGTTCACGAACTTCTTCTTCGACGAGGTCGATAAGTTCAGGATCTGGGACCATGTCTACCTTGTTGAGGAAGACGATGATCTTAGGCACACCAACCTGCTTTGCAAGAAGGATGTGTTCACGTGTCTGAGGCATAACACCGTCAGTCGCTGCTACCACGAGGATAGCACCGTCCATTTGAGCGGCACCCGTGATCATGTTCTTAATATAGTCTGCGTGACCAGGCGCGTCGATGTGCGCATAGTGACGATTCTTTGTCGAGTATTCGTTGTGTGAGAGAGAAATCGTAATACCTCGAGCCTTTTCTTCGGGAGCGGAGTCAATATCTCCTACGCCCTTAAGCTTGACCTGTTGGCCGTCCAAGTTAAGCACGTTCAAAATAGCCGCTGTAAGCGTGGTCTTACCATGGTCAACGTGACCGATAGTACCAACGTTTACGTGTGGCTTTGAACGATCAAATACTGCTGCTTCTGCCATATTTGTCTATAATTACATTGGATAACTGAGAGTCTCAAACGCGCGAGAACTTGGGTTTGAGACTTTCAACTATTACCAAAAATTCTATTAATCTGTTTTCTTGTCAAAGAACGACAAAGAGAAAACAGCGCAAAAATGCGTACTGGTCATATTAGCAGAAGCCGGCTAATAGTCAACTTTTTCTGGCATTTTGTATAAAAAACCTCCTTTTTAGGATCCGTAGGCAATCAATGTCTTTAGTATATCCGACTGATTGAGGCATTTTTGAGACGTCGTCTTGAAATATCCCTTATCGAGCAAAGCCACATATATACCCGTTCTGAGTATTGGATTGACCCCTGCATCTGACAACATAGTATTAAGTTCATTAGATGTACAAATTTTTCCGTCTTTTCCATAGGTAGTGACTACATGATTGGCAACTGCAGCAAAATCAATCTCCCCTTTTGAGTTTATGAGTTTGTTTATTCTGAGTATTTTTTGCAGATTTCTGACAGTATCTTGTATTTCTTGATCACCAATTATCTTAAATGAAGTGCACGGGATTATTTTTGTCGACGTGCTTTGTATATAAATAGCGCAATTGGTTTCTGTCTTTACTACATATATACCATTGTGCTGATTGCTGTTGAGCGCAGCAATAGCAGAAGCTTCTGATGCAGCATTGTGCGTAAGTGCATCTGCATCGATCTTAGAGAGAGTAAAAGTCGTAGCGACAATTCCAACAATTGCAATAATCGTATAAGCCAGTAACGGATTGATTTTCATTCATCTATTGTAAGTCACTTTATATTAAAACAAAACCGCTCTGAGTATTATTCAAAGCGGTTTTGCATACTTATTGTATTGAGATTATTTTCTTGCTTCGACAATAGTCTTCTCTACGTTTGGAGGGACGATCGAGTAATGACTGAATTCCATACCGGCATTGCCTCGGCCTTCTGTCATAGAACGCAACTGCGTAGTGAAACCAAACATTTCAGCTAGAGGCACGTCGGCGTGAATGATTTTGAGTCCGCCTGATCGTTCATCGAAGCCTGCAATCGTGGCGCGCTTTGCCGAAAGATTACCCGTAACATCTCCGAAGAATTTCTCTGGAACTGTTACTTCGAGCTTCATGATCGGTTCAAGAATAACCGGACGAGCACGCTTCACACCTTCTTGGAAAGCTTGAGAAGCAGCAATCTTGTAAGCAATTTCCGATGAGTCGACATCGTGATATGAACCGAAGGTAAGTTCGCAAGAAATGTTTACCAGTTTGAAACCAGCAACCACTCCCCGATCCATCGCTTCGCGTACACCCTTTTCAACAGCTGGAATAAATTCCTGAGGAATAACACCTCCTTTGATCGAGTCGATAAATTCGAAGTCATCGTAACGCTTAACATTCTTTGGAATCTTGGCACCTTCTTCAAGTTTTTCGAGAGGTTTGATAGTGATCTTAACGTGACCGTATTGACCCTTACCACCAGACTGTTTGACGTATTTGTGTTCGGCTTCAGCTGAACCAGTAATCGTTTCTCGATATGCTACCTGAGGTTCGCCAACATTGGCTTCAACACCGAATTCTCGCTTCATGCGATCGATCATGATTTCAAGATGGAGTTCTCCCATACCAGCAATAAGTGTTTCACCTGTTTCTGAGTTTGAACTTATTTTGAATGTTGGATCTTCATCAGAGAGTTTCTTGAGAGCCATACCCATTTTTTCTTGGTCGGCTTTTGTTTTTGGTTCAATGCGAAGAGAGACAACCGGTTCGACGAATTTGATCGGATCAAGAATAATCGGATTGTTTTCATCACAAAATGTGTGAGATGTTTTTGCAGTTTTAATACCGACGGCTGCTGCGATTTCTCCAGCAAATACTTTTTTCACTTCTTCTCGTTTATCAGCCTGCAATCGCACGATACGGCCAAGACGTTCCTTCTCACCTGTTGTTGCATTGTAAAGGTAGGTTCCAGCTTCAATCGTTCCTGAATAGACTCTGAAGAAGGTCAGCTGACCAACGAATGGATCGTTTTGGAGTTTGAACGCAAGAGCAGAAAATGGTTCTGTATCGGAAGGCTTGCGGAAAATTTCATCACCAGTCTTAGGATCAATGCCGCGTACAGGTGGAATATCAAGAGGGCTTGGAAGATATTCGACGACAGCATCGAGTACAAGCTGCACACCTTTATTCTTGAGAGCAGTACCTGTCATGACAGGTATAAGCTTCACTTCAATCGTTGCCTTACGAAGTGTTTTCTTAAGCTCTTCCATTGTAGGCTCTTTTCCTTCGAGATACTGAGCCATGAGATTGTCATCTTGTTCGACAATTTTTTCTACAAGCTCGGCACGGTACTTTTTTGCTTCGTCGACAAATTCTGCAGGAATTTCTTCTTCACGAATCTTCATGCCCATTTCCCCTTCGAAATAGTAGGCCTTCATTTTGAAAAGATCGATCACGCCTGAGAAATTTTCTTCAGAGCCCATAGGAATCTGAATGCGTACAGCATTTTTGCTGAGACGATCGATAATAGATTTGTATGAACGTTCAAATGATGCGCCTGTGCGATCGAGTTTGTTGATGAAACAAATACGAGGCACATTACCATCATCGGCATAGCGCCAGTTGGTTTCAGACTGAGGTTCGACACCTGCGACGCCATCAAACACGACAACAGCACCGTCGAGTACTCGGAGTGAGCGTTTTACTTCGGCAGTGAAGTCGATGTGTCCGGGAGTGTCAATAATATTGAATCGGTGCATGTTCGATTTGTCCGCACCCATGTATGTTGGATTCCAGAAACAAGTAATAGCCGCCGCAGTAATAGTGATACCGCGTTCGCGTTCCTGTTCCATCCAGTCGGTAACCGTTTCACCCTCATGCACTTCACCGATCTTGTGGGTCATACCCGTGTAGAACAAGATTCGTTCTGAAGTTGTTGTCTTACCGGCGTCGATGTGGGCTATAATTCCGAAGTTACGGACTCTTTCCAATGGATAATCGCGATTCATAAATAATTAGTGACTAAATAAAAACAAGAGAGAGGCTCTCTGGTATCGACTAGCTTATACGAAAAAGCCTCAATAATCAAGAAACTATCCTTATTTTCGCATTCGCATTGTTTTGTCGAGCAGCATCTAGATATTCTCTTGTAGTTCTATCAGAAGCTATTTTTTCGGATTCGCAGATATCAATCAGTTTTTCGATTGCATCAATATCATCTATATCCTGTGCATGAGATGATGCATATTCAAGATAATCCATTATTTGCCTCAAAACCTGTCGCTTGCGTTCTGTATCGTCTTCCGGAGTAAGTACAGTGAGTTTCTCAATATAATATTCTATCTGTGATGCAATTGAATTGCCTTCATTATTGCTTTCTATGTTTTCATTCTCCCCTCCCGCTGTAAGTGTATCTTGATTTTCCATAATAAGTTTATTATAGCAAAACTGCCGAGAGTGTCTCGGCAGTTTGTGCATCTAGATACAATGAATTGTATCGAATTACCAAGCAAAGTGAGCGAAGGCCTTGTTGGCTTCTGCCATCTTGTGAGTATTTTCACGCTTCTTGACTGCTTCACCTTCATTCTTTGAAGCTGCAATGAGTTCATCGGCAAGCTTGATATGCATAGGAGAACCCTTCTTTGAAAATGCCGCATCGATAATCCATCGCATAGCAAGAGACTGCTTGCGGCCCTGAGCAACTTCGCGAGGAACCTGGTAGTTTGCGCCACCGACTCGTCGTGATCGGACTTCCATTGTAGGACCAACGTTGCGCATTGCTTCGTCGAACACTACTAGTGGATCTTCAATCTTTGCCTTCTCCTTTATAAGATCAAAAGCATTGTACACAATTTTCTGAGCAATGCTCTTCTTACCATTGACCATGACTGTATTGATAAACTTAGCAATCTTTTCCGACTTGTAGATCGGATCTGGTTTTGGAATATTACGATTGTTTACTTTTCTTCGCATGAGAATTATTTTTTGTCTGCTTTAGGCTTCTTAGTACCGTACATACTTCGAACTTTGCGTCGCTTCTCTACTCCCTGAGTATCGAGTACACCACGAACAATCGTGTAACGAACACCAACATCTTTTACTTTACCACCACGAAGCATTACGACTGAGTGTTCCTGAAGATTGTGACCTTCACCTGGAATATACGCTGTTACTTCAATACCATTGGTAAGTCGTACGCGGGCAATTTTTCGAATAGCTGAGTTAGGCTTCTTAGGAGTCTTGGTTGTAACCTTGGTGCATACACCGCGCTTGAAAGGAGCTGGGTAGAAAACAGGGCGATTTTTAAGCGCATTAAAACCGCGGGTAAGAGCGACTGCTTTTACCTTGCGGATGACCTTTTTTCTCGACTTTCTTACAAGCTGATTAACTGTTGCCATGTAGGGAGATACTCTAATACGACTTTGGGAAAAATGCAAGAGTTAGACCCCTTTCAGCATCAATTTGAGAACAAATTCGACGATAACACTCCAATAACTACTAAAAAAGATGACCATGATAAGGAAAAGTGGTAGGGAGTATCTCGTAATGAAGTCGGTAATATGTTGATACTTATGAGGAATAAAGGCAAAAAGGACTTTTGAACCATCGAGTGGATAGAGCGGAGTAAGGTTAAAAACCATCAAACTCGTATTCACAACAACTGTAATAACCAGCAAATTGATAGCTGCTTCATTGAGATGAAGTAGTACTGCGAAGTGATTGAGGACCAATGCACATAAAAGGGCTATGATTAGGTTCGAAATCGGTCCAGCAAGAGCTATAAGGGCTGCTCCCCACTTGGGATTGCGTAGATTGTACGGATTATAAGGCACTGGTTTAGCCCAACCGAAGGTTACTCCAGCAAAAGACGTTACTATAGGCACTATAATAGAGCCAAAAAGGTCTATATGCTTGATAGGATTGAGAGTAAGCCTCTTTTCGTATTTGGCAGTCGGATCGCCTAGGAAAAGCGCCATGTAGCCGTGAGAAACCTCATGGATGACCACAGAAAACAAAAGGATAATGATTGAATAGACTATATCTATAGTACTCATAATAAACTCAAGTCCTTATCCTCTCCCAAACTAAAAAGAAAAGCAATTCTTGCATATACCTATTGTGCGTGGTAATATCATCGCCACTATGGCAAAAGTTTGCGCAGTCACAAAAAGAGGTTCACAAATGGGAGGCGGCTATTCAAACCGCACCCGCGCAACCCAGTACAACCCTACTGGTAAAGTTCGACGTTATGTAAATCTTCAGAAGAAGAGAATCTATGTTCCTGAAATCAAAAAGACTGTTGTCGTTACTCTTTCGACAAAGGCAATCAAGACAATCAATAAAAACGGTGCCTTCGCTGTCCTCAAGAAAGCCGGCGTCATTTAGTCTTACTTTTTTCTGACCAAACTCTTTCCGTCAGAAACAAATACAATAGTCCCCTCATTATAAGTACCCAATATGGGTATTTTTAATTTACTAAGCATATCCGTAGTTTCTTTGTGAGGATGTCCGTAACTATTATTTTTCTTTGCAGAAATAATACTGTATATTGGCGCGACAGCTGCAAAAAACTTTTCCGATATAGATGTGCGCGATCCATGATGCCCTTCTTTGAGTAAATCACTTTTCATATTTTCTTTTTCAAGATCGACAACATATTCTTCTGTTTGGTAGGTAGCGTCACCTGTGAGCATGACCGAAGTACTTCCGTACACAAGCTTGGCAATGATCGATCCTGTATTACTCGTCACACCCAAAACATTTCTATCGGGAAATAAAATATCTATATATGCACCGCTACCAATATGGATTCGCTGACCACGCAGTGCAATTGTCTTTTGTATATCTTTAATTTCAACTGAAGATTCGAGTGCTTTATAAATTTCACTAGTATTGATTGTCGATGATTCTACAAATTGATCTACTTTATATCTTTCGAGGACAGGAATAAACCCTGCAATATGATCACGATCGGGATTGGTACTTATGATCATATCGATGCGGCGATCGTGCCAGCGCATGACTCGCTGAAGTTCTTGCAAGACTTTTGCATCGGGTCCGGAATCTATAAGCACATCGTGATGATCGGGTGATTCTATATATATGGCATCTCCCTGACCAACATCGAGAAAAGCGATTTTCAATTGCCCAATATTTCTCTGACTCCACATAATCTGCGCACAGATTACTATCAACATCAAAAGTGTCAGTGCTAAGACAAGTTGAAAATATTTCTTAATGAATTCCACCTATCAAGCTTAGCAAGATTTATATAAAATAACTTTCAAGAAATAATAGTTAAAAATGAAATAAAAAACACCCACGCATTGCGTGGGTGCCGTGATCAATATCACGATATTGTTTAGGCCGCCATTGTGAGATCGCCTTGAACAGCCCAGAAACGACGAGTGGCTTCCACCCTGTCGCCCCAGTTGTATTTCAAAATGATCTTCCGCAACACAGGAATGTTGTGAGGGTGAACCTTACCCCATTCCAAAGCGCGACTGACTGCCGCAGCGGCCGGTTCTTCACGACGAAGATCCCTGGTCACTCGACAGAGTCGACGAAACTTCTTAAAAGACATCATAAATCCTCCATGCGTTAAGGTGTGGCGAGAAAGAACTACAGATATATTATCTCATATATTTACGAAAAAAGCAAGTTTTTCCACAGGCCGCCAAATCCCCCACTCTATGTATAATGAAAGAATAAAATATAAATAAAGAAACACACATGTTTACCGAACAAAAATTCAATATCCCTGAACTGAAAGGAATTTCTAAAAAAGCAATTGAAGAACATCTCAAGCTCTATGCTGGATATGTAAAGTTTGCCAATCTTATTTTGGAAAAAATAAATGAATACTCACAAGACAGCGAGAAGCATGCATATGCACTTGGAGAACTACAACGACGATTTGGTTTTGAATTCGACGGTATGCGCAATCATGAATATTATTTCAAATCACTCGAAGGCGGTGCGCAAGGACTTTCGGAAAATTCAGAACTCAAAAAAGCAATCGAAAAAGAATGGGGTTCTTGGGATGCATGGATGGCACGCTTCAAAGCAATTGCAATGACACGTGGAATCGGCTGGGCTGTCCTCTACTACGATCCTGAAATCAAACGTCTCGTCAACGCATGGGTGGATGAACAACATCTCGGACACCTGACTGGCATCAAATGGATTTTTGGCATCGATATGTGGGAGCACTCATTTCTATTTGACTACATCCCTGCTGACAAAAAGAAATACGTCGAAGCATTTCTCGAAAACGTAAACTGGAAAAATATTGAGGAGAATTTTAAGAAAGCAACAATATAAGTTCCAGATCAAATCCAAAAAAATATCAACCGGCTGTACACATCAGCTGGTTTTTATTTTGCGTGAAACATTTTCTACACTTCGAGTTTCATGCCGAGCTTTTTGTATGCGTACCACAATAACAAACAAATAATGGTGTATATCCCCACCAAGGTGAGTAGTGATATATGTACTTCGACTGCTGCAAAAGAAAGATCTGAAAAGAAATTTACGATGAAAAATATATACGACACAGCCAAGTAGCCTGGTAGTGAGATTGCTATAGAGAGAATATGAGAGAAAGCAAATAGTGCAGGCAGTGCTCCGAATAACATAGCAAAAGGAATCAGCGGCACTACAAGGACGTTACACAGCGGTGCAATGATAGAGAAATGCCCTGAGTAATACAAAATGACCGGTGTAACCAACACTTCGGCTGACAGAGTGGTAGACAACGTTTCACGCAATGTTTCATAGCGAATGAATTTGAGAAACCTCTCTATAATAGGCACGACGACTATCATGCTGAGAGTAGCTATAAAAGACAGCTGAAAGGATACATCAAAGAGTGGTGTATAAGGATTCCACAAGGACATAATACCCAAGGATAAAATAAGACCTCTCAAGGTATTGTTCTTTCTTCGAACAATATCGGCACAGACGGCAATAAGAGCCATAAGAGAAGCCCGTACCACTGTAGAACTAAGCCCTGTCATGATGGCAAAAGCAAGAATGAAGGCACAGACAACACTAAAGCGCACACCCCGCTTTGCTCTCTTAAGAAGCATGGTTACCGACTGAATAACAATAGCGACATTGGTCCCCGACAAAGCCACAATATGTGACAGACCTGTTCTTCTAAACTTTTCCTTGAGTTCTTTAGAAATAGAGTCCGCACCTTCGACTGTAATACCCATGACCAGTTCACCATGTGGCGAAGGAAAAATAATATAGATTGTTTTAAGAAAAAGCACTCTCAGCCGAAAAAGGTTGGTGACAAATATATTTCCATGTGTTCTGCTCAAAATTTTAATATTTCTTGAGGAAATCTTATAAAATATTTTATCTTTCAGAAAATAGCCTTGTGGCACCTGCTTCAAAACGCCGACCACTTCGAGCTCATCACCATAAAAAAGCTCGCTAAAGGTCGTGGCGGTTAGTGCAATCTTGCTACCCTCCGGAGAAAGTACTTCCATTTTTGATTTTGAACCTGATCTACTTGGCAAAGTAATGACCTTGAACCTAAAGATTTTTTCTTCACCTACCAAGTGGTCGAGAGATCGATCAAATTCGAACATTTCAAACAAAGCGATGCGGCCAAATGCCAAACATGCTGAAATGCATACAATACAGCCAATCTTCATAAAGTTTTTATTTTTTCTTGAAAATAAATTTAGAAGAGCACACAAAAACAAACTGCAGTAGAAAAATAAAATATTTATGAAATTTGAGAAAAAGTTTCCCACAACCAAGATCGCAACGTATGATAAGACGCCGACATGTAGTCGATATATTCCCATTCACTGATCATAGAAAATCAGCAGTGAATATTATTGAAAGAAAGAATAATGTTTCGCTAAAATTTAGTTTTCGTATTCTTTGATAATTTCTTCTTCCTCGTATTTTGAAATTGCTTTCTTAAATTTTGCTTTCGAGACCCCTTTGATTCGAGCTTCGCATTCACTCCACGTTTTGTGAGTCATGATCTTGCCATCGACAAGACTGACATATGAATATGCTTTTTGTTTTGAATTGGTCTTCTTGTATTTCTTTTCTTTTGAAACTTCTACATCGGTCAAATCAATATCATAATCACTCGCTAATCCTGAAAAAAGTTTCTCTGGCGTCTTGTCGGCATAGGAAGTTGCGATCACATCTACCCTTTCATTGGCTGGTATGCCCGAGTGACCAGAGACTTGCATCCATTCAATATCAAATGAATTTATAAGACGAGAAATCTTTTTCCAAAGATCAGCATTCTTAACCGGTTCTTTTGTTTTTGTCTGCCAATTATTGTTTTCCCATCCAGAGAGCCATTTTGAAGCACCGTTTATAACATATGCTGAGTCGGTATATATTTTTAGATTTTTATACCCCTTCGATTCACTATAAGAGAGAGCTTCGATCACGCCTTGCATTTCCATTCTATTGTTGGTTGTATTATTTTCTCTACCACCTAGTTCGATAAGTTTTTCTCCATCAGAAAGTATGACTCCCCATCCGCCAGGACCCGGATTACCCCTCGATGCACCATCAGTAAATATTACGATTTCTTTCATATCTATTACTATAAGTCGGATTGGCATATTTGACCAACCGCCAATATTTTGTTATCCTTTTTGCATACAGTCTCGCCTCCCCGGCGGGCTTATTTTTTTAAATAACCATTATGTTTGATCTAAAAACCATCAATTCTGTCCTCAGTGAACTTGAAGAAGTCCGAGGTGTATCCAAAGATAAAGTCATCGAAGCTATCGAAGCTGCGCTCGCAACCGCATACCGCAAGGAATACGGTAAGAAAGGCCAGATCGTACGCGCCCACTTCAATCTCAACACTGGTGATGCAGAATTCTCACAGGTAAAAATCGTCGTCGATGCAGACAAAGTCGTCTACGATCCCTTTGACCTACCTGAAGCTCCAGAAGGTGTAGAACTCAAACCCGAAGAGCAGAAAATCCTTTGGAATCCAGAACAACACATTCTCCTCACCGATGCCAAAAAAATAAAGAAAGATGCAAAAATAGATGATGAAATGGTCTTCCCTCTCGAACAGAAAGCAGACTACGGACGCATTTCAGCCCAGACAGCTAAGCAGGTCATCATCCAGAAGATCCGCGAAGCAGAAAAAGTGTCAGTATATGGCGAATATGGCAAAAAAGAAGGTGAAATCGTTATTGGCAGCGTCCAGAGAATGGAACGCGGCAATATCTATCTCGATATGGGCCGAGCATCGGGCATACTCGCATATGAAGAACAGATTCCAGGAGAACGCTACCGACAAGGAGAAAAGGTTCGCGCCTACCTCTATAGAGTAGAAGACAGTCCACGAGGAGTATTCCTTAGACTTTCACGATCACATCCGAAGTTTATTCAGAAACTATTTGAAAATGAATCTCCTGAAATCGCCAACGGTACTGTAGAAGTCAAAGCGGTTGCACGAGAAGCTGGTTCACGCAGCAAGATTGCTGTGCACTCAAAAGATTCACACGTTGATCCTGTCGGAGCAATGGTTGGTCAGCGCGGAGTACGTGTCTCAACAGTTATGAGCGAACTCGGCGGTGAAAAAATCGATATTATAGAATGGTCAGAAGATCCTAAGAAATTTATCGAGGATGCCCTCTCTCCTGCAAAAGTAAGTTCTGTCGAACTTGTAGAAGCAGACAATAGGGCTATCGTCGACGTCAGTGATGATCAGCAATCCCTCGCTATCGGAAAAGGCGGACAAAACGTCAGACTCGCAGCCAAACTCACAGGATGGAAAATCGACATCAAAGGCGGCGAAGTAAAAGCTGAGACAAAAGAAGAGGGAGAAGCTAAATAATTAGTAATAAACCGTATAATTATGAAAATGAATTTGTGGCACGATGTTTCTCTTGGCAAAGATGCTCCAGAGAGCTTCAATGCAATCATTGAAATCCCAAAAGGTTCAAACAATAAATACGAAATGGACAAAGAGACAGGCCTCATTGCCCTTGATCGAGCCAATTACTCTTCAGCAGCCTATCCTTTTGACTACGGTTTTGCCCCTCAGACACTTTGGGAAGACGGCGATCCCCTTGATATCGTGGTAATCACGACCTTCCCTCTCCTTCCAGGCATATTGGTCAAGGTTCGTCCTGTTGCAGTCATGGAAATGATCGATAGCGGTGAATCTGATTTCAAAATCATTACTGTCCCTGAAGATGATAAGCGTTTCGATGATATCAACGACCTTAAAGATCTCAATGAACACATGGTCAGAGAGTACAAGCATTTCTTCGAAACCTACAAAGCTCTCAAAGGCGACGGTTCGACCGTACAGGTACCTGTCATTAAAGATAAAAAGGAAGCAATAGAGGCAATTAAGAAATCAATTCAGCTCTACAAAGAGAAATTTGGAAAGTAAAAGCTAAAATCTAGTGTGGTGTAGGTGGAAAACCCGTTCAGAAATGATCGGGTTTTTTGCTATACTTACTTGGTTAGCAGAATTATTTAGTTATACATTTACACATGAAAAAAAGAATATTAGCAGTAAATACAATCGCTCTTTTCTCGCTCGCACTAGCGGGAGTAGCGTTTGCCGAAAGTTCAGCGTCAGTCAAAGCCACCACATCGGTCAAAGTCAGAACTAATGACGGAAAAGCTATAGAAGATAAGGTTATTAAACTTGAAGAACAGCACGAGAAGAGATTGAACCAAGAAGAAGCTAGGAAGGACAAGATGCAGCAAGAGATCAAGAAAAGGATTGATCGTCTCGAAACAAAAATTGGCGCTCGATTTGAAGTGTATCTTAAGCATTTGCAAAATGCCCAGACTCGCCTCTCGACATTTATCGACAAATTGACATCTGAAGGCAAAAACACCACTGAAGCCAAGGCCAAACTCGCTATTGCAAACACAAAAATATCCCTAGCAGTCACAGCCGTAGCAGATCTCAATACCTATGCTGACACACTCAAAACCGCTACTTCGACTCCAACAAAAGATTTCATAACAGCATTTAGAAAAAAGAGAGATGCGGCTCGCAAAGCACTCGTCGAAGCTGAAAAAGCCCTTCGAGACACTATTGCTGAAGTAAAAAAGATTGAAAAAGTAAGAATTCAGGCTACTTCAACAACAGCAGTCACAGCTAGCTCTACCAATTAATAACTAACCACATACATTATGGACGGACAAAACAATCAAAATAACCCCAATATCCCAAATAACTTCCAAGGTAATGTTCAGAGCAATATGGCAGCGCAGCCTGCTCAACAAGCACCGAGTTTCTCTTCAATGCCTCAGCAACCCGCACCTAAAAAGAGCAGCAAGGGTCTTGCTATCACTCTTATCATCATAATCATACTGGGATTGCTCGTAGCAGCTGCCCTTTATATGCGTGGTCAGTCGATTTCAGACGAACAATTGACTGCAACAACCACAAATACCAACAATTCTGAAGTAACAGCCAATGATTCAAATACTTCTGAAGATACGGAAGTAGATTCAAGCACCTCTATTGAGAGCGACCTCAATGCTCAGACCGTGAATAGTCTTGACGAAGACACGTACTAGCATTATCTAGAGATTTTAGGTAAAAAGCGCCCAAACCACGGGCGTTTTTTATTTATTTGCATAATCGCATTGTTCTGTATAGACTGTAGCTTCACTCTATGAAAAAAGACTATTATAAAGATCTCAAGACGACGTCAGCACCAGATTCGGAATTAATATTGGAAGGAGAAATACCTTTTGAAGTATTAAAAGTCGAATACGACAAAATATATAAAATCGCTAAAAACACAGTTGAAATTCCTGGTTTTCGTGCTGGAAAAGCTCCAGAACATCTCGTCAAAGCCAATCTCAATGACCTCGCACTTCTCGACAAAGCAGCAGAGGAAGTATTCAAAAGCGAATATCCAGAAATGATCGATCACTTGAAGCTCTTCCCTATCGACAGACCTAAGATTGAAATATTGAAGCTTGCATTTGATAATCCGCTTGGATTTAAGATCACTGTGGCCATCATGCCCAAAATAGAATTGCCCGATTATAAAAAAATAGTTGCTGCACAAAACAAAACAGCAGGTGAAGCTGAATCGACAGATGTTACAGAAAAAGATATAGACAATGCTGTCGAAGAAGTCAGGAAAATGTGGGCTCATCAGGAATTTCATAAACACAATAAAGAACACAAGGCCAATGAATCTTTTGATCATCTTTTACCAGAGATCAATGATGAATTCGTAAAAACTCTTGGTGATTTCAAAGATGTCGCTGATCTACGATCAAAACTCAAGCACAATATCGCTCAAGAAAAGAAAACACGTCAGACTGATAAGAAGAGGCTGGGTATTATCGAAGCATTGGTAAAAGAATTTTCTGTTGAACTACCTAAAATGCTCGTAGAAAGCGAACTCGATAAAATGATTGCCGACCTCAACAATCGTCTCTCTTCAGCAGGCATGACTCCAACAGAGTACTACAAGCAAATTGGTAAGACCGAAGCAGACCTTCGCACTGAATGGTGGGAAGACGCTAAGAAGAGAGCTAAAACAGAAATTATACTTATAGAAATTTCTAAGAAAGAATCAATAAAACCTGAGAAAGAAACTGTTGATACTGAGACCAAACATCTCACTGACTATTACAAAGATGCCGATGCAGATCGTGCTCGCACCTACGTCGAGCATATGCTCACCAACGAAAAAGTATTCGAATTCTTGGAGAAGCTATAGAATAAAATAACTGAAACTTTTCTGTATCTATTTTGAAAACAGATAGGAGTCTGCTTGATACTATTAAGTAAATTTTGCCACAGCCGCGATTGCGGCTGTTTCTGCACGCAATGTTTGTGCTCCGAGAGATTGAATTGATACGTTATGATGTTTGAATATTTCTATTTCACTCTCAGTCCATCCGCCTTCTGGTCCAATAAACAAAACCACATCTTGGTTACCCATTTCTTTTCCCTCCCCTTTCAAAGGGAGGATTAGGGTGGGGGTTTCACTCACATGAAACACAATTTGTTTCATATTTTTTGTTTTCTCTATTACTGATTCTAAATCACTTACTTCATATAGAGTTGGTTTCTTGCTCCAACCAGATTGCTCTGTTGCTTCTATCAAAATTTTCTCTGCCCTTTCTTCGTTGAATCCTTTTTTCTCACTTCTTTCTGAAAGAATTGGATAAAATTCTGTAACTCCCAATTCCGTACACTTCTGAAGAATTATTTCTACATTATCTTTTTTAATAAGAGAAAAACAAACTGCTATTTTCTTATTCAAAAGATTTTCTTGAGCCAAACCCTCTTTTTTATCTTTTATTGAAAAAATGATCTGCTTTTTATCGATATCGGCTATTTCGGCTATATAATCAAAACCCGAACCGTCAAAAAGAATGACTTGTTGTCCTACTTTATACCTAAATACATGCACTAGTTGATGCATGAGGTTTTCATGAGAAGATTCACTAATAGTCACACTATCGTTACCTTCTACAAACGAAAATGAGTCTGAGGCTGTGTAAAATCGATGAATACGCATAGATATAGGGTTAAAAAGGCAAGATTTGCGAGCAATTGACTTTTAATATACTATAATGCCTAATTACCTTTTAAACAAATTCAAAAACATGTTAATACCAACCGTAATAGAGAAATCGCAGTTTGGCGAGAGAGCATACGACATATACTCCCGACTGCTCCGCGATCGAATCATCTTCCTCGGAGGCCCGATCGACGACAATACTGCCAATATAGTCATAGCCCAATTGCTCTTTTTAGAATCTGAAGATTCAAAAAAGGACATTGCCCTGTATATCAATTCCCCAGGCGGATCAGTGACCGCAGCTTTGGCCATGCTTGATACCATGAGCCATATCAAGCCAGACGTATCGACAATTTGCGTTGGTTTGGCAGCTTCTGCAGGGGCACTTTTGCTCTCTGCAGGTAAGAAAGGCAAGCGTTTTGCCCTTCCCAATGCCGAAATCATGATTCACCAGCCTTCAGGCGGTGCAGAAGGCCGTGCTTCAGATATCGAGATCAGCGCTAAGCAAATCATCAAAATCAGAGAAAAACTCAATAAGATTATGGCTGAAAACACAGGCAAGCCATTGTCTCAGATAGAAAAAGACGTTGAACGAGACTACTACATGAGTTCGGACGAAGCCAAAAAATACGGCATTATCGACAAAGTTCTTACAAAAATCTAATTTCCCTCCATGAACATAAAAACAGTACTTATCTACCTCGCTCTCTCGGGGCTAGTCGGTGTAGCCGTAGGTTATTTCCTACGTGTTCTTGTCGCACTTGGTAAAAAGGGCTCAGCTGAGATAAAAATCAAGGAAATGCTTCTTGGTGCCAAGGAAGAAGCCAAGCATATTGTCGAAACAGCCAATGAACAGAGTGCTGAATTGGCAAAAGAAGCTCGTCTAGAGATAAAGGAAAAAGAAGAAAAGATTCAAAAGACCGAAGAACGTCTTATTAAGAAAGAAGAGATTCTCGATAAGCGTCAAGTCGATATAGACACAGAAGTAGGTCAGATAAAGGATAGAATCAATGAAATTAAGGCTATAAAAGAGCGTGCCGATGAATTGCTCAATGAACGTTCAAGGGAAATTGAGAAGATTTCCCAAATGTCTCGTGATGAAGCCAAGGAAAAGCTCATAGAAGACATACAAAAGAAGGATCAAGAGGATATTCTTGCCCGAATGCAGAAAATAGAGACAGCCGGAGCAGAAAAATTTGAATTGAGAGCGAGAGAAATAGTGCTCAATGCCATACAGCGCCTCGGCACATCGGTATCTGCGGACGTAATGTCTACAAGCGTCGCTATCCCCTCTGAAGAGATGAAAGGTAAGATCATTGGTAAAGAAGGAAGAAATATCAAAGCCTTTGAACGTGTTACCGGCGTAGAAGTTATTATCGACGACACCCCAAACTCAATTACCCTCTCATCTTTCAACCCAGTACGACGTCATATTGCCAAGACAACGCTCGAATATCTCTTGGCCGACGGTAGAATACAGCCTGCAAAGATAGAAGAGATGCATGAAAAGGCTAAAAACGAGATAAATAAGGTTATCAAGGAAAAAGGAGAGCAGGCAGTATACGAATGTGGTGTATTCAACCTTGATCCTAGAGTAGTTCTTATCCTTGGACGATTACATTTCAGAACAAGCTACGGTCAAAACGTTCTTCAACACTCAATAGAGGTTGCACATATCGCCGGAATGATAGCGAGCGAGATCGGAGCCGACGTAAACATAGCAAAAGCGGGTGGATTGCTACACGATATCGGAAAAGCGCTCGATCATGAAGTTCAGGGTACACATGTAGAGATCGGAAGAAGGATTCTACAGAAATTTAATGTCTCAGAACTCGTAGTAAAAGCCATGCAGGCCCATCATGGTGAGTATCCGTACGAAACACCTGAATCAATTATCGTTCAAGTAGCAGATGCCATCTCAGGAAGCCGTCCTGGGGCTCGAAAAGACTCTATAGAACAATATCTCAAGCGTCTTGAAGACCTAGAAGCAATAGCCAATTCATTTAAGGGTGTCGAAAAGACCTATGCCCTCTCTGCAGGACGTGAAGTGCGAGTATTTGTAATGCCATCAGAGATTACTGACGTAGAAGCAAAAAATATGGCTAGAGATATAGCTGTTCGGATCGAACATGAACTCAAATATCCAGGAGAAATCAAGGTGACTATCATCAGAGAGACCAGAATCATCGATTTTGCTCGGTAATAGTCTGGAGAATAAGTCAATTGCGCAAAAAACGGCTTAATATATAATTATTTATGAAGGCCTACTTCAAAAGGTCGTCAGGTTATTATGTAATTATAATCACATGAATAAAGCAGACATCGTAGAAGCAGTCCATGGCAAACTTCAAGGCACCAAAGTGCAAGCTGAAGCAGTAGTCGAGACAGTTATCGAATCTGTAATTGGCGCACTAAAGAAGGGTGAAGAAGTTTCAATAGCTGGTCTCGGCATCTTCTCTGTAAAGAGGCGTGCAGCTCGCACCGCTCGTAATCCACGAACTGGTGAAGCTCTCCAGGTAGCAGCAATGAATGTGCCTAAGTTCCGCGCAGCTAAGGCTCTTAAGGACGCTGTTAAGTAGTTTCGATAAAAAGTAAGCTTACTTTTAATAAAAACCCCTCATATGAGGGGTTTTTATTATTCATGTGCGAGATGGGAGAATCGAACTCCCACTAGCAGTTTGGAAAACTGCAGTTCTACCATTAAACTAATCTCGCTTTAGCTAAAACTACGTCTTAGCGTTAGTAGAATATATCAATAATTCTGTCCTATCGCCAGTATCGGTTTATTTACCAGCTTTTGAAACATCCATGGCATATTTCTTTGCCAAAGCTACTGCTGCATCAAAATTATCTTTATCCCCTACTCTATTTCTCTTTTCAAGAGCGCACACTTCACAACGATGCACTATCATGAAGTTATCTTTATCTTTTTCTACCTTTATAGGCTTCATGAGCCCTAAGCATGTAGCTAGTCTATCGCCTGGATCATTGTCTACATGCTTACTCCATAGACATGTAGGACAATGGTTGGTATATCCGTTGCCAGTTACGAACTGACTGCAGTTCTCACAGGTAAAATCCTCTACTTTCTTTTGAAATTTCTTCATATGTAACCAAAATTGTCGGAGTGCAGGGATTCGAACCCTGAGTCGCCTGTTCCCAAAACAGGAATGTTAGCCGTTACACCACACTCCGAAAAGTAGACAAATACTAGCACGTTTCCCCTATTTAACAAATTTTAAGCAATTTAAAGAATAACATCATCATATATTTGAAGTTTCGCCATCCTTGTCTCTTCGCTGATAATCACCGTATAAAGGTCAAATTGCCAAGAAGTCCCCTCCTGATTGAGCTTATGTATATGAAAATACAACTCAATAGATCTTTTTAATCTCAGTATCTTCTTATAAGTAAGATTTTCCTCTGGTGAAACCCGCAAAAGGCTTGTTTCACGAATAACACGAGCTGATTTGACTTCTATAAAGTGAAATACGCCCGACTTTAGGGCTACAAAGTCCAATTCCCCACATTTATATCTTACATTCCTAGCTACTATGTCAAAATGGTGATTTATAAGATACTTATAGACAATATTCTCCCCTAAGACTCCAATATGTAGATGATTGTTATTCATGAAACAATCATTCCACAAGAGTGATGAAAAACCCCTCAAAAAGTAATAAATGTTTCATAAATAACAAATTATCAATAGTTTCACGTGAAACTATTTAAATTGGGTGATGCTAGCTCTATTTACCACCAAACCTATATTTAGAGCCATATTATAAAATAGACCTTTTAAAAGGACGACTTTGATAGGGTATAAAAGACTTAAAAGACGTGTCCTTTATACACTTTTCCCCAGACTTATCCACATTTGTTGACTACTGTAAAAGATATTTGTGGACAACTTTTAAAATAGCCTTTTACACCAAGACGATAGGGAAACGTGTGATTAGAATTAGTTTTAATTAAAGACAAATATAACTTTCAAACCCCTAAATAGCTGGACTATATGTTGGTGCGGGTAGGGAGAATCGAACTCCCGTCTCGTCCTTGGCAAGGACGCATTCTACCACTAAACCATAGCCGCGATTGCGTATTTATATCATGACTTCGTTAGAGGTAGAATAGCTGTATGGCAGATCAGTCAGGGAGCGAGCGGCTGCACGGAGCCCCCATTTGGCCTGAAGAGTCGAAAGAGGGCAGAAGAAGCGCAATTAGAATCGAGCTCTCAAGCGGGGCGGCACGGGTTGCTCTGGTTAGGGGAGCGGATGGTGTGATGCGAGTGCGCGTTATAACGCCCACAGCCGAGGTAGAGATACTTACCGTAGCAAGCCTCCCAAAAACCTAGTGCCCCCGCCAGGATTCGAACCCAGAACGACAGTTCCGAAGACTGTTGTGATATCCATTTCACCACGGGGGCGAGCGAGAAGGAACATGGAAATGCTAGCATTTCCATACTCTTCGAGCGAGCGCCTGAAAGGTTTCCTTACGGGGGCCGATGTTGGCGTACAATGTACCAGTGAAATTCGCCATTCCTCATGAAGTAGCGCTGGTCGCCGATGGGCTTGAACAGGCGGGATATGAGGCGTATCTAGTGGGAGGCTGTGTGCGCGATCTTCTGCTAAAAAAGGCGCCAAAAGACTGGGACTTTACCACAAACGCGACTCCTGAAGAGATACAGAAAATTTTCCCGGATTCGTTCTACGAAAACGATTACGGTACGGTAGGCGTTAAGACCGACAGCGAAGACGCTTCTTTGGCGGTTATTGAAGTAACGCCGTACCGAAAGGAGAGCGGG
>CAZXUH010000002.1:0-172728 GCA_964644035.1 uncultured Candidatus Saccharibacteria bacterium
AGAATCGAACTCCCGTCTCGTCCTTGGCAAGGACGCATTCTACCACTAAACCATACCCGCTTTATCTTGGTGCGCCTGGCAGGACTCGAACCCACAACCCCTTGGTCCGAAGCCAAGTGCTCTATCCATTGAGCTACAGGCGCAACTGGAAACAATAATACAGTAAATTAGATAAAAATCAAAAAAAGTATTAGTATTCAGGCATGTTACAGGGTATCCCTAAAGATATAAGCGATATCTGCTCCAAACTCGAAGATGCCGGCTTTGAGGCCTTTCTCGTAGGAGGATGCACACGAGATATTCTTATAGGAAAAAAGCCTAAGGATTGGGATATTACTACCAATGCTATTCCTGAAGAGATTCAGAAAATATTCCCCGAATCATTCTATGACAACAGTTTTGGCACTGTAAGTATTAAGAATGAAACAGAAGACGAAACGCTCAAAATCATACAGGTTACTCCTTATAGGGAAGAAGGGGAATATGCTGACAAAAGAAGGCCAGACAATGTACGTTTTAGTAAGAAAATAGAGGATGATCTTAGCCGTCGCGACTTCACTATCAACGCTATTGCGTATAGGACAAAAAACGCCCAGATTGTTGACCTTTATGAAGGTCAGGCTGATCTCAAAAGGAAAGTATTAAGGACAGTAGGGGATCCTGACGAAAGACTTACGGAAGACGCTTTGAGAATAATCCGTGCAATACGGCTCTGTTGCGAGCTAAAATTGACTGTTTCACAAGAAACAGGGGAATCTTTGCTCAAAAATGCTCATTATTTGGACAAAATCTCAAAAGAAAGGATTAGAGACGAGTTCGTCAAACTCCTCAACTCAGAAGACCCAGAATATGGCCTTATTCTTATGAGACAACTAGGAGTACTGAAGTATGTACTACCTGAACTTGAAGAAGGAGTAGGGATGGAACAAAACCAAGCTCATGCTTATGATGTGTTTACGCACATTATAAAATCCACTCAAGCAGCTGCGGATAAAAAATGGCCGCTCGATACTCGTCTAGCAGCCCTCCTACACGACATAGGAAAGCCTAGGACGCGCAGAAAGGGAACAGGTGTACATAAGTGGACTTTTTATGGTCACGACGTCGTAGGAGCAAAAATGGCCCGAGAAATACTTGTCCGTCTGAAATTTCCTCGTGAAACAATAGAAAAAGTTACGAAACTGGTACGTTGGCATATGTTTTTCTCTGATACAGAACAAATTACTCACTCAGCCGTCAGGAGATTGATCGTCCAAGTAGGCAAAGATGATATTTGGGACCTTATGAACCTTAGAGTATGTGATCGTCTTGGTACAGGTAGACCCAAAGAAAACCCTTATAGACTAAGGAAATTCCACTCTATGATAGAGGAGGTCCTAAGAGACCCTATTTCTGTCGGAATGTTGAAAATAGATGGAAAGAGAGCCATGGAAGTGACAAAAACACCTGCCGGACCAAGGATAGGGTGGTTATTGCACGCCCTATTGGAAGATGTGCTCGATGACCCTAAGAAAAATACCCCTGAATACCTGGAAGAAAGGATTATTGAGCTATCAAAGCTCTCTGATGCAAAACTTAAGAAAATGGGTGAAGAAGGAAAAGATAAGAAAACAGAAGCTGAAGAAAAAGAAGTAGTAAAAATTCGTGGAAAGCATTTTGTAGAATAGTTTCTAATTATTTTTATTTTAAGATAAAAATTTAGGTAAAAAAAAGAGACTTAATTCTTTGGCACTCCGGAGAGTGATCAGAAACAAGTCTCTTGGTATCAGTGAAGACTGAAGGGCTTCGACGTGAGACGTCGACTACAAGTGGGCCAGTTAGAAAACTGACTTTAAAAATTCGACTTTGTGAGTCGAGGTACAAACTTAATGTTCAATGATCTGGCCTGGATTCATTGTAGCAACTATAAAGGACATGTCAACGAGTTATCCACAGCCGTCCTTTATAATCAAATTATTTTATTATCAACTCAATAGGACAGTGGTCTGAGCCGAGTACGTCCTTGTGCACTACGACGTCTTTTACCTTATTCATTATATTTTGACTAGCGAAAAAGTAGTCTATACGCCACCCAACATTGCGCTCTCTTGCAGCAGTCTTCATGTCCCAATACGTGTAGACGTCTTTTTTATTGGGATAGAGTGTCCTATAGACATCGACGAAGCCCGATGAAATAACTTCATCGATCCACGCTCTTTCTTCTGGTAGAAATCCTGTATTCTTTTCATTTTCTTTTGGTCGTGCCAAATCGATTTCTTCATGTGCAGTGTTTATATCTCCACAAAAAATAACTGGCTTTTTCTTTTTCAATTTATTTACGTATGCAAGAAAATCATCGTAAAATCTCAATTTGTAATCGAGCCTGACTGGACCACCGCCGCCATTGGGGAAATATACGTTGAGCAAATAGAAATCTTCCATCTCGAGCATAACCACTCTGCCTTCTTGATCATATTCTTCGAATCCAAAACCTATTTGGGCCATCACTGGCTTAATTTTTGTATAAATAGCTACACCGCTATAGCCCTTTTTAACAGAAGAGTGAGCAAAATAGCTCATGTGATATCCCAAAATATCCTTTATTTCAGGCCCCAATTGGTCTGGATGAGCTTTTGTCTCCTGTATGCAGAAAATATCTGGAGATTTCTTTATAAACCATTCAAAATTGCCTTTTTTATATACTGCTCTGATGCCATTTACGTTCCAACAGACGATATTCATGTTATTTTTTATTGTGAAACTTCTTATGTATCTCTTTGAGATGTTTATCAGTGATATGGGTATAGATCTGCGTGGTCGCTATATTAGCATGGCCAAGTAACATCTGAACAGAACGCAGATCAGCTCCATTTTGTAAAAGATCGGTAGCAAAACTGTGTCGTATAACGTGGGGTGTAACTTTTTTTGAAATTCCAGCTTTGATAGCATAGTGTTTGACGATGCGTTCGATAGAACGAGGAGTGAGACGCAATGTACTCTTAGTTTTATCTTTCTGAAGAGGGGAAAACTGTATAAAAAGAGCATCGTCGGTGTCAGCACGCTTATCCAAATAGAGTTTGATCGATGTTTTTGCTTCATCTGAGAGGAAAACAACTCGTACTTTATCACCCTTGCCTCTCACAGAGAATTCATCGCTCTTGAGATTGATATCTCTAGAGAGACCTGCTAGTTCTGAAACACGGAGTCCTGTGGAGAAAAATAGTTGCAGTAGAGCCATATCTCGCAAAGCTATAATGTCTACATCCTGCTTTTTGGTCTTCTTTGATTCATTTTGAGATCTCATTTTCGGTGCCTCAAGAAGACGATCAAGCTCATCTCGAGAGATAAGATCAATGGACCTCTCTGGAATCTTCGCCAACTCTATTCTGTCTGGGGAGAGAGAAGTAATGTTTCTTTTAACCAAATACTTGAGGAAAGCTCTCATGGCTATAAGATGATAATTCTGAGTCTTCTTCTTTAATGTTTCATTCCTACCATCAATAGTACGTCCAGAGGGCTGTCTGTTGAGCCAAAGGCGAAACTCTCTTATAGAGTCGTCACTTATATCATTGGACTTAGAAAGCTTGGTAAAATCGTGAAATTTGGACAGATAATGCTCGTAATTGCGTATCGTCTTGAGGCTTCTGCCTTTTTCTATCTCCAAATACTCCAAAAATTCGCGTATTCGAGTCCAAAGCTCTGATTTTTTATTGTCCGACATTGGATAAAGTATACCACCTTAAAATACTAGGGTCATATGAAATCACTTGCGCAGTAAAGATATTTATGCTATTATATCAGAACCATGTTGACGAAAACGCAAAAAGCTAAAATCACGAAGGAAATCGCAGTCCACGACAAGGACACGGGTTCTCCAGAAGTTCAGGTTGCCCTTCTCACTAAGAGAATCGAGGAATTGACCGATCACCTCAAGAAAAATAAGAAGGATAAGCACTCACGACGCGGACTTCTCCAGATGGTTGCAGATCGACAGACTCATCTCAACTACCTTATGAAGAAAGACGAGAAGCGATATTCGACAGTGGTAAAGAAGCTTGGTCTCAAGAAAAAATCCTAATTTCAACACATTCTGCCCACCACAAGGTGGGCAGTGTGCTTTTTAGATCTCCCCCAAGCGGGAGAAAATAATATATACTTAATAGAATATGACAGTTATTAAACACAAAGAACAGAGAGTTGGTATTTTTATCGACGCTCAAAACCTCTATCACAGTGCAAAAAATCTTTATAGAGCAAAAGTCAATTTTGGCCAGATTATGAAAGATGCCGTTGCTGGACGAGCACTTATCCGGGCAGTGGCATATGTAATTACTACCGAATCAGGTGAAGAAAAAAGCTTTTTCGAAGCTTTGGAAAAACTTGGTATCGAAACAAAAACAAAAAATCTGCAGATCTTTTCAGGTGGCGCAAAAAAAGGTGATTGGGACGTCGGTCTCGCAGTTGATGCTATAAAAATGGCACCCAAACTCGATACGGTTATTTTGGCCTCTGGAGATGGAGACTTCGTACCGCTCGTCGAATACTTGAAAATGAATGAAGGATGTCAGGTAGAAGTAATCGCCTTTGGAAAATCTTCTTCATCAAAACTTATCGAATCGACCGACGACTTTATCGATCTCTGCGACAATCCTAAAAAATACATTCTCGGTTATAGAAGCGAAAGATATCAAGGCTCAAATAAAAATAGCCGCAATGAGAAACACTCAGATGCGGTATTTGCTCAGACAGAAGCTTCCGATGACGAATCAGAAGGTAAAGAATTTTAATACACTATCGGCTGAAAGGGTGTTAGACTTTAGTACACATGCACGAAGACGAGAATAAAAAAGACCTGACCGGAGCTCTCAAGGCATTGGAATTTAACAATGCCATTATCAAGCCCGAGGAGAAGAAAAAACAAGACGATTTTGCTGAGCAACAGGCATCTATAGCAAATGATTCTCTGATTCGACCACTTCGAACCTTCGAAAGCGATTCCGCAGAAGCGATAAAACAAGGCCAGCAGTCCTTGTACTCAATAGCTCAAGCAGAAAAAGCAAAGCGAGCTAAGAGAGGTGAATCTGATCCAGAAAAAGAAGATATTAAAAAGAATAGTGCTCTACTTTTGCTCAGCGGTGCACTCTTTCTTGCTGGCGGAGCATTCCTTTTATATTTTTTCCTACTAAGAACTTTTTTACCTGATAAAACAGTGTTGGTAACACCAACAATCAATTCAGTTATTACCAGTCAACACGAAATTGACCTAGCAAATACCGACCAAACATCGAGAGGAGCAATCGTGGCATCAGTGCGAACTGTGCTCGGTCAAAATCCTAGAAATAAAGATGAGATAGAAAATATACGTATCACCAAAGACGGAAAAGATATTGATATCAGTGACATTATTTTAGATTTTTCAGAAAATACACCTCCATCACTCTTGAGATCATTCAGTACCAACGAATACATGATCGGATCTATCCAAAAAGAAACAAAATTGCCTTTCTTCATCACGAAGATCAATTATTATGACAATGCATTTGCTGGAATGCTTAAATGGGAAGAAGATATGCAGCAAGTATTTGTAAAATTAGGTATCAGCGCTCTTACTACTGCTCCTTGGAGGGATGCGATTGTTAAAAATAAAGACGTACGACTTCTAAAAAACGAAAGCGGTGATACTGTAATGCTGTATGGATTTTACGACAAAGAAACACTGGTTATAGCTCCGAGCGAAGAGGTGTTTTCCGACGTACTTGCTGGCCTACGAGCACGACAAACAAGCAGATAATTGCAGGGCCATACCGCCTAGGGTATGATAGGTATATGGACACAAACGATTACAAAACATATACCGAAAAACTGAAGCAGGAACTTGCTCTTCTAGAAAAAGAGCTCAGTGCTACCGGCAGAAAGAACCCCGACCATCCGGGAGATTGGGAAGCAAAGCCCGATGAACTTGATATTCAGGCCTCTGACGAAAATGAGGTTGCCGACAAACTTGAATCCTACGAAAGTAACGAGGTAATATTGAATCAACTCGAAGCAAGATACAATCAAGTTAAAAATGCGCTCACTCGTATAGAAGAAAAAGCATTTGGTATCTGCAAAATCTGTCAGAAACCAATCGAAAAAGAAAGATTGGAAGCAAATCCTGCAGCCGAAACTTGTATCGATCACAAAAACGAATAATTCAGACAAAGAAAATCAAAATATACCCCTTTAACTAACAGGGGTTTTATTTTTTCTATAACAAAACTACAGACATTCTTCATGCCGATTGAGCAATAATGGGTGAATGAATTTTGCAAAAGTGCACAGTGCACAAACTTTTTTACTAAAAGCTCACATTATCGATATAGAAGTAGACATATCAAGAGGCATGCATGCCTTTTCAATCGTAGGCTTGCCTGACAAAGCAGTAGAGGAGGCGAGGGATAGAGTAGCAGCAGCTATCAAACATGCAGGCTTTGTTTCACCCAAACAATCCAATCAAAAAATAACTATTTCATTGGCACCAGCTCATGTCAGAAAAGAGGGGCCGCATTTTGATTTGGGTATAGCGATAGCGTATTTGATTGCCAAAGAAGAAATATCCTACGAGGCAAACAAAACTCTTTTCCTTGGGGAACTATCGCTCGATGGAATGATCCGTCCGATACGAGGTACGCTGCCCTTGGTTGCTCATGCAAAAGAAGTTGGATTCAATGCCGTCTTTCTTCCAAAAGAAAATGCTAAAGAAGCAGCATTGATCGAGGGAATAAATATATTTGGAGCTTCATCGATCCATGAAGTACTTAAACATATTTCAAGCGACTCATTGATATCTTCTCAGCCAAAAACTATTCTCGAAGAAAATGAGAAGCTTGAAGTTATTGATATCTCCGAAATAGCTGGGCAAGAAGTGGCGAAGAGGGCACTACTGATCGCGGCGGCAGGCGGACACAACATGGCACTCTGGGGACCACCCGGTACTGGCAAGACCATGCTGGCAAAATCATTTAGAGGAATTTTACCGGATCTGACATTTGAAGAATCATTGGAGGTCACATCAATACACTCTGTCGCAGGATTGCTCAAAGAAAGTTTAATGGTATTGCCCCCATTTAGGTCACCGCACCATACTGCTTCGTATAGTTCACTTGTGGGTGGAGGAACTGTACCTAAACCCGGAGAAGTAACACTCGCTCACAAGGGAGTTTTATTTTTGGATGAATTACCTGAATTTGATTCCAAAGTACTCGATGCACTCAGAGAACCGCTCGAGGAACATTCGGTAAGTATATCGAGAGTCAAAGGTAGTGGACATTTTCCAGCAGATTTTATTCTGATTGCTGCACTCAATCCTTGTCCGTGCGGAAATTATGAGTCAGCAGGTCGAACATGCACCTGTCCACCGCAGATTATTGATAAATATAGAGGCAGAGTATCAGGACCGATCGTCGATAGAATAGATATGTGGGTTGAAGTATCAACAGTGCACTATGAAAAAATGTATTCGAAAAACGAGACACTGACTTCTGTAGATTTGCGTAAGAAAGTAGAATTCGCCAGAGAAAAACAAAGACAGAGATCAAAATATATAAATAGCAGAGTGCCGAGAAAATTTATAGACCAATTAAATATAGAAAAGAGTAGTCTTAACCTTCTCAATTCTTCTGCAGAAAGATTGGGTTTGTCGGGAAGGAGTTACCATAAGATTATTCGCTTAGCCCGAACAATTGCTGATATAGAAAATGCAGATCAGGTACTTCCAGCACATATACTGGAAGCACTGCAATATCGAAAGAAGTATTAGAAAGGATTTTTACCGCCGCGAACTTCAAAGTGTAGATGTATACCAGTTGCTTTACCTGATGCGCCCATTTTACCTACTTGCTGTCCCTGAACAACCGTTTCACCCACACCAACAGATACTTCGGAGAGGTGGGCATAGAGAGTTTGCATACCATTTGGATGACTTATAACAACGTAGCTTCCGTAACCACCATTCCAACCGGCGCTTCTACTGATTACTACAGTTCCGCCGGCAGCCGCTACAATCGGAGCACCCATCTTACTTGCAAGATCAACGCCATTGTAACCGTGTATACCCTGAGTACGTCGAGCACCAGAAACTGGATTGATAAAGTATCCTGTTGAATCTTTGCCGGCGCTTGCAGAGATAAGAACACCGTTGGCGCCACCAGATTTGACCGTTGAAGTTGTTTTTACAGGTGCTGAAAGGACCAATTCACCATCAGGAATAATGACTGTATCACCAACTGCGAGAGTAGCATTGTCGGCAAGGGCATTGAAAGACCTGATTTCGGCTTCATCGGCCTTGTATTTCTTGGCAATAGTCTGAATCGTATCGCCTTTCTTAACAATATGCGAAACGCCGCTCACTGGAAGAATGACGAGAGTCTGGCCAGGCTTGATCCTATCCTTGGTAGTGAGATTGTTGGACCACATGACGGTATTGACCGACACTTGGAACATTTCCGCGATCTGGCTGAGGGTATCGCCTTCGCGAACAACGTATGTACTAATGAGTTGGCTATGCTTCTGAGAAACATCCTCCGTAGGGACAGCCAAAGCATCGTGATCAACTACAAGTTCATCCTGAAGAGTGTAGTTACCAGCCACCAAAGCCTCCATAGTCTGAGAATTTTGCCGTGGAACCTCTGCCTTTACCTTTGTAGTCACAAAAAAGCTCTTTACCGTCGTAAAAATGTTTGCCTGAGCTCTCAAATACGGGAAAAAGACCAGCACAAAAAAACACACACCAGCGAGGATGGTTTTTAAAACATATTTGATGAGCCGTTTACCAGAAGAAGGAGTACTTCTACCAGAGTAATCGGAATGGTTCGAGGTTGGTCGGATATATTTTTTGACTTAGCGACAGTATCGGAAATGGCTTAATGGAGCCATATTAAGGGAGAATCGGTATGACATGCTTAGAACGTTTTCTTCCAAACATAGTGAAACTATAGACGATTGATGGCAAGAGTCAACGTTGACAAAAAATTGATAAATATGGATAAAAATAATGAATTTTAGGGGTCTGAAAGACCAAATGATATAGTAAGTATCCATGGAACATCTCGAAAGCTTAAACGAACGTCAAAAAGAAGTTGTATTGCACCGCGATGGACCGATTTTGATCCTCGCTGGGGCCGGTGCAGGCAAGACAAAGACGATTACTCACCGAATTCTCCATCTTATAAAGCAAGGAGTAGCTCCGCATGAAATTCTGGCCATTACTTTTACAAACAAAGCTGCAAAAGAGATGCGTGAGAGAGTGCTGAAGCTATTGCAAGGCGACAAAACACTCAATGTTCCTATTTCTTTTACTGAAAAGCCATTTGTGAGCACATTTCACTCGCTTGGCGTACATATTATCAAGGAACAATGTGAAAAAATCGGTGTCACTAAGAATTTCAGCATCTTGGACAGAGGGGATTCAAAACGTTTGGTCAAAGAGGCTGAAGAAAAACTCGGTCTTGACCCAAAACAGTTCGAACCAGGCAAAATACTTGGTATTATCTCCCGCCAAAAGGGAAATATGGTCAATGTCGACCAATATCAGGCTATGGCTGGCAATGGATATATAGAAAGGATTGTTGGGGACATATGGGAACAGTATGAAAAACTATGCTTGAGAGAGAAAGCACTCGATTTTGATGATCTTCTGATAAAAGCTGCGCAGTTGCTCCAAAACGATCTCTCAGTCAGAGCTCACTATGCCAATATTTGGAAATACGTTCATATCGATGAATATCAAGACACAAACAAGGTTCAATACCGGATTTCCAAACTGCTTGCCGAAACCAATCGTAATGTCTGTGCGGTTGGGGATATTGATCAGACCATTTATAGTTGGCGAGGTGCCGATATCTCAAACATCCTCAACTTTGAGAAAGATTATCCTGAAGCCAAGGTAGTACTTCTTGAGCAAAACTATCGTTCAACAAAAACTATCCTTGAGGCTGCAAATTCCATCATCGAAAAAAACAAAAGAAGAAAAAAGAAAATTCTTTTTACAGAAAATGAAGATGGGGAGAAAATCAGCCTCTATGGCGCATATGATGAAAGTGATGAAGCGCATTTCATTGCTCTAAAAACAAAAGAATTGCTCGGTGAGGGAATACCCGCCGAAGAGATCGCCGTATTATATAGAGCAAATTTCCAATCGCGTATTCTTGAAGAAGCATTTCTTTCTCACAACGTACCGTATCAGGTCTTGGGCACACGATTCTTCGAACGAAAAGAAATCAAAGATATTATTTCGTATATAAAAGCCGCGCTCAATCCCGATTCGCTGAGCGATATTAAAAGAATTATCAATGCACCACCACGTGGGATTGGAAAAGTTGGTCTCCTAAAAATATTTTCCGGAAACAGAGAGGCTCTACCTGCTGCTCAAAAAGATAAGGTAAATCATTTCTATGATTTACTTGGAAAAATAAAAGATGCATCAGAAACCGAGACACCAAGCAGACTTATACGATACGTATTTGAAATAAGTGGTATGAAAACAGTACTTGAGCAAGGTACCGACGAAGATGTTGAAAGAATAGAGAACGTACAAGAACTCGTCACCCTCGCCTCAAGATATGACGGCATGCCCAAAGAAAAAGCGCTCGAGACTTTTATAGAAGATGTTTCACTTGCATCGGATCAAGACTCAATGGACAACAAAGGCAGTGCGACACGACTCATGACTGTACATGCATCCAAAGGTTTGGAATTCCAGTATGTATTTATCTGCGGACTCGAAGAAGATCTATTTCCTCATACCAAAGATGGCGAAGTAAAAGATGATGACGAAGAAGAACGCAGACTTTTCTATGTGGCACTTACAAGAGCAAAGAAAAAATTGTATCTTTCCTACGCCGGTGTCCGCACGATCTTCGGTAGTAAGCAGATCAATGTACCATCTCAATTTTTGGGTGAGATAGGTGACACACTTATCGAAGCAGAATCTTCGGGAGGTAACCATGGAGTAAGAAAAGTGATATATTTCGATTAAGTAGACGCGTATGTATGGAACAAAAAATAATCGCTAAAAAATCTCTCGGTCAAAATTTTCTAAAGTGCGGTTGGGCACTTTCTGCTATTGTCTCTTCAGCCAAAATAGAATCCAATGAAACCGTGCTCGAAATCGGACCGGGCAAAGGAATTCTTACTGCACTCTTGCTCAAAAAGAGCGCTCATGTACTTGCAGTAGAAAAAGACGATAGAATGATTCCATATCTACAAGAAAAATTTTCTCAGGAAATATCCAACGGCAAACTAGAAATCATTCATGGCGACATACTCGAGGAGCATATTCAGAAAGATGTGTTTGAACGCCTTGAAAAAACGGGGGACTATAAGCTGATTGCAAATATACCGTATTACATTACAGGCCAACTTATAGAGAACTTCTTGTCAGCACAGCAGCAACCAAAAAAAATGGTGTTGATGCTGCAAAAAGAAGTCACCAAAAGAATTGTCTCGACTGACAAAAAAGAAAGTATATTGTCGATTTCCGTCAAAGCCTACGGCACGCCATGCAAAGTAGCGGACGTGCCACGCTCTTGTTTCTCTCCAAGTCCCAATGTTGACTCGGCTATTTTGGAAGTAAGTGACATTTCAAAAAAGTTTTTCGGCGATGTTACTGAAGATTACTTTTTTAATGTACTAAAGACAGGTTTTGCTCATAAAAGAAAAATTTTAAGTGGAAATCTATCGGAAAAATTTGATAAATCTCATATCCAAGAAATATTTACCTCACTCGGCCTAGAAAAGAATATCCGCGCAGAAAATATACCTGTTGAAATGTGGTTCAAAATCGCTGAGGGTTTGAAAAACTAAAGAGAAGTACCTGTTGTAGGACCAATCATACCGAGATTGGGTAGAGGGAAGCAGAAAAATGCAGCGTACATCCAGCACATCTGCACGCCTGGTATAACGCTTCCAAGAACATGGGCACCGGGATGAGGAATATAATGAGCATATCCGATCGTTCCCACCACCCATGACAAACTACCAGCTCCGATTGGTCGAGGAAATGAAAATTTACCAAAATATATTTGATGAACAGCACCTCCAGTGCACGTGCAGGGTATATGAGCAACATCTAGACCTCCAAAAGGTACGAGTGGAGGAACAAGAGCTTGAGTTGTTAGTGGAAAGAATGAAAAAACCAACACATCAAGCAGCACGAGTGAGAAGAAAAATATTTTTGAGTGTTTCATATTACTTTACTATTATAAATGATGCTGTCGGTGTCATTCCATTTTCATTTCCGACCATAATCGGCATCGAAAACTTCGTGCCCGGATCTTTAACCATTACATCTTTGATGATATTTTGATACTGGAACGATGACAATGAAAAAGTAAGTGTCTTGCCGTCCAAAGATGCGACACCCTCAAGAATACCTATTGAAGTAGCAATAGTATTGTTTGAATTGAAACCAGTACCAGTCAGAGTGACTGTGTCCTGAAGGGTTGCTTCGGCAGGTGAGACTGTGTTTATGACTGGAACATTTGCTGCGGTATTACCAACAGTAATTTTTGCGAGCGATCCAGATACTTCTGACTTACCTCGCACATTTGAAACACCAATTTCATAGGTGCCCAGTGAAATACTACTTGGCACCGTGACTTTAATCGTAGTGCCATCTGCCGAGCTAATATTTTCCAATGTCGCAGCATTGCCTATATATACAGTATTGCCTGTCGGCATGAAACCTGTACCCTGTATTGTTATTGTTGTACTTGCCACAAGTTTATAAGGCGTCACACCATATACTTTTACTTTCTGAAGAAAGTTTCTTACTTCAATCGGCAAAAGAGGAGAATCAAAATATCCTTCATTGGAATTTGAAGTAGAGACAACTTGATTGTTTATCGTTTGATTATTTGCCGTCATATTACTTGCAGGGTTGGAACTTACCTCAATAATTTGATTTGAATTATTCTGGACAGTTTTTGCATTCAATTCATTGAGCTTTATGCGAGTGAGAGAACCGACAAATCCCGTGCCGCTTGTAAGGCTAGCTTTGACCAAAATATCTTGTCTATACGTTTCTTGAAAACGAATCACTGCATTTTTAGTGAGATTGCCAAAATAAGTAGTTTCATTGCCAGGAGAACCAGGACCAATGCTTGCAATTTTGCTATTAGCCTGAGAATTGAGAAGTTTTTGCAGAGCAAGCACGTCAGAACCCTCATCACCGACAGTAAGATTGCGACTAAAAGTGAAATTGTTCTGAGCAAAAGCAGTCAAAAACACGCTAGTGAAGCAAAAAATAGAAACGAAACCTGCTAAAATTATTTTTTTCATAAAATACCATCAAAGTATACCATCATAGCGATTGAGATTGCAGGGTAATTGGTATATCATTGTCCTATGAAGAGATTATTTAAAGGTCCTATTTTTATTGCACTGACCATTGTCTTTAGTCTCTTAGCAATTGTCGGTGCTTACCGCTATAGACACTCTCAAGAAGCGACGGTATATAGCTCTTCTACAGGATCTACGACCCCTTTGACGATTTTGGCTGAAAATATATCGGACGAAGACTGGCAGGAGCTCCTGAATAGGGTGGGTGAGACACAAAATAGCACAAATACGGCTCCATTGAGCAATTCTGACGTGATTTCTAGGGAAATATTTGCCCAATTTGTCTATACCAAGCAGCAAGGCAAGAATATTACCCCTGAACAAGCCAAACTTATTGCCAATGACCTTATAAAATATGCCGATTCTATCGATGTACCCCTCAAACAGTACACCCCTGCGGACATAAAAGTGGTCAAAAACCCCACTCAAAATGACATTGTGACCTACAGAAACCAGCTCAACAGCATCGTATTTTCAGAAAAACAGGAAATTGGCAATGAATTGGTCATTATGCAGGAGGCAGTGGTAGACAACAACCTCGAAAATATGTCCAAACTGAAAGGAATTTCTGATTTTTACAATAAAATTGCCTTTCAACTCCTCGCTGTAAGCGCTCCAGCACCTATTGCGCAAGAGCATCTCGATATAGTCAACCTTTATTTGCGAATTGCCAAAGACGTAAAGTCATTCGACAAACTTAAAAACGATCCTATCATCGCTGCGAAGAATTTTGGAGACTACAGTAATGCCGATTTGGCCCTTTTTAAGACCTTTCAAAAAATCATGGTTTATTTTGAGTCACAGGGTGTTGATTTCTAAAAAGACATTGAAAAATATGTGTTAAAATAAACTGGATGACATCTTGGAAATTGAAATCCATCTCCTTTGTTTTGTTTGTTGCCATAATCGCACCATCATTAGTTTGGATTTTTGCTCCGAAGACACAAGTTGAGGCTGCAATTTTTAATTGTGCACCTTCCGTTGCAGAGCAGGTAACACGAACGGGGGCACAAACCGCTGAAAATGCTGCCTACAGCACACTTGGAGTTCCGGTTGATATTGGACCAGTTTATAAAACAAGTCTTACACAAGGTGCAGGTGCAGCAGTAAGTGATAATCGAAAGACGAGCTGCATGGATGGTATTGGTTGGATGCTCGCAAAAATTGCCGTCGCATATATTACACAGTCAGTAGTGCAATGGATCAATAGTGGCTTCAATGGATCACCAACATTCATCACTGATCCAAAAGGATTCATACTTAAAGTGGCCGACGAGCAATTTGCAAATATTATGACCACGCTATTTCCATCGACCAGTGGTCTTGCGGATCTGGTCTGTAGTCCATTTAGTTTGGATATAAAATTAAAGTTGGCACTCAAATTTAATTTCAATTATAAACGTCTCAACATACCAAGCGGCTGTAGCTTGACCGATATTAGTAACAATATCGGAGGAGCTGTCGGGGGAGCACAACAAAGTATTACAGAACAGTACAATGATTTTACCAGTGGAAATTTCAGTAATGGCGGATGGGATCGATGGTATGAGATTACACAAAATTCCGACAACAATAAATACGGCGCAGAGCTCAACACAGATATTGCAGTCACCGCTGCAATAGAAGACGCACAAGGACAAGAAGTTGATTTACTCAATTCAAACAATTGGTTTAAATCACTCACAAAAGGAGAGGGGAATATCACAGGTGCTATAAACAGTATTATTACTCCTGGAAAACAAATCCAAGGAATGCTCTCAAACAGTATCCAAGATCCGACAGATGAACTAAAACTTGCAGACAGTATTGATGAAATTGTTGGTGCGCTTATCCAACAATTGATTGGTCAGGCAATCGGCGATGGTGGTATTGCTGGACTCAGCCAAACAGATACAAGTGAGGGTCAAACATCAAGCTATGCTGATCAAATACTTGAGGAACGTAATGCAATGGAAGAAGAGAATACAAATGATCAAAATACTATTCCTCAGCCACCTGGCTTACCTACATCAACACCTCCAATATCGGGTGGCGGACAACCAAATACTCCGACAAACGTCGCTCTCAACAAACGTCCTCAGCAATCGAGCAACTATGCTGGTTCGACCGGAGCTATAAAAGCCGTGGATGGAATGACCCAAGATGTTCCTGTACAGGATTTTTATGCTATTACCAATAGCCAAGTACAAGCATGGTGGCAAGTTGATCTCGAACAAAGTGAAGACATTGGTAGCATTGAAGTTTGGCCTCGAGGTGATGCGACCGATCCGCTCAACAACTTCTACGTATTGGTTTCCGATCAACCAATATCAGGAAGTCTCGATCAGATTATTGCTGACAGTAGTGTGAGGAAGTTTAGAATTTCTGGAGGTATTGCAAATCCTCCTCAGGTCATCAATGTCAATGGAATGGGTCGATATGTTCGCGTGCAACGTGCTGATACCACTCCAAAATTTCTTGAGCTTTTGGAAGTGAGAGTAATTTCAAGACCAACTGAAAATTAGAAAAGTATATGAGCAAGATGTATAAGAAAAAATACGTATTCCTTACTGCCCTGAGCGTAGTTTTGATTGTTTTTCTTATTCCAAAAGCAGCTCATGCTGATATTTTTGATATTGCACTGGATTCTGCTCTCAATGCAGGCATAGGATTGATCCGAGGACTGATGATTGGAATTCTTGCTCTTTTCAGCTGGATACTTTTTGCAGTAGGTAGCCTGCTCGATCTCACGGTGAAGTACACAATTATTGAGATGGGTGAATTTGTGAATGGTGTTAATTCGATCAGCATTGCCTGGAAATTCTTCCGAGACATAGCAAATATGTTCTTTATTTTTGTTCTGACATATGCCGGAATCACCACTATTTTGGGTGTACAAAGATCAGATTGGAAAACTATTCTTCGCAACATTGTCATTGCTGGCCTGCTCATAAACTTTAGCCTTTTCTTCACAAAAATTCCTATCGACATTTCAAATATTATTTCTATCCAGCTCTACAAGGCTATGACAAGCAACGTCACTTCGACCGTTGCAGGACAACAAGTCTCTGGTATGGCAGTGGAATTCATGAACCACCTAAAAGTTCAGACTATTTATAGACCTTCAGGGGAGGGGGTCATTGACGCAACAGAAGTAAATCTTGTTGACCAACTCAGCACTATTCTTATCTCATCGATCTTTGGTATCACGATTATACTCATTACAGCGTGTGTCTTTTTGGCAATTGCCGCTATGCTCCTTCATCGCTTTGTAAAACTCATATCACTAATGATTCTTTCTCCTTTGTACTTCTTAGGCATGATTTTGCCAAGTGCCAAGGAATACGGAGGAAGGTGGAAACAAGACCTGATAAGTCAGTGTATATTTCCCGTAGTATTGTTTGGTCTTCTCTATGTAGTAGTACTATTCCTACGAACAGGCACATTGAGCAAATTCTCAGCTGGAACTTTTGCAGAAGGACTCAATGGCTCAGGAACAATCATTGCAAATCTTTTGATCAATTACGGATTGATCATGGCTATGATTGTCGGATCACTTACAGCAGCACAAAAAGCTGGTGGTGAGGGAGGTAGATTTATGGACAATAGAATTAAGAGTTTGCAAAAATTCCCAGGCAGATTGCTATCATCAACTGCAAATACAGCAGCGAGAACAGCATCATGGGCAGGTGGTGCTGCCGTGCGCCAAGTAGTACGTGGTGGAGATACAGTTGCTGAGAAATCTGGCGCAAAGAAATGGGCAACGACCAGACTCAAGGCTGGAGCTGCTACTCAAAGCGAAGATCTCAAACTTAAAGGCAATAACACTGTCACAAAAATTGCTGGCGGTGCAATAAACATTGCAACAGGACTTACTGGTATACGCCTTCTTGCAGCAAAAGCAACACGAGGAGCTTCAAGTGCCTCGCTCAAAGCAGCTGGCAACTTTGCAAACAATGCAAGCTTCGATGCAATGGGTGTAGAGAAGAGAGGTTTTGCTAAAATCGATTCAGATGAAAGAGAAAAACTTACAGCTTCAAAAGTTTCTTATGAAGAACAAGTTAGAAAAAATGAATTCAAGAAAGCTCAGACAGAATTTAAAGACGTTTCTAAAATTAAAGTTAGAACAAATGATGATGGTAGAAACTTTGTCGACATTGGCGACGGCGTAGAAGTAGAAATGAGAGATGATGAGAGAGTTCGAGGTGTCGACATGCTACTTAGCGAAGTTAAGAAAATTAGAAAACAATACACTGGTCTTCTTAAAAATCGCCGACCTAAGGAACTCGATAAGGTTAAATTCAACGATATTAAAGCTGCAGCAGATATTCTTACTGCCGAGCAGTTTACATATCTCGTTGGCAAAGAAAGCAAACTTACTGATCAAGAGAAGGATACACTCACCACCGAAAGAGTTAGTATGCCAAAAGTTCTCATGGAAAGACTTGAGAGTGCTGAGAGGGAATTTGAGGAAGAAAACGATCCAGTTCAGAAAGCTGCTCGGGAAAATGCACTTAAGGCTGCACAGAAAAAGGTCAACGACTCACTCAAGAAACTTACCGACAAAGAAATGGAAGTTATTGCACCTCATTTCTTCGATACCAATAAAGACAGGACGTCTCTTCTTGAAACATTTGCAAAAAGCATCAGTCAAAGTACCGCCGACAAGCTCAAAAAACTTGATAAGCTTGGCGATGATGACAAACTACTTATCAATAAGACCCGCAAGGCCGTCTTCCAAGCACCTCTCAATGCCTTTAGGACTGCATCTGCAACAGTTAATCGCCTACGAATGGCTGGTACAAGCAGCGGAACTGAATTTGATAGAGCCCAAGCTGAAGCAAACAGGCAAGAAAAGAAGCTTAAGAGCGCATTTGCAAGATCATCGGGAGAGCAGATCGCAAAAATGGGTTCAGAATTTGTCACTGATCCTAAAATCATTGAACTTCTTGATGGTAAGCACTTGAAGAAGCTTGTGGAACTTGCCGAGGATATGGATAGCGTAACGATTAACGGTCAGGAAAGAAATCCATTTGAATATATTGCTGAAGAGAAAATAAGAATGCTTGAAGAACATGCAGCAGGAAATCGAGAAGAAAAACCAAAAGGTATAGACTTCATCCTTAGGAACGAGAACTCAGGCATATTTGATGTCGATGCAGATGAAGTCAGAACCACGATTCAAAATATAAGGTCAACAACACGAACACAACAACCATAATATGATTGCATTTTCAAAAGCAGATAAAATAAAAGCCTACAGACTTCTTTCACCGCAAGAAAAGAATACGGTGTTTTCTCAAACAGTTGGCGAGAAAATAGATCTTATCTCAATGAAGTATGGATTGGATCCTGCAAAGTCCAAACGTTTCAAATACAGTTTAGGGTTGTTTCTTCTTGGTTTGATTACTAAAAATGACATTCCTCAAGTAATCAATGAGCGCTTGCCCGAACTACCAAATAACGAGGTTATGGAGGATATTAAGAGCATCTTTTTCCCAGAAGTAGAAAAAGTTATTCGAGAGTACAAACCCGATCCCGAGGAAGAAGAGCCCAACGCCAAGGACGAACCTCTTACTGAAGAACAAAAACAGATGGACGCTCAACTTGAGTCAGAACCTGAAGAAGTAAGTAGCGAAGAAGAGGGTATAGACCGTGAAGATCTTCTCAAAGCAATTGAGGATCCTGAAGAAAAAAATCTTCAAAAAAGTGCTGCGGCTTCACAGGATAAATATAGAGAACCTATCGAAACACCAAAACCAGTATCGACTGGCAATCCGGTAGAAGATCGTCTCAAAGGTATCGTATTTACTCCAAAAGAAACAAAACAAGTAGTGGTAGAAGCACCAAAACCTCAGCCTTTGCCAAGTAAACCTGTTGCAAAACCAAATACATCTATACCTCCGCTTCAGCAAAGCGTCCCTAAGTATCAAGGAAACGATCCGTACAGAGAACCTCTTTCGTAATAAAAAGGGCTGCTGTCGGATGAACAGCAGCCCAGGAACCCCATGGTTCCACCAAAGCCATGTGAAGTATGTATGTATAAAGTGGATGTATGCAACTGTATAAATAGTGCATAATATAGTCATGCAATTTCAGGTTCCTCAATTTATCGAAGTAGAAGATAAGATTTTCGGACCACTGACAATCCGCCAGTTCATCTATATTGCCGGCGGAGCAGGTATGGGCTATATCTGCTATGCTCTCTTGCCCTTGATCTTGGCTATACCTGCTATCGGCGCTGTCGGCACACTTACATTTCTATTGGCTTTTTATAAGTACAATAACCGTCCTTTTATCTATTTTGTCGAATCGGCTTTTAAATACAGGACCAATAATCGGCTCTATATATGGAAAAAGGATCAGCCTACGCCAAAAGCTCAGGAGGAAAAGAAAAAAGCTGCAGATCAACCAAAACTTTTTGTCCCAAAGCTCTCAGATAGCAAACTCAAAGACCTAACTTGGAGTCTTGATATCCGTGAAAGTCAAAATCCGCTGACAGGTAAAGATAACGAGACGAATACATAAATAGAGAGGGGAAACATAGTTATAATTTTAGGATATAATAGAAAGAATGGCACCTATATCAGAAAGCGCAAAGGCAACGCAAGATTTCGTACCGATTCAGGAGGTTCGAGACGGTGTTATTGTACTCAAAGATGGCTCGCTACGAGCTGTAGTACTTGTTTCATCGATCAACTTCGACCTCAAATCAGAAGATGAACAGAAATCCATCCTTTTTCAATTCCAAAACTTCCTCAACTCCCTCGATTTCTCTATTCAAATGTTCATCCAGTCGAGAAAGCTCGATATACGCCCATATATAGCGCTTTTACAGGGCAGACTCAAGGAGCAAACCAATGATCTTATGAAGGTTCAGGTGCAAGAATACATAGAATTCATCAAGAAATTCACCGATTCGAGTAATATCATGTCAAAAAGCTTCTTTATTGTTGTTTCCTATGCTCCTGCAACACTGACAATAAAAAGAAATCCTCTTTCAAAACTGTTTGGTAAGGGTGAATCGACACAAACTGTCGAAAATACAAAGTTTGAAGAAGCACGAAGCCAGCTCGAAGAGCGTGTATCGGTCATAGAGCAGGGTCTTGTACGCACCGGAGTCAGAGCAGCACGCTTGGGCACAGAAGAAGTGGTCGAACTCTTCTATAAGATGTTCAATCCTGGCGACACCGAGAAGCCGATTATTCAATTATAATATTTATATGTCATTACTAGGAGGACTTTTCGGCAAAAAAGAAGAAGCAACACCGGCAAATACATCTATTCTGCCTCAACAGATTTATGAAGCTGGAGTACTCGAGCTCAAGGATATTATTGCTCCCTCTGCACTTAAAATAGGCCCTAGAAGCCTCTCTCTGGGAGACAAGATTCTTCGATCATTCTTTGTTATTTCATATCCTCGCTATCTTACAGAGAGCTGGTTTTCTCCTATCATCAACCTCGACAAGGTATTTGATGTTTCAATATTCATTCATCCAGTAGATACTGCAAGAGCACTCAAGCAATTTCAGAAAAAAGTAGCTGAAGTGCTTAGTCAGATCAGTGCTCGTGAAGAAAAAGGCTTGGTACGCGATCCTAAACTCGATACAGCCTATCAAGACCTCGAATCATTGAGAGACAATCTCATGCAAGCTCAGGAAAAACTCTTTGATGTTGGTCTTTATATAACACTCTACGGAGAAAGCGAAGAAGAACTCGATAAAATCGAATCTGAAATCAAATCCATCCTCGAAGCAAAGCTTATTTATATAAAACCTTCTCTTTTCCAACAAGAACAAGGCTTCAGAAGCACGTTGCCAATCCAAGACGACCAATTGGCCGTGCATTCCAAACTCAATTCTTCACCTCTTTCTAGTCTTTTTCCTTTCGTCTCATTTGACCTGACATCCGATAGGGGAATTCTCTACGGCATCAATAGACACAATTCAAGTTTGGTGCTTTTCGATCGCTTCTCACTCGAAAACTACAACTCTCTTATCTTTGCAAAATCCGGTTCTGGTAAATCATATACAACCAAACTCGAAATCCTACGCTCACTCATGTTTGATACTGACGTTATTGTTATTGACCCAGAAAGAGAATACGAGTACATGGCTCAAGCAACAGGTGGAAGATATTTCAATATCTCTCTCAATTCAGACAACCATATCAATCCTTTCGATTTGCCTGTGCCCAATGAAGATGAGACTCCAGCAAGCGTCTTACGTTCTCAAATCATCAACCTTGTCGGACTATTTCGTATCATGATGGGAGGTATTACACCCGAAGAAGATGCAATTATTGACCGAGCCATCACTGAAACATATGCTCTCAAAGATATTACTCCTGAATCTGATTTTTCATCGATCGAAGCACCTCTTCTTTCTGACTTTGAACTTGTCCTTGCTGGTATGGAAGGAGGGGAATCACTTGCACAACGCCTTACAAAATACACTCGTGGTACATGGGCAGGATTTATAAACAGACCATCGAACGTTGATATCAATAAAAAGTTTGTCGTCTTTTCTCTCCGAGATATGGAAGACGAACTCAAGCCTGTCGGTATGTATATCGTCATGCATTATATTTGGAATGCAATCAGGAGAAATCTCAAGAAGCGCTTGCTTGTAATCGACGAAGCGTGGTGGATGATGAAGTCCGAAGATACGGCCTCATTCCTACTCTCTTTGGCAAAACGTGGACGCAAATACTATCTCGGTCTTGCAACAATTACCCAAGACGTCGACGACTTTATGCGTTCTCCATATGGTCAACCGATCATCACCAACTCTTCGATTCAGCTTCTCTTGAAGCAATCACCATCTTCTATCGACAGACTGCAGCAAGTATTCAATCTTACTGACGAAGAAAAATATCTATTGCTCGAATCAGGAGTAGGAGAAGGTATATTCTTTGCTGGTCTCAAGCACGTGGCTATAAAAGTTATTGCATCATATACAGAAGATCAGATTATCACTTCTGATCCATCGCAGATTCTCGCTATCAAGGAAGCCAGAAGGGAACTTGAACAAGCTGGCGGCGAGACACCTGCGCAACAATGAAGCGTCATGCAAAAAAAATAGGAATATTTACTTGTATAGCCCTAATAATTGCTGCTGGATTTTTTGACCTTATACAATTTTTACTCGATCTTGTGGTGGCAGGTTTGATTGCGGATACTATTTTAGCCTTACTGTTCTTTATACCTCTCAATTTATGGCTTTTACTGACAGGTAGACTCAATGGAAAAGTGGCTGCCAATTCATTGATAGCTTTTATTATAGGTCTCATACCAGTCATAAACGCTCTTCCAGAGTGTTTGTATGCAGTGGTAATGATTATTATTTTTAATAATCTAAAAGAAATCCTTCAGGTTGTAACAAAGATGGCTCCGTATATGAAAACTGCAGCAAAATTTGTTCCACCCTTGCAAGCCCCAGTAAAAACAATCGAGGTTGTACAGAAAATAGACAAAGCAACAGGAGGAAATATAGCTAAGAAGATAGCAAAAGAAACTCAAACAGGCGACCAGACGCTCGATTTTAAGTCATTTGATGGCTCAACACAGGCTCAAAACTATACAAATGGCGTTGCAAACCAAGTTCTTGTCATAAAAAAGAAGGGTGGTTTGACTGAAAATACCCTTGATCTGCAAAATAAAATGCAGTCTGCAGCTGACAGACCAAGTGGAAATCTTCCCCAAATTTCAAATAGGAAAGGTGTTACAATAGAGGGTGCAAATGAAAAAAGGCCTATTGCATAACATCGCTATTTTCACCACTCTCTTGATAGCGGTTTTTGTCTGTGGCATAACTTCTACTCATGCAGAAGTGACCAATCCTTCTGACGTAACATCTATTATCTCCACTGTCAGCCCTGAGTATCCGAAAGCGTTTGATGAAGTTACTATTTCTATCAAGAGTTATGCTATGGACCTACAACGATCACTTATACGTTGGTATGTCGATGGAAAACTACTGTCAGAAAAGACTGCACTGACACAACTATCAGTACAAGCAGGGAATTATGGCACCACAAAGACAGTAAAAATACAGGTTATTGCTGCCGATGGTAGAGTAGCTGAAAAATCAATCTTTATAACACCTTCGGATTTGAGCCTTGTATGGCAAGCTGATACGTATACCCCTCCTTTTTATAAAGGAAAGCGTCTCTATAGCGCTAGCTCAGACATACTCATGATGGCAATACCAAGTGGTAAGTACGATTCAGATAAAATTATCTTTACATGGAAACAAGATGCCGACGTCATACCAAATAGTGGGGGGCTTGGAAAAAACACTATTACTATTCCAGGAACACTTGTCACCAGAGAGAAAATGATCATTGTAGAAGCAATTTCTGTCGATGGTACCTATCATGCACGTCAGATAGTTACTCTGTCTCCAATTTTTACAAAAGTATTGATGTACGAAAACAATCCACTGTTTGGAGTATGGTATGAAAACGCTTTGGTAAAAAACCAAACTATCGCATCAGCAGAATTCAAAGTGGCAGCATATCCATTCTTTTTCTCTACAAAAAGCAGATTTTTGGATGATGTTCAGTATCTCTGGAGCGTAAACGGTGCAGGAGCAACGACAGCCTCTGGTAAAAGTTCTATAACTCTCCAAAGGGATCAGAGTATTTCCAAAGCAGGTCTAGGTGTTGAGGCTCGGCATAAAAGCAAAATACTGCAAGATGCAAAAACATCAGTAAATCTAAACTTTAAATAATATGACCCAAACTATTTCAACTTTGTATTTTAAAAAAATAATTTCACTACTAGTCTTTTTAACAGCTATTATCGCTGGTTTTTCTTTTTTAACTTCACTGACGCATGCTGTAGAGATAGACACCAGTTACGATCCACTTGTTAAGATTGAAGGTGTCACCGATGCCCAAACAACCGATGCAGATATTGGTTCTTATGTATCAGGTGCATATAAATGGACGATTTCGCTCGCAATTGCCTTGGCGGTGATCATGTTTACCTTCTACGCTTTTCAATACCTACTTTCCGAATCTACTATTACGAGCAAAGCTCATGCAAAAGAGGGGATGAAGAATGTTATTATCGGTCTTTTACTTATTTTTGCAGCATATCTCGTACTCCAGACAATCAACCCTCAACTTGTAGCATTCAATTTAACCTTAGATTTGCCCGAAGCTACTTCGGTTTCAGAATCAGATAATGGTTGTGCTGGAGCAGATATAAAACCAACTGGTGTAGGAGTTTATTACATTACAAATATAGAATGCCGAAAAGCTATTCCAGGCAGTGATCAGTTCGTTACTACTCAAGCAACGCGTTACAACGTGTACAGTGGCTCTATTAATAGATGCCAGCAAGATGTGAGGGATGGGAATCTAGGTAACAATGTTGTCGGATGTGTAATATACAGCTCCAATTGGATTATTCGCCAAAGAATACAACTAACTGCCTCTCAAGAAGGTGGTGCTGACTACTCTGAATCCACATACTATCCTTCTGATCTAAGTAAGGGCTGGAGTACGGAGGGAGAGTGCCAAGCTCAAATTCCAAACTACGGTAAAACCGATATACCTGCATACTGTGCTGAAGAAAGAGCGGGGGAATGGGAATTTTTTGGTTGCTCTGTTATAAAAGAATGTCATCGATACGACGGTAATATCACTACTGAATAAACAATTATGCTATCAAAAAAAACACTTCTCCTATTTCTAGTTCTCGTCCTGCTTGCAGTCGGAGCAGCGTTTTATTTTGTATCAGTAAATAAGCAGGGTGGAACGGTTCTTAATAGCGTTAGAAACCTTCTTCCTTTTGGCAGCAACGATATTTCTTCTGGCAGCATAGGAACTCCCTCGGATAATATTCCGGGTGGAACAGAGGACGAACCTATTGTTGTTAATACAAATACCGATGCACCAGTACCGGTCTTTAGAAAAATTGCAGATGGACCAGTATCTGGCTTCACAGTATTTACTAGACAACGCACTGAAATTCGTGAAGGTAAGAAAGTAACGATTACTGAAACACCTATTAGATACATTGAGCGAAAAAACGGCAATGTCTTTGAAACATTCTCAACATCGACACGAACAAATCGTCTTACCAACACTACCTATCCACGTATTCAGGAAGCATTCTTTACCAATACAGGAAATTCTCTTGTTATCAGAAGCCTTGGTGACACAGATGAAATAAAAACATATCTTGCTGATATTATTTTGCCAGAAACAACTTCTACTTCTACGGTTTTTGATGAAGAATCACTTGGATCTCTCAAGGGCTTCTATATTAAGGACGATGTTTCTTTTGTAGACATTTCTCCTGATACCAAAACAATACTTCTTGCTACAGAAGACGTATCAGGTACCTCTATTCAGACTATAGATACAAAAGGTGGTGGTACAAAAAATATATTTAGCTCAAGACTAGGGGAATGGCTCGTACAGTGGTATAGCGCCGACACAATCGCCCTTACATCTAAACCTTCTTCTGGTGTTAATGGTCTCACCATGCTTCAGAATATTAGAAATAGCACATCTGAGAAACCAGTTACCAATGTCCCTGGCCTCACTTCTCTCGTCAATTCTAAGGGCGATAAAATTCTATTCTCACAAGCCCAGAACAAAGGCTTCGCACTTGGATATTATGATAAAAAAACCGGTCTAAAGACCCAAGCAGACAGACCAACCCTTCCAGAAAAATGCGTCTGGTCAAAGAAACAAACAAATATCGTATACTGTCTTGTGCCAAACATAGTCAACAGTGGAACATATCCGGATGATTGGTATCAGGGTACTATTAGTTTTACTGACAGCATCTGGAAACTAGACACAACTTCAAATTCTATCTCTTCTCTCTATGATCCTGCAGATACGGACAACGCTGAAATAGACGGTATTAGACCAGCACTTTCTCCAAACGAAGATTATCTTATCTTTATGAATAAAAAAGACGGTTCACTCTGGTCACTCAAACTCGAAATCTAGTTCTTAACTGTATTCGATTCTACAATTACTACTGGTTCTGTAAGCTTTCGGCGATGGCGTCGTAGAAGAAGCTCTTGGAAGACCATAAAAATGTTGCTGGTGATGAAATAAAGAGCAATAAAGGCAGGTAGTCTGAATGAAATGAAGAAAATCATTATCGGAAGGATGTATTTGATCTGAACACTCATACTGCGAGCAATATCATCTTGGAAAGATGGTTTTACACCTGGCTTTTTTGGCTCTACCGTCATCATTGGCTGGAACTGACCCTGAATAAACTGCGTAATAGCTGCTATAACAGCAGTTAGAATGCTTTTCTGAGTTATATCGAGCAAACCTAGGAATGTTGTGCTGACGAACAATGTAGGATGAATAAATGGGTAGAGTAAACTTTCATTGATCTGAGTCAGTGTACCACTTGAGAAGATGTGGTAGAGAGAAATAATAATAGGAAGCTGAATAAGAAGCACAAAGAAGCTAGAGAGAGGATTGATTTTATTAGCTTTGTAGAGTTTGAGTATTGCCTGACCCTGCTCCTTAACATCCTTTATCTCATTTTTGATCTTTTTGAGCTCTGGATCTACCTCTTTGAGCTTAATCTGTGTCAACAAAGCCTTCTTTTGGAGAGGATAGAGGGCAAACTTCACAATAACTGTGAAAAGAACTACCGCCATACCTGCATCTATCCCTGGAATAGCCAAAATAAGAACAAAGGCATTGTAAAGCGGTATATAGAATATCTGTTTGATTATATTAAACATCGTTAGATTCTAGCTTTTTTAAGCAGAAAGTCTATTTCTTCCTTCAACTGAGCTAGTCTGACTGTAGAAATGGACTTTTGAATGAAAAACACAAAAGTATAGGGCTTAGTGAGATCCTTACCTAGTATATTTTTGATGATTGGATAGACTCTACGTCTTGACCGATTCCTCAAAACTGCTGTCTTCTCTATTTTTTTAGACACTACAACAGAAAATTTTGATTTTGGGAAAACAGCCTCGGAATTCCTTGTTATTTTTAGTGAGATATGATCAGAAGAAAAATGATTACCTTTCTGAACTTGAAGGATTCGATGGGTGCGAGCATCAATACGATGACTCTTGGGGAACATAGAGGATTATTTTGTCAAAAAAAAGACAGTTTAGACGGCCAATCGAGCGCGTCCCTTCCTTCGACGGCGTGTAATAGTGTTGCGTCCGGTCTTGGTTGATTTTCTTTTTAGAAAACCATGAACCTTTTTGCGGCGACTTTTCTTTGGTTGAAATGTTTGAGACATAAAACGAGGTCGAATTAAATATTAACAGGTTATGCACACATTATAAACATATAAATCAAAATTTAACAAGTTCTCTAATATCAATCCAGGTATATAATTCTTATCACTATGAATGATCAAGACTTGTGGAATGTTGCTTTAAAAGAACTAGAACCTATTGTTTCTAAAAGCAATCACGGTCTGTTTAAAAAAACATCGATCATGAAACTCGAGGATGGCACTGCTCATATTGCTGTACCAAGCCTCTTTGTAAAAGAAGTTTTATCGACAAAATTCAATAAAAGCATTCTCAGGGCTCTACGTCTTCAGTCTGACACAATCAGAAATATCTCCTACACTATAAGCGAATTGAGTGCTCAGGATAAGAAAAAAGAGGTGGTAGTAATCAAAAAACAGGAAACTACGGCTCAACTACCGCTTAATGACTACTATGTAAATAAAGATGACAATCTAAATCCTCGTTATACCTTTGATTCTTTCATAATTGGCCCCTTCAACCAACTCGCCCACGCCGCTTCTCAGGCGGTCATACAAAAGCCGGGTACAGCATACAATCCGCTCTTTATATATGGAGATACAGGTAGGGGAAAGACGCATTTGATCCAAGCAATAGGCAATCAAATGAAGCATTTGTATCCAAGTAAGAAAGTGTTCTACTTAACCTCAGAAAAATTCGCGACAGAATACTTTAACTCTTTGCAAAACGGAAAAATAAACCAGTTCAAACAAAAATACCGAGTGTACGATGTATTTATCATGGATGATATACAATTTTTCTCAAATAAAGAGAAAAGTCAGGAAGAATTGTTCCATGTATTCAACGAACTCTACGACAACAACAAACAAATCATCTTTTCTTCAGATAAACACCCACATTACATTCAAAATCTCGAAGAAAGGCTCAAATCTCGCTTCGGAGCAGGTATGATTGTCGATATTCCAGCTCCAGATCACGAATCGAGAGCTGCTATTTTGAAAGCAAAAGCTCGACATCACAATATAGAACTCACTCACGACATAATTGATTTTATTGCTTCAACAGTTGAAGCAAATATTAGAGAACTCGAAGGAATTATCAATTCGATTATTATTCGAAGTCAAATAGAAGCCCGATCACTTTCTCTTTCTGATATAAAAACAATTATAAAAGGTCCGGCTCGACCTCGACGCAATGTTTCTGTAAAAGATGTCATTAAAACTATATCTCAGTTTTACGATGTAGAAGAGAAAAGTATATATGAGAAAACCCGAAAAAAGGAGGTGGTTAAGCCACGCCAGGTGATTATGTACATACTCAGAGAAGACTACGATGTATCATATCCATCGATAGGAGAGAAGCTTGGCGGTAGAGATCATACTACTGTTATTCATTCATGTGAAAAGGTAAAAGGGGATATAAAAACCAATCCTGTATTTGCTGAGGAGATAGAAAGAATTCGTTCGATTATCTCATGTTGATAAAACTGGGGAAAAAAATCGTACAACTTCTTAATAAACCCTTGATAAATACAGAAAAAATATTTTTAAAGAAAAATTAAAAAAATAATCCGATGTTTTCCACAGAAAATCAGAAAAATTTTTCAGAAAAAATCGTTACAGAGAAACAAATTAAAGGGTTATCAACATATCCCCAGGCCTAATAGTAATAATAAATAAATTCTTATATTAATAATACATATGAAAATCGAATGCACTAGAGAGAGTTTGGTAGACGTGTTAAGTAAGGCTGAGAAAATAGCTGGTAAGAATCTCACTATGCCGATTTTGAGTTGTATTTTACTTGATGCAAGCACAGATCGATTGCTTATACGCGCCACAAATCTTGAGTTGGCACTCCAGGTCACGATTCCAGTTAAAATCGCTAATAAAGGTATTGTGGCCGTTCCAGCGCATACATTTAGCTCCTACATAAACACGTTGGATAAGGATAAGATAGTTACACTTGAGTTGATAGAACAAAATCTTAAGATTTCTTCCGCTTCAAACACTACTCTTATTAAAACATTCAATCATGAAGATTTTCCAACTATCCCAGAAATAGAAAATCCTACTTCTTTTACTATAAAACCTTCTCTTTTCTCAGATGGTTTGAAGTCGGTTTCATATTCTTCGGCCCAAACAAGCATGAAACCAGAGCTTTCAAGTGTATATATTTATACTGAGGACGGGAATTTGGTTTTTGTTGCTACAGACTCATTTAGACTGGCTGAAAAGAAAATAAAGGCTAAGTTTAGCGACGAATGGAATACTCTTATTCCTGTAAAAAACACCCCTGATATCATACGAATACTCGATACTATGGCCGAAGATGTGGAAGTAATGGTTACTAAACACCAAATTGTATTTAGGGGTAAGAATCTCTACCTCACTTCTAGGGTGATAGAGGGATCTTTTCCTGATTATCGACAAATCATTCCAAAAGATTCAAAAACTGAAGTCACTATTCTTCGTCAGGATCTTCTTAAGGCTTTTAGAGTTGCAACTATCTTTTCTGATAAGTTTAATAAATTAAACATGAAGGCAATTCCATCTCAAAGTAGAATGGAAATCAAAACAAGTAATCAAGATGTTGGAGAAACACTTACCAATATCGAAGGTACAGTCACAGGAGAAGAAGTGGATGTAAATTTCAACTATCGGTATATTTCAGATTGCATGCAATCAATCGAAACGACAAGTATTGTATTCCAATTCAACGGTCTTGGAAAATTGGTGATTAAAGGAGTAGGGGATGCTATGTTTATGTATCTTGTAATGCCAATGAATCGATAATACATGCTCAATATAAACGATTATTTAAAAAAGTTTAGTGGTATTGTAAATAATAAACATCAGGCATATAAGATTGTTTCTTCAGAAGTACAAAAAATTCTAGGTATTGAAATAAAAAAGCAGGCTGTTGAAATAAAAGAAGGTATCCTTTATCTAAAAGAAAGTCCTATTATAAAAAATACTATTTTCTTCAATAAGAAAATGATTCTTGAGAATATGCAGAGAGCAGGTTTGAAGATTGTTGATATTCGCTAACTAGAAACCAAAGGTTGATGTAGGTCTCTGCGCCGCATCAAAGATGATGGTAGAGGTAGAAGATGAGGGAGTAATACCTTGAGATATTGCCCAGAGTCGTACAGGGTATTCCCATTGTTCAAATTGTGAATCAGAATAAGGGTCGTTTGATCGAGGAATAGTAGGATTTTCTTTATCAATATAGTAAAGGATTTCATGAGGGTCTTGAGCATTGATTTCTCCTCGTACCATAGCAGGATAGCTACTACTATCTGGTGGAATTGGTTTCTTGAAGTTTTCCTTGGGTACTATCTGTAGAGCTTCTTTCATAAATGCATTCCACATAGGAGCGACGACTAGACCAGCCACCTTTTTCTCTATAGGTGTATTGTCGTTGTTTCCAGCCCATGCTGCGACGGCAATCGTCGGGCTGTATCCAACAATCCACGTGTCTCTAAAATCGTTTGTAGTACCTGTTTTGGCCGCTACATCATATCCAGGAAGATAGAGTGCTGAGTATGCGCCATATGCTGGTATACGAGCATTGTTGTCCGACAGAACATCGTTGATCATCAGAGCTACATTCTCTTCAAGTACTCGTGTAGGTTCGGGTTTATATTCTTCTATAACATTTCCTTCGCGATCAGTGATTTTGAGTATGCTTGCTGGTTTGTTTTTTATACCTTCATTGGCAAATACTCCATAAGCACCAGCCATATCGAGGGGAGAAACTTCGCCGCCTCCAAGTACGAGAGTAAGACCATAGTCATTTGCTGACTTGAGGCTTGTAATACCCATATCTTTTGCCAAACGGAGGGCATTGCCTATACCTGTTAAGTACAAAACCTTAATAGCAGGAATGTTTCTTGATTGAGCGAGAGCATTTCTCAAAGAAATAGGTCCTACGAATACATCATCGTAGTTTTGTGGCATATAACAGTTGGCCGTAGGAGACTTGGGTGTTCCATCTGGGTTGCAGGCTGTTGAGAATTCGGTCTTAACGTCGTATACCACTGTTTCGGGTAGATAACCTTTATTGAAAAGCGATGCATAGACAAAAGGTTTAAACGAAGAACCAGGTTGGCGGTGGGCTGTGGCAACATTGAAATTGCCCTCTATATCCTTGTCAAAATAATCTCTCGAACCAATCATGGTGAGGATTTGTCCTGTTTTAGGATCAATAGCAACTAGTGAAGCATTTTCAGCATTAAACTTCTTTTCATTTTCCAAAGCATATTGTTTTACTATTTCTTCACCTTTTTTCTGAAGTTCAAAGTCGAGTGTGGTGACAATATTGAATCCACGGCGTACAAGCTCTTCTGCTCCGTATTTTTCTTCAAGATATTCTTTTATATACATTACAAAATGCGGAGCCTTGATAGAAATATTTTCTTGAGGAATAAAGGTGATAACTTCAGCTTTTGCCGCTTCATATTCTGATTCGCTAATCATATCTTCCTCGTACATTTTTCTAAGAACGAGATTTTTTCGATTCATGAGCGCTTCTCTATGATTTCCGTAAGGAGAATAATACGTTGGAGCCTGAGGAAGAGCGGCTAGTGTCGCTGCTTCACCAAGAGTAACGTCAGCTGAGGTTTTACCAAAAAAAGCCATACTTGCTTCCTCTATACCGTAGATATTTCCTCCATATGGGTTTTCATTGAGATAGATATTGAGAATATCTTCTTTAGTCATAATTCTCTCAAGATTGATAGCAAGAACCCACTCCTTTACCTTTCTTGAAATCAATTTGTCTTTTGTGAGTAGGGCATTCTTCACTACTTGCTGAGTGATAGTTGATCCACCCTGAGTAAAACCTCCTGTTGTCAGGTTGACGATTATTGCTCGTGCAAAAGAAAGAGGTCTTACACCATGGTGATCGTAAAATTCCGAGTCTTCAATAGCAACAGTGGCATTTTTTACATATCTTGAAATCTGATTGCTTGCAACCACGGTTCTGCGGGTGTTTTGATTGAGGTCATAGAGAAGTATTTTGCCTGTACGATCATAAATCTTGGTAGATACGTCCACTCGGCGCTCTTCAAACGACTCTATATCAGGAAGTTTGAGGGTTGAAGCCCATACGAAGAAAATACCCACAAAGAGTATGAACAATGAAGCGTAAAGCAACATCATGTTCTTGGTGAAGAGGAATGAGACCCGCTTGAATCGTCGCAGGACGTGCTTAATTACGCGTTTAATGCGTGGAACTATTCTCATAGTCTAGAACTATTAAAATACCACAAAAAGGTCAGCTATGATAGAGTAGTTTATATGACGGAAGCTGAAAAAAACCAAAGAATCGACGACATACTTACTCGCGGTGTAGAGGATATCTTTATAAAAGAAAGTCTCAAAGCAAAACTCCTTTCAGGCAAAAAGCTCAGAGTGAAGCTTGGTTTTGACCCAACATCAAAACATGTACATGTAGGACGGGCAATACAGCTCTGGAAACTACGTGCTTTTCAAGAACTCGGCCATACGGTTGTCTTTATTGTCGGAGATTTCACCGCTCTTATTGGTGATCCATCGGATAAGCTTGCCAAAAGGCCTATGCTTACCAAGGAGGCAGTGAAGGAAAACTTAAAAACATATAAAGAACAGATCGGAAAAATAATCGATCTCTCAAAAGCAGAATTTCAACACAATTCAGAGTGGTTGGAGAAACTCAATTTTGCCCAGATAGCAGAACTAGCAGAAAGTTTTACGGTTAGTCAGATGCTTGAAAGAAGAAATTTCAAAGAACGTTATGAAAAAGGAGATCATATTTCACTACGAGAATTTTTATATCCACTTTTGCAGGGATATGACTCGGTAATGGTAAAAGCAGATGTTGAAATAGGTGGCTTCGATCAACTTTTCAATCTCAAAGCAGGCAGAGTAATACAAAAACATTATGATATGCCTGAGCAGGATGTGCTAACAGGGCAAATGCTTGAGGGTACCGACGGTCGCAAGATGTCATCGAGCTGGGGCAACATTATTTCTATTACTGATGCCCCAGCAGATATGTATGGCAAGGTTATGTCGCTCAAAGACGAATTGATCGAACGTTATTTTACTCTCTGCACGCAACTCTCACTTGCAGAAATCAAAGAAATAGTAGAAGAGCTTGCCTCAGGCACCAATCCAAAAGATATTAAAATGCGCTTGGCTAGAGAGATTGTTACGCTTTATCACAGCAAAGAAGATGCACAGAAAGCTGAGACAGCATTTATTGATACGTTTTCACACGGCAAGATTCCAGAAGATGTTGCTGAAATTAAGGCAGAAAAAAATAAACAGCTCGCTGAGCTGCTTATTACTGCCAATATTATTGCTTCCAAGACCGAATGGCGCCGACTTGTCACAGAAGGAGCTGTTTCTATTGTTTCAACTGATGAGAAAATTACCGATCCACTCTATATTCCAGAAAAGGGAAGTGTATTGAGAATAGGAAAGAAGAGATTTGTAAAAATCGCCTGATTATTCGTCGCTTCGATAGTCATCGAGAGGGTTCCAGCTCTCCTCATCATCCTCGTCGTCGGGATTTTTACTCTCTCCATCCTCATCATCCTCAAGATTGACGGTGCCTTCTGGTGGATCTTCCTCTTCCTCCTCTTCTTTTACATTTAATTTTTCAGGATCAATAGGCAAGGATTCTTCAGCACCTTCTTCTTTTTCAGATTCAGGAGTTTCTTCTTCCTCTTCTTCAGTCATCTCTTCATCATCATTACTTCTTCGTGCCATTGCTATTCGATATTAATTATAAATTTTGTTTTATGGCTATAGTTGTACCAAAAACTATTTTTTTTGCAATAGAAGGGCGCGTTGGGGATAACTTGCCTCACCAGCAAGAGCTATGGCAATAGCATCATATTCATCATCTTTTACTTTTTCTTTATTTATTTTGACCAAACGCTTGACCATATCAGTCACTTGCTGCTTATCACTCTTTCCATAGCCAGTAACAGCTACTTTTACCTGCAGAGGGGACAATTCAAAGACAGATACATTGTTTTTACAGGCTTCGTATATGATTACACCGCGTGCTTCAGACACGCGCATGGCAGTCTTTTGATTATTGGTGAAAAAAAGTGTCTCTATCGATAGGAGTTGTGGTTTGTATGATTGTATTATGTCCGAAATTTTATTGCCAATCGAGTGTATTCTAATATTTGCATCATCTGCGCGTGAAGTCTCAAAACATTCTGAGTAAATGAGTTTGCTATTCTCAACTATTGCTATACCAACACGATCATACCCTGGATCGATACCAAGAGTGCGCATATTATTCTGCATTGGTGAAGACATCTTGTACTTCATCGTTCTCTTCGAGCTCACCAATAAGGTTTTCAAGCACGGTAGCGTCCTCACCAGTCACAGGTATAGTGGTATTTGGTACCCATTCTCGATTTTGTTTGCTAAAGGCCCATGATGCCGATCCTGGAGCAGCAAGAGCGAAGCCTTGTTTGGAGAGGATGTGCTTTACTTCTTGTGCAGCTTTGTTTCTATTGTCTGTGAGCGCTTCAATAATAACTGCACATCCAGCTGGGCCGTATGCTTCATAGGTAATATTCTCCATAGCAGCGCTATTGTCGGTCGTAGCTTTTTTAATAGCACGCTCAATCGTGTCTGATGGCATGTTTTCTGCTCGAGCTTTTTCTATAGCAGCCTTGAGACCGGGGGAATTGAGATTGCCGCCAGCTTTCTTTGCTTCGACGGCAATATATCTCCCCATTTTGGTGAATATTTTACTCTTCTGAGCATCGGTACCAGCTTTCTGACGTTTTATTTTTGACCATTTATTGTGTCCTGCCATATTTATTTCTTTATGTGATGACGTGCCTTCGTCGTCGCTACTCTTCCGCGTGGTGTGCGTTCAAGCATGCCGATCTGTATAAGATACGGTTCATTGAAATCTTCGACAGTGTTCGCTTCTTCCGAAAGTGCCGCTGCAATAGTATTGACTCCAACTGGGCCGCCGTCAAACTTTTCAATAATCACTTCGAGCAATGCTCTGTCTGACGGAGCAAGGCCGTGTTCGTCGATTCCAAGCAAACTCAAAGCATTGAGTACGGTATCTTGTGAGAGATCTTTCTTTTTTACCTGAGCAAAGTCACGGCTGCGCTTCAAAAGATAGTTGGCAGTACGTGGTGTGAAGCGACTTCTTTCAGCGATGAGTCTTACTGCTTTTTCATCAACTTTTATACCAAGTAATTTTGCAGATTTTCTAATGATTTCCATCATTTCATCGGTCGAATAGAATTCCATTCTAAATACTCCACCAGCAAAACGACTGCGTAGTGGGGAAGAGAGCATAGATATACGTGTTGTTGCAGCAATAAGTGTGAAAGGCTGCAACTCGAGTTGTATGGTGCGCGCCGAAGGACCTTTTCCCAAAATAATATCGAGAGAACGTGATTCCATAGCAGGATAAAGAACTTCTTCAATAGTTTTATTGAGACGATGTATTTCGTCGATAAACAAAACATCTCCTGCCTGAAGATTGGTAAGAATAGAAGCGAGATCTCCAACCTTTTCAATCGCTGGACCTGACGTAATTTTCATGTTAGAACCTATTTCCTTGGCGATGAGATGCGCCAAAGTCGTCTTTCCGAGTCCTGGTGGCCCGTAAAAGAGTACATGTTCGGGTGGGTGACCGCGTTCGCGGGCAGCCTTAATAAGAATATCGAGATTTTCCTTGATATTTTCCTGACCAACGTAGTCTTCGAAGCTGCTCGGCCGCAGCGTAGTGTCGAGGGCGACGACTTCTTCCTCAGGAATGTTATCGAGGGCGGTACTTGACATAAAAAATAATGTATGATAATATTGTGGTCTGACGGACGGTTCTCGTCTTGGTTCCTGGTCAACCCAATAAATCTCTAAGCAATGGCCTCACGCTTGCGCGAGGTATAAAGATCCTTTTGCGAGGATAACCTGGTGTTGTGCCTTGCAGCACTCCGTGCTGGGTTACCCCTTAGAAATGAATCTGGCTTTTAGTGCTTTATATTAAAAGTATTGCTTAGAGATTTATGTGGTGGACCGTGTACAATACTCTCTACATGCTACGTGCTCAGCTAAAAAACACAACTTGTTAAGTTGTGTTTTTTATATCGTAAGTGCCGGATCGGACTTTTTTTGTATATCATCGAGGTCAACAACACGCTCGAGCTCTTCAATGGTTGTTAAACCTGTAATAACCTTGAGAATTCCATCTTGTTGGAGTGTAAAAATACCCTGTGGAGCAGCTGCGGTGCGTATATCACGCTCGCTGGGGTTGTTGATAACTGTTTTTTCAATTGCTTCATCGGTCACGATCGCTTCATAGACTCCAATTCGGCCAACATAGCCAGTCATATTGCATTTGGCACAGCCGACAGGCTTATATATAGTCCACGCTGAAGGTATTTTTGTCTTATCTGGAATGGTTGCGAGAATATCATCGATCGTTTTCTTATCCATAGCATTGATTTCTATTTTTTCTCGGCAATCTGGGCAGAGTTTGCGCACCAAACGTTGTGCCATCGACAGACTGAGTGCTGAAGTAAGGATTTTTGGATTGACACCGAGGTCTATAAGTCGGGGATAGGTGCCGGCAGCATTATTGGTATGCAATGTAGAGAAGACAAGGTGACCAGTGAGCGATGCATTGACCGCAATCTCGGCAGTTTCTTGGTCTCGGATTTCACCAACCATGATTACGTCCGGATCTTGTCGGAGTGCTGCTCGCAGTCCTGAGAGGAAGGTATAACCTTTTTCACTATCGGTCTGTGTTTGAACAATACCTGGTAGATGATATTCAATCGGGTTTTCAATAGTAATGATTTTTACTTCTGGTTTGTGAATTTTCTTAAGAAAAGCATAGAGAGTAGTGGTTTTTCCAGAACCAGTGGGGCCGGTGGTCAGGATCATGCCGTTGGGTTTAGTAAGAGATTTTTGTATGACTTCCAAAAGTGCATCGCTAATGCCAAGATCTTCGAGTGGTACGCCGATCGATTCAGGATTGAGAATACGCATGACGACAGAATCATTGTATGCACCAGGCAAAATCGAAGTTCTGATTTCTATATCTGACTTTTCGATCTTAATACTGAATCTTCCATCTTGAGAATTGCCTTTTGTATTGAGTTTCAAGCCCGAAAGAAGCTTGATACGTGAAAGAATAAGAGAATAAGTGCTGGTATCAAACTGCACAATATCGACAAGGACACCGTCGAGACGATATCGCAGGCGTACATATGATTGTTCGGGTTCTATGTGTATATCAGAAGCATTGGTTGCGAGTCCGCCGGAGAGAATGATTTCCAAAATTTTAGAAATACGATGACTTTTCTTCAGAGCCAACGTTTCTTCAATAAGTTTTTTAACATCAGGGAGAGTCCTGACGTTTTTTAGTATTTCATTGATCTCTTCATTGGAAATATCAAGAGCGCCAGCCTTGGTTTCAAAAGAAAAAGACAAATCTTTGTAACGTGCCCAGACACTTTCAAGACTGTTCATGGAAACGATATGCAAATCTACCTCGTATCCTTTTTGTTTGAGCTCGGCGATGAAATCAATAGTTTTTTGATTATTAGGAGCAGCGACTGCCATTTCAACTTTTCGTGCCATAACACTAAAGGGAGCAATAAGTGCTTCACGAGCTTTTGCTTCGTCGACTATTCGCAGTGCTTCGACATTGATCGGTGTAATCGTTAGGTCGGCGTAGGGGATGGAGTACTTTGTCGACAATGCTCGGGCTAGATTTTCTTCATCTAGGTCCTTGAGCTCCTTGGACATCTTTTTCTGCTTCTCATCATCGAAGACAATCATGTTCCATATTCTAGCATACACCGTCACAATTAAGCTCCTTAAAACACCCCTTTCTAGGCCTAAAATAGCCCAGCTAAGCTTATTGACAAGTGCTATATAAATATGATATAATATACACGGAGTACGATCATTGAATGAATCAATCAAAACATTTTCCCAATGAAAGGGGAATTTATGAAAACGATCATTTGTCTTGCGCTTCTGTCACTGCTTACTGGTTGCGCGGCCTACAATCCGCAGACTGGCAAGCAAGCTACACCAGTTGATGGACTGACTGCAACAGGCACCTATCTTGCGAAGGCGTTTACCCCGGGCAACCGAGAGTATGCCAACACTTCCACACTAAATGCTGTAAAGCATGAAATGCGGAAGGAAGGATTTGTGCCCGTTCGCATCCCACGCAACTACGATCAATACGATCGTGGCCAGCGTTACTACCGAGATTCGTCTTCTTCATTTGTCGGCGCTGGTGTTTTCACCGGACGCGATGAGTACGAAGATACTTGGGCTTGGCAGGATGAAAAAGGTATTTGGCATGTCCAAAGCGGCTATGCCACATACTCCGAGATTGAGGTTGCAGCTGAGGCTGAAATTCATATCGTCGGACAAGGCATCGATGTTGAAAAGAAGGTTCGTGATTACGAAAATTACCACAGTGTGCGAGCTCAACGCGAGCACGGCGGTAAGCAAAAGTAACTCCTTCCCGGGCCCTGCTGATAATCGAGTACGTGTGTACTCGGCAGCAGGGCCTTTCTTTTACACAATCTTTTACCTGAAGAGGTAAACAATGAAAACCATTTCGGCAATCATTCTGTGTATGGTGGGGGTGATCAATACTGGTTGCTCCACCTGGGTGCCGAGCTATGTGTCGAAGGACACGCTTTCTGGCAACATGACTCCCAAGGAAGTATCAATCGCCGACGGTCGCGTGCTCTACGAGTTTCGTGACAATGTTGGAGATATGACTGGGGTATACTGGGTCTTCGAAAAATGCGATCCAGATCCCGACGTCTTCTACTATCCGGAGGCAGCATTTGCTCAAGCTTTTGCCGTCCTTGCTGACGGATACAATCCTTTCAATGGCGACGAAGTGTACTCTTTTGCAATCCGAGGTCAGAACCATGCGTCTTGGATTGAATTTGAGACACATTCGGGCACACATTATATAGGTTGCATGAGGGGATACTGGGATATTTCAAAACCTGTACCCCCAGGGCGGTCTGTCGTAGTGTATTTGCCCGGATACGAGTATTGATTGGTAAAATTCTAATGATGGTCTATTGGCCCGCGATTAAAAATCGCGGGCCTTTTCTATACTACTTATGTGCTACAATCGATCTATTATGGTAAGCGAAAGCGTGGAGGAAACAAAAGCTATCGCCGAAAAGTTCTTAAAACAGCTTCTGATAGAAGAGCAGAAGGATAGAGCCTATGTCGTAGCCCTATCGGGTGATTTGGGATCGGGTAAGACGACCTTTACCCAGGCTATTGCTAGTTTGCTTGGTATCAAGGAGCAAGTTCTTAGTCCGACCTTTGTGCTCGAGAAGATATATAAGATAGAACATCTTCACTTTACGCATTTTATACATATCGATGCATATCGACTTGAAGATGAAGGGGAGATTGTGGCGATAGGATTTAATGACATGGTGACGAATAATAAAAATCTGATCTTCATTGAATGGCCAGAGAAGATAGAAAAAGCTATTCCAAAACCTTACGTAAAAATAACATTTGATCACAAAGACGAAAACAGTCGAGAAATAAGTTTTGATTATGAAAAAAACTGAAGGTAAAAAAGAAACATCAACAAAAAAACGTCTTGTATTGCTCGACTCGCATGCAATTTTGCACCGAGCGTATCATGCATTGCCAGATTTTTCTTCGAGCAAGGGCGAACCGACTGGGGGACTCTATGGTCTAGTAACGATGCTTATCAATATTGTCGATCAGCTCAATCCTGATTATGTTGTAGCGTGTTTTGATTTACCCAAGCCAACATATCGTCACGAAGCATACAAAGACTATAAAGCTGGCAGAGCAAAGACCGACGAAGCGCTTATTGCACAGATCGTACGATCTCGCGATGTGTTCAAAGCTTTTTCTATTCCTATATATGAAAAAGAAGGTTTTGAAGCCGATGATATGCTTGGAACGATTGCTGAATGTCTGAAGAAAGATAAGACGATAGATATTGTCATTGCTTCGGGTGATATGGATACGTTGCAGCTTATCGATGATAAAAGAGTCCAGGTCTATACGCTCAAAAAAGGTATTAAAGATACTATTTTATATGACGAGGATGGTGTAAAGAATCGATTTGGTTTTGGTCCTGAACTTTTGCCGGATTATAAAGGTCTTCGAGGTGATCCATCGGACAATATTATAGGTATCAAGGGTATAGGGGAAAAGACTGCTACAGAGCTCATCACAAACTTTGGCTCTATCGAAGAAATATATAAAGCCTTAAAGAAAAATAAAGAGCAATTCAAGAAAGCAGGCTTTACCGATAGAATTATTACACTTATAGAAGATGGAGAGGAAGAAGCGCTCTTCTCAAAAATGCTGGCCACAATACGGAGGGATGCGCCTATTGATTTTGAATTACCAGAAAAAACATGGAGAAAAACGATAGATATGCAGCATGTCACGGATTTGTTCAAAGAATTGGAGTTTAAAACATTGGGAATACGGGTTAAAGAGTTGCTTGGGCTGACTGATGCATTTGGTGACGAGATTTCTTCAGATGAAAAAGCTGGTGAAACCAAGGAAGAAGAGGTTCCAGTCAATTTTGATCCTATGGTATTGAGAAAAGCTCAAATAGCACTTTGGGTACTCGATTCCAATTTTACCAATCCAACCGCAGAGGATGTATCAAATCATACTGGTACAAAAGATCCAGCAAAATCTTTGGAAATGCTTGAGAAGCAAATAGCAGAGAAGAAACTGACACATGTCTATGAAGATATTGAGTTGCCACTTATACCTGCACTCGATGCTATGCATGATAAAGGTATAAAAATAGATACTGCATATCTCAATGATTTGTCGAAGAAGTATCATACCGAACTTGATTCTTTGGAAAAGAAAATATACAAAGCTGCCGGAGAAGAATTTAATATCAATTCTCCGAAGCAGCTTGGAGTGGTGTTGTTTGAAAAACTTAGTTTGAAGGCTAAGAATCAGAAGAAGACCGCGGGCGGAGCACTTTCGACGAGGGAATCGGAACTTGAAAAGCTCAAGGACGTGCATCCGATCATTCCTTTTATCTTATCTTATAGAGAGCTGCAAAAACTTCTCTCTACGTATATAGATGTCATTCCGACTCTTATAGATGAAAAAGATAAGCGTTTGCATACAACATTTATACAAACTGGTTCGACAACTGGTCGCATGGCCTCACACAATCCAAATCTTCAGAACATACCGATAAAGACCGAGCTGGGTCGGGCTATTAGGGGAGCGTTTGTCACAGAAAAGGGATGTGAGCTTGTAGAGTTTGATTATTCTCAGATCGAATTGCGCGTAGCAGCATTTCTTTCTAAAGATCAGAAGCTTATAGAGATTTTTAAATCGGGAAGAGATGTACATACAGAAGTTGCCGCACGTGTGTTCAAGGTGCCTTCGGAACAAGTTGACAAGGAAATGCGTCGCAAAGCCAAGGTGATCAACTTTGGTATTCTCTACGGCATGGGAGTCAATGCACTACGGGCAAATCTTGGAGGAGATCGAGCTGAAGCGCAGCAATTTTACAATGAATACTTTGCAACCTTCACAGAATTGGCCGCATATCTACAAGCGGTGAAAGCCGACGTCCAACGCAAGGGTTATACTGAAACCTTTTTCGGTCGACGCAGGTATTTTAAGGGTATCAATTCTAAACTTCCATTTATAAAAGCCCAGGCTGAGCGTATGGCTATCAATGCTCCTATTCAAGGTACTGAATCTGACCTGATAAAAAAGGCCATGATAGAGATCTATAAGAAATTCAAAGATAATAAAGATATTTTCTTACTCTTACAGATTCACGATTCGCTGATATTTGAAATAAAGAAAGAAAAGGTCAAAGAATATGCTGTTGAAGTGAAGAAAATAATGGAATCGGTCATGTCGCTCAAAGATACTGAAGGTGTACCGATCATTACTGATGCCCACAGCGGTATAAGTTGGGGTGAAATGAAGAAAATATGATTTACGTTTTTCACGGCACTGATGCATTAAAGCTTCGAAGCAAGGTCAGAGACCTGGTGTCGAGTTTGCTTAAGAAAAAGCCAGATGCTTTGCACATGCGTGTTACCGAAAGCGAGTGGAACGAGACTATTCTTCCTGAAACAATAGGTTCTCAAGGTCTTTTTTCTGAGAAATTTATCGTTCAGCTTGATAATTTGCTTGATACCGATGCTAAAGAAGCAATTGTTGAGTCTTTGGCAGACATAAAATCTTCGCAGAATATTTTTGTATTGGTAGAAAATGAAATAGATGCTAAGACACTCAAACAACTTGAGAAATATGCTGAAAAGGTGCAGGAATTTGCTTCTGCAGTCGTCGAAGAAAAAGAACCGACACTCTTTGCTCTAGCCGATGCATTTGGCCGACGTGATAAGAAAATGCTCTGGGTTGAATATCAAAAAGCTCGAGAGAGGGAAGTAGCTTCTGAAGAAATACACGGTATGCTGTTTTGGCAGCTCAAATCGATGCTTATAGCAGGTAGGACCAATGCTACAGAGTCTGGTCTCAAACCTTTTGTATACAATAAATCAAAACAGTTTTCTAAAAACTTCAAACCAGAAGAACTACAAAAAATTTCAGGACAATTGGTATCTATGTATCATGATGCGCATAGGGGATTGGTAGATTTTGGGAATGCTTTGGAAGTATTCACACTAAGTGTTTAGTGTCTGTGTACTTTAGAGTTACCTCTCCTATTTATAGGAGGGGCTAGGGGTGGTATTATATTGGATATGTTAAATCCATTCCCGCAATTGCTCGATTTTGCTCTTTTTGCACCACTTATTTTGCGCTTAGCAGCTGGTCTTATCATGATTGGCTTTGGTAAAGAGCATCTTAAGCGCGAGAGCAATTGGAAATCGTTTTTTGATGTCATTGGCTTGCGCCCAGCGGGATTGTATATCGGTATTATTGGTACACTCGAAATCATTGCTGGTGTAATGCTAGTTGCTGGTCTCGGTACACAACTCGCAGCAATCTTTGCGAGCGTGATTGTAGCTGCAGCGACGGTCATTGAGTCTAAAAATGATCGTCTTCTCAAGCGTGATTTAGTTTTCTATATCCTTCTCTTGTGCGTGTGCTTATCACTTATTCTCTCTGGTGCTGGTATCCCAGCACTCGATTTGCCGCTGTAATATCTGTACAGGGCTGGTTTTTCTGGTATTATCCATTTCACGGTAAGTTTCATTTACCATATATGCACCCATAGCTCAGTCGGTAGAGCAGCTCCCTTTTAAGGAGACGGTCGTAGGTTCGATTCCTACTGGGTGCACACTTTATAAAAATAAAACCGCTAGGCCAAGGGGCGTAGCGGTTTTTGTTGTCGATTTGTGCGAGCAACAATTTAGCGGAAAAAGTAAAAAATAAAGCACGTAATAAGTACACCAGCAACGATACCCATACAAAACGCACCGATTACACTCAACCGAGCTTGTCCTTGCTCGTATTTGACCCACCGGTCTCTTTCTTCGATGATGTCCTGAACACTGCCGATTTGTGGTTTAGTCATGACTGTCTCCTTTATGTGGTGTTTAAGTCTCGCTCGTGAGCAATTCGTCGACGACGAATCAGTTCGAGTTCGATTTTCTCCCGCTTTTCCGGAGGAAGAGAATGTGTATACTCTGGATTCGAGTCATAACATGGATGGAACTCATCCTTTCGATTCCACAACCCTGACCATCGATGACGTAGGGCATTTGGCAATGAGCGGCAGAGTGTACGGTCAAACCAGTCCCAACACCAGATGAACGGATGCATGAGATATTTGAGAAATCGCATAAGTCTCCTTTTGGTTTAGTTCGAGATAATCCAAAGAATGTTTTCGGTGTTCGGATCAGTTTTACGGGCGATGGCCCATAAGATAAAGAAAACCGCGGCAGCGCAAGCCATAAAAAGAATGACTCCTAAAATACCCATCCTTTCACACTTTTCGTCAGATCCGTTCGGATCGTTCTGTTTATTTTCCACCAAGACTCCTTTGTAAGAACTAGGTTCAAGTTAACGCTACACAATATTGATAAATCAGGCAATACGTGTAGATTTAGGTTTATATGATGCTAATCCTTCACGATATTCGCAGTGCGGAAAATGTGGGCTCTATATTTAGAACTTCTGATGCTTCAGGCATAACTAAAATATTTCTGACTGGGTATACACCAGCTCCACTCGATCGATTTAATAGAGAAAATAAAAAGATTGCTAAAACTGCACTTGGTGCTGAGAAAAGTATTGAATGGGAGAAAATCTCTGATGTATTTGAAGTAATAAAAAATCTAAAGAAAGAAAAAGTACACATATTGGCACTAGAACAGCATACAAAGTCTGTTGATTATAAAGAAATCAAAATAGATTTAAAAAATAATACTTTTGCGCTCATTGTTGGCAATGAAGTCGAGGGAATAGATAAAAATATTTTAAAAAAATGTGATCAGATTGTCGAAATACCAATGAAAGGGGAGAAAGAGTCGCTCAATGTTGCTGTCGCGACAGGGATAGCGTTGTTTAGAATGCTGGGCGTCTAACCCCTCACCTCGAAGACAGATTTGGTTAGTACAATATCTGGTGTGTGTCGCAGAAATGTCCACTGCGGCCACCTATCATTTTCCTCTGGATCGTCCCATTGCAACCCTTCTTAGTACATGGTTTCCCAGTTCTTCGATATGCATTGTGCCTGTGCTGAAATTTACCCCTCTCGCCATAGATATTGCGATAGTCTGAGTCCGAATCGCCGCCAAAATCAATACCTTTCTTGAGCACTACCTTCATAGCCTTAAAGAGCTTTTTATACTCACTCAAAGGCACTTTTGAAGGTTTGGAGAGCGGACTAATACCAGATTCCCATAGCATTTCATCGGAATAGATATTGCCTATACCAGAAATGATATGTTGATCCATTAACACCTGTTTCATGGGTGTTTTTTGTTTTTTCTGCAGCCTTTCGATCATTATTTTCTCTGTAAAATCACTTTTGAGCGGATCGGGACCCAAATGCATGAGGTCTTCTATCTTGTGTTCATCTTCAGTATTGAAAATAAATACTTTTGCGAATTTTCTAAGGTCTGAAAAGACAAGATGGTGTTTGTTGGAAAAAATAAATACCAAATGAATGTATTTATTGTACGGATCGAGCAGGGGACCGTCTTTTGCAACAGGTTTCCACTCTTTGTTTTTCAAAATATATTTACCATACATCAAATGGCCAGTCATTTTCATGTGAATGAGAACGGTTTTGTGATTGGAAAGGTGAATAAGAACATTTTTACCTTGTCTCGAAGCATGAGTGACCTTGGTATTTGCTACATCTTTTTTAAAAAGGGCAAAATACTTTGGATTTTTAATATTGTTTTTGCCGGCATGAAAACTACTGCCATAGTCAGTCCATACATCGTCTATTTTCAACCCTTTTATCTCGGCATTGATGCCGTCGACGGTTGTCTGCACCTCAGGTAATTCTGGCATTGTATAAGGCTATTTTAGCTTTCCGAGTTCTTCTCTCGCTACATCTGCATCGCTCCAGAGCGTCTTTTTATTGTTCGCTTCCATAATATATGGATCGGTACCTTTGCCGGTAATAAGTACGACAGTATTTTCAGGATTGAGGGCGATTTCTGCTTTGAGAAATGCTTTTCTAATAGCAGTTCTTCTATCCATCTCTACTTCATATGGCCGGCGACTGATTCCTGGTAACATTTCTTCAATAATTGCTCGTGGGTCTTCATCGTACGGATCTTCATTGGTCAAAATGATTTCATCGCAGTATGTATCAGCAACTTTTGCCATTTCAGGACGTTTCCATTTATCTCTACCGCCTCCTGTATTGCCCAATATACAGATTTTCCTTCTACCTTCAAATGCTTGATAGAGTTTGGTGAGGGAATCGGACGTATGAGCGTAGTCGACAATGACTTCGAAGAGTTGTCCGGCCTTTATACTCTGAACACGGCCTGGAATCTCGGCAACTTTTTCAATACCGGCTTTAATATCTTTGTTTGCAATACCTAGAGCGTGAGCGCAGGTCGCTGCTGCTAAAATATTGTAAATATTGAAGCGACCACGGATCTTTGGTCCGATCGACATCTCTTTGAAATGCATTTCAATATTGCCTTCATGGCTGACATTGAAAGGCGCAGCATCTTCTATGGTAAATGTGTTTCTTTTATCTATTTTGTGATTCAAAAATCTGTCTGCTTCTTTGTCCTCCATATTTACGATCAGAGCCTTGTCTTTCTTGGGGGAGCGTTCAAGTTCTTTGGCAATAGAGACCTTAGCTGCAACGTATTTTTCATATCCACCATGTGATTCTATATGTTCGGGGGAGAGATTGAGAAATACCAGCGCATTGAGACCTAGAAACTTATGTCGGTGTTGCTTGGCTGCTTCGGAACTTATTTCGACAATAGCGTGCGTGCAACCGTCTTTGACCGCTTGGCGTAGGAAATGCTGGAGAAAAAAACGTCCTGGTGTCGTCATTTTGAAAAGATTTCGTATCGTACGGTCACCAGTTTTGAAACGAATCGTATTTACGACAGCAGTTTTAAATCCTGCTGTTTCAAAAATAGAATTAATAATTTCCGTAGTGCTCGATTTGCCCTTGGTACCTGTTACTCCGATCACTACAAGCTTACGAGCAGGGAAGCGGTAGATAATAGCTCCGAGGAGTGCCAAAATATAGTGATAGGTGGGTTGGAAAAAAGTAAATATTTTCTTTGGAATGATTTTTTTGAGGATAGTGAGCATGAATAAATATTATTTTTTACTTAGAAAACCTAACGCACTCTTGATTTGCTTCTCAGCGCTCTCTTTATTGTCGAGTTTCTTCAATACATTCCTAATATCCTGTTCTCTGTATCCAAGCATGGTTAAGGCATCGATAACATCGTGACCATCTTGGCCAAGAGTCTGTTTTTCTATATCAGCTATACCGTCGATCTTGCCAGAGAGTTCAAATACAATCTTCTCTGCTGTCTTTTTGCCTATACCTGATATTTTGGTGAGGTATCCTGGATCGCCTGAAACAATGCCTTGTTTGAGAGTTTCAACACTAGCTATGTTCATAACACCAAGGCCAGTCTTAGGACCTATACCCGAGACGGTGATAAGGATCTTGAAGAAGGCGAGGTCCTCTTTGTCCAAAAAGCCATATAAGTCTTGACTGTCTTCACGGAATGCGTGATGGGTCCAGAGGACAATAGGTTGATCGATCTTGATTTTTTTGAGATTTTCACCAGTAGTCCACACCATATACGCAAGTCCTCCACAGTCAATCAACAATGAATCCCCAGTTTTATCCACAAGTTTTCCAGATACTCTTCGAATCATGTGCTCATCATAACATCTGTAATACCCTTGAGTATCCTTGTCTTTTTAAAAAACATGATGTAGTATTCGGCCATGCCAATCACATCTTCAGCAAAAAAGGCTCTCCGCGCGTCAAAGCGAAAGCGCGTATTCAATCTTAACCGAAAGAATACAATGCTTAATGCGATCAAAATGATCAAGAAGCTCGTATCTGATAAAAACGTAAAGGAGGCTGAAAAATATCTCGTCCTTGCATACAAAGCCATCGACAAGGCTGCAAAGACGAGCTTTATTAAGAAAAACAATGCATCTCGCAAGAAATCTCGTCTTGCAAAGATGGTCGCCAAGGCTTCGAAGAAATAGATTAAAAGAAAACACCCCGCATTTATGTGCAGGGAGTGTTTTTGATTATATAAAAAAGCCGCCAACTTATGGCGGCTTGTTCGATGGAAACCTACTTTAAAGTCGTACTGAGTTGCTCGATGATCTGGTCGATGATTGCTTCTGGATTGAGTGTTTCATTGCGATTATGAGTAGGAAGATTTTCTATTTCTATGAGCCCACGCGCTTGTTCGTTTAGAGTGATTTCAATATACTTTCTCCCTTTGTCCGTAATTTTGATGAGCGTTCCACCATTTGGTGCACCAGATTCTCTGGCGATAAGTCCCTGGCTTACAAGCTTTTCTGTTATTTTTTGAACTTGGGATGTACTTATGTGAACCAGATCGGCACAGATAACCTGAGAAAGAACTCCTTTTTCAGAATAAAAAAGTCGAGCGAGAATAAGAAACTTCCTTTCTTGTGTGAGATCGAGTCTTCGGGTCTGAATTCCTTGAAGCTTTAACAGGGTTTCAAGTAAGACAATCTTTTTTGAGAAAGCGGTCATAGTAATCCTTCTGTTGGTAGGTATATGGATTTGTCCGGAGTAAATACTACATAAGAGGGTCATAAAGTAAAGGTATTAGTTTTGATTACATAAAAAAGCCACCGAGAGTTCGGTGGCGTAAAATACGAGTAGTGATGCTATCAGTTCACTAGAATTCGTGACAAGCTCGAATTCTCCCTCCATTTTCGCATTGCTTTGCTGTAGTGGGCGATCCTGGTCGGTTTATGATTTCCTTTCTTGATCTTGGTGAGATCAAGACGGTAATCAGCGGAACCATTTGGATTGGTTCCAACTTTTACAATTCCGTTAGCGTAAGACATGAGTTACATCCTTTCGAAAAAAAGATCTAACGAATGACTGCATTCCAGTCGTATCCGCAGTCGCTACAGTGGAGGGGACAGGTGCCTTCTTCAGGTGGACCGGCTGTTTGCCATGATTTTTGACCACATTGAGGACATTTTGTACCGGATTTTTCCAGTCTGATCCTCAGCATGCAGGTGTTTATGACCATGGCGATGATAACCACCAGTCCGAGTGTTCCTGAGCAAAGTACGACTTTGCTATTGAGGTTCATTTTTCCGCTTGCCCAATATACAAAAGAGACAAGGACCACGACCAAAAGAATGAACTTAAGTTCAGACTTGATCGACTTCAGAATTGTTTTCATAGAGAACCTACCTTTCTGGTCAAAAGGTTAGCATGAAAACAGGGGAAAACAAGCGCTATTTCTTTGTCCCCCCGTTAGGAATCGAACCTAAATTTAGAGATCCGCAATCTCTTGTCCTATCCATTGAACGACGAGGAGTGTACGTCGAAAGACTAGCATATTTTATATTTTTTCCAAAACAAAACGTCTGAAACCTAGAATCCTAGATGATTGAGTAGTTTGTGAAGAAAGGGCTCTGGATGATCATCTTCTTTGAGATGTTTCTTGATTTCTGAATCGACAAGGAAAGGATCAGCACCGTCCATGCGAATAATAATAAGCGGCATGAAAAACTTTTTTGATTTGAGGATCAGTTTTGGATCGGTGTCTTTGTTTTCTATATGATATGAATCGAGACTTTCAAAAAGGTATGCTTTTTTATCTACCCTGATGCCGATATTGCCTAGTTCAACCTCGATTACCTGAGGTTCTTTATTTGAATAGTAGGCTAGAAGATATACGCTGAGACCAACGACGATTCCGAAAAGGGTATTGTCGAGCATGATGCAAATAATAATAATTGCAATCGTAATGATGCCTACAACCCAGAACCAGTCGCTGGAATTTTTCTTCGGCTCATGTTCATACGCCTCCCAAAGAATAGAATCTTCATTCATGGATATAGTGTACCATTTTTAATTTCGTCCGAGAGGGAAGGGTGTGAATACTGAACAGATTTTGGAGACAGTCTACTGAACCTGATCCTTTTTAGGTACAGCAAGAGCGAGCGCAGCACCTAGAAGTCCGAAGTCTCTGACAGCTGTTGCGCTAAGACCACCTTTAACGATCAAAGAAAGGACGATTTGAGCGAGCATAAGAGCAAGAATCGAAGCTGCAGCACGAACATAGAGCTTGGCAATCAAGGCTATGCCCAAAACGCAGAGCACGATTCCGTGAATAAGAACCAATGTGGTGAGCGGCAAGATGCTACCCATAAATGGTGGAACAAATGTGACCCACATTTGAGGCGATATGATTTCTGATGAACCGAACCATAGTACTACTAAGCCGAGAAAGACACGAAGGATGAGTTGAGCAGTGATTCTTTGTGACATATATTTATTAATTAATTATTTCTAAATACCGTCTAATGTGTAAATAGTACCACGTTCTGCAAGGGAATATGACAAGACAAAGTTGCAGACATCTCCTATTTTGCTAAGATGCGTTCATCTATTGAGTATATAGATTGGAGGAGTGGACCGCCTACGCTCCTAACGGAGCTTCGTCGGTCAAAGCAGAGTGGTCTAGAATTGGAGGAGTGGCAGAGTGGTCTATCGCACTTGTCTTGAAAACAAGAGGGCTGGCAACGGTCCCGTGAGTTCGAATCTCACCTCCTCCGCCTTCGCCTCGCCGGAGTCCTTCTAGGACGAAGGCGGGGCTTTAGTTTCGGCTCGGCTTCGGCGAGATGAAATCCGCTCGTTGCCTTTACTTGGTTTACGAGTAGTATACGAATCAGAAAGGAGTTGAATGAATATCATTCCTATCGGAATTCTTGTTTTACTGATCCTGCTTTTGTTTGTTTCGAGACTTTGTCAAAGGTTCTTAAACAGGAGGAGAGCGATAAAAAGGGAAGGTGAAGGTTGTTGCACGGTGTGCGGATATGACCTTAGGGAATCTTCTAGAACATGTCCCGAATGTGGCGCGCCAGCTAACCCTTACAACCTCTCAAACCCACACTGTGGAGCGAGTGGTTGCGGCTATCTGACTGTTCGCTATGGCAATGAGTGCAAATGTCCCAATTGCGGAAAGTGGTGCGTATGGAAAGAAAATAAATATAGTGAAGTACAAGCCGAGTAGCATATGCGAAAGGCTTTTTTTATTTCCCAAAACCACCATCACTTCTCATGATAGGATATTTTTATATGAAACATGCTCGCTCGAGGCTGATTGCAATGTTTCTTCTTATTTTTTCTATTAGTTGTATCGTTCAAGGAAGTTTGTGGTCATATGCCGAATATACAGACGAGGGGATATGGACTTCTGCAGTCGAGAGATTTTTACAGGGAGTACAAATCACCATCGATGATCCAGAATACGGCTATCCTGCAACTACTCTTCTCTTGCCAGCACGTGCATTTGTAGCTGCAGGCATGAGTGTTTCTTCATCGGTAGTAGCAACCATGACAGTATTGATATCTATTTTGATATCTTGCATTGGACTTATTACATATGTATTGAGACCAAAGAGGTTGTGGTGGCTTACGGTCACTGGCTGGCTCATATTTCACAGTCTATATACCGATGCCACACCTCCTTCAGCGCTATTTTCGCTATTCTTTGTGCTTATTGCTCTAACTTTGCTTTATATTAAAGAACGTCAGATACAAACTGCATTACCTTTTGTTTTTTTAGGTATTGCCAATGGTCTTGCTCTAGCAACACGCCTCGATATGGCATTGTTTTTACTTGTCGGCGAAGCATTGTTTCTATGGTTTATTGATAAAAAGAAGACTTGGATGGTTGTTTTAATATCTGGAGCACTATTTTTACTTCTCGATTTTCATATGTGGACAATGCCGATTGAATATATAACTGGTATTTACCATAAAATTCACTATCACTACGCATTCAAAAGCTCATCCACGTCACTTTTACGTATTCTTATGATGTCGCCGCTTGGTGTACTGTCACTATTTTTATCTGGGGCATTACTTTATATCTCAAAAAAAGAATTTCCATTACCAAAAACATTTTGGTTATGGCTAATGGGTACCACTGTTGCTCTCGGGGGAGCGTTGTATTCATCTGACTATCACCCAAGCTGGTATTTCTATCCATTGTTCTTTGTATGGGAAGTATTTTTTCCTCTTTTCCTACTTACTGCACTCGAAAAAGTTAAAACACCTCCATCTCTGGCTTGGTTTACACAAAATATATTGAAATACACCTTCGTTTTTCTATTAATAGCTGCACAGATAATGGCGTTGTTGGTCTATGTATCTAAGTAGAAGTATTTGTTGATAGTACTCACACTTGTCTAAAAGTCTGGTATAATGCTGGGAAGCAGTTTTATAAGTAATAAAAAACACATGCCAAAGAGTAATTCCGCGTTTATGAAGCCGATGAATGTAAGTGAGGATCTAGCAGCCGTAGTCGGCAAAGGTCCTATGCCTCGATCAGAAGTAGTCAAGGCACTATGGGTATACATTAAGAAGAATAATCTTCAGGATGCTAAGAATAAGCGTAACATCAATGCTGATGCCAACCTTAAGAAGGTCTTCGACGGCAAGGCGACGGTTTCTATGTTTGAAATGACAAAGCTCGTTTCAAAACATCTCTCATAAACCCTCTCTTCTAAGATAAAAACCCGCTTGATGTATCTTCAGGCGGGTTTTTACGTTCCTATACTATATTTCTACTGAGTAGGGGAAGTGTTCTTTGCGAGATCAGCCTTGATCTTGTCTTCCTTTGGTTTTGCGATGGAGTATATGTAGAAGATTTCAAGTAAACCAAAGAGGTTTACGAGAAGCAATACGATAAACCAGTTTCTATCATAGAGGCGAGCGGCCTTCCATAGGGCTCTACCTTTCCAATACAGTGACCACACGATAACAGCTAGCCAAACGATGGCAAATAGCACACCAAGCGGCGTTGTGAGAGCCTCAGGGCTCATTGTCTTGTGAAATGTGTAATTCATAAACTCATGATAGCATAAAACCAATATGGCATATATTTCGATAGATTACGGCAAAAAACGCATAGGAGTAGCATATTCCGATGAGTCCAACAGTATTGCCATGCCTCACGATGTGGTCGCTAATGATAAAAATGTCACCAAAGAGATAGAAAAGATACTACTTGAGAAAAAACCCGATAAAATCATCATTGGACGTTCGGTAGACTTCAAAGGAAAGCCCAATAAGATACAAAAAGACATAGAGATATTTAAAAAAGAACTTAAAAAGTTATCAAAGAATGTTGAAATCATCGATCAGGACGAATTTCTCACTTCAGCACATGTAGAAATGAAAAATGACATGCTCGATGCATCGGCAGCGGCACTGATACTGCAAAGATATCTAGAAACAGAAAAATATAATACATCAAAATGATCAATATAGACGATTTCACAAAAGTAGAACTAACTGTAGGCAAGGTGCTGACTGTTGAAAAGGTGCCAGAGACCGACAAACTTCTTAAATTGTCGGTAGATTTTGGGGAATTGGGTCAGAGACAGGTAATTTCGGGTATTGCGCTTTACATAGCCGATCATCAAACACTCGTGGGTAAGCATATTGGCTTCGTAACAAACCTTGAACCAAGAACTATCAAAGGACTTGAAAGTCAGGCTATGATTTTGGCTGCTGGAGGGGTAGAACAGTTCTCCCCAGCCATATTTGAGGGAATAGCACCTGGCACACGCATCAAATAATGCGGTATACTTAGTGCATGAGTGCTCTTGAATCTATCTTTAAATTTTTTCCTCCACCTGCATTGTTGACCATGCGTCACAGCGGTATTGCACTTTCGGACACAGGTATCTACATGGTTCGCTTCCAAGACAAATTTGGCGCCAGTCACAAGCTCGACGCACATTTTTTTGAACCGCTTGCTCCAGGAATTATCAAGTCAGGTACGATAGAGAAGCCAGAAGAGCTCATTACTGTTCTTAAGAAAGTAAAAAAGCAATACAATATCGATTTCGTCGCCGTTTCTATACCCGATGAAAAGGCATACATCTTTCATACGACAGTTCCACATCAGGAAAATATGAATCTGACCGATGTTGTGGCATTTAAAATACAAGAAACAGTGCCGGTGTCTGGTCCCAATGCTGTTTTCGATTTCACCGTTATCAATACTTCTCCTCAGGGTGTAGAAATAGTGGTCAGAGTGGTGCATCAAAAGGCCGTCTTGGCATATTCAAGTGTTTTTGAAGCGGCCGGTATGAGGCCAACGCTTTTCAAGATCGAATCTCAGGCTGTAGCAGACGCCATTTGTGCTCCCGATGATACTGATCCGCACATTGTCATTCACATGGAGCCTGTTAAGACAGTATGCATGATTGTTGAGAGGCGAGCGGTGATCTTTTCTATTGTGATCGATGTTGGTACCGATGCATTTGTCGAAGCGGTCAAGAAAACGTTTTCTGTCGATACCAATGGCGCTCGCGATATCATTAAAGGTGAGCACGGTACGGTAAAATCTCACGAAGAAATATTTTTTGCTGTTACCAATATTATTTCTATCATTCGAGATCAGGTCATTAAGCTTCAGGAATACTGGAATACCAAGGAAAATTCTGACCGAGCTATCAATTCTCTTATTATTTCTGGCTTTCCAGCATGTCTCGATGGTTTTGCGCATTATCTTGAGATGAGTACAGAAATCACGTCAAAGGTCGGCAATGTCTGGGAAAATGCTTTCTCAGTCAATAAACAAGTGCCCAATATTACTTTCGCTGAAGCGCTCGACTATGCTCCAGCTATCGGTTTGGCATTGCCGCACGCTCTTCATTTTTAAATTTCAATGTTCAATCTTCTTGTAGAATCAGAAAAGAAAATTTTGCGCAAAGAATATGCGTGGCGTCGTTCGATTGTGTACCTTCTTGGTCTCGTCGGAGTAGTGTTTGTCTCTTTGATACTCCTTATACCTGTCTATGTCGTGTCGTATTACAAAATACTTTCGGCAAATATTGCTCATGACACGATTATCGATAAAGAACATCCGACAGAACAGTCATATATTGGTGATATTAAGCGCATTAATGGTTTGCTGACAGTGCTCAAAGATACACCAACCATTTCTACTGCTGATTTGGTAGAAAAAATAGTCGATGCACGACCACGTGGTATCAAACTCATATCGATTGCATATACAAAAAGCGATTCGATCGTACTTAAGCTCGAAGGAATAGCGGGGGATAGAGATGGACTGCGTGCATTTACAAAATCACTTTCGGAAATTCAGGGATTTACGGTTGAAGAATTGCCGATATCCGATTTCGTACGTGATACGAAGATTCCTTTTACGATAAATATTGCTGTAAAAATATAATCACATGCATTTCAATCTCACGCGCAACACGTTTCTCATTCTGACCATTATTTTGGTGGTGCTTGCTGGTGCCTATACTGGGCTGTATTTTTACATACACAGCATGCACAATAAGATCAACAACATCAATCAAGAAATTGCATTCCAGGAAAGAATACAAAGTCAGGAAGCATCACTCAAATTTTTGGCCAAAGATATCGCTCCCAATTTGGAAACGCTCGAATCATACGTAATTTCTTCCGAAGATGATATTGAATTTATAAAATATCTTGAAAATTTGGGTAAAGAGGAAGGGGTTAATTTGAAAATAGTTTCTGCAACCGAAAGTGAAGAAAATGAATTCAAAAAAATTGTCTTTCAAGTCATGATAGAAGGCAGTTGGTCGCGCACCATTCATTTTGTCGATTTACTTGAGTCGATACCGTATAAAATGGTTGTGCAAGAGGTCAGACTTGAACAGCTCGACGCAAGTAGCGATGGATCTGCAGCTAGCGGATCGCGCAATTGGCGTGCAGCAATGCAATTTTCGGTCGTAAAACAAAAATAATATGAAATTTTCTTTTCACCGCCATCACAAAGAGTCTCTGTATCACCATGCGTTTCATGTCTATCGCGATTGGACAATACTTTTGGTGTGCGTCGTCGTCTTGTCGACGATAAGTGTCATGTTTCATGCATATATGTTTTACAATGCGCAGGATGATTCTTCGGTCATGCTTGGTGAGCCGACGAGCCAGCTGACGGTTGATCGTGAGCAACTCAAACAGGTCATGGATAGCTATGCGCAGCTGGAAACAGATTTCGAGCTGAAAAAGCAGGGTTCGACTGGTATTGTTGACCCGTCTGTGTAGCCCTGCTAAAGTTCGTTTGTCACTCTATTTCTGTTGGTTATTCTTGTAGCTTCCTCCTGCGGAGGATAAGCAATAGAGTAGAGTAATATATGCCCTTGTAGCTCAATGGATAGAGCAGCGCTCTTCTAAGGCGTTGATGCGGGTTCGATTCCTGCCGGGGGCACATTTTTCGAAACTAGGTTAGAATTGGGGTACTATGGCAGAAGAAAAAAAGAGGGTCGGGGCAGGATTTGGAGTAATACTCGAGAAAGATGGAAAGATTCTTCTTGGTATGAGACATCCCGATCCAGACAAAGCTGATTCGGCATTTAGAAGTGCGGGAGAGTGGTCTTTGCCGGGAGGAAAAATGGAATGGGGCGAATCATTTGAAGAAGGTGCGATTCGCGAAGTAAAAGAAGAGACGGGCATTACTATCAAAAATCCTCAAGTGATTTCGGTGCACAATTGCAAAAATGAGCATGCACACTTTATGACAGTAGGATTGCTTGCTCATGAATGGACAGGGGAGGCTTCGGTCATGGAACCGGATGAAATGATTGACTGGCAATGGTTTGATATAAACGACTTGCCACAACCGCGCTATTTCCCAAGTTTCGAAGTTATCGGTAATTATCTTCAGAAGAAGTTTTATATTCAGAGAAAATAAAACCCATCACTTTCGTAATGGGTTTTGAATCGAGTTTGTGCAGACATTCTAGCTGCGCCACCAGTTCTCAAATATTGCGCGTTTGATCTGGAAACTTACCAATATCAAACCTGCAATTATAGGAAGACAGGCAAGTGCTATTCCTGGGATAGAAAGAATCTCACCCCAATGCGTGTACACATCGCGGCTGGCTTTGCCGACAATCATTAAGATGCCAGCAATGACTGTGATGATGCCGACAATGCTCAGCGCAATCGCAAATACAATACTGCGTCCTCTTTTGCATAGAGCCATGCAAGATCTCCTTGTAAGAGTTTCTATACAAAGACTAACGGGAATAGAAATAAAAGCAAACAGCCTATTGTATAAATTGATCGACGTCGCTTAATGTGATAATCTCATCGTACCGCGCGATTAGCTCAGTTGGTAGAGCAATTCGTTTACACCGAAAAGGTCGGGGGTTCGAGTCCCTCATCGCGCACAACAATACTGCAACTTTATTGCAGTATTTTGCTATTTAAGTAGTATTTAAATCAGAAATTTAACCTTGGAGGTATTCATGAGACCTGATCCAGCACGTCAGACATTACCCGCGTGGTATGAAATAGGGGTAAAAGATGCGAAGACTCTTGTTATTCGTATCCATATCGTGGCCATGGAATATCTGAAAACGTATTCCTTTGCACAAGCGCCGGTCGTCAAAGATTTCTTGGAGGTATACAAACTCAAACCTTTTATTGAGTCTTCCGATGAATGCTGGGGGTTTGGCGGTATTCTCATTCGAACAGAATCACAAGACCCTGCATGGCTTGTGTACGAATGTAGTTTGCCAGTGCTCCGCGAAGAAAAGGAATCTGATCTTGAAATGCAAGATGAACGTTCTGACGTTTGTACTCTAAGATCAACCTTGTCGGTTCTTTTTCAGGTTCTATGGCTCTTTGATGGTGATACGAAGTCTTCCTTGCCACAACTGATGGTTATTGAGTATTTACGAGTGGAGGCTGATATATATGGTGGTGCAATTGGCGTAACTCTCACGCCTTCGGTGGCGAAATGGCTTTCAAAAATTCCTGACGATAATCTTCTTTTGGAAGTGCAGGAAGCCATGATGCAAGCAGATGCGCATATGTGGAGAGACAAAAGGTTTCCTCAATCTGCTCATTATTTCCGCGCATGGTGTCGCCAGCCAAAATGGATCAACATTTCTGTTCCAGGTAATGCATGTGGTCTTGATCCGAGTGACTATTACAGTGACTCACTTGATCATGGTTACAAACTTTCTCCGCACAACACCGACAGTTCTTTGCAGCAGCTGACCCTTCTAATAGGTTTGGCAAAACTTCATGATCTTGTCCGAAAAGATTCAGGCCCTTGAGCAACTGCTCGGGGGTCTTTTTATATAGTTTTTCTTTAGACTTTATGATAACTTGCACTCGGATCTGAACGAGAATACAACTCATTTACAGGAGAATCTATATGGACAGTTTGCAGGCAAAAGCTGCATTGGCGGGGCTTTTCTTTGGCTTATGGCCGCTTTTTATCAATAGAAGCGGAGTAGCGACCAATGTTTCTTCACCGATATTCAGCCTGATTGTACTTATTGCAGTAAGTCCACTTTTCTTCATGGATTATAGTTCGATCCGTGAAGCGAAGTGGGGGATGATTATTACGGCCGGCATACTCGGTGCACTGGGACTTCTGTTCTTCAATAGCATGCTCGGCAAGGCCACACCCGAGAAAGTCGGACACTTGTTTGTGGTCATGGTGGTGGTCCAGGTCTGTATTCCAGCAATTTACAGCATCACCATAAATGGTGAATTGAATATCACTAAGATTGCAGGGTTTGTCGCAGCACTCGTAGCTGCTATCTTGCTCCTTCGATAACCCCAATCCGTCTTCTTACAAAAATATGAAGACGGTTTTTTTATTTACTCACTGTGAAAAAAGATTCTCGGCTTTGTACTGTTCGGGTACACATATCACGATATTCTTTTGGAGTAATTTCACATAGTTTTTGTCCAGCAGACAAAGATCCTTCTTGATTCATATACATACTCACTATTCCTGAAACGCATGATTCTTGATCGAGATATGAACCAGCTTCTTTGCATATAGAAAAAACATTGGCCGGATTGTTCATATTTCGCTTTATTGCTTCTGTGCCGACGCCTCTAATACATGTAGATTTGTATCCTGTTTCTGCTTTTTCACATTCTTTTAAGATAGTAGAAAAATCTTTGCCAGAAGTTTGTGAAAGATAGGTTGGAATATATACATAGCAATCATTTTTGGCAGTCTTTCTTGTCGAACACGTCAGGAATGGATTTTCTGGATTCACAAATTCTTTTTCTTTGGCAAGAATTTCTAGATTGAACACTTCCATATACACTCCGTTCTGACAGCTTTCAATAGCTTCATTTCCTTTGAGACCATCGCTACAGAGTTTCAGCGATGCATCGAGATCTCCACCAGTCAGATACATAAAGCCGTGGCCAATACCATGGTGACATTGCCATAGATCGAAGGGTCTTTTACCTGCGCCATATTCATTGCATTGAGCGCTCAGATTGGCGAGGGGATCTTCTGCAGACTTAAAATAGGCCTCAAATAGGCCGTGAATATAGCCAGAATTGCAGAAATCTTCCTGAAACTTTACTGCTTCCTTGAAACTGCCGTATTTGTCGTATGCAGTATGTCCTATGACATGCAACATATCGTGACAGAGCGACATAGTCTGACTATTTTCCAAAGATTCTTCTTTTAATACATGAATTGCTTCATCCGGGTCTTGATCGGTAACTATTTTTTCAAAACGATTTTTCAGATCTGTGTAAAATTGCGTGTTTGTAGCACCAGATTTTAAAGCAGTACTTTCTTTGGGTTTGATAATAAATATTTTCTTAAGACAGTCTAAAATAATTTGAAAAATACTTCTGCCGATATTTATTTCTCCTTTATATTGCGGCCATAGATGATCGTGCAGGGAATAGGTTCCAGCTTTTTCAAAAACAAATGACCATGATTGTCCGCTTGGAATGGGTTTGCAGGCATCAAAAGAAGTAGAGTTGTGCGATGCACAGTGTTCTTCAAGACTGGTGCCGTCATAGAGTGTGTGACTTGGATGATCGTCCGATGCAGGCCAGCGATCTTCTGTGCTCGTATTTTCAAAAATAACTTTGGTACCAATCTTCACTTTTATTTTGCTCGGTTCAAAACCCTTTTCACTCATATGAATAGTGACTGCATTTTCTTCCACACTTTCATGGGCAGATACGTTTACTATCTGAAAGCAGAATAAAAATAGTACACACACTGCTATTTTCAAAAGAAATATTTTGTTGAGAGGATAGAGTCTCATTACAAATAGATAGTAGCATTAAATAAAAAATCCCCCGAGATACATCTCGGGGGAGTAGAACCGGCACCCTCAGCCGGAATTATTATCGATGCTGATGTGGGGAGTATGTGCTGCGCTGATACTGAGGAACCATTCGCCAGCGTTTGTCGGCAGTCATGCCGCCGCTTGTTTGTCCGTGCATGCCGTAGACTGAATCACGCCGATCGGAATTGTAGGTCGGGGCGCCTGTCATGCCTTGGCCGCGATAGCCGGCATTGATGCCGTGGTTATATCGCGATCGAATGACTGAATCGTAGCCGCTTTGTCCGCTGTTGTACTGGAATGCGACTTCGGCTTTGACATAATAGAAGCGTCCGTAGTACACGGGCTGGTCGGCGCGCAGGATGTAGGTGTACTGACCGCCCATTTCATAGGACGGTCCGTACTGCCGGTCTGAGTATTGGTAGCGGTAATCGTAGGAATTGTAGGTTGGCTGGCCGGTGATACCACCATGCCCTCCGCGAATTCCCAGATTGCTGCCTCGCATTCCGGATCGGCTCGGTGTGATTCCACCCCGACTGCCGCGCATGCCGTCATTGTCGCCGGTGATACCACCGCGTCCGCCATCCATACCTTCCGCATAGACTGGGCGGTGCCACAGACTGAAGTTGATGAACAAATAGGCCGCTGCTGCCAAAATGAGCAGTTTTCGCATACAAAGAACTCCTTTCAATGTAGCAGTGCACCATGCATTGCTGTATTAATATAATAACATACTTTTACTATAAAATCAAGACATCTCAGCGCATATATGCTATAGTAGTTTTGTGAAAAGCAAAGCCCAAAATATATCTATTATTTACGAAGACGAATCGGTGGTGGTCATCAATAAACCAGCCGGTCTTGTCGTACATGCCGACGGACGTACTGAAGAGAAAACGCTTGTCGATTGGATTATGGAAAAATATCCTGAAGCAAAAGAAGTCGGCGAACCGATCACCACAGCATCAGGTCAAACTATTTATCGTCCAGGGATCGTGCACAGACTCGACCGAGATACATCGGGCGTAATGATCGTCGCAAAAAACAATGATGCATTTAGATTTTTAAAATCACAATTCCAAAATCGAGAGACAAAAAAGATATACCGGGCCTTTGTCTACGGCGTCGTGACAGATAATGATGGTATTATCGATCGACCAATCGCTCGAAGCAGAAAAGATTTTAGACTCTGGTCTGCTCAGCGCGGTGCGAGGGGAGAGACGCGCGATGCAGTGACACATTTCAAGGTTCTTGAGCGCGGCAATGATGCTACATATATAGAAGCTGTGCCCAAAACCGGCCGAACACATCAGATCAGGGTGCATTTCAAAGCTATCAATCATCCAGTGGTGTGTGATCCACTCTATGCTCCGAAAAAGGAAACAATTCTAGGTTTTGAGCGTTTGGCTCTCCATTCGTACCAATTGACCATTACCTTGCCCAATGACGAGGAAAAGACCTTTGTTGCGCCGTTGCCTAAGGATTTTATAGGGGCGGAAAAGTTGCTAAAGGCCTAAGGCTGTGGTAGATTGGTCTTCACGTCATGAATACTTCAGTAAAAATTTCATCAGTAAATATCGATGCCCGAAAGAGCCTCGATCTTCGCGCAGGAGACACCGTCAAGGTATTCCAGAAGATCAAGGAAGGCGATAAGACCCGAACGCAGGTGTTCGAAGGTCTTGTACTTGCTCGTAAGCATGGCACGGAAGCTGGTGCGACATTCACTGTCCGAAAAGTTGCCTCAAACGTCGGTGTTGAACGTATCTTTCCCCTCTACTCTCCAGCTATTGAAAAGATCGAAGTGGTAAAGCGAGTAAAAGTCCGCCGAGCAAAGCTCTATCACGTACGAGAAAAGGCTGCCAAGGAAATCCGCCGCGAAATGCGCCGAGAACTCACGAAGCCAGATTTTGTAGACGAAAAGGTAATTGCTCCAAAAGAAGAAGTCGCAGCGACAGCAGAAACAAAATAACAAAAAGAGGCCCCGGCCTCTTTTTGATTTATCTTAGACCCCCTCCGCCCCAATATAATTGGAGGCACCTCCCCCTTGATAAGGGGGAGGAAAATACAAAAGAAAGTTGAAAATTGGCCGCATTTCGGCTATAGTTCAGCGGCAAGTAGAGATTCACCTTCGCTCCTGTGGAGCTATGGTGGATAAATATGCGCAGGTGGCGAAATTGGTAGACGCACTACCTTGAGGTGGTAGCGCCCGCAAGGGTATGGAAGTTCGAGTCTTCTCCTGCGCACAAGTAGCATCAATAATTTTAATTAGCGATGTTATCACAAACAACGGGCGAACAGGCATTCGTCTGATCGCTCATTTGTTTGTAAGTATGGTGGCTATAGTTTAGTGGTAAAACTCGGGTTTGTGGAACCCGTATCGAGAGTTCGATTCTCTCTAGCCACCCCATCGTAGAAGAAGAGATGCAAAAGCTGCATTTCGTGCTTCTACTGTAAGGTATTTCTCTAGTTCCAACCGACGATATTCAGCTTCAAGCTCTGGATAGGCTTTTTCTATTGGAATTAGCCAATCGTTCTTATGAATCCTCACTATTTTGTCTTTTATCGAAAAGTTCCAACCAAGTGCAGAGAAGATCTCTCGTTTCTTCTCCAAGGTTCCCGAAGTGTAGTTCTCTCGGGCATAGCATGCAAAGTTAAAGGTCTTGTCGGTCAGTTCTAACCATTTCTCTGCTCGGTTCTCTGTGGTGCGTAAATTGGCCTGCAACTTGGTTAGCTTATTCTTTAAATCGTCACGCTCCTTAACAAAGGTGGCATCATCAATTAATTCTCGGTAACGCATCTTGGTGAGCGTATCGATCTCTTTTTGAGTTTCGGCGACAGCTTTATGCTGCGTTTCGTAAACCTTGGTCCGATCTTCTATTTCTTTGTCATTTTCTCGGTTAAGAATTTCTAATGCCCAGTCCTTGAATTTAGGGAGAATGGTGTAGCGTTCAAGTTCAATATCAACTTGCTGTTCTAGTTCACCAAGAGTAATAGGTTTTCGTTGCGTACAGCTGGTGCCTTTCTTGCGACGAGTGCAATGATAATAAACATACTTCTCAAATTTTCCTGTCTTCTTAACAAACTTTGTTTTCTCACTTGCGGTATACATTGAGCCGCATTCTTCACAGTAAATAAGACCGGTGTATGCAAACTCATGAGTCTGACTTCGTGGTTTACCATTCCGGCCTAAGATTGCTTGGACCCGATCATATTCCTCAAGACTAACCATAGGCTTATGGTTGCCTTTATACAGCTTTCCAGCCCACTCAAACATACCGGCGTAGAAGATATTGGTGAATATCTTATAAATCATGCTGTTAGCTAATTCGCCACCACCACTTCGTTTGGTTTTTGGAGTTCTAAAACCCCATTTATCATTCGCAATCTTTAAAATCTGCGGAGGAGTGTAATTGCCGGTAAGCATTGTATCCCACATCTTTCGGACCAAATCAAAACGGTCCTTATCTTCGATAATTGTATGCTCAAGTTTGTCGTTCAAATATCCCATCGGGGCACGAGAGGGTAGCCAACCTCGATCAGCTTTTCCTTCCATGCCACGCCTACTATTTTTGCGGAGGTCGATAATGAATTGGTTAGCCATTCCGCTTTCAACATTGAAAAGGAGAACATTGTCATCAGGCAAATACTGACGATCAATAGTTTGAATACATTTTAAAATTCCTTGCTGCAACATCCAGCTGATAGTTCCGCTATCGATAGGGTTTCGAGAAAGACGATTGATTTGCCAGCAAAGAATGCCATCAGCTTCGCCTTTCTCAATGCGTTTGAGCATGTCATCAAACACTGGACGGCAATAAGGCTTCTTGGCTGATTTGGCTTCGGTTAAAACCTCCTTAATCGTAATACCAAGCGTGTTTGCCAGCTCCTTGAGTCGGTTTACTTGGTCCTCGATAGACTGGACCTGCCGATCCTCACTTTCAGAGGATTTTCTGGCGTATATGTAGAGTATCCGTGGTGTATTTTGGTTCATAGTAATTTATCCGGCTGCACCTGCACTTATATCCTCGTCCCTGATGTCATTTAAGTAAAGAGGATTTGGGCCTTCTTCCGCTTTTTTCCGGTCTATTTCGTCTAACTCATCCCGTTTTTCACCGTTTTTTAACGGCTGGATGATATCAGAATTGTTATCATTAGCTTCCCGTAAATTTCCCGTATTTACGGACTCAATGATATCAATATTGATACTACTCCGATCATCCTTTTTATCTCCATTATTTTCCCTAATTTGGTCTAATTTTCCCACAGACTCTGCTCGTCTCCAAGGTGGTACATGGTTCATATTGCCGGAAGGGTTGGGAATAGCAAGTTTCTGTCTTTTATTGATATTCATCTGGTCAGCCAGGGACCGCATTCGGTTATTTAACTCTTTAGGATAATTATTATTTAGGTTAGTTAGAGTATCAATTTCACCACTTTTTTCTGAATTATCACTGGGTTTGATATCATTATTTCTTCCTTTTTGATATCTTCCTTTCCAAGTTGATAGCTTAATGCGCGGCGAGTTTTCATCTAAAGATTTCCAAAAGATTGAACTTTGGAAAGCGTAAAGGTTGGACCGGCCAAAACCAGCCTGGCCTCTTTGGACAATAATAATTCCATGATCCTCAAGGATTTGAATTGCCTTGCTTATGCTGGTCGGATTTTTCTCACCAGTATATTTCTTGAGACGTTTAATACTCGGGAATGCTCCCTGGGTTTCAGTGTTGCCATGTCTCAAGAGAACATCTAAAACGGCACCACAAAGTCTTGGGAGCTTTGCTACGTACCAGCCATCAACATACTCGTTGTCTACAAAGTAACGAGTAGGTTTATCTTTGGGGCGCAGTCGATCGAAGGGAATATCACGCAACAGGCTTGTTGCTCTCATTCTCTTGCGATCCTTCCACGAATTGGGGTCTGGATTCCAGGTCATCTTGGGTAATTTTATTGATTAATAAAGGGAGCGTAGTTACTCTGTGTTTCTGAATCTTTTCAAATTGTTCTTTGGTCATCGGCCGATAGATAGCAGACATAAGCCTCACAAGTTTGATACCTTGCTCGTAGGCTTGTTCAGCACTTATTTCCTTACCGAATTCGCTTCGATAGAGTGCCTGAAACTTTGCAATGTCTGCATCGGTCAGGACCATGGCTATTCCGAATAGAGTTTGTTCTTGAGGGCTTTGATGCTGTCAAAGAACGACCGAGCTTTGACTTTCAGTTGGTCTGAAAAATATTGATTGGCATAGCTATCAATTTCTGCCTCTCGTTTGAATACGAAAAGAGCCTTGCGAGGATCGTCTCGGTCCAAGCGGATAAGCTTGTAACCCAGGCACAAAAGTGCCGCCGATACTCCAAGGTCGTATGTTGTAAACACTGAATAGTCGTCAGGAGATGAGTCTCCGGACCACGATCTTATTTTTCTAGTCATGTTAATTTAGCTAGATTGATAATGTGCGTCTCCAAATTGAAAACGCACCCACATTTTCCGTGAGTGCATTCGGCTAAAATTCAGAAATGAATCAACTTTTTAGCTATTTTTGTTCGGGTCGAAGTACCAGCCCATAGATTTCTGGCTATGAATCACATTTCTCTTGAAATGAACTTTCAATGAATTTCGGAGCTCGCTGATGTATTTGGAAGCGGTTATTTTGGAAACGACGGTCTGTTTGTCAGCAGCGACGGTGTTTTCAATGATGTCTTCCCTAGTGAGAGTGCGTTTTGGGTTTCGCATGAACATGCGACATAGATTTCTTATCTGTTCTCTAAGAGGTATGATGGTGCCTTTGTATCGGATTGTTCCATCAGAGTAGGAAGCCAAACCAGCGATTTCCATTTCTGGTTTCAAATCTTTTGTATACAAAATAGTATCCTTAATAGGTTTTGGAGTAGTTGTTTTTCCTCTGTTTTGAGCAAGAAGGCCGAATGGATCGAGTGGCTTTCCAGTCATTTCAAACCAGACATCATTACTGCCAAGGGGGCGGAGACCTTTTATAAAACCATCTTCTTGGAGTTTTTTAAGTATGGAGTACTGATCCTTAGCTAAAAAAGTAAAAGAGTTGGTGTAAATATCTGCAACGCGAAAAACGACAGGACCTATTGGGCTTATTGCAATCTTGTCTTCAATTCGGTTCTTTACAAACCTGATCTTTGCAGCTGGAGTCATGGTAATAGTAATTTGATACAAATCTACAACGAATTTGTCTTTTCTCCAATATCATCCTTACTCACTTGACGGAATATACCCCCAGGGGGTATATTCTAAATATGAGACAAGATATTAAAACAAAAGCTATTCGTCGATTAAAGATTGTTGAGGGTCAGATTAGAGGATTGCAAAAAATGGTCGAGAATGAGAAGTATTGTATCGACATTATTACCCAAGCATCGGCTATTAAAGAGGCGCTCACCGGAATTGAGGATTTGGTTCTTGAAAACCATCTTTCTACGCATGTAGTTCATCAGATGAAGCATGGGACCGAAAAGAAGGCTGTCGATGAAATTCTTAAGGTCTATAAGTTAAAGAGGAAATAATATGCATACGCAAACTTACAAAGTAAAAGGAATGCATTGCGCCTCATGCTCGTCAGTTATCGAGAAGACTTTTAAGAAAATTGTAGGCGTGCAATCGGCTGAAGTGAACTACGGCACGGAAAAGGCCAAAGTTTCATTTGATCCGTCGAAAACGAATCCCCACGATCTTTCCAAGCATATAGAACCACTAGGCTACTCATTAGAAGTTCCAATGAGTGCTAAAGAAATGGGGATGTCGGCAGATGAGCATGCGGCGCATTTGGGGCTGAATCAATCCAAAAAGGAAAAGCTTGCGGAGGTGGCCGATATGCGGACAAAAGTACTCTCGGCTGTCCCTGTCGCTATTTTTGCGGCCCTTGTTATGGGCTGGGAGATTTTGGCCAAATACAGCGTTGTCCCCGAAATGAGCACCACGCTCAAGGAATTTTTTCACCATCTCCTTCCCGTGTTGGCGACATACATTCTTTTCGTTGTCGGTAAGCCATACTTACTTGGTTTTTATAGATTCCTTCGCTACGGCAAGGCGAACATGGATACGCTCATTGGTATCGGAACGATTGCCGCCTTTTTATACAGCTTCGCAGTTACGGCTCTTGAAGCAGCTCTCCGGCCATTTATAAACGTCGACTACCAATATTACGATGTAACAATCGTTGTCATTACTTTTATTGCGCTTGGTAAGTACCTTGAGGCTCGTTCAAAAATAAAGACTGGAGATGCGATTGAAAAACTCCTTAATTTACAGGCCAAAATAGCTCTTGTTATTCGTGATGGTAAGGAGATAGAAATATCAGTTAATGATGTAAAGCATGGAGATTTAATTATTGTTAAACCCGGTGCAAAAATCCCGGTGGATGGTGTTATAACCGAAGGTGGTTCTTTCATTGATGAATCAATGGTTACCGGAGAACCAATGCCAGCACAGAAAAAAGTTAGAGATAATGTTGTGTCTGGAACTATTAATACCAGTGGCTCATTCACATTTAAAGCTACAAAAGTAGGTTCGGAAACTCTGCTTGCCCAGATCATTAAGATGGTTGAGGAGGCTCAAGGAAGCAAAGCACCGATTCAGGCACTGGCAGATAAAATCTCTGCGATATTTGTCCCTATCGTTCTGGTGATCGCTTTTCTTACACTCGGTATGTGGCTCATTCTTGGATCGCAGTATCTCGGATTCTCGCAGGCTCTATCATTCGGCCTTGTTTCGTTCGTGGGCATTCTCGTCATCGCATGCCCATGCGCTCTAGGACTTGCTACTCCAACCGCTATTATCGTGGGTGTCGGTAAGGGGGCAAAGGAAGGTATTCTCATCAAAGATGCGGCGACTCTTGAGAAATTACATAAGGTTAATACGGTTGTGGTTGATAAAACTGGAACGATCACTAAAGGCAAGCCCACACTGGTAGACATGCAGAACCTCTCGGATCTGGAAGATGATGAGTTAGTGTCGATTGTCGCTTCACTTGAAAAGAAATCCGAGCATCCAATCGCACATGCAATCGTAAGCTACGCTCAAGATAAAAACATTCCGTTGTCAGAGACTTCAGAGTTCGAAGGGATACAAGGTAAAGGTCTCAAGGGTAGGATTAAAGAAACTGAATATTTTGTTGGAAACGCAAAACTTGTCAGCGATCTCAAACTTTCTTTTGATGCTACGAAATTAAATGAGTTTACCTCCCAAGGCAAGACACCGGTTGTCCTTGCGACAAAGGAAAAGGTACTCGGTTTTGTCATGGTCGCTGATGGAATAAAACAGGAGTCAAAACAGGCTGTTGCCGATCTTCATAAACTTGGCATAAAAGTAGTCATGCTTACCGGCGACGACGAGAAGGCGGCAAAATATATTGCTTCGCTTGTTGCTATCGATGACGTTGTCGCCCATGTACTACCTCAAGACAAACTAAAAAAGATACAAACACTCCAATCGCAAGGACGGATAGTAGCCATGGCTGGTGATGGAGTAAACGATGCTCCGGCTCTCGCACAGGCAGATGTCGGTATTGCTATGGGGACTGGAACTGATGTTGCCATAGAGTCGGCTGGTATCACGCTTTTAGGTGGAGATATATCAAAGCTTGTAAAAGCAATCAGGCTCTCCAAAATCACCATGAGAGGCATTAAGCAAAACCTATTCTGGGCTTTTATATACAACGTAGTGGGTATCCCCCTGGCGGCAGGAGTTTTCTATCCGATTTTTGGATGGTTATTGAATCCGATTTTCGCTGGATTCGCCATGGCAATGTCGTCGGTGTCAGTGGTGTCGAACTCACTCCGAATTAAAACTAAGAAATTATAACTATGAATACTTACACATTTCATGTTTCCGGTACCCACTGTGCGTCATGCAAGATCTTTATCGAAGATACCTTAAATGAGCAGATTGGCATTGAGCGAGCCCGTGTTGATTTGAAGCACGAAACTGTTTCAATAGACACTACCCTTGATGAGAGCCAACACAAACTCGCAGAGATACTGACTGAAAAAATAAAGCACAATGGCTATTCCCTGTCCGTTGAGAAGAAAGTCAAACAAAAACAAAATGGTGATGTAATCTGGAAAGGTTTGCCCATTGGACTTGGGATTCTCGCACTATTCTTTTGGGTACAGAAATCAGGAATTCTAAACCTTGGAATCGGCGGACAAACAACTCCGGTCACTAGCTTTATAATTGGTCTCATAGCGTCAGTCTCAAGCTGTCTTGCAATAGTAGGCGGCCTAGTCCTATCGCTCTCGGCTAAAATATCACAAGATAATGTGAGCGATACGAAGACCTTCGTGCTATTTCATGCAGGCAGGCTCGTTAGCTTTGCGATCTTAGGAGGTTTGCTCGGAATACTTGGAAGTGCAATCGGTATCAATTTCACATTTACGACAATATTGGGATTATTGGCATCAATGGTGATGCTGTTATTAGGTCTGAACTTAGTTGGAGTCTTTGCAAAAAATAAAGTTGCGCTACCCTCAGGACTATTCAACTTTTTCAGGAGAATTGAGCATAAAACTTTTACTCCTCTTGTGCTTGGTTTTGCCACCTTTTTCCTACCGTGCGGCTTTACGCAGTCGATGCAAGTCTCAGCACTAAGTAGCGGATCATTCATGTCAGGTCTTCTTATCATGTTTGCATTTGCTCTTGGAACACTGCCGATGCTTGTCCTTCTTTCATTCGGATCGGCTTCATTTGCTCATGGAAAGCATGCACCTTTGTTCTTTAAATCAGCAGGAATAGTTGTGATCGGGCTCGGGCTATTCGCACTCCTTGCTGGACTTGCCGGACTCGGAATTATTAACCCACTATTTAACATATAATTTAATGTATGAATAAAACCGCTTCAATTATCATCACGCTTGCAATAGTCATAGGTATTGGCATTCTATTCCTTGGACAGTCAAACAACTCAAACTCTACTAACTCAGCTCAAAATGTAGAAATTCGTGATGGAATCCAGTACGTAACCATAAGTGCTCGGGGAGGATACTCACCCAAGGTATCTAAAGCACAAGCCAATATACCGACCAAGCTAATCGTTAGGACAAATGGAACATACGATTGCTCTGCGTCACTGGTAATTAGATCAATCGGCTATCAGAAAATCTTGTCTCAAACAGGAGAAGAAGTGATTGATCTTGGCACGCCGCAGGCGGGAACTGTCCAAGGGCTTTGCAGTATGGGGATGTATAATTTCTCGGTCAACTTTAATTAAAAGTAAGTCTTATGAGCGCACTTGCTTCAATAACAACGTTAATCTTTTCTTGGGGAACACTGCTTGCCCAAATAATTATTATATTTTCGGCTACATTCCTGATACTAGTTATCTTTAGAAACCCACATACTCGTCTTCATCATCTTTCTCGGAAAACAGCAGATCATGCTTTTTTGATAGGGTTCCTTGTTAGTCTTCTCGCGGTCGCTTCCAGCTTTTTCTATTCGAATGTAATCGGTTTTGCTCCTTGCGAACTATGTTGGTGGCAGAGGGTATTTCTTTATCCCCAGGTAATTTTGTTCGGAGTAGCACTTTATAACGAAAAAATAAATAAGGTTCAGGATGAATTAGTGTTTCTTTACAGTCTCGCACTTTCTCTTATCGGTGGGGGAATTGCTTTTTTCCAATATTATGGACAAATGTTTAATCCCGCTGTCCTTGGAGCCTGTGCGGCACAAGGCGTATCATGTGCCCAGATTTTCTTCGTTTCTTTTGGTTACATCACTATTCCAATGATGTCACTTACAGCTTATTTGACCCTTATCCTCATTTACTTTTTCCGACGCCACCACGTAAAAAGTAAACATACATAGAAGATATTATCTTACTGATAATTTTTTAATTTCCTTTCGTAATTCACGAATCTCGTCACGAACGTGTACAAGTGTTATCGCCTCTTCTTTGACGATTTCCTTTGTTCTTTCTTCAATTTTTTTCTCATGACGGAGACCTGATAGTATGATTCGGTCACCAATAAAGACTGAGACCATTAAACCTGTGAGCATGAGTCCAAGTATTGATATCACAATCTGAAGAGGCGGGTAAAAGAAGATGGTCAATAAGGGGTGCAGTGGGACGAGCATGTCTGCTGTTTCCCATACGGATCGCCAAAAAAGTACAACTCCTATACCACCAAAGATCGAGTAGGTGATTGGGTATCTTGAAAGATGCTCTCTTGTAAAATCCTCAAGTTTATCAAAAAATTTAACCATTTTTATATTGTAATTAGGTAGTTAATTCAGGTGACATGTCTATTCTATCATGGTACACTGATTAAGTAATCAATGAACTACTAAACTTAAAATGTATGAATGAAACAGTAGCATTTTATCGGAATAAATTAACCCATAGCATCTATAAATATCTACTAAAACCAGTTTTCTTCCGTAACGATCCAGAATTTATACACGATAAGATGACTTCAGTTGGCATTACCCTGGGACGCTTCCGCCTAGGAAGGGTGGCTACAAAAGCTTTATTTAGGTATGAAAATCCAGTTCTAGAACAAAAAATTCTAGGCATTTCTTTTAAAAATCCAATAGGTCTATCCGCAGGATTTGATAAGAATGCCCAACTCACTGATATTTTGCCATCCGTGGGCTTTGGTTTTGCTGAAATGGGATCTATTACAGGCAAACAATGTGCTGGTAACCCAAAACCGCGCCTGTGGCGTCTTCCAAATTCAAAAAGTTTAGCTGTTTACTATGGCCTTAAAAATGATGGGTGTGAGGTTATTTCAAAAAGGTTACAGGGAAAACACTTTAGCATTCCGATCGGAATGAGTGTGGCCATGACTAATTGTGAAGATAATTTAATTCTCAAAAATGCAGTCAAAGACTACGCTAAAGCTTTTAAATTCATGGAACCACTGAGTGATTACATAACTGTGAATATAAGTTGCCCCAATACACATGGTGGCCAACCATTTATTGTCCCTCACAAGCTAGACTATCTTTTTGATGTTCTCGATGAAATTCCTACTAAGAAGCCGGTTTTTATAAAGCTTTCGCCAGACATGAGTCGAAGCGAGCTTGATGCATTGCTCGACGTTGCTCGCGCCCATAGAGTCCAGGGTATTATTTGTACAAACCTAACCAAAAAGAGAGATAATCCCAAAATTCTTGATAAGGATATTCCTGAAAAAGGAGGTTTGAGTGGAAAAGTTGTTCAAGAACTTTCAGATGAAGTACTTACTTATATTTATAAAAAAGAAGGGAAGCGATTTATTCTTGTTGGATGTGGAGGAGTATTCACTGCCGAAGATGCTTACAAGAAAATTAGATTAGGGGCATCTCTTATACAAATGATTACTGGGATGATATTTGAAGGTCCACAAGTCATAAGTGAAATCAACCAAGGCCTAACCAAGCTCTTGAAACGAGATGGTTTCAATAACATCCAACAAGCAATTGGTGTCGATAACTGCTAAAATATTAAATATGTCAAAATCTATTTTTATTACCAGAGAGATTCCTGAGATTGGAATCAAAATACTTCGAGAAAAAGGATATACAGTAGATATAAATCCTGAGTCTTCAGCACCTACTCGAGATCAAATTATTTCTTTCTTAAGGAATAAACAATATGATGCTGTTCTAACTTTACTTACTGATCAAATAGATGAAGTAGTATTTAATGCAGTGCCAAGTGTAAAACTTTACGTGAATTACGCCACTGGTTACGACAATATTGATGTTGCTGAAGCAAAAAAGCGAGGCATTATTGTTGCGAATGCTCCGGCAGAACTTTCTTCTGAAGCTGTAGCAGAACATACGATTGCATTAATGCTTGCTCTTGCGGCTAGAATAGTTGAGGCAGATGAATTTGTTCGTCAAGGCAAATATAAAGGGTGGTCACCGATTAATTTTGTCGGGACTGATGTTCTCGGTAAAACTCTTGGTCTTATAGGGGTAGGTAGAATCGGTAGCCGTGTTGCCCAGTATTCAAAGGGATTAGGAATGAAAATTCTTTATACTGACGTTGCTAGAAATGAACAAATTGAGAAAGAACTCGGGGCTGTTAATTGTGATTCTATCGACGCTCTGTTGCCTCAGGCTGATTTTATAAGCCTTCATGTTCCTTTGCTCGAATCTACAAAGCATCTTATAAATGAGACACGTCTAAAGAAGATGAAATCTACTGCCTTGCTAGTAAATACCTCAAGAGGCCCAGTAGTCGATGAGGTGGCACTTGAACATGCATTAAGGGAGAAAATCATTTCTGGTGCAGCACTTGATGTATTTGAATTCGAACCTGGGCTAGTTCCGGGGCTAGTGAGTCTCCAGAATGTGATTTTAACTCCTCATATCGCTTCTGCGAGTGTTGAAGCCCGTAATCAGATGGCTGAAATCGCTGCAAGAAATATTATTGATTTTTTTGAGGGTAGAACTCCAAAAAATATTGTAAATCCATAATTAATATATGAAAGGAAAACTTATATTATCGCGTCATCATGAATCGGAGTGGAATAAAAAAGGGTTATGGACTGGTAAACGTGACCGGCATTTAACTGACTATGGATTTAAAAAATCCGAAGACATGGGGCTTTTAATCAAAGATTTAAAAGTTGATCAAGCCTTTGCTTCAATGCAAGTTCGTTCGATAGAAACACTCTCATGCATGCTCAATGTCTGTGAACGATTTGAAGTGCCAACAGAGCATTCTTCCGCACTCAATGAGCGGGATTATGGTGACTATACCGGTAAGAATAAATGGGATATGCAGAAGCTTATTGGTGAAGAAAACTGGAATAAAGTCAGAAGAAATTGGGATTATCCCGTACCGAATGGAGAGACATTAAAAATGGTCTATGATCGTGCAGTTCCTTATTTTATAAATAATGTTTTACCTAAAGTTAAAGAAGGAAAAAATGTCTTGGTTGTTGCTCATGGTAATTCTTTGCGAACCATTGTTAAATATATTGAAAATATATCTGATGAAGCAATAGCTGATGTTGAAGTACCGTTTGGTGGGATCATTATTTATGATCTTGATGATAAAGGTCACATGATTAATAAAGAGATTCGCCAAACCGAATCAAGTGTACCAGCATGACCAATTCCAGAGCACAAATTATTGCTACTCTTGGTCCGACATCAGAAAAGCGAGATGTGCTTAAAGCCATGATTGATCATCAACTCGATGTAATAAGGCTTAATTTTTCCTGGGGCAATCTCAGTGAGCGTGTCGAGCAAATAAACCTTATTCGAGATCTTGGGAAAGATTGTGGCCGACATATTCCGATCATTATCGATCTCCCTGGACCTCGTGTTCAGGGTAAAGATGGTCATACCTACGATCGGGAAGCTGTTACTTCACTTACCGAAAACGATAAAGAATTTATACGATTTGCGGTTAAACATAATGTTGAGTATGTTGCTGTTTCGTTTGTTGCTGGTCCAGAGGATATAGAGAATTGCCGTAAAATCATAACTAACGCTTCTGGAAATCAAAAAATAATCGCAAAAATAGAACGAGCAGTTGCCATCGAATCGCTTGAACAGATTATCGCATCCGTAGATGCAATAATGGTTGCCCGGGGTGATCTCGGCAACGAAGTACCACTCGAGCAGATTCCATTCGTTCAGGACAGAATAATTCAGAAGACTAAGCGGGCAGGCAAACCAGTCATTGTTGCAACTCAAATGCTTCTTTCGATGGTCGAAAACACAACACCTACTCGGGCGGAGGTCACCGATGTGGCCAACGCCATCCTTCAAGGTTCTGATGCCGTGATGCTTTCCGAAGAAACAGCTAAAGGGAAATATCCTGTCGAAGCTGTAACAATGATGGAAAAGATTGTGGCAGAAGCCGAACGCCACATGGCCGACCGTAGTCAAATTAATCCTTTATAAAATGGCAAAAATAACCTCACTCACAGCGAAAGAAATTCTCGATTCTCGAGGTAATCCCACGATTGAGGTTTCTTGCATTCTTGAGAGCGGTGTGTCCGGGAAAGCATCTGTACCTTCTGGGGCAAGTACTGGGTCGCATGAAGTTGTTGAATTGCGAGATGGAGATAGAGACCGGTATGGAGGCCTAGGGGTGCTTAAAGCTATCGAGTCAGTGAATGGAGAGATATTTAGGAATATACAGGGAAAGGATTTTGAACAGCTGTCTCTGGATACATTTTTGATTGATCTTGACGGAACAAAAAATAAGGCGCGTTTAGGTGCAAATGCCATACTGGGCGTTTCAATGGCTTTTGCCCGGGCATGTGCTCGAGAGCAACATATTGAGTTGTATGAATATATTGGAAATATTTCAGACAATCAGGATTTCAAATTACCACAGCCCGCATTTAACGTTATAAATGGCGGAAAGCATGCCGACAGTGGTCTCGATATTCAGGAGTTTATGATCGCACCCATTGGTTTTAACTCTATTCGAAGAAAAATCCAGGCCGGAGCAGAAATCATTAAATCACTACAGAAACTTCTTAAGGATAAGGGACATGCAATAAGCGTTGGTGATGAAGGTGGCTTTGCGCCGAAACTATCCTCAAACGAAGAAGTATTCGATCTGGTAGAACAAGCTATCAAGGAAGCAGGTTACTCGTTTGAGACCGTGAAGATCGCTATAGATGTTGCAGCCTCTGAATTTTATAAAGAAGGAAAATATAGTTTGAGAATAAGTGGAGTACAAAAAGAGCTCAGTAGCTCAGAGTTAATTGATTGGTACGAGCAGATCGTAAATAATCACCCGATAATTTCTATTGAGGATGGTCTTGGTGAAGATGACTGGCAAGGCTTTTCAGATTTGAGAGACAGACTGGGAGATAAGATAAGTATCGTTGGCGATGATTTGACGGTTACTAATGTAGGAAGAATTATGACAGCTGAGGAAAAGCAAGCCATCAACTCTGTCCTTATAAAACTAAATCAGATTGGTACACTTACCGAAACTATGAGTGCTGTTCTCATGACAAAAAAGCAAGGCTGGGCTCCATTTGTCTCCCATCGGTCCGGCGAAACAACGGATACGTTTATCGCTGATCTCGCGGTTGGCCTTTCCTGCGATTATATTAAGTCTGGGTCGCTTGTAAGAGGCGAGAGGGTCTCCAAGTATAATCGCTTAATGGATATTGAAAATATTATTAATAATAAATAAAATTATGGAAAAATTACTTACAATTTCAGCAGTATTAGCTGTAGGAGCAGGAATCCTGCTTGTAGTCGGCGGTCTTTGGAGCATCACGTTTATATATAAAAATATTGCACAGGAAAAGATAGTAACTCCGGCAGACGCAAGTATCCCAGAAAAAGCAGTGCGAGGGCCTTTCACACTTAAAGCACAAGCAGACATAATCAGAGAGCACACGCTAAAATCGACAGGAGGCAAGACATACGCCGAAATGCCGCAGCAGATACCGAAGCTTGATGAGAATGATCAGCAAGTCTTAGGTGCAGATGGCAAGCCTGTAATGGTAGCAAATTCTGCTCGCAATATTTGGATAACGGCAACAACACTAATCACTGCTCTTAATTTGGGCATTCTAACCTATGTGTTTTCCGGTCTGATTCTTTTGTTTGGATGTATTTCGATCTGGACTGGCATCGTATTTTACGTTTTAGGTAAAAATTGATTCGAATACTAATATTCAACCCCTTTTGTTCCAGGAATACCTTGTGCAAATGGATGCTTAATCTCTTTCATTTCAGTCACTAAATTTGCCTGATCAACAAATTCCTTTGGGCAATTACGACCGGTCATAATAAGATGCTCAAGTTTAAATACATGCGCATCTATAAAGTGCTGAACACTCTCTTCAGTAAGTAGTTTCAAATGAAGCGCATTCCAGATTTCATCAAGAATGACAATGTCCCACTTCTCCGAGAGCGCTTCCTTATCTGCGTATTTGAGGCCAGTCACGGCGGCATCCCTATGTTCTTCAAAGGGTAGATTATCATCACCAATACCAACAAATCCTTTTCCAGTTTTTACGATCTTAAAATCTGGCTCAAGTCGATGATACGATGAATCTTCTCCAGATTTCCAAGGGCCTTTAATAAACTGAACCATTAACACTTTCTTACCGTCTCCAACTGCTCGCAGGGCTTGGCCTAAGGCTGCAGTAGTTTTTCCTTTGCCATTCCCCGTAAATATAATAAGCATAACTATACAGCGATTTCACAAACACCAGCTACACATGCCAATTCTTTTTTGACATCGAGCTCATCTGTCTTTTCGTAAGTAATTATTTTCGAGTAATCGATGTGCTTCAGACGCTGTGAAAGCTCAAGGTATTTTTTCTCATCGATTATTTCGTAAGGCGCCAGCTGATACACATGATTGTCTCTTGGAAGGAAGGAGAGACCACCCACAATATCCCAATTCTTGTAAATCCAGTTTGCGACCTCGATCCATTCATTTTCACTTATGGAAACAGTAACTGAAGGGTTGTGTTCGGTGTAATTTACCTTCACGAGCTTCCAGTGCTCAAGCTGATCGATTGCAGACAGATCATTTTTGTAGATCGAATCCTTTGGAGATTTGACCGGAAATTCGAGAACATACGTTGTCGCGTTTTCTGCCGACTGGCCGACTTCCGGATGATACGGAACGCCCTGATCCTTAAGCATCTTAAAGAGTGAATCAGTAGCGGCAATTCTTATCCTGCGGATATAGAATGGCGCATGGCGAGGATGCATGCCTGATGAGCAATCTACTGTCTGGGAGAGTGTGCCTGATGGCTTTACTGCAGTTGTACAAGTAGAAGCATTAATACCAAATCTTTTTGCATAGGCTTGGTTGATCCTGATTACTTCCTTTTTCAGATTCTCCAGAACTTTTGCATTTCGTACTGCCGGACAATCCCACTGTCCGGTTATTGAGACTCCAAGCAAAGCTTCCTTCTCACAATTCTCTTTCCATTGCTTTGAAAGGTAGGGGAAGTTTGTCAGACTTGCCTGATAGGTCCCTAAAATAGTTGCGAGACGAATTTTCCTAAGCAGTGATTTTTCATCATCCTCAGCTCTTGCTACTACTTCTGATAGATTACAGAACTGCTTCGACTGCAGAATAATCTCACCGCATGGATTAGTGCCGATAGAGCTCACGATATTCTGACCACTAGGATCAAAGTAACCCTTATACTCCTTCAGAACCTTAATTCTTCGTTCTGGAAGGGTGGCTGCGAGAGAACCTCTGTTGAAAATCCCTCGTTCACCTGATCCTGATTTCATAAGAGCCGTCCATTCTTCTATGAACTCTGTATTTGAAGGCTTTTGAATATAAACAGCAGAATTGTTTGCAAGCATTCGCTGAGGTTCATTCATATAAAAAGCCCCTTTCTTAGCGTCGCGAATGTCATTATCATCTAAATCAGAAAGAGAAATCATTGCACTTCTTCGCACGCCTCCAGATACGACGCAGTCGCCGATCATACAAATGATGTCATGGACGTCAATATTGCGAAGACGTCGGCCTTGCCGAGCGAACATCTTCTGACGGGTAAATGTCAGGAGTCTTTGGAGCGGTTCGGGACCAGATGCCTTGCCTCCCATAGTCTTGAGACGTGTTCCAGCCGGACGAAGTAGGGAATAATCAAATTCAATGTCATTCCCTTCTGCCCATGTTTTCATACCAAGAGTTAAAGCATCGGCCCAGCCCTCTTTATCATCGGGGATTACATGAGTTGGCAAAACAGTGCCGGTCTGCATGCTGATCTGCGGAAACTTTTGGACATTCTGGCTCTCCACAGACCAGCCGGCACCTGTGCCACACATAGAGACATACATAATCTCTGCTAAGTCCTGAAAATTCTCTGGTGCTATATACGAGCAGTTATATGCACAGACGCTCGTCTTTCTCGCAGCAGGACCGGAAAATTGAAGGAGACGCATCGATGGCATTGCTTCGAGATTAAGAATGCCTTCTCGCAGGTCTTTGTATTCAGTTTCCTTAAGTTTTTCTCCCAGATTTTCCCTCATGAATGAAATATACCGATCGACAGTCTCGATCCAGGTCTCACGCCGACCTTCTTCAGCCATCCATCGAGAGTAAGTTCGATAATATACAAATTCTCCGAGCGGATTCTTGAAATATTTTTTACTTTCTTCTGCAAGCCTCTTTACTTTAGGAGGAACACGTAATCCTTTTGCTCTCAATTTTGCTCGCCCTTCTCGGTAGAGGATATAGGCCTTCGCTGTTTTGACGTATTCAGATAAAATGAGCTCTTTTTCGACAGTGTCTTGGATCCCTTCTACTGTTGGAATGAAATTTTTGTACTTTTTAGTAATTCTCAAAGCGTCAGCATAGACTTTATTGGCAACCATCTCAGCTTCTTTAGGTGATCCTTCGCCGGTAGCGATCATAGCCTTATTGACTGCGGTAATAATTTTCTTAATATCAAAAGGAACGACCATGCCGTCTCTTTTTTGAATGTTTTTAACTGTTGCCTCCACAGAGACGGTATTCCTTTTTGTAGCCATAGATGATATTATTAAGTAGTTAATTGATTACTGAATTAGTATAACAATTCTTTAATGGCGACTCAACTGAAAAAGAGTGTATAAACTGCAAGCTCGCCATGATATACTGTTAATAACTTAATTAATAACGAAACTATGAAAATAAAATCACCCCTGCCACAAGAAGCATTTGATAAAAATGCAAACATATACAAGATTTTAGCCAACTCGAAGCGTTTGGAGATTCTTAACAATCTAAAGACGGGAGAAATGGGGGTTGAAGAGCTTTTGAAAATCACAAAACTCTCCAAAGCTAACCTTTCTCAGCATCTTGCGCTCATGCGCCATAACGGTTTAGTGCAGACAAGGCGCGATGGGCTCAATATTTTTTACCGGATAGTGGATAAACGGATCGTCGCTCCGTGCAAAATTCTTCATGATCTTAGGCATAGGCAGTTGGTTATATAAATGTATATGAAAGATAATAAATTTCTAAAATATACTAGTGGACTTGTAATACTCGGTATTGTCTTTCTGCTTGGGATTTCAGTTGGGCGAGATTATCGGGCTCCAGCTACTGAAACCGTCTCGCAAAATCAGCCACAATCATCAGTAAGTCTGATGATTGATTATGGTGATGGCCGGGTAAAGACATTTCATGATCTATCGGGTGCAACTGCTTTTGATGTACTGAAAAATGCCACTGACGCTAACAGCACGGAGCTGAAATATAAGGATTATGGAGGCGAGCTTGGAATATTTATTGAATCAATTGGAGGAATCGGCAAAGACCCTTCTGGAAAGAAATGGTGGCAGTACTGGGTTAATAATAAATATAGTCAGGTTGGGGTAAGTTCCTATAAAATCCAACCGGGGGATATTATTGAATTTAAATTTATCCAAGGTCAAGAGTAATGTCTAAGAAATACCTGTTTTTAACTTTAGGAATCCTTGTTGCCCTAGGCGTAGTTGGACGCCTCATGCCTCATGCGGCAAATACAACACCAATAACTGCCATTGCTCTATTTATTTCAGCATATTTTGGTATTAGATATTCGATTCCAATCATCATCTGTCTTATGTTAGTAAGTGACTTTTTTATCGGATTTTATTCCTTGTCGATAATGCTTTCTGTATACGGTAGTTTAATTGTTGCAGGATTATTAGGGGCATTTCTTCAAAAAGGCAAGACATTCAATTCTACCTTCACACTGACCATTAGCTCATCCCTGATTTTCTTTTTAGTTACAAATTGGGCCGTATGGCAATTTGGGACAATGTACGAGCATTCTTTTTCCGGTCTGATGCAATCATATCTGATGGCTATCCCTTTCTTTAAAAACTCACTTGTCGGTGATATTTTCTATTCAGGACTTCTCTTTGGAGTTTATGAATTATGCTCACTGCTATATCGTTCGAGGCGCCGAAGTCTCGTGTCTCCTATAGTTCTTGAAACTCAGGTTTAAGGTGTTTTTTGCACTTATTTGCCCTAAATTGCCCTTTTTCACCCTAAACCCCATTATTGCTCTACTAGGCCGAATTAGGCCAAAAAGAGCCCAAAACGACCAAAATTATCCAAGAATTGCTATACTTTGCATGTCAGGAATGTAAATCGTCGCATCATTCCTTTGCTCAAATATAGTTCTAACATCCTCTACGACGGCACCCACGTTAGTAATAGCTCTGCGATAGGGGGTGGTAGTGTCTCTTATTCTGTTATACTTTTTGTATGGCGAAGGGAAAATATAAGTTGAGCTCGAAGGTGTGGCCTTACCTAGGAATGGGCGGGTGGCATTTCCTGTTTGTACCAAAGAAGCAGTCAGATGAGATTAGGAAGAACTTTGCTTTATATAAAAAGGGTTGGGGTTCGATTCCAGTTAACGTGCAAATACGAAAGACTTCGTGGAAGACTTCTATATTTCCTGACAAAAAGTCAGGAGTGTACTTGCTCCCTCTTAAGTCTCAAATAAGAAAAAAAGAGGACATAGGTGCTGACGATACCGTATCCTTCTCGATAGAAATAAGAGTTTAATCCTATGTTATATTTACAGTATTAATTTTGACTACATTTTATGAAAACACTCAAATGCGACCTGTGTGAAGTAACTGCTCAAGGGGAGACTTTTGAAGAATGGATGAAAGCACTTATGCCTCATTATATGCAGGCTCATGCTGATGTTATGAATGATCCAACTAAGACAAAAGAGGATCAACAGAAGTGGATGATGGAAAACAAGGCACGATTTGAGGCTGCTTAAATCATCTTTGTAATATATACAAGTTTTTCTCTTATCACATCGATATACACTCTGTCAGAAAGTATATCCGTTATAATTTTGCTCAAGGGACCCCAATCTTTCTTATTCGAACTTGTTTCTGGCAGTTAAACTGCTAGGCTTACATTATTCTATGGATTACTCATATCCTCTTCTAGCGAAAGTTTTCAATCACTATAAAACCTCAGAAATAGTGGGTGATATTTATCTAGTTTGTTGCCAGCATCTTCTTGAACCACAGCTTGTGATGTTTAAGAAGTTTATTGAATTTGGTTTTAGTCCAGAAATGATAATCATACTTGGTAAGGCATATTCTACCAACCTGGAAATAGCTGAAGAACTTAAAAAACTTGGTGTGTACGTAGTCCAACCCGTCTTTAATGGTAATTCTTTTGATGAAGAACATAAAAAGAATTGTGAGACGATTCTCGATCTGACCCCATCAGACTCAAAGGTTATCGTGCTTGATGACGGGGGAGAACTCATCAAGACTTTTGCCAATGCGAACAGAAATGTATCATTCGCAGTTGAGCAGACGTCTTCAGGCTTTAGAAAGTTAGAGAGTGAGAGGTTTAATTTTCCAGTAATAAATGTAGCAAGGTCAGCGACTAAATTGGTTCAAGAGAGTCCGCTCATTGCTCGTCACTGCTTCGAGAGGGTGAAAGAATATCTTGAGACAAAGAATGTTATTAACCCAAAGGTTCTAGTTGTGGGGCTTGGGTATATTGGCGAGGCTATTAAGCAGATATTCGAGCAGAAGGGTTTTGTGGTGAATGGATACGACACGAAGCATGGGCATAGCGATTTGACGGCGGTCATTACTGACACCAGTAGTAATGTCATCATCGGAGCATCGGGCTCTCCCGTATTAGAGAAAGGAGATATCGAAAAACTTGTTTCAAATACGCCAATTTACTTCATGAGTGTGTCGTCCTCGGATAGGGAATTCCCAGTTATTTCTTTTCGAAAGACCAAAGAGGTGCATGCAGATGTTATGTATGAAAATATAACCTTTGTGAACAATGGCTTTCCAGTTACGTTTAAGGGCAATAGAAACGAGCTCACTCCAATCGAGATAGAGAAAACGATATGCCTGCTTGCGGGATCGGTTCTAGACGCTGTCGTAAATGGTGTCCAAGGAAATGGCTTGATTGGTGTCACGCAAGAGTTGGAGATGCAGATAAACTAGCTATATACAGTAGCCTCTCCCTTATACCCTCCATATACACCCGATCGGAAAGTATCTCAGTTATAATTTTGCTCAAAGGACCCCATATAAGGAATGATTCTATTTTGAGGTTAGAACAAGTTCTTCTTTTGATATAATTAACAGATCATTTAAATTATATTTATGGAAGGAATAAAACATCCATTAGATGAAGGATATATAGAACCTGAGTATCGTGATAAAGAAAATATAGAATCAAATGAACAAGTTCAGTTTATTCATATACCACGACTTTCCCAAAATCAGTTTAATAAGTTGGCGAATGCTTTAATGGATGTTCCAGAAAAAGTATTTTGGTATCACAAAAGTTCTGAATTGAAAGAAGACGAGGGTGGTTTTAAAGATAGCGCTCCACGTTATGCAATACAGTTGTTGGACATGAAAGGTTTTTGGCTTGCAACCCTAAATGACAATGCAAAAGATTTGGTTCTTTTGACGTTGGCAAAGCAAGATATCAAACATATTGAAGTCAAAGAGGGGGGAAGAGATGAAATGACCTCAGAATTTGAAGAGGATGTTCTTCAAAATCAACAAGAAGCTCTAGAAAGAACGAAGCTAAAAGGACAGTGGCCTGGTTCACCAAGGCACTAGATTTTCTTTGTTATACTCAGATTGTGAATATTCGTAAGGTTTTAACTCGTATTTTTTATTTCTGCATCAATCCATTCAGGAAACTATATTGGTTTGTTTTTCGACCGCAGACTAGGGGTGTGAAATGTATTATTGAATGTCAGGGAAAGTTTTTATTGACTCGAATCGGGTATAACCACAAGAAATTCACTTTTCCAGGCGGGGGAGTGAATAGAAGTGAATCTTGGGAGGAAGCAGCTATTCGTGAGATTCAGGAAGAAGTTGGAATACATTTAGAAAAAGTAGAAAAGATTGGTGAATATAAAAATACTAAAGAATATAAAAGGGATACCATTTTTGTTTTCCATTCATTAGTCGAATCATTTAACTATAAGATTGATGATATTGAAGTAGTTGAAGCAGGATGGTTTTCTCGAAACGAGCTACCGCATGATCGTGTTCCGAGGGTTGATATGTTGTTGGACATGTTAATAAAATAAAAAAACACTACCGCTATATAGCTCGCGGTAGTGCTTCGAAAAGATAGCCTTTGATTGGCACAGCATCTTTCAAGTACTCAAATTGGGTTTTGCGTGTCAGTTTGTTGTCGTAGAGAATTTGCCAACCTTCTTTGAATCCTCTCTCAGCTTCTGCTGAGACAGCTTCAAACTTATTTATTTTCAGGGTCACGACATATTGAGCTGCTATCGAGAGCCACGCATTTGCATATTCCGGCTCATCAACTGCTGCAATTTCTGTCGCTGAAAAGTCGAGAATAAAGTCTTTTGCCACAATTCCTCTTGTAGAATTCAGCAAAACAAGCAATTGACTCTTTTGCTGTATAAACTATTCTAAACTATGAAGAAGTAGAGGCCGATCGCTGAAAATCCCACTCATTCGATCGAATAAGTGGTCGCCGGGGTCTATCCCTAGCCATATATCAGGCGTCGGGTCTTTGACAGAAGCTCTACTCTCTTCGCCGGTCCCGTAACACGGACCGGTTTCTTTTTAATTTAAAAAATAATTCCTGATATACTTATGGTAGTTAGCAGAGTTACTAATCATTTTAAAATTATGAACAAAGGATCTTCAACAACTGGTGTAGTTATCGGAGTGTTGGTAGTTGTAGTAATAGCAATCGTGGGATGGGTTGCATACAGTCAGGGATTTTTTGATGGAAAAGAAAAGGCAGATGACAATGGTGGTCTTGAAATCAATGTTGGTGGCTCGGCTGATGATTCAAACGGATACTAAGAGAGAAAATAATAAGTAAAAATAAAACCGCTATGCTCCTTGTGGATCACAGCGGTTTTGGTTGAAGTTCATGTTACTTTTTGGCTTTGTTTTCTTTGTGCAAACAGGCAGATGCTTTTCGAGCAAATCTGAATCGATTTCCACGCACACGATGCAGCCTGATAGGTTGTGCCACTCGGGATTCCCAGTCTTGCTGCATGTATTCGTGGATTGCTTGAGCACCGCGGGATTTGGTAGCCAAAGGTCACCTCCTTTCTATTTTTTATACTATAGATTTAAAAATAAGTTGCAATCTTTGCCTTTTGGCAATATTTGAGTAGTATTTGATACGGAACTGACACTTTTCTTTTACAGAAGGGAGATAGTATGACAACCCTAGTTGACCCAAGAGTTCTTGAGGAAGGGGAGTTTCCAATCGAATTTCATCCACAAGAAGTGGATATGGAGAGCATGATTCGCATGACTCGCGCATACTCAACTCTGCACAATCCTTCCCTCAACATCAAAGAAATGATCGAGCGAGTAGATTCTGCCATCAACACCATCGCAACGGAGATCGGCAATCGTGCCTGCCAGCACAAGCCGGCGATCTTTGTTGCCGAATTTGGCCCTCGGCTCAGCAGCTTGTACATTGTCCTCAAGATTCTGACAGCAAGCGACGAGAGAGGGTTAAAACATCTCGTCCCAGCTGATCAGGAGAGGGTTTCCAAACTTCTGGAAAACGTTTTCCCGAAAAACCCAAGGGTCGGCGATCGCTGGCGGTATGTAAGGGGATTTATTTGCATCAAATGATCGATTTTTTCAAAGCACCATGAACGCCATCAAGCAACATGGTGCTTTTATTTTTGTACAAAAGGAGCATACTATAGATAGGTATTATCAGAATTATAAATAGAGTATGGCTCCAACAATCAATTATGTGGCGGTATTAGCAGCTACAGTGGCAAGTATGGTGATTGGCTTTTTGTGGTACGGACCACTTTTCGGTAAGCCATGGAGGAGATTGATGAATGTGACCGAAAGTGATGTGTCCAATGGCATGAAGAGAAGTATGACTAAGACATACACACTCATGACAATTGGCTCATTTGTAATGGCATTTGTATTTCAGCATTCATTTATATTTGCCATGGCATATCTTAGTGTCAGCGGCATGACCGCCGTAATCAACGGTGCTATCTGGAACTGGCTTGGTTTTATTGCTCCAGTGACACTCGGTAGTGTATTGTGGGAAGGTAAGCCATGGAAATTGTGGTTTATCAATTCGGGATATTATTTGGCAACATTCTTTGCAATGTCGCTTATTTACGTTTATTGGATGTAATAAATAACAATCATATGACTAAAAATAAAGGATTTGGATTGATCGGTGTCATCGTTGCTCTTGCAATCGTCGCTCTCATCGGCGGTGGTGCATACTATGCAATGAATAGAAATAAGACAGATGTTGCAGGTGAAAATCAGGCTTCAACGACAGCAGAACAATCATCTGCTACAGGTTCGGTAGATTCAGAGAGTAGTCTCAGAGACCTTCTCGGCATGGGACGCAACTTGGCATGCAACTTTACCAACACAGCATCAGGTACAACCGTCTCGGGCACAGTCTTTATTTCCGGCTCACAGATGCGAGGAGACTTTACTTCTAAGACTGGCACACAGGCAGCGATCGATTCACACATGATTCGCACTGGATCTGATGTCTATATATGGTCTAGCCTACAGGGCGGACAGGGTATAAAGATGACATTGACTGAAGAGCAAAATGCTGGAGCACAAGGTGCTTCATCAATGGCTACACCAGCTGATCTTGATGAAAAAGTAGCATACGAATGTGGCAACTGGCTTCCAGATACAAGCAAATTTGCCGCACCTTCAAACGTAAAGTTCATGGACTTCTCAGCAATGATGAAGGAACCTACAGCGAGCTAATTGATTAAATTGGGGATTATGTTAGCGTGTGGGGCATAGAGTTCTTCATCTTTTTAAAGGAGTTGCACTATGGTGGATGCGACAGAACCAGCCCAAGCAACGGAGTCGAATCAATGGTCAATATGTTCGTGCGAATGTCACGCTCCAGGCAGTAAGGCCGTCCATGTTCAGGCCTGCTGCTCGGGGAAATGTCAGTATTGCCACAACTTCATTGAAGGGAGTATGGAGGCCCACATCAACGACAAACACCCCATCCCTCATCAGCCTGTGTAATCTGGCTCTCGCAATATTTAAAAGACACGTGGAAGCACCACGTGTCTTTTTTTGTGGTTGTACTACTATTACTCTATGAACCATTTCGAACAGCAGACCCAAACTCACGAAGAAGTAATTCATAAGCTCGATGAAATCATGGAGCAGCATTATCGACACAGCGACGCTGAAGTAAATTTAATTTCCAAAAAAGTAGAAGAATTTTCTAACAATATTAAAGAACATCATCCCAACTACAAAGAATATCAGTTGTGGCATCTACTTATTGGCAGTACACCTGATCACGAAAGACCATATTTTGATTTTGAAGGTGAAGACTCAATTGAAAAGTTTATAGAATCATTGCCGACGCTTGAAAATTAGTGTGGAAATATCTGCACAAGCAAATTGCCATTTTTTGCAAAAAACGTAGTATCTAGGCGTACTGCGTTCTTTGAAACTACATTCACAACTCTCGAAAGGAGTAGTCATGATAACGCTTAGCAACGGTCACAGTTTTCAATACATGGTTGCTGCCGGTGCACTCAGATATGACGGCAAAGGATGGCCATGGGAATGGCATCATCGGTGGATGGGGAATTTGAAACCAGAGCTTTTTACGGTGGTCACAAAAACACTGACGTATAAGCCAGTGGCGGGTAATATTTGTTGGCTCAATCCGCTGACATATCTTCCGTTTAGTCCGTGGAGCTGCGTCAGATATTTGCCTGGTGGAGTGATCAACAAGGTTGCCCTTACCAATCCAGGTATCGAATGGTGGTGTTGCAAGATTGGCCCAAAAGCCAATTCCAAAAAGATTCCGCTTGTCGTATCGATTGATGGTACGGCGGAGGAACTTCCCATAATGACACCAAAGCTTGATAGTTTTGACATTGTCGGTGTCGAACTCAATGCATCATGTCCCAACACCGGCAAAGGCATTGAAAATACCGAAGAGGTTGTACGCCGCGCTCAAATCGTAAGAGCATACTCGAAGCATCCGCTTATCGCCAAGATTTCGGCTGCTCAGGATTACATTGCGATCGCGAGGAGACTTCGTGGCATAGTTCAAGCGATATCGCTCAACAGCGTCCCGTACGAACTGGTGTTTCCAGGAGACACTACCTATGAATTCAATCCGCTTCGGCGTTTGATCAAGAAACTTGCAAAAGGCAAGCCGATCGAACACAAAGTAGGTACAGGTGGTGGTGTTTCGGGTAAGTTGGCCCAAGCACACAACTGGAAAGCAGTTGATGAAATTGCCGATCTCGGCACCATGCATGTTATTGCTCCGAGTATTATGGAATACGACGACTTGGCGAAAGTGGATTTTTTAGGTGCTGCGGCATACAGTTTTGGTGCCATTCATCTGGAAGATCCTTGTAAGGCGACGAAGATTGTCGAACGTCATATGACCAAAGGGTCGCATGATGATATCGATTTATCGATGCCTTCATTCATTGAACAATAAACATTTACCGAAAGGGAAAATCATGGAAACGTTTGAAATGCGCAAAGGCGATAACTTTCACGTGCACTTTCGGAGGAAAGAAGTTCTCACGAGAGTGCTTCCATTTACAGCCCAATATTTTGGCAGGGCATTGGTCATGCCAAATACGAAACCGCGTGCCATTCTTACAGCTACAGATGCTTTGGAGTATCAAGCGGAAATAATGCAGGCGGCCGACATGGTGCTGTGTCTGCACGGTGAAGATCCTAGCCATGCTGTTCCTGGTATGGATAAGGAGAAGTCCTTTCTTACTATCTTGGAAAAGATTGTCAAAGCTTTTCCGGCTTTGCGGATTGTTCTTGAACACATCTCGACCAAGGACGCAGTAGATTTTGTTCGTCAGGCTCCCAACAATGTTGCTGCCACGATCGCTCCGCATTATCTGATGCTGGTGCACGACGACGTGATTGGCTACAGCGAGGCGAGTAAGTGTCTGATGCAGCCGCACTGGCACTGCAAGCCAACCCCCAAGAATCCTGATGATCGCCGAGCTCTTGCCGATGCGGCGACGAGCGGCAACAGTAAGTTTTTCTACGGTGATGACAGTGCGCCTCACTTGAGAAGGACTAAAGAAGCACCGGGGGTTTGTGCTGGCGTGTTCGTTGAACCGGCGTCGTTGCCATTGCTGATACAGATTTTCGAAAAGAAAGGAAAACTTGAGCAGTTGGAAAATTTTGTTTCGGTATTTGGCGCCGGCTTTTACGGACTCAATCCACTTTTCAATTCGGCGCCAAATTTGGTGTTCGTAAAGAAAGATTGGGTCGTGCCTGATTTTTACCCGGTTCCAGAATTACATGACGAACTCGTTCCTTATCTGGCCAAGCAAAAACTTGCCTGGAAGCTTGTGAAGTAGTTTAGTCCTGCATACCTTCGGGTATGCAGGATTTTTTATTTATATAGACCTACGCCAATTGTCGAGAATGATTGCTGTAGCAACACCGACATTGAGCGACTCAGCATAACCAAAAGAGGGAATGGTGATTTTCTTAGTAATGACTGACTTTAGATTTTTACTAATACCATTGGATTCATTGCCCATAAGCAAAACACCGCCTTTGGGAAAATCAGTAGCATGCACATTTTCTCCTTCTAAATATGTTCCAAATACAGGCACGGTGACATCTTTGAAATATTCTTTGAGATCTGTATAGAAGACAGACACTCTGGTAAAAGAGCCCATCGAAGCAGCAATTGTTTTGCTGTTGTAGAGATCGGTGGTGTTTGTCGAAGCGATGATCTTCTTTATTCCATACCAATCAGCGATACGAATGATCGTACCGAGATTGCCTGGATCACGAATGTCATCGAGAGCGAGAACAATCTCATTTTCCTGAATATCAAAAGAAGCATTATCTTTCTGAGTTACTACTGCTACACCTGCGTCATTGCTTTCCAGATTGCTTATAAGAGAAAGTTCGTGAGGGCTAACTATGTTGTGCTCGATTTCAAATTTCTTAAACAGATGAGCATACGTCTTTTTGAAATCAGAAGTAATATATAGCTTTTTAATACTATAGTCAGAAGTCAAAAGCTCGGTTAGGTTCTTCTCTCCTTCGACTGTAAAAAGGTTCTTTTCAGAACGATACTTTTTCTGTTGCAGGGCTTTGATCTCTTGGATTTGGGGTTTGGTAAGCATTTTGCCTAAGCATACGTAGCTTGCGGCAGAATGGCAATATCTGTATGCTATACTCGAATAAATACACACATATGAATAATATATACAAACATATTTTTATCTTCAGTTTGGCTCTAGCAGCAGCGCCACTTTTTTCTGCTAGCGCGCAGACCTCGACTCCATCGACAGTTTCTTCAAATCAGCTTTGCCCAACTGGCGGTTACACATGTACGATCGAAGCTCGATCAGCGACATCGACCAAGCAAGGGTTTACACGTGATCTCACGATCGGCAGCAGGGGATCAGATGTGCTTGAACTTCAGCAATTTCTCAATCAGCAGGGATTTTTCTTCGGACCATTCTTCGGATATTTTGGTCCTGTCACTCAGAAGGCGCTTATTGAATATCAAAAAATGTCAGGCATTACACCAGCCTGGGGTTACTTTGGTCCCAAGACTCGCACGCATGTAAACATTGCAAAGAATTTGGTACCAGCTTTCTAAATAAAACTAAGAACTAAAGACTTAGGTTAGAAATATCTGAATAGGTATTCAAAAAAGAGGGGATGGCAAATGCCAATCCTATAAAAGGTAGTACAAAAAGTACGATAGTTACAATCAGTGCCCACAAAAAATACTTTCTTGTCTTCTCAACCGAAATATAGATAGCGTCGATCTTGGCTTTCTGCTCATCGAGCGCGGCTTTGATAAGTGGATTCATGCCAAAATCATAGCATATATATTGTGTGTATATTGACAGCATGCTCTCGAGGAGTACTATAGTGACAGATACTATAGTCTTCCCTCCTTACCCTGCAGGTACACCCACGCCTGCAGGGTTTTTGTTTACCTAGGGAAAGTTGCATTGAGTATGCCTTCCCAATGAGATACAATTCGGAGATGAAACGTTATATTTCCGTATCCCTAGCATGCATATTGGCTGTTTTTGCCTTTGCTCTTATTAGTAATGACTCTGCAAGTGCTCAGACGAGCGTATCGGCCATCAATGTAAGAAGTGTTGGTGTTGATCTCAGTACTAATTCTTCTCCGACATCGGTAGGATTTAGAGTTGATACATCGGCTCAGTCGACAAGTAATCCAAGTACGTTCAGCGGACTCTCTGTCGGAGCACATACTTCGTATGCAACATACGTTCCTGGATATACGATCAGTGTCGGTTCGTGTTCATATGTTACAGGTGGAACAGAATGCGCAGTCGTCAATTTTGCGGCAGCAACTTGTGATGCAAATTTCAATATATGTTCTGAATCGGTGACTACCGTTGCAAACAATACCACCAAGGTTGTGTGGGCCTACACTTCAGGTACCAACTCCAGTCCGAATAATATGCATATCTATCGTATTGGTTCCGACCAAACGACAGCCACTGCACCAGCAGGTGCCCAAGTACGTCTTGGTCTTGTAGGCAGCTTCTCTTCAAGTAATCCCGCTACATACTCGACGACAACCGGCCTTAGTATGCCTATTCAAGCTACCTATGTGCCAGGGTACAACCTTCATTATTCCTACTGCTCATACGTCAACGGCGCTGCTGAATGTTTTGATCCGGCAATTTCTTTTAATAGTTTTTCTACAACAACAAGCGGTGAGGCAAGTGGTTACTGTAACGTTGTTACCAACATTTGTACGCAAAACATCACATCTGCTTCTGCTGGCGAGATAAAAAAAATCTTTTTCAGATACACTCCGGTTACTACGGGCACCGTGCAGTTTTATCGCACAGGTCCTGATCAGACCATTGCTTCGGTTCCAGGAGGTACGCAGATACGTCTAGGCACTTCGGGTGCCTTCACTACCACCAACCCGCTTACTACTGTGACAAGTAATACTTCGGTGACCATGCAGGTAAATTATATTCAGGGATACGATGTGTCGGTATGGTGTACCAACGACAGTGGTCCGACTGCCTGCTGTTGGTCAATTGATGCACCTTTTATGTGCGGTGCTTATTTTTATGATCCATTTATCTACAATACCTATATTCCTCTGACCACCACAACAAGCGGTGAAGCGAGTGGCTATTGTAATACGGTGACCAACCTCTGCACTCTTACTGTTGAGGTGCTCTCTTCGGCAAGTGAAAATAGAAAAGTCTATATAAGGTATACACCGACAAACCTGGGTTCGTTGCAGGTATATAGGGTAGGAGTGGATCAAACTATTTCTACTGCACCGGCAGGAGGTCAGGTTCGATTGGGTACGTCAGGTAGTTTTTCTTCATCTAACCCAACAAGTTTTGCAACAACAAGTGGTACAGTGCCAGTACAGGCGACGTATATACCTGGATATGATTTGCATTATTCATATTGTATCTATCTTAGTGGCGCACCAGAATGTTCCGATATGAGTATTTCCTTCAATAGTTTTCTCACCACAACAAGCGGTGAAGCGAGTGGCTATTGCAACACGGTTACCAATATTTGTACTCAAAATATTTCCGTACCATCTACGGTTGGAGAAATTAAAAAAGTTGTATTTAGATACACCCAAGCAGGTACATATACCCCTGATGGCAATGCTGATATATTGGTTAAAAGGGTAGGTACCGATCTCTATGCAGCAAGTGCTCCTGCAGGTACGCAAGTCGCGCTCAATGGAAGTTCGTTTACTTCGACCAATCCGAATACGTATTCAAATCAATCAGCGACTTCTACGCATATTATTTACGGTACGTATTCTTCCTCATATGTTATTACTGTTGGTACGTGTACATTTCAAAAAGGTACTGCAGAATGCGCGGTAACAAATTTTGTTGCTGCAACCTGTGACGCAAATACTGGTCGTTGTGCATACTCGACAACAGCTACAGCAAACAATGTTAGAAAAGTTGTATGGAAATATGATCCTATATCTTCGGGTGACATTATGATCAAGAGAGTGGGTGAAGATCTATATACATCGAGTTCGCCAGCGGGTGTCTTGTCGAGCGTTGATACTGAAACAATGGAAAGTACCAATCCACGAACATGGACGACAACTGTTGGAACTCATAGTACCTACGTAACCTATAACTCTGGCTATACTGCTGCATACGGTACGTGTACCTATCCTCGAAATGGCACAGAGTGTGCAGTTACTACTTTTACAAATACAACCACTGGCTCGGGAAGTGGTATGTGTGATGCTGGTACGGCACGTTGTCGTTATGACGTGCCAGTTACGAGCGCGGTGGTTACAAAGGTAGCTTGGAGATTTATAGCAAACAATTCTCTCAATCCAGATTTCACTACAGACTCAGGAGATATTCAGGTCAAGCGTGTCGGTAGTGATCTGTATGCATCGAGTGCCCCCGCTGGCACTACGATGAAAGTCGATACTCTGACCGCTGTTTCAACCAATCCATATACATATCTTAATCTCACTGTGGGAAGCAACAATCACACAGTCTACGCGACATATCTACCAGGTTCGTATGTGACTGAAATGGGCAGTTGTACATATGATAGAGGAGGAACAGAGTGCGCGGTCACTTCCTTTAGCACGGTAACATGCGATGCTAATACTGGTTTGTGCGCCGCCACATATACTGTTTCAGCTGATTCTGTTAGAAAGGTAGTTGCTCGTTATACGACGGTAGAAGCCAACTCATACGGAGATATTCAGACAAAGAGAGTTGGCACTGATCTCTATGCTTCAAGCGCCCCTGCAGGTACGCAGAATGCAGTCGATAGTCAGTCAATGACATCAACCAATCCATATACCTGGCCTCCCGTAAGTTCTGGTACACACAGCACATATTCAACATACAATGCATCATATTCTATTTCTGTCGGCACGTGTACGTATCCTCGTAATGGTAATGAATGTGCAGTCACATCCTTTACTAATGTACCAGTAGGTGTTGGTAATACGAAATGCGACCCAAATACCGGACGATGCAGGCATGATGTATCTGTGACATCGGCTGAGGTCACCAAGGTTGTGTGGAAGTACGATGCGGCAGGCGTTAACGAAGGTACGACCAATGCAAAGGTATACCGAGTCGGTGCTGATCAAACTACGGCAACAGCTCCGGCAGGTACACAGGTAAAACTTACTTCCGCCGGCACGCTGACCTCGACCAACCCAGCTACATATACGACAACAAGTGGTTCTAAATCTTTTTACACAACCTATGTTGCGGGATATGAAATAAATGCTCGTTATTGTACCTATACTCAAGGCAATGTCGAATGTGCAACGCTTACCAATGCTGGTACACCAAGTAACACCGTTGGAACAACCGATGCAAATAATCGTTGCAATACATCGACTAGTTTGTGCCGAACAGATATTAATGTTCCAGCAGGAAGCACTATTCTCAAAGTCGTATGGAGATACACGCCTAACAATACCGGTGATGTCGCTATATATCGAGTTGGTATAGACCAAACAACTGCTACTGCACCAGCCGGTACGCAGGCGCGTCACGGATTGACCGGATCACTTAGCTCTACCAATCCATTGGTCATGTCAACATCGACGAACGGCGTAAGTGTTAGTCAAACCTTTTACACCACCTATGTTCCCGGATATGATGTCCAAGTATTGCGTTGCAATTATCCTCGTGGCGGTGTCGAATGCACAGACCTCACCAATCTCGATAGTTCTCTAGACCTCGGTACAACCGATGCAAGTGGTATTTGCAATACCGTAACCAATCTGTGCCGTATCACGACCCCAAACAACGTCGCAGTCTTCTTTGTCGATCAAGTTCTTAAGATTGTGTGGAGGTACACACCTACTGGTAGTGGTGATGTGGCAATGTATCGAGTTGGTGCCGATCAGACAACCGCCTCTGCTCCCGCAGGTACGCAAGCACGCCATGGATTGAGTGGATCGTTCGGGTCTGCCAATCCGCTGCTCATATCAACATCGACAAGCGTAACTCATAGTCAATCTTTCTACACTACATATGTCCCAGGATATGATGTCCAAGCATTGTACTGTACTTATCCTCAAGGTGGCGTTGAATGTTCAAACCTCACCAATCTCGATACTACGTTGAGTATTGGTACAACTGATGCAAGTGGTGTGTGCAATACGTTAACCAATCTATGTCGTATCACAACCCCAAACAATGTCGCTGTTCTTCAGGTTGACCGAGTTCTCAAAGTAGTGTGGAGGTATACACTTACAGGCACACGCGATTTTGAAATGCATAGGGTAGGTTCTGACCAGACAGCTGCAACAGCTCCCGCGGGTACCCAAGTACGTTTTGGTACGACTGGCACTCTTACTTCAACCAACCCAGCAACATTTGCATCGACCACAGGAACAAAAATACTGTATGCAACATATGTACCTGGATATACTCTCACCGTTCATAGCTGTGTCTATCCTCGAGGAGGTGTCGAGTGTGTCGCGAATACCAATGAAGGTACTCCAACAGGTACCATTGGTACGACCGATGTTGATAACAGATGTAATACGGTAACCAATCTTTGCCGAGCAGATGTTGCTTCGGCACCGAATGATAATGAAATTAAAAAAGTTGTCTGGAGATATACCGTAGCTGGCACATATACTCCTGACGGCACGGCGGATCTTATTGTTAAGAGAGTAGGAAGTGACTTGTATGCTGCAAGTGCGCCTGCTGGTACGTCGATAACATACAATAGCAACGCTACAACTACGACCAATCCTGTTTCGTATCCGAATCAATCGACCACGACGCCTTATACTATCACTGCAACGTATTCTCCTTCATACAACATATCTGTCGGTGCATGTTCTGCTCAAATGGGTCTGGCTGAATGTTCGGTGACTTCCTTTACCGCTGCAACCTGCAGTACAGTCACCAATCTTTGCACGTATTCTGCAACCCTTACCAATAACCATACGACCAAGGTTGTTTGGAAATATGATTCATTTGGAACGGGAGACATTATGGTCAAAAGGGTAGGTACTGATCTCTATGCTGCAAGTGCTCCAGCAGGCACAGCAATGAGAGTAGATACTCTTACCATTCCTTCAACTAATCCTGCTATATATTCGAGTTTACAAACAGGTACAAATAACCACACTGTCTATGCAACATATCTACCGGGATCATATGTAACCACATTTGGTACCTGTACGTATGAACGTGGAGGTAATGAGTGTGCAGTGACAACATTTGCGGCTGCAACGTGTGATACAAACACTGGTTTTTGCAGTAAAGTGTACTCTGTAGGCTCTGAGGATGTTGTAAAAGTTGTCGCAAAATATGATGAAGTAACTTCCGTTCCGTACACCTTTACCAATGAAGGAGATAAGACGGTGGCAAAGGGCGGATCGGTAACCAATGTCTTGACCGCAACTAAGAAAACAACTGCGGAAGCACAAACTATTACGTTCTCAGCAGGTACGTTACCATCAGGAGTGACAGCAAGTTTTAGTCCGACATCATGTACAACAACCTGCGAGACGACGCTTACACTCACTGCTGCTACAGGTATGACCGATGGAAGATATCCAGTCACCATTATAGCTTCGCCACAGCAGGTAGTAACTTCATTTGTTCTTGATGTTTCAGGTACAGCTGGAGCAGCAAGCAGTATAAATGTAAAGAGGGTTGGTTCTGACGAAACAACCACGACTGCTCCTGCTGGTACGCAGACAAAGGTAGATTCTTCAGCTGTTACATCGGTCAATCCTTATACATTTTCAAACTTGAGTACCGGCTCGCATACCGTCTACACCACTGCCGGTTCTCCAATATCTGCAGGAAAATGTTCGTATGCTTCTTCGGGTACAGGTTGCACAGTGTCACTCTTTGATCTTACGCCGACCTGCGATGCGACATGGTGCTCGATCACGTTTAGCATAAGCGCATCGACGGCAACCAAGGTTGTCTTCAAGTACGGTTCTGCCGCCGCTAGCGTAAACTGCTCTGTCTCTTCAGCTGCAGCACCGACAGGCTCAACGCTCACATGGAGCGCTTCGGTACCAGAATCGGGAACATATACCTACAACTGGACAGGTACAGATGGTTTGTCAGGCTTTAGCTCTCTTGTACAGAAGCAATACACTACAAGAGGTACTAAGACTGCAACTGTGACAGTATCTCAAAACGGTGTCGAAATAGGTCAATGCACCAAATCGGCAAACATTACCGCCTCAAGCTTTATAGAACACTAGAATGTGTGTAGAAACTCCCGTCGCAAGACGGGAGTTTTTGTTATAATTACTCTTGATGAACATCTCAAACGATCAGCTCAAGTCCTTTCTCAAAGATTCTGGTCTGGTAAACGATGCAGATATTGCTGCGGCAGAAAAAGATGCCAAGAAAAGCAAGACCGATCTTGGTAAGACACTTGTCGGACAAGGCAAGATATCAGACGATGATTTTCGCCGCATACAAGCTCTTATTCTCGGTGTACCGTATGTAGATCTTAAGGAACAGAAAATAGATTTTAACGTTCTTTCTCTCATTCCTGAGCCGGTCGCGCGCAATCATAGTATCGTAGCTTTCGATCGCAAGGGTGATACGCTCGAAGTGGCCATGCTCGATATCAATGATCTTTCGGCAGTTGATTTCGTCAGAAAGAAAGTTAATCTGCGTATTTTGCCTCGCTTGACCGACAGCGCTTCGCTCAAGTCTGCGCTTTTGCAATATCAAAAAAGTCTCAAGGCAGAGTTCGGTGATCTCATTCAAAAAGAAGCTGAAAATATAAAAACAATTGCCGAGGAAGGGGAGGAGTCTACAGGCTCGGCAGACGATCTTAAGAAAATGGCCGAGGATTTGCCTGTCGTGCGTATTGTCGACACGCTTCTTAAGCATGCCATCATTCAAAACGCATCCGACATTCATATTGAACCTCAAGAGACAGAAATGATCGTCCGATATCGTATCGACGGTTTGCTCCACGATGCCATGATCTTGCCAGCGCATGTTGCGACAAGTATTACTGCTCGTATCAAGATTTTGGCAAACCTCAAACTCGATGAGAAACGTCTTCCTCAAGACGGAAGATTCAAGGTCGAGGTAAATAGTGAAAAAGTTTCTTTCCGTGTTTCACTTTTGCCTACGTACTACGGTGAAAAAACCGTTATGCGACTTTTGCGTGAAAACGCATCTGGCTTCACGCTCGAAGGTCTTGGTTTTCATGGTGAAGGACTCGAGCGTCTTCACAAGGCTACAACGCTGACAACAGGCATGATCCTGACCACTGGTCCTACTGGATCTGGTAAGACGACAACGCTTTATACTATGCTCGATCTGCTCAACACAGCAGATGTAAATATTTCAACCATTGAAGATCCTGTTGAATATCAAATGAAGCGTATCAATCAAACGCAGGTGAAGCCTGAAATTGGCTTCAGCTTCTCGACAGGACTACGCTCTCTCGTGCGACAAGACCCAGATATTATTATGGTCGGAGAAATTCGCGATGGAGAAACTGCTTCTCTTGCGGTCAATGCGTCGCTGACTGGTCATCTCGTGCTTTCGACACTGCACACCAACTCGGCCGCAGGAGCTATACCTCGTCTTATTGATATGAAAGTCGAGCCGTTTCTTCTGGTCTCTACGCTCAACGTTATTATCGCTCAGCGTCTGGTGCGAAAGCTCACTCAAAGCAAGGAAAAATATACGCTAACGAAGCCCGAAATCGAAGTGTTGCAGAAGTCAGTTGATCTCGACAGGGTATTGACTGCTCTCAAAGCTGAGAAGATTGTTGATCCCAAAGCAACTTGGGAAAATATTCCTTTGTATCGTCCAAAAGCGGCTGTAGGCAATGAAGAAGGCTTTGCGGGTCGTGTAGGTATTCATGAAGTACTTAGAGTTTCAAATGCCATCAAAGAAATGATCATCAAAGGAAGCACTCCAAAAGAAATAGAGGATCAGGCAAAGAAAGAGGGAATGTTGACCATGATCGAAGATGGTATTTATAAAGCAGTGCAGGGTATAACCACAATCGAAGAGGTACTTCGAGTTATCTCCGAATAACATATGACACGATATAACGTAAAAGCGATGCGGCAAAATGGTGAAGCGTATGAAACGATCACCGAAGCCGATGATAAATACGTCATCTATGACCAACTCAAATCGAGTGGGGATTCTGTCATTTCAATAACCCAAATCAAAGAAAAGAAAGGTATCAATCTTGGCGCTTTCAATATCCTAGCTCTTTTCAATAGAGTCAAAGCTCATGAGAAAATTCTCGTTGCCCGCAATCTAAGCGGTATGCTCGACGCTGGTCTGCCCGTATCACGCGCTATTATTGTGCTCGAACGTCAGGCTCACAATGTAAAACTCAAGGCTGTACTTAGTGACGTCAATAAAAATATTTCAAGTGGTAAAACGCTCAATGAATCCCTCGGCATGCATCCAGAAGTGTTCTCATCACTTTTCGTGTCGATGGTGAAAGCGGGTGAAGAAAGTGGTTCGCTTGCCGAGTCTCTCAGGACGGTTGCTATGCAAATGGAGCGTAGCTATGAACTTAATCGCAAGATTAGGGGAGCAATGACCTATCCGGCAATCATTTTGTTTGCCATGGGTGGCGTGGCCTTCTTTATGTTGACCTATGTCATTCCCCAAATCACTGCTACTTTCAAGGAAATGAATGTACCACTTCCATTAACGACGCGATTCATTATTTTTGTCAGTGATTTTATGAAGAATCACTGGATTGTGGCACTACTGATTATTTTTGGTTTCTTTGCAGGTTTGTTCTTTACCGCAAGAACTAAAAAGGGAAAGAGGTTTATCGAATTTATACTTTTGCATTTGCCGGTAATTGGTATTCTAGTAAAAGAAACTAATACTGCTCGCACCGCTCGAACACTTTCATCTCTTTTGGCTGCAGGAGTCGATGTGATTGTGGCTACACAGATCACTTCTGAAGTCATACAAAATTCATATTACAAAGAAGTGCTTATGGAAGTAAAAGGTGTGGTTGAAAAAGGTCAGCCTATTTCGAGTGTCTTTGCGGCTCATGAAAAATTGTATCCGCCCTTTATTTCAGAAATGACGGCCGTCGGCGAGGAAACAGGGCAGATGGCACATATGCTTGTCGGTGTTGCTACTTTTTATGAAACAGAGATTGAGCAGAAGACCAAAGACCTTTCGACGATTATCGAACCAATACTGATGATATTTATTGGTCTAGCTGTTGGCTTCTTTGCTATATCAATGATCGGTCCAATTTATTCAATAGGCGATGCGATTCAATAATTCACGCAAAAGGGGATTTACTCTTGTCGAATTGCTGGTTGCAATCGGCATCTTTGTTTTGGTTACTACAGCTTTGTATCAAGGCTATAGAGTCTCACTTCAGGCTGTGCGTCTTGGTCGTATCAAAGCTATTGCATCGGCTCTGGCAAATGAGCAGTTTGAAATCATGCGCAATTTGCCATACACCGACGTGGGTCTCGTGAATGGTGCTCCTTCAGGTAAGATTCCTCGTTTTCAAACACTGGTGCGTGATGGAATCTCCTTTAGTGCTACGACAACTATTAGAAATACTCAAGATTCTTTTGATGGTTTAGCTACAGGTACAGTGCCTATCGATACAGCACCTGCTGATTATAAAACTGTAGCTATTGAAATAGGTTGTGAGCAATGTATTCCTAGATTGATACCATTGGAATTTACAACAACGATTGTGCCGAGAGCCCTCGAAACAACAACGACCAACGGCTCTCTTTTTATAAAAGTGTTCAATGCCACTGGTCAGCCTATTCAAGATGCAGTCGTAACGATACAAAATACTTCTACCAGTCCGACGATCAATATTGTTGACAATACCGATGTAAATGGAAAATACGAATTGGTAGATATTCCTCCGGGTAACTTGAATTATCAGGTTAGTGTCACGAAGTCGGGCTTTACGACCGATAGAACATACAGTGCTGGTACATTTGGTAGCTCGACTATCGTCAATCCGCACAAGACGATTGTTCAGCAAAAGGTCACTCAGGCGAGTTTTGCTATCGACGCAGTCAGTAGTTTGCAAGTTAGTTCGCTCACTACGGCGTGTGCTGTTGCAGCTTCGATGCCATATACAATATCTGGTACAAAACTCGTTGCTACAGCCCCAAGCGTTCTTAAAACTTCGCAAAATAGAAATACCGGCGCAAGTGGTATCGATCAGATAAGTAATCTCGAATGGGATACGTACAATATTTATTCTACAGACTCGACACGTTTTGTGTCGGGCACGATTCCACTTCTGCCTGTTGCGATTTCACCCAACAGTTCCAATGTCGTGAATTTTATTCTTACTCCCAAAGTTCCTTCGGCATTGCTCATTTCTCTCAAGGATGCCAATACACTTTTGCCCCTTAGTGATGTAACAGTCACTCTTACAAAAAGTGGATACAGTGACGTGAGGACAACAGGGCAGGGATATTGGCGTCAGGCTGATTGGTCCGGAGGATCTGGACAGGCAAACTGGGTCGATGAAACAAAATATATTTCATCAGATGGTAACGTGAATAGTGCTACTGCTGGTTCACTTCGACTTGCAACTGCTTTTGGTAACTATGTCACGGATGGTTCTCTTGTATCTTCTTCCTTTGATGCTGGTACAACAAGTAGTTTCTACAATATTACGTGGCAGCCTCAGAGTCAGCCTGGAGGAGCAGGCGCCAATGCACTTCGTTTTCAGATTGCTTCTAACAATGACAATGCAACGTGGAACTTTATTGGTCCCGATGGCACAGCAGGAAGCTATTACTCAAGTTCCAATGAAACTATTTCTGTCCATCATGTAGGCAATAGGTATATAAGATATAAAGTCTTCTTACACACAGACAGTGTGGCAGTAACACCTACGTTGTCTGAGATCGCACTCACGTTTAGCTCTCAGTGTGCGCCTCCCGGACAAGTATATTTTGATGATTTGAGTTCAGGTACATACACTATTTCAGCTTCAAAAACTGGGTATACCTCGACCAATGTAAACGTGACCGTGCCGTCGAACGGTTTTGCTTCAACTAGTGTTATGATGACACCATAATATGCACTCAAAATCAGGCTTCACATTTACGGAAACTATCATTGTGTTGGCAATAATGTCATTTGTAATTCTTGGTATTTCTAGTTTTCAAAAAGATGTTATATCTTTTAATCGAACGCTCTACAATGCCTTGATTGCTGCTCAGGATGGTAAGAATGCAATGAAAATGATGACATCGGAAATACGTTCGATGCAAACTTCAAACCTGGGTGGGTATCCGCTTCTTGAAGCAGCTACAAGCAGTATTACTTTTTTTACAGATACTGATCTCGACGGATATAAAAATCAGATCAGGTATTTTCTTTCTACTACTTCTCCAGGAACTCTTATAAAGCAGGTGATACGGCCTTCTGGTAGTCCGCTTTCATATCTTGCAAGCACGTCTGTATATACGACTGTCGCTACTGATATTAAAAACCCTTCGACACTAGCAATCTTTACATACTACGATTCTTCGTACGAAGGCTCGACGAGCTCTCTTCCATACCCACTCAATATTCAAAAGGTGAGATTGGTAAAAATTACTCTTCTCATTGAGCGTGATCCGATCAAAGCACCAAATCCGACAACATATAGCACCCAAGTTTCATTACGTAATCTAAAAGATAATCTATGAAATCAAAAGGAATCATTCTTGCGCCTATTCTCGTGTTCGCCTCTATTGGAGTCATTTTCTTGAGTGCTGCAGTTTCTTGGACTGGTACCAATATAAAATCAGCACAAAATTATAAAGATAAAGAGCAGGCAATAGCTATTGCCGAAGCGGGGATTGATTATTATCGTTGGCATTTGGCTCATGCGCCGACGGATTATAAAGATGGCACGACAACTCCAGGTCCCTATGTACATGTGTATTATGATAAAGATAACAACCGTATTGGCACGTTTTCTCTCTCGATCACTGCACCACCACTCGGCTCTTCATTGGTGACCGTGGTTGCCACCGGCACGATAGATTCCAATCCTAATATTAAGAAAGTCATTAAAGCTCAGTTTGCAAAACCATCGTTTGCAAAATACGCGACCGTTGCCAATGACAATATGCGCTTTGGTGCCGGAACAGAAATCTTCGGACCACTTCATGCCAATGGCGGCATACGTTTTGACGGTCTAGCACACAATCTTGTCACCAGCGGCCAGTCGACCTACACCGATCCAGATAGCGGCGGAACGCGTCATGGAGTCTATACGTCAACTTCGCCTGCAGATCCCAATCCTCCGACAGCGATTACCAATCAGCGCACCGATATTTTTATGGCCGGCAGGCAATTCCCAGTACCAACGGTAGATTTTGTTGGTATTACTGCTGATATCACCACTATGAAGACCAACGCCGTTGCCGCAAGTCGCTGGTGGGGAGGATCAACCAAAAAAGGATATAGAGTTCTTTTACAGACTGACGATACCTTCAGATTGTACAGAGTAAACAATGTCAGTACCTTTTCCGATGATGATTGTGAAGAAGACAATACCAGCGAAGATCAGCCTGATTGGGGATCATGGAGCGTATCCAATGAAACGCTTCTTGGAACATATTCATTTCCAACATCAACCGGTATTATCTTTTTCGAAGACAATGTCTGGGTTAGTGGTCAGATCAATACTGCACGTCTGACGATTGTAGCTGCAAAGCCAGGCGCTACGAGCAATCAGCCGCATATTACGGTCAACAACGATGTTCTGTATACGAACTATGACGGTAGCGATGTGTTGGCACTAATCGCTCAAAACAATTTCAATGTTGGCTATAACAGTGAAAATGATTTGCGTATCGATGCAGCTATAGTGGCACAAAATGGTAGGGTAGGGAGGTATTATTACAATGATGACTGCGGATCGAGCTATGTCCGCAATTCCCTCACTCTCTATGGCATGATTGCTACCAACGACCGCTACGGCTTTGCCTATACGGACAACACCGGCTATGAAGATCGTATTTTGACCTACGATAGTAATCTTCTGTACGCACCACCACCATCGTTCCCCTTGACCTCTGACGACTATTCTCTTGTATCGTGGCAGGAGCTCCAGTGATTCCTGTATACTATCTATATGGCCAAAACAACAAGCAAAAAGAAGTATATCCTTGCTGGTAACTGGAAAATGCATCCACAGAGCTTCACTGAAGCCAAAAAGCTTTTTGCTGGTATAGAAAAGGCTGCCAAAACAGCTTCAAAGGTAGAAGTTATCGTTGCTCCTCCATATGTCTATCTTGGACGTCTGGCAGCGGAAAATGTGTCACTAGCAGGTCAGGATATCTTTCATGATGGTGAAGGATCATTTACTGGCGAGGTCTCAGGACCAATGATCGAAGATGCCAAGGCAAAATACGTGATTATCGGTCATTCAGAACTTCGAAAACTTGGCGATACCAATTTCGACGTCAGTAAGAAAATAAAAGCGGCACTCAATACAGATCTTGTACCGATTGTGTGCTTCGGCGAGGAAACAAGAAGTGATGATGGTCATCATTTAGATTTCCTTCGCACTCAAATACAGCAGAGCTTTACTGGTATTACTAAAAAAGATATAGAAAAAATGATCATAGCCTATGAACCGGTCTGGGCAATAGGCGCAGAGCAAGCTATGTCAGCCAATGATGTGCATGAAATGAGTCTGTTTATTAAAAAAGTCTTGCGCGAACAATGGAAGGGAATAAAGGTTGAATCGATACCTCTACTCTATGGAGGATCAGTCGATGAAAACAATGCCGGCACTATTGTGCAGCAAGGTGAAGTGCAAGGGCTTCTTGTCGGCAGGCAGAGTCTCACCGTAGATAGTTTCAAGAGTATTATTTCGACTCTCAATGGCCTATAAATTTAAATCAATTCAGGATATTCCTGATCTGTGTAGTAAGCGCGTAATTGTAAGACTCGATTTCAACGTACCAATAGATGCGGGCAAGGTAAGAGATGATTATCGAATTCGCAAAAGCATGAAAACGATCGATTTTCTTCGTCATGCTGGAGCAAAAGTAATCATTATCTCTCATGTAGAAAACGAACCCCAAACTCTTAAACCGGTATTTGATCATATTCGAGTGCACTATCCGGACATGCACATTGTCTTTTGTGAAAATATTTTGGAAGAAGGCAGGCAGTGTATTGAAAATCTCAAAGATGGCGGTGTGGCACTTTCTGAAAACATCAGACTCTATGACGGTGAGAAGAAAAATAGTGCTGATTTTGCAAAACAACTTGCTGCATTAGGAGATATGTACGTCAACGATGCTTTCTCTGTCTCACATCGAAAGCATGCTTCTATTGTCGGTGTACCTGCATATTTGCCGCACTATGCTGGTTTTCAGTTTATTGAAGAGGTTGAACATATTTCAAAAAGCTTCAATCCAAGTCATCCCTTTCTATTTATCCTTGGCGGAGCGAAGTTTGATACCAAATTGCCTTTGATCAATAAATTCCTGCCAATAGCAGATGGAATATTTGTCGGGGGAGCATTGGCTCACAATTTTTATAAAGAAAATAATGAAGAAGTTGGAGTGTCGCTCGTATCACCAGGGTTTTATGACACCAAGAAGCTTATTGAAACTGAAAAAATAAATCTCCCCGAAGACTTTGTTGTGCTCACTGGTACTGAAACAAGTGTGGTTGAACGCACACACGTGAAGCCTGATCAAAAGATTGTCGATGCTGGTCCCAAGACGATGCGGCTCCTTGAGAAATTTGTTAATGCATCGAAGTTTATACTTTGGAACGGTACGCTCGGCGAGTACGAGCAAGGGTATACTGAGCCGACAACGAAGCTCGCCTCGCTTATAGCAAAGCGCACTCGAGAGGATGCTGAGGTGTGTAGTATTGTCGGTGGAGGGGATACGTTAGCGGCAATCGCTGCGCTTGGTGTCGAAGAACACTTTAGCTTTGTCTCGACTGGCGGTGGTGCTATGCTCGATTTGCTGGCCAATGAAACATTGCCGGGAATAGTAGCTCTCGAAGCAAAAGTCGGTAAAACTAGTACCGAGGAATAATATGAATATGAGTATGGAAAATCACTTGTCCGGCACTCTGGCCGATATTGGTGGTGATATTCATACCCGATGGCTGGTATGTTGTTTTTAAAATATCACTCGTCTTTGAAACAACTCTAATAAGTTTTTCTTTTAAATCATCTGGCGTCTCGAGAAAGTTTTCATGGTGAGCTTTTGATATGACGAGCGTGTGTCCTTTGCTGTTTGGGTGAGCGTCAAGAATAGCCAGACAGTCATCGTCTTGATACACGATTTCGGATTTGATTTCTCCTTTTACTATTTTGCAAAAAATGCAGTTTTCCATATACATTTATTATAATCGGCTTGACCCATATATGCTACAATTCGCACACTATGGACAATGCCCTTATCGATCAACTTCTCTACAATAGGGGAATACATACCGATGAAGAGAGGAATCGTTTCTTAGAACCGTCCTACGAAGAGCATATACATGATCCATTTCTATTGCCAAATATGGACAAGGCTGTCGAGCGTATTTTGTCTGCGATAAAAAATAATGAAAAAATCGTCATATATAGTGACTACGATGCCGACGGCATACCAGGTGCAGTAGTACTACATGATTTTTTTAAGAAAATAAATTATTCCAATTTTTCAAATTATATTCCACATAGGCACGATGAAGGGTTTGGTCTCAATCTCGAAGCAATCGAGCAGTTTGTAGGAGACAAGGTAAAGCTTATGTTTACGATCGATTGTGGTATTACCGATGTCGAGGAAGTAGCTCGCGCCCAAGCAGGCGGGATCGATGTGATTGTCACCGATCATCATATTCCGCACGGTGATTTGCCTGTTGCATATGCCATAGTCAATCCAAAACTTGCAGAGAGCCAGTATCCATTTCCAGACCTCTGCGGTGCGGCAGTGATTTTCAAGGTGGTGCAGGCGCTTATCACAAAAGGCAATTTCAATATTACCGAAGGCTGGGAGAAATGGCTTCTTGATATGGTTGGTCTAGCAACACTTTCTGACATGGTTCCTCTCAAAGGTGAAAATCGTGTCCTTGCATACTATGGTCTCAAGGTATTAAAGAAATCTCCACGACCTGGTTTGGCAAAACTTTTTTCAAAAATGAATATGAAGCGTCACCAGATCTGCGAGGATGATATTACATTTATGATCGCTCCGCGTATCAATGCAGCTTCAAGAATGGGGCATCCGATCGATGCGTTCAATATGCTTGCAGAGCAAAAGCAGGATCAAGCTGCCTTTCATGCCGAACATCTGATTTCTCTCAATGACGAACGCAAACGTCTCACTGCATCGATCAATACTTCGATCAGAGCTATGTTGCATAAAAAAGAGCCGCGACCAGTACTTGTGATCGGCGATGTGTCGTGGAAACCGGGCGTACTTGGACTTGTTGCCAATAATCTGGCCGAAGAATACAAGCGGCCAATCTTTGTGTGGGGGAGAGACAATGGGACTTTGATAAAAGGATCGGTGCGCACTGGCAATAGTGCCAATATTGTCGATCTTATGGAAAAAGTCAAAGATATTTTTGTCGATTTTGGCGGGCATGCTATGTCGGGTGGATTTTCTATATCACATGAAAAGATCGATTATCTCGATGATGCACTCAATGGAGCGTATCAGCTCATCACGGTACCTGAGCCAGAAAGCAATACGCAACTTTTCGAAAGCGAACTACCAATTGAAGCATTGACTGAGCGTACGCTTTCACAGATTGAAAAACTGTCTCCTTTTGGTGTTGGTAATATCAAGCCAATATTTCTTATCAAAAACGTAAAACCTATATCAATCAAGGCTTTTGGAAAGGGCAAAACACATACAGAGGTTATTGTTCAAGGTCCAAAAGGGCCAATACAGGCTGTAGCATTTTTCAAAACTCCAGACCAGTTTACTGCACTCTCAATAGACAATACAATTCAAGTTGTCGGTAGTCTCGAAAGGTCATATTGGCGTGGATCGTCACCCCTCAGGTTGCGCATTGTCGATATTCGTTGAGGCTACGCTTTATTTTTTCTTCATTTAGGCATACTATAGCTGTGTCGTTAACTCGCCACCATGCTACGCCGCCTTACATTACTCACCCTCGTCACACTCGTGTTTATGGGTGCCGTATATGCAATCAGGGAAGTTGGTGTGCCGGCTCTTTCTTCGGCCATTCACAAGCAAGAGGTCAAGCAATTTGAGCTTGTGACCGATGAAACAGAATCAGCCGCAGTGACCAAAGAAGTCCTGTTATCCTCACCGCTTATTATTTTGGGAAAAAGTGATGCTACTCCCTTTACTCCGACCCAAGTAGTGCTCGAGACCAATCGTCAGCGTGTCATGATGAATTTGCCTGAGCTTGTCGAGAATGAAGAATTGGCTGCAGCAGCAGAAATGAAAGTTCGAGATATGTTTGAGCATCAGTACTTCGAACACAATTCTCCGCTCACTGGCGGTGGTCCCGATTCGCTTGCGCGCGCTGCTTCGTATGAATACGTTTCGCTCGGAGAAAATTTGGCACTTGGTAATTTTGGCGATGAAGCTGCTCTTGTCGATGCGTGGATGAAAAGTCCGGGACATCGGGCAAATATTTTGCGTTCGCAATTCCAAGAGATTGGCATAGCAGTTGGCAGAGGAGAGTATCAGGGTAAGCAAGTGCTTATTGCAGTGCAGGAATTTGGTCGCCCTCTCAATAGTTGTCCTGCGGTAAAGGCTTCAGCCAAAAAATCGATCGAAGATGACAAGATTGCTTTGGCCGCTATAGGCGAAAAACTAACTAAAGCTCGCGCAGTAATTGAAACTCTTGAGAATGATCCAAAAGCCGATGATCAGGTCTATCAGCAGAAAGTCAATGAATACAATACCCAAATTGGTGCTTACAATGCGCTTGTAGCTCAGATCAAGCAGAAGACAACTGCGTACAATGCTCAAGTCCGTGCATTTAATGCATGCCTTAAAACCTCCTCATAATATGAATATATTTTATGCAGCTATTCTTGGAATATTGGAAGGAGTAACAGAATTTATTCCTGTTTCTTCGACGGGACATCTTATTGTCGCTTCGCATTTGTTGAAGATTCCTCAAACAGATTTTCTAAAAATGTTTGAAGTGGTGATTCAGCTTGGTGCAGCATTGGCGGTATTGCCTTTATTTCTAAAAAGATTTTTCTCCGATAGAAAAGTTTTTTATCGATTGGTAATTGCTTTTATTCCTACAGCAATCGCTGGCGTGCTTTTTTATTCAGCGATTAAAACATTTTTCAATTCGCCCATGACAGTGATTATTAGTCTGGCTGTCGGGGGAGTAGCACTTATTGGCATTGAATACGTAGTAAAGAAAAAATCATCGAGCATGCTGCCGGCATCAGATTTTATTTCGTATAAAAAATCTTTTTTACTCGGCATGTTTCAAGCGATAGCAATTATCCCTGGCGTATCACGATCAGGTGCAACGATTGCAGGGGGATTGCTTATGGGAATGTCACGGAGTGCTTTAGTAGAATTTAGTTTCTTACTCGCTTTGCCGACTATTGCTGCAGCATCAATATTTGATATCTACCAGACTCAGATAGCGTGGTCATCTCAGGAAATAACCTTGCTGGCTGTTGGTCTCATCGCGGCTTTTGTCACTGCGTATTTTTCTATGAAATGGTTCTTGGCTTATATATCGAGGCATAGCTTCACTGTTTTTGGTATCTATCGCATCATTGCTGCGGCCGTATTTTTCTATATTCTTTTCTAACATATCCTGTGATAGGATAGTCCCATGAAACTATCAACACAGACCATCGTTATTGTGAGTATGATTGCTGGTATTGGCATTGTTGCCGCTGTATTTCTTATGAGTCCTAAGAGCACCAAGGGCGACGAACTCATTCCATTTGCTGAATGTCTCAAGGATAACGGCGCTCTGTTCTACGGAGCTTTCTGGTGCCCACATTGTCAGGCTCAAAAGGCACTTTTCGGCACAGCGGCAAAAAGCCTTCCATATATTGAATGTTCGACTCCAGATGCCAATGGTCAGCTTCCAGTGTGTGATGCCAAGGGTATAAAAAGCTATCCAACATGGTATTTTGCCGATGGTAGCAATCATGTAGGAGAACTCTCTCTTGCTGAACTTTCTGCGAAGACTTCATGCCCACTTCCTGGCGATGAAGGATCTGCAACCTCAACTCCTGCGCAGACGATATCGACAAGCACGTCATCACAGCTTCCAGGAGCAACAATTGATTTTGGTGTTCCAGTCACAAACTAAAACCGCTATATGACACCACTTGCTCTCAATGCTACATATCTATTCTCGGCCGGGGTAGTGGTACTTCAGATTCTTGCAGTGGTGGTTTTCTTTCTTCTGATTCAGAAAAAAGAAGTATCTTTTCTTTCTAAAAAATCTTTCCACATTATCTTTTTAACTGCTTTGCTCGCAACGCTCGGCAGTCTTTTTTATTCTGAAGTCATTGGCTTCGTGCCGTGCAATCTGTGCTGGTATCAGCGAATCTTCATGTATCCTCAGGTTGTCTTGCTTCTTGTAGCGTATTGGAAAAAAGATAAGACGATGGTCATCGACTACGTCATGTGGCTATCACTTATTGGTCTGCTTATTGCCGGTTATCATTACTACGGTCAAATGATCAATACTAGCGTCTTGCCGTGCAATTCTCCAGGTATTGGTGCAACGTGCTCTTCACGACCATTTGCGACACTTGGATATATTACGATTCCTATGATGGCTCTTACGAGTTTCGTCTCCAACTTTCTTTTGTGCATCTACCACAAAAAGTTTAAAGGTTTCAATTCATAATCTGAAACCAATATGTCTTCTCTCATACCACTTATCACCAGCTTCGGCTATTTGGGTGTTGGCTTGGTAGTATTTGCCGAATCAGGTTTTCTCTTGGGACTTTTCCTACCAGGCGATTCGCTTCTGATTGCTGTCGGACTTCTTGCGAGCAAAGGGTTCATGAATATATGGCTTCTTTTGATCATCGTTATCGTCGCGGCAATACTCGGTGACAATTTAGGCTATGCTACTGGCAGGAGATTTGGCCCCAAGGTCTTTAGTAGAGACGAATCATTCTTTTTTAAAAAAGATTATGTGGCGCGTACCGAAGCCTTTTTCCTTCGTCATGGCGCATTAGCTATTATTCTTGCTCGATTTACTCCGATCATTAGAACCTTTATACCGATCATGGCTGGAGTCGGTAAAATGCCTTACAAAACATTTCTTATCTGCAATATTGTTGGGGGATTTATTTGGGGTGGTGGAGTACTTCTTGCAGCGTATCTTGCTGGTCTTTATATTCCCGGTTTTGAAAAACACATAGAAACGATTATTATTGTGGTGATTGCCGTCTCACTCGTGCCAGCCGTGCTACAATTTATAAAAAGCCGAATAAAATAATATGAAAAATTTCGTAAAAGAATTTAGAGAGTTTGCCATGAGGGGCAATGTTATGGATCTGGCTGTCGGAGTCATTATCGGTGCTGCATTTGGCAAGATTGTCACTTCGCTCGTCAATGATATTGTTATGCCGCTTATAGGTGTGCTTGTTGGCCGAGTCAATTTCTCTTCACTTACACTCAAATTTGATTCTGTAGAGATCAAATACGGCAGTTTCCTTCAAACAACACTCGATTTTCTCATTGTCGCTTTTGTTATATTTCTCGTCATTCACGCTATCAATAAAATAAAAAGAAAGCAGGCAGCGTCAAAAACACCTCCACCACCAGCACCTCTTACCAAAGAAGAGACTCTACTTACTGAGATTCGCGATCTATTGAAAAAGTAAGAGTTATACTCTCGTATCTCTAAGTGTTTCCAAGACCTTGTCGTGAGCTTCTTGAATGACTTTCTTTACTGTCTCAGGATGAGCAGCATTGGTAATAATGAAATTTGATTTCTCACTTGCTGTCTGGAGAGTAACATTGCCGAAGTCGAGAAATGTAGCGACAATCCCTGCAACATCAGTTGTAATATCTTGAATATTCTCAAGGGGAAAGCTCGAAATCTGGCGATTGAAAAGGCCGTGTTGCTCTATATCGATAATTCTTTTATTGGTGACGACAAGCACATCGAGATAATAGTCAGTCCAAAAATAGAAAAAAGAAATCCACACCATCATGAGCCAAATAGGGTAGAGGATGACGAGTGCGATGACAATATCTATTGCAGCGTCGGCACTGCTCATTGCTCTAATGCCGACAATGAGAAATAGAGGAAAGAGTGCTGCGGCAATGTTGAATACCACTTCGGAGATTATAAAAAACCAGTGTTTTCGTACTTCCTTGATAATAATCTCGTCTTGTTCAAGTGGGACCATATATTATCTAAATATTATAAGTAGGGCAGCCAAAGCCAGTAAAATTGCCCCGACGGCTATGTAGATACTCTGTACAGTTCTCATCAGCCGGTCATTGGTGCCGTAATTTCTCCAATGATAGCTATAAACCACAGCTGAAATAATGAAGACAAGGAGTGTCAGGAACAATATAACCCACAAAATACTTCCATTGAGTGACAGATGTATATTCTGAAGGAGAGACTGCGTATTCATTGTATTTAAGTCTATTATATACTATACCTACACTATGAATATAGACGTACTGACAACAGAAGCATCCAAGGATTATGAACTCATCGACTCTGGAAATGGCGAAAAACTCGAGCGTTTTGGCGATATTACGCTTGTTCGCCCTGACCCACAGGCTCTTTGGGCACCAGCGCTAGATGCAGCTACATGGTCAAAAGCCGATGGGCGCTTTGTGCGTGCTGGTGCATCGGGAAGCTGGAAGATGAGTCCAACAGTGCCTAAAGAATGGAAAATCTCTCTTGAAAATCTTTCATTTGCTATAAAACCTTCTTCTTTCAAGCACGTTGGTGTTTTTCCAGAACATGCAGCCAATTGGAAATGGATTACATCAACTATTAAAAACTCTGGTAGGAAGATTTCCGTACTCAATCTTTTTGGATACACTGGTGGAGCAACATTGGCAGCACTGGCTGCAGGCGCAGAAGTCTGTCATGTCGATGGATCAAAAGCTGCTGTTGCAATTGCTAGCAGCAATGCCGAACTCTCAGGTTTCAAAGATGCAACAGTGCGTTGGATTGTCGATGATGTCATTGCTTTTATAAAAAGGGAAATCAAAAGAGGAAAGAAGTACGATGCGATCGTTATGGATCCGCCGGCATTTGGTAGAGGTCCAAAAGGGGAGGTCTGGAAGATTGAACATGACTTTAGTCAGCTTCTCACACTCTCAAAAGAACTGCTCACACCAACACCACTCTTTTTATTGGTAAATGGCTATGCGGCAGGCTATTCGGCGCTTGGCTATGCCAATGCCCTTGAAGGTGTATTTTTGGGCTTAAAAAACTCTCATTGTGGTGAATTGACGATCAAAGATAGGTCGGGAAGGCTACTTCCGGCGGGCATATTTGGACGGATTGAGTTCTAATGTATACTTTACAGACCGTAAGTATGGCCCCCTTCTTACGTCTTATCACATGAGCGTACCATCACAGAAAAAAGAGGCCTTTATTAAGGCCTACGAGGAACATGCTGACAACTTATTCAGGTTTTGCCTCGTAAAACTGTCTCATAGGGATCAGGCCCTCGATACGGTCCAAGAAGTCTTTGCCAAGACTTGGCAATACCTCTCAAGCGGTAGCGAGATAGGGAATATCAAGTCGTTTTTATATACGACGGCCTATCATCTTATTGTCGACAGTTATCGCAAGAAAAAAAATGAATCCCTCGACTCGCTTCGGGAAGAAGGATTCGATCTTGCCGATGATCGCGGTGAAGTCCCTCTTTTATCTGTCGATTCGGAAAAAGTTCTCAAAGCGTTACACAAACTCGATGATAATTACAGAGAGATTGTAACAATGAGATACATCAACGAACTCACACCCAAGGAAATCGCCGAGGTGGTCGGTCTCAGCGAAAATGTTGTTTCGGTCCGCATACATCGGGGTCTTGAAAAGCTTCGAAATATGCTCAATATCACCAATGAATGATGTAGAGAAAAAACTTATACAATGTTCTCGAGAAATTCGAGAAAGCTATGTTCTTAAAAAAGAAGAGCGTATTCGGATTTCCGAAAATGTGCTCAATCATGCTCATCAGAACGACCACAAGGCAAAAATCCCTTCTCCATATCACAAGGTCAAGTTCCCACATTTCTTTTTTATGAATTACAGCAGCATAGCTCTGCTTTGCATCTTTATATTTACTGGCGTACTGTCATATGTAGCCGAAAATGCTCTCCCAGGAGACCCTCTCTACAATGTTAAGACCAATTTCAATGAAAATCTCCAGTCTATTTTGACGGTTTCTCCCGAATCCAATGCAAAGTTCCAAACAACTCTCGTAAAGAAGCGTCTTCAGGAAGCAGAAGATCTCGCAGCAGCAGACAAGCTCTCGGGCGACAATGAAAAGACACTCGCTATCAATTTTGAGAAAAACTTTGAAGATTTTAAACAGTCTATACAAGAAGTAGACAATTCTCAGTCATCGATTGCTTTGCTTAAAATATCTGCAACAACGAGCAAGATGGCGGTCACCGCAAGCACTACAGAAGAATTTTTGACATATGATGCCAAGACAATTGGTTTCGAAGCGGCCAAAAAGCTTTCATATGCTGCGCTTCATGCTATATCACAGTCACTTGAAGATGTAGATGTCGATAGTGTCTTCTCGTCTTCATCGACAGCCAAGATTTTGAAGTATTCTACGTCTTCAATGCCAGCAGAATTTAGTATATCTCTTGCTACGACAAGCGATATTATTGCTTCTTCATCAATCGTAGTTGCTTCGACATCTCTCAAAGCTATTTCTCACAGTTTTGCTTTTGAAATGTATATTATCGACATGCAAATACAGGCCAATGATGCCATCGCGCTCCTTCGAAAGGGAGAATATGCAGCTGCTTTTGAAAACTTCCAGGAAGTGCTCGTAAAAATAGATTTTATAAAAGAAAAACTTGCTTTGACCCAAGTTCTCAATATAGATAGTGAATTGTCTCCAGAAACAGCAACTTCGACTGCAACAACAACTCTTTCCACAAACGTCACGTCGTCATAGAATAAGTAGATGGAACGGTTTTATATTCTCGTAACTGCACTCGGCAATCCCGAAGTGATACTCAGTATCTTTGCCTTTCTTTTTGTTGTTGTTCTTATCAATCATCGTAAACATATCGTCAAAACTTTTCTTGGTGCACTTTTGACGGGCATCATTGTCGCCTTTGCAGTCAAGGAATATATCCAATCGCCACGCCCGTACAGTGATCTTCTTTTATATTCGCATGGTTATTCTTTTCCAAGTGCTCATGCTCTTATTGCCACTGTTACCTATGGCTTCATAGGTTTCTATCTCTGGCGACTTGTCGGTACTCGTCTAGCTCGTATTGCAGGTGTGGTTATCGGTGTTGGTATTCCATTCCTAGTTGGCCTTTCACGCCTCTATTTGGGCGTACATAGGACGATCGATGTCGTGGCTGGATGGGGAATCGGAGCGATCATTTTGGCCTCATGGATCGTCCATTTGGTAAGAGCTCAGAGAAGGGAGACATATCAGCCACATTTGTCGCGTTTGTCACATTTGTTCCTATTCCTCGTCATAGTATCTGAGGTTGTATTTATAAGCGTATCGCTCTATTTTTTCCAATCTCGGATACCACTGTAAGATGGTATAATTAAAAATAATAGTAATTAATAATATTTATATGGAACCAAAGCACATAGCGTATAACAAGCCGATTCAAATCGCACTTCTCATTCTCTTGATTGTCGGCTGCGTCGCCAGCCTCAAGGGATTGGCATTCGGAAAGATGGGTAAGGGTAGTGCACTAGATAAGCCAACAATTGTTGTCTATGGTACGGGCGAAGTATACGCATCACCCGATGTTGCTATGGTTTCTTTTGAAGTTCGCAAGGAGTCAAAGACTGTTGCTGATGCTCAGGACCAGGTCAACAAGATTATGGCAGACGTAAAGGCAGGACTCATTGCAAAGGGTATTGAGGAAAAAGATATAAAGACCCAGTACTACAGCACCTACCCAGTCTATGATTATGTTCAGACTCCAGCGGTATCATGCAGTCCCTCATATTGCCCTCCATCAGGACAAAATCAGGTTCTTCGTGGTTATGAAGTGTCACAGAGCATAGAAGTAAAGATCAGAAATATCGACACCAGTGGTGACATCATTAGTCTCCTTGGTACCAAGTCAGTTACAAACATCAGTGGTCTAAATTTCACAATCGACAATGAAGATGCAGTCAAAGCGACAGCTCGCCAGCAGGCTATCGATGAAGCCAAGGCAAAAGCTGAAGCTCTGGCAGATCAACTCGGCGTGAAGCTTGTCAGAATCGTCAACTTCAACGAAGATATCAGTCCTGCATATCCAATGATGTACGCTCGTGGTGGCGCAATGGATGCGGTCAAACTCGAATCAGCAGTAGGCAATCCAGCCGTCCTCCCAACAGGCGAGAACAAGATCATCTCCAACGTCTCTATCGTCTACGAGATCCGATAATACAACATTTCTCTCACCAAAAACCCCTCAACTATGAGGGGTTTTTGTATGTCTGGTTTGATATACTGACAATTGACAATGTGTATTACTAGCGGTAATATGGGTGCATATTAGCCCCTCGGGGCTTTTTAATTAACATGAGCATCAACGACTATATCAGGGAAACACGAGCAGAAATGAAGCATGTCGTCTGGCCTACACGAGCCCAGACTATCGCTTACTCTCTGGCCGTCATTATTATTTCATTGGTAGTAGCAGCTATTCTTGGTGGGGCAGACAGCATCTTTAGCGTCGTTCTCAAGAGGCTTCTCGGAGCAGAATAATCATTATTTAAATGTCGAAGCAAAAAATAGACGAAGGTAGAAATTGGTACGTTATTCATACCTATGCTGGCTATGAAAATGCCGTGGCCCGCAATCTCAAGCAGCGCATCGAGTCCCTCAACATGCAGGACAAGATTTTCAACGTGCTCGTACCGACTGAAAAGAAGATCAAGGTCAAGGCAAGCAAGCGCGTCGAGGAAGAAGAAAAAATCTATCCTGGCTACATTCTTGTAGAAATGACCGTGACTGATGATTCTTGGTATGTTGTGCGCAATACTCCTCGCGTAACAGGCTTCGTCGGCTCAGGCGTCTATCCGGTACCTATTGATAAGAAAGAAATCGATTCTCTCTTTGCTCGCATGAATGCCGGTACTCCAAAACACAATATCGATCTCGAAGTCGACGACCAGGTTCGCATTGCAGATGGTCCGTTCAAGGATCTCGAAGGCAAGGTCAATGAAATCGATGATGAACGAGGCAAGGTCAAGGTTCTCGTCAACATGTTCGGCCGCGAAACGCCGGTAGAACTCGATTTCTTGCAAGTGCACAAAATCTAGTGTAGTCTAAGCATTCCAAATATTATGGCAAAAACAGTCAAGAAAACATTAAAAATGATCATCCCAGCCGGCAAGGCAACTCCTGCGCCGCCAATTGGTCCTACCATTGGTCAGGCTGGTATCAACATTGGTGAATTCGTAAAACAGTTCAACGATAAATCTGCAAAGATGGCAGGTGATACAGTTACCGCAGTTGTTTCAGTCTACGACGACCGATCATTTAGCATTGCTATCAAAACTCCTCCAGCAAGCTCACTTATTCTCAAAGCCATCAAAGCAGAGAAGGGATCAGGCAAAAACAAGGCTTCAAAAGCTGGAACGATCACCAAAGCTCAGGTGCGCGAAATTGCCGAGAAGAAACTCGTCGATCTCAACGCTCACGATGTAGAAGCTGCAATGAAAATCATCGAAGGTTCAGCCCGCTCAATGGGTGTGGAAGTAAAGTAATTAGACTCTCTCTAATTGAACGTAAGAATAGGGGACTGGCTCATTTGAGTGGTCCTCTTCTTGCTTTTTATGCTTAAATTCAGAATAGTCGGGGAAGAAGACATTGGCTTTTTCATGGGCATCGACAAGTGTCAGGTAGAGTCTGTCGGTCATGGGTAGTGCGGCAGTGTATATTTCTCCGCCTCCAATGATAAATATTTCATTGGAGTCTATTTTTTTTGCTATTGCAATCGCTTCATCGATCGACGAACACACCGTGCAGCCAGGAGCAGAGTAGTTGGCATTGCGAGTGATTATAATATTTGTTCTTTCAGGCAATGGACGGCCTATTGATTCGTACGTCTTTCTTCCCATAATAATTGGGTGATTGAGCGTGAGCCTTTTAAATCTTTTAAGATCTTCTGATATTTTCCAGAGCAGAGAACTGTCATAACCGATACCTCGATCGGTCTTTTGAAGTGCTGCAATAATACTGATAGTAGGTTTTTTGTCCATGATTGACCTTGGACCCATTATACATATACTTAAGTTAAATTACATGTATATGCCAAAAACCATCAAATCACCGAAGTCAAAAAAGGCAGCAAAAGTAGATTTAAGGAGTGTTTTGGACGCTAAAACAAATCTAAAAGATCGATTTGTTCTCAATTACAAAGAACTTTCTCCAGTTGTGGCTATGCTTAAGCAGGCAGGTTATAGGATAGTTCTAACTCAAGGTGTGTGGGATCTCATTCACGAAGGACATGCGCTGTATCTAGAAGCTGCAAAATCTCTAGGTGATATTTTGATTGTCGGTGTTGACTCCGATGAACTCACACGTCGCCGCAAAGGGCCAAATCGTCCTATTGTTCCACAGGGTGAGCGAGTAAAAATGCTCGTGCACCTTAGGCATGTCGATCTCGTAACACTTCGCGAAGCCGATCAGGGTATTGGCGATCTTATCAAGCTCGTGCGTCCCGATGTACTTATTACTTCGGAGTCGACTAAAGATTTTACTAGGGATCAGATGAAACAGTATGGTAGTTATTGTGGCAAAATTGTAACATTGCCTCCACAGGCTGCTACTTCGACAACGGCACGTGTAAGAATGCTGGCTATAGAAGGAGCTGAAAAACTTGCAACAGAGGTTTCAAAACTCACTCATGAATTCCTCGAGAAAATAAGAAAAGGATTCTAATGGATAAAAAGACAATCATTGCGTACATACCGGCGCTTCACAAGGGATATATTGATTTCTTAAAAAAACAATCAGGTAAGCTTCTGATCCTTGATCTCGATTTGGTTAGAGAAATGCCACGTCTAGAAAGGGATATTAGAGCTATCTCAGCACAAGAAATGCAGAAAAGCATTGAGGTTTTGAATATATGCGATTCTGTCGAAGTGCTGGATAAGAAGGGAATGGCTGCGGTATCAAAAACAGAACATATCGTCATGCCCGATGAAGATGTCAGCCGTTTTTTCGCAGAACAGTACCTTAAAGATAATAAAATTAGTTATGAATCTGTATTTTTGCGTTGGGACAAACAAATATCAACTGTAGAACGTATTGTCCCAGAGGGCAGGGTAATATCCGCAGAACATTTCGATAAAGAAATCATGACCAAGGCTTTTACCGATGCAAAGAAAAGTTCTGATTGGTGGAGACAGATTGGAGCGGTGGTAGTCAAAGATGACAAACCTATTCTTGTCGGGCACAACAAACCTCTTCCTTCAGATCAGGTCCACAATATTTTTGGAGATCCTCGAAGCAATTTTGATGCAGGACAAAATATAGAGCTTTCAAAATTTGTACATGCAGAAGCAAGTCTGATTGCCGAAGCAGCTAAGAGAGGAATAAGTCTTGAAGGTGCCTCAATCTATGTCACCACTTTTCCTTGTCCGGTGTGTGCAAAATCTGTGGCTTTGGCAGGTATACGCAAAGTATATTACACCAATGGATACTCCCTTCTAGATGCAGAAGACGTTCTTAAATCTTTCGGTATCGATATCGTAAAAGTAAATCTCTAATTAGCCAACGCGAGCCATGATGGGTGTATAGGTATTTGCAAATGGGTCGGACATTATAATGTGCGCATGTAAGTGACTGACACTGGCTCCTGTGTATTTTGTATCACCAAAGCGAATGAAGCAGGTACCACCTTTTATATCGAAATCCTTTTCAATATCACTGACCAAAGTATGAAATTCTGACCAAGCTTCAGGACGTATGTCTGAAATATCAACAATATGTTTTTTGTGAATAAAAAGTATGTGCAGAGCCGCACCTTTGTACGGATACATATTTTTTGTTGCCAACCACGATGTAGTCTCTCTCAGAATAGGATTTTTATGATATTTTTCCAATTGCTCAGGACAAAAAGGGCATACGCCATCTTTCTGTATCTGTTCAATGACGTTGTTGTAGCCGCTTTCTTTGTCTCTCTTTGAATTATCGAGATTTACGTATGAAGGATTGGTCATATTAAATCGGTGTTGGAATGCTCATCTTGGAATGTGGTTCGTAGTCTTCAAGAGTGAAGTGTTCTGGCCTAAAATCAAAAATATCCTTGATATCAGTATTTATTTTCATGGTTGGAAGTTTGCGTGGTTCTCGAGCAAGAAGTTCGCGGACTTTGTCATACTGACTTTCATACATATGCGCATCAGAGAAGGTATAGACTATTTCTTTGAATGAATAATTTGTAAGATGGGCAATCATCAGTCCAAATGCTGCATACTGAATCATGTTGAACGGCACTCCAACTGGAAAATCACCTGATCGTTGAAAATGGTGAATGCTTATTTCTTTGGTTTCTGGGAAAGCTAAGACATGAATCCAGCCGTGGCAGGGAGCGACGACGACTTTGCGGGTCAATCCTTCATGCTGAATGGTGTATTGAGGAATCCAAGGGCTTATAAAATGCGTGCGTAGGTATGGCCTTTCTTTTATTTGCTGCACCACGTGGGCGATTTGATTGAAAGGTGCGCCTTCTTTGGTAGGGAATGTAGCCCAGGCTGCACCGTATGATCCATCTCCAAGATCGCCTGTAGGCAAGTCGAAGATATCGCATTTTTCTTTAGTGACCCATTTGCTCCACCATTTGCAGCCAAATTTTTCCAGTTCTGCCTGAGTACGTGCTCCATGTAGAAAGGCAATATGTTCGGCTAGTGCTCCGGTGAATAGCGGGCCAGACAGATCACGTTCACCAATAATAGGAAAACCGTTTTTCAAATCATATCGTAGCTGTATTCCCATAATCATTTTTGCTTTCTCACCGTGAATCGGTTTTACTTCGTGTCCTTGTTCGAGAATGCGTCTCAATGCATCTTGGTACTGACTATCGGGTGTACGTTCGTTGAGTGGTTTCATAATTTTATATTCTACACTACGAGGGTAACGCTGTGCGAATTGCGCCACAACAATAGTCTATTTGTACAATCTTTATATCTGTGGTCTAAAACTTCATTCTTATATATCTGCATGCTAAACTGGCTTTATGAAAGACGCTCAAATCAAAAAACTGATTGATTCGGAAAAGAAGCGCCAGAAGAAGGTTATCAATCTCATCGCCTCTGAAAACTATGTTTCAAAGGATGTTCTCGAAGCTCTCGGCTCAGAACTGACCAATAAATACGCTGAAGGCTATCCAGGCAAGCGCTACTATGGTGGACAGACATTTGTCGACAAGATTGAAACTCTCTGTATTGATCGTGCACTCAGTCTTTTCAATCTCCGTGCCAAAGAATGGCATGTAAATGTCCAAGCACTCTCTGGTTCGCCGGCAAATCTGGCTGTATACACCGCACTCGTACCGCTTGGCGGTCAGGGCAAGATTATGGGTATGTCACTCGATCATGGTGGACATCTTACTCACGGTCACAAGGCTTCGGCTACAGGCAAAATGTGGACGCAGATTCCATATGGCGTAGATCCTAAGACTGAAATGATTGATTATGAAAATATCAGACAGATCGCTCTTAGGGAAAAGCCGCACATTATCGTTGCTGGATTTACCGCATACCCTCGCATGATCGATTGGAAAAAATTTAGACAAATTGCCGATGCGGCTGGAGCGCTGCTTATGGTAGACATGTCGCATATTGCAGGATTAGTCGCCGGCGAAGCGTATCCAAGTCCTTTTCATTATGCTGATATTGTTACGACTACTACGCACAAGACACTTCGCGGACCGCGCAGCGCTATGATTTTTGCAAAGAAAGACAATCGCGAACTCGATAAGAAAATTGACAAGGCAGTGTTCCCAGGTCTTCAGGGAGGTCCGCATATGAATCAGATTGCGGCTATTGCCATCACTCTTCGCGAGGACAACACTCCTTCATATAGAAAATATGCTCATCAGGTTATTAAAAATGCCAAGCGTCTAGCAGAAGAGCTCACAAAAAGAGGTTGGAGAGTGGTTTCAGGGGGTACCGATACTCACTTGATCCTTTTGGATACATGGATGAGTGGTCAGGGTGTGTCTGGCAAAGAGGCGAGTGATCTTTTGGAAAAAGAAAATATTATCGTCAATAAAAATACTATTCCCGGAGAAACACGTTCACCTATGGATCCGTCTGGTATTCGTCTTGGCACTGCAGCAGAAACAACTCGCGGCAAAAAAGAAAAAGACATGGTCAAGATTGCTGACAAGATAGACAAAATACTTAAGAAAGGTAAACGCTAGTCTCTAATGTCCATAACCGTCAAAATCAAGCGTCTTCATGCCGATGCAAAGCTGCCTTCATATGCGCACTCGGGCGACGCTGGTATGGATATTTTTGCTCAGGAAAAAACAATTATTAAAAGGGGCCAGATCGCAAAGATCGGCACTGGTGTTTCGATGGAACTTCCCGAAGGATATGTGGCACTTGTGTGGGATAAAAGCGGTCTTGCTTCTAACTATGGTCTCAAAAACCTTGGTGGTGTGATCGACGCTGGGTATCGTGGTGAATATTTTATTACGCTCGTCAATCTCGGCAATGAAGACTATACTATCGATAAGCATCACAAGATTGCCCAAATTCTCATTCAGAAGGTAGAGCATCCGATGCTTGAAGAAGTAGAAGTGCTTAGTGATACGTCGAGGGGACAGGGAGGATTTGGCAGTACGGGTAAATAATATGAAAGAAACACTCGAACAGGCATTTGAGGAAATTTTAAAAAAGCTCGGCATTGAAACTCCGAAAATAGTTTTGGAGCACCCTGATAATCTTGATTTTGGTGATTATACGACCAATGTCGCTCTTGCATACTCAAAAGATCTCAAAGAAAAACCTTTTACACTTGCTCAAAATATAGTTGCCGAGCTCGAACATAAGAAAATTAGGCATGTAGAAAAAATATCAATTGCTGGTCCCGGTTTTATCAATATTTCTCTTGATAGAACATTTTTCGCCGAGGCAACAAAAGACATTCTTTCAAAAGCAGAAACATTTGGCAGCAATACTTCTAAGAAAGGCCAGAAGGTAATTATTGAATACACCAATACCAATGTTCTCAAGCCTATGCATATTGGTCATTTGATGGGCAATATCATTGGTGAATCGCTCTCAAGACTTTTTGAAAAAAGTGCAGCCGATCTCAAGAGAAACAATTATCAAGGCGATGTTGGACTCAATATTGCAAAAGCAATATGGGGTATGCAGAGTCTGATGTCGGAAATGCCAAATGCAAAAGCTAGTCTTGCTGAGAAGACACAATATATAGGCAAAGCATATGCAGCAGGTTCGGCAGCCTATGAAGATGATACACATGCTGCAGAAGAAATAAAAAATCTCAACAAACAGCTATTTGAAAAAAGCGATCTAGACATAAATAAGCTCTATGAATGGGGAAGACAGGCTAGCCTCGATCATTTTGAGGAATTGTATAAGAAGCTTGGAACCAAATTTGATTATTATTTCTTTGAAAGCGAAGTGGCCGACGATGCGCTCAAGATTGTTAGAGAATATCTAAAGAAAGGGATTTTTGAAGAAAGTGATGGAGCGATAGTATTTCATGGAGAGAAATTTGATCCAAAACTGCACACTAGAGTATTTATCAATTCTCAAGGTTTGCCAACATATGAAGCCAAGGATATTGCGCATGCTCTTAGGAAATATAAAAAATTCCATTTCGACGAATCTATTATTGTCACCGCCAATGAACAAAATGGCTATTTCCAAGTCGTACTACGCGCTTTGCAGGAAATCGATGCTGATATAGCTCAAAAAACGCATCATCTATCACATGGTCTCTTACAGTTGCCAACAGGAAAAATGGGATCGAGAAAAGGCAATGTCATTACTGGAGAAGCACTTATCAATGATGTAGAGGCTTTGGTAAAAGAAAAAATAAAAGACAGAGGATTTGGTAATGAAGAAGCAGAAGGGGTAGTAAGTAGCGTATCAATCGGTGCTATCAAATATTCTATTCTCAAACAATCACCTGGCAATGATATTATTTTTGATCTTGAAAAATCAGTCTCATTTGAAGGAGATTCTGGTCCGTATTTGCAATATGCGTCGGTGCGAGCTGGTTCTCTGCTCACAAAAGCGCTTGAACAGGAAATAAAACCAAAAGTCGGTCTTGTTCCCGAAGAAGTAAGTATTGTAGAAAAATTGCTCTATCGTTTCCCAGAAATCGTGGAGCGTGCTCTCAATGAACGTGCGCCGCATTATATAGCACTCTATCTGACCCAGGTCGCCGGAGCGTTCAATAGTTGGTATGGCAATACAAAAATTATCGATGCCAAGGATCCGTATTCTCAATACAAACTCGCTCTCACACAAGCTACAAAAAATATTTTAGACAGCGGACTGTACTTACTAGGTATTGAAGTACCAGAAAAAATGTAAAAAAAGACCCGAGTCGGGGAAGACGACTCGGGTTATTGCTGTACGGCCGGGCGAGCCGTCAGCGGGGGCAATGGGGGGTAGGAAGGAATGGGATTAAAAGATCGCCGGGGTGTCCCGGAGGGGGGGGAACCGGAACGGGGGAAACCCGGCGATCAATTCCGTAAAGAACTATTTGATTACGCTTCTATTATACCATATTCATTTCAATATGCAAGGGGTTCTATAAATAGCAATAAAATGCTTACAAATATGAGAAAAATGCTAATATAGCTATATTCTATGGACACGGATGAAAAGAAAAAGAGCGCCGTAGCGCTCCGGGAAGAAGAAACTCTGGCTTTCTGGCAGAAGAATGAACTATTTGAAAAAACTCTCAAAAAAGAGTCTCCAAAAGGCGAATATGTCTTTCTCGACGGGCCGCCATTTGCTACAGGTCTGCCACACTACGGTCATATACTAGCTAGTGCTATCAAAGATACGATTCCGCGTTACAAAACGATGCGAGGTTTCAATGTGCCTCGACGTTGGGGTTGGGATTGTCATGGTCTGCCTATTGAAACGATTGTTGAGAAAGATCTCAATGTATCAGGACGTAAACAGATCGAAGAATTAGGGGTGGAGAAATTCAATGAACATGCTCGAAGCAAGGTTTTGACCTTTGTACATGACTGGAAAAAAACCGTCGATCGTATTGGTCGCTGGGTCAATTTTGACGGTGCATATATGACGATGGACAATTCATATATTGAATCTGTCTGGTGGGCACTCAAGGAATTGCACAAGAAAGATGCTATCTATGAAAGCACTCGTGTACTACCATACTGTCCGCGCTGTGAAACTCCAATCGCCAATTCCGAAATAGCAATGGACAATAGCTACAAAGACATCACTGATATTTCAGTCTATGTAAAATTTGAACTCAAAGACAGACCAAAAACCTATTTATTGGCTTGGACAACAACACCATGGACACTTCCTGGCAACTTTGCTCTCGCTGTTAATCCGGAACTGATCTATGTAACTGTCCAAGCAGAAAATGGAGAAAAATATATTGTTGCGAAAAGTAGATATGAAAAACTAACCGACAAATTTGTCGGCCATACAATTGTAAGTGAAGAAAAGGGAAGTATGCTTGTTGGTAAATCATATAAGCCCGCCTTTTCATACTTCACCAATACCGAATTTAAAAACAAAGACAAAGTCTGGAAAGTCTATGTTGCAGAATTTGTCACAGACAATGATGGTACGGGTATAGTGCATATTGCTCCAGGATATGGAGAAGACGATATGGCTCTGGCTAAAAAAGAAAACATAGCTTTTATTCATCATGTCACTACTGAGGGTAAATTTGCTTCTACAGCCACTGACTTTGCTGGGGAGCGTGTAAAGCCAAAAGAAGATCATCAGTCAGGTGATGTGCTTATCATTAAACATCTTGCCAAGGAAAATCTTCTATTTGCTAAAGAAAAGATTGTTCACTCATATCCGCATTGCTATCGCTGCGAAACGCCGCTTATTTACTACGCTCTCCCCGCTTGGTTTATCAATATTCAGAGTGTAAAGAAGCAACTGCTAAAAAAGAATGAAGAGATAGACTGGATACCAGAGCATCTCAAGCATGGTCGTTTCGAAAAAAGTATGGAAGGTGCGCCGGATTGGAACTTTTCTCGAAATAGATTTTGGGCGTCACCTTTGCCGTTTTGGAAAAGTGCCGATGGAAAAGAATTGGAAGTGATAGGATCTCTTGAAGATCTAAAAAAGAAAACAAATAGAGGTAATACGTTTTTCTTCATGCGTCACGGTCAGGCGGAGAACAATGCTTCTAATACTCTAAATTCCACACCCAATACTTCGTATGGTCTTACCGATTTGGGTAAAGAGCAGGTCAAAGTGTCTGCACAACAGCTTAAGAAAAAGAAGATCGATGTTATCTACGCATCAGACTTCACCCGTACCAAAGAAACTGCCGAAATGGTAGCTCAGAGTATTGGCTATCCAAAAGAAAACATAATCTATGACAAAAGGCTTCGCGAGCTCGATTTCGGTGATCTCGACGGTAAGAATATTTCAGCATATAGAAATCTTTTCCCTGGGTATGAAGCCGCATTTGAAAAAAATATTCCAGGAGGGGAAAGTCTTCGCAATATCCATCGCCGAGTGGGGGATTTTATCTATCAAGCCGATGCCGATGCTCGAAATAAAAATATTCTTGTCATATCTCACGAAACACCACTGTGGATGTTGCAGTCGGTAGGTGGACACTTGTCGCAGAAGGAAATCATTGCTATGCGTGCAAGCGGGGAAGAGTTTATAAAAAATGGCGAACTTAGAGAAATTTCATTTGCTCGTATGCCTCACAACGCTGACTATGAACTCGATTTTCACCGACCATATATCGATCAGATCTCATGGATGTCATCTTCTGGCAAGCTCATGACTCGTATTCCAGAAGTGATCGACTGTTGGTTCGAATCAGGTGCCATGCCTTTTGCTTCAGAACATCGACCTTTCAATCCGGGCAGCACTCGACCGGCCGATTTTGTGGCTGAATATATAGCTCAAACAAGAACATGGTTTTATTACATGCATGTGTTGTCCGTGCAGCTTTTTGGACAAATACCTTTTAAACATGTGGTGACAACGGGTACGATCTTGGCAAAAGACGGACAGAAAATGTCGAAGTCAAAAAACAATTTCCCCGATCCATGGATTCTTTTTGATAAATACGGAGTAGACGCAATTCGATATTATTTGATGTCGTCACCGCTCATGAAATCTGAAGATCTCAATTTCTCAGAAGGGGATGTCGATAGTATTTATAAAAAATTAGTATTGCGTCTTGAAAATGTTCTCTCTTTCTACGAATTGTACAAAGACGATTCTATACAAGCGGATAGCAATAGCGATGTGGTCATTGACCAATGGATCATTTCAAGACTCTCAGAAGTCCATGCCAAAGTGACAAAAGGTCTCGATGAATACGAAGTCGATGCTGCAATCAGACCATTTGATAAGTGTATCGATGATCTATCGACATGGTATTTGCGCAGATCTCGAGATCGTCTTAAAGACGATACAAATATCGAAGATAAGAAAAAAGCTCTAGCCACAACCCGTTTTGTTCTTCTCCAGCTTTCGCATTTGTTGGCACCAGTCATGCCTTTTATCGCTGAACATATTTATCAAAAGACAAAAGATACAAAGCACGGCAAGGAAAGCGTGCATTTGGAAAACTGGCCTCAGGTTGCCGTGGATATTGCGTCGACTAAGATTCAAAAAATATTGGTCAATATGGAGACGGTCAGAAATATTGTGTCAGTTGCGCAAGATGCACGTGTCAAAGCAGGTATAAAAGTCAGACAGCCACTCGCATCGCTCCATATAAAACAAACTCTTTCTGCAGAATATCTCGATCTTATAAAAGATGAAATCAATGTAAAGAAAGTAGAGGTCAATGAATCTCAAGAAGGGGAAGTAGTGCTTGATACGACGATTACTCCAGAACTCAAATCAGAAGGAATCATGCGTGAACTATTGCGATCTATTCAGGACAAGCGCAAAGAAGCTGGTCTCATGCCGCGCGATATGGCGATAGTAAAAATCCCTCGCAATTCTGAAAATGAAGAAGTAGTCAAGACGTATGAGAAAAATATAAAAGCAGCTGCCTTTATCAAAGAAATTGCATTTGAAGATAGAGAAGATATATTTGTCGGGAAAATATAAAAGCGTATGCATCGCATTTACAGCAGCATGGCACTTGTCGTCGAAAGCCGACCATATAGCGAAGCTGATCGGATGATTACTTGCTATACACGCGAATACGGTCTTATAAGTGCTGTTGCAAAAAGCGTGCGACTTGAGAAATCAAAACTACGTTATGCGCTGGCGCTCTACAGTATGTCGGAAATATCTTTGGTCAAAGGCAAAGAAATTTGGCGACTGACAAGTGCTATATATGAAAAAAGTTTCAGCGCCAATGCACAGGCAGTCAAAAAAATTCTTTCGACACTCAAAAGATTGATAGGGGAAGAAATACCTGATCAGTTTCTTTTTGATGCACTGCGCGCATATCTCGAATACATGCATCAGAAAGGCGAAATCGATGCCAAAGCTGCTGAAGTAGGTATTATGCTCCACATCCTCAATCGTTCGGGATATCTGCAGGCCTCAATCCCGCTGGCAGATTTTCTATCCACACCATTTGCCCCCGAGAAACTAGGAGACGTCGCTATCCACAAAAAGGAGGCTATAGGGCTGATAAATCAAGCTCTAGAGCACGCGCATTTATAGTATACTTATGAGCATGGATTCAGAATTTGAGAATAGCCGCATTGAGCGGTTAAAAAAGCGCCTCTATTCAAAGAGCAATGATCAACCTATCCTTGATCCGACAAAAGGCGCTGTTCTCGAGCAAGCTCCGGTAGAAACTCCCGAAAGTCAGTGGGGAGAGACGCAGATTTTGGAAAGACCAGCTTCGGCATTGGCATACAAAAGCGCTGCGTCCAAATTTTTCAAAACACTTTTTCTTATTTCAATCATCTTTTGCGTGATTGCTGGCGGTATAGCGGCATTTATTTTTATTGGCAATCACAATCGTATTTCTTCGATTGATATTTCTGTCACTGGTCCAGTTTCTATTGCTGGTGGAGAAAAACTCGCACTGCTCGTCGCTGTCGACAATCAAAACGGTGTTGATATGCTCAATGCTCGCGTGCGTATTGATTACCCCGAAGGCGCATATGTAAGTACCAACACGGCCATGAGTCTTCCAAGAGACGAGCGTGTACTCGATACGATCAAGGCTGGTACTCAAAAACAAATAACCTTTGAATCGATTCTTTTTGGCGAAGAAAACATTCAGAAAGATTTTACAATTACTGTTGAATATGAAATCGCAGGTTCGAAAACTTCATATACCAATAACAAAGACTATAGTATTTTACTTACCAAAGCGCCGATCAGTCTCCTGATCGATTATGAAAAGACCGTTACTTCTGAACAAGATACGACGATTGTACTGACTGCCATTTCAAACTCGACCGCTAAGCTTGAAAACGTACTTCTAAAGGGTATTTATCCTGTCGGTTGGTCATTTACTTCTGCTGATCCTGCAGCTGTGGCAACGACCAAGGATACGTGGCAACTCGGTAGCTTTATCCCAGGCGAAAAGAAAAAGATTACTCTGCGTGGCACGATCAAAGGACAAGAAGGTGAAGAAAAAGTATTTAGATTTTCTCTCGGTGCTCCGCAAGAGACCGATGAAAACAAACTTTCGACTTCATTTGTCGACTCGATTGCGACCATGACTCTCGAAAGGCCGTTTATCTTAACCAAGCTTGAAATAGGTGAGGAAAACAAAGACGGTGATATTGTAGCCAATCTTGGAGATTTACTCGATGGTACGCTCAATATTAAAAACAACACGTCTCGAGACCTTGTTGATGTAGTGGTAGAGATAAAACCCGAAGGCCAAGTCTATGACAAATACTCTGTCAAAACGTCTGACGGCTTTTATAAATCAACAGAAAATACTCTGTATTGGGACAAAGTCATTAAGCAGGATTTGAAAATGATGACCCAAGGTAGCGATGTAAATGTAAGATTTATGTTTAAAACCTTTAGTCCAGAACAGCTTGTTCAGATTTTCCGCAATCCACAAATGAATCTTAGGGTTTCTGTAACAGGCAAATCGATTGCCGATGACGAAGGCACAAAAAATATCAATATTGATTTTGTAAAGAAAATAAAATTCACTACTCAAGCATCAATGGAAGCGCGTACTCGCTACAATGTCGGCGCATTTAGAAATGTTGGTCCAGTACCACCTCAAGCTGAGCAAACTACTTCATACACGCTCTCCTTTGATCTCAAAAATACATTCAATCATATTTCTGAAGGCAAGGTCACTGCAGTGCTGCCATTTTATGTGCAGTGGGTACCGCAGGCCTCTTCATCGATAGAAAAGATCAGTTTTGATACTCAGACGAGAGTGGTGACGTGGAATGTGGGTGAATTGGCAGCTGGGGCTGGCTATACGGGCGCTACACGCACTGGATCCTTCCAGGTTACTATTGCGCCAAGTACCAGTCAGGTGGGCACGGTGCCGATCCTAGCGAGCGATATTGCCTTTATTGGCGTTGACCGCTTTACGGGTAACATGATACAAATGAGGTCACCTGGTCTCACTACCCAAGTTGTAGATGAAAATCTCTCGGGCGTGGTACGGAAATAATATATGGAAGAACTCATTTCTCTGCTCAAAAGAAGGGGATTTATATACCAAGGCTCCGAAATATACGGTGGTCTTGCTGGTACATGGGACTACGGTCCGCTTGGTGTTGCACTCAAAAACAATATCAAAGCTTTGTGGTGGAAGCGTTTCGTGACTGATAGAGAAGATATGTATGGTATCGACGCTTCGATACTAATGAATCAAAATGTCTGGAAAGCCTCAGGCCATGTTGGTGGTTTTTCTGATCCTCTTGTCGAAGATGTCAAAACAAAAAAGCGCTATCGAGCCGACCATTTACTCGAGGAAGCAAGTGTCGATCCAAAAGGCATGACAGTGGCTGATATGGATAAAGCTATAAAGGATAAAGGAATAAAAAGTCCTGATGGCAATGCGCTTGGCGATGTGCGTCAGTTCAATATGATGTTTAAGACGCACGTCGGTGCGACTGAAGACGAATCTTCTATTTCATACCTTAGACCTGAAACTGCTCAAGGCATGTTCGTCAATTTCAAAAATATTATTGATTCATTTCATCCAAAAGTGCCTTTTGGTTTGGCTCAGATAGGCAAAGCATTTAGAAATGAAATTGCTCCTCGAGATTTTATATTTAGGACAAGAGAGTTTGAGCAAATGGAAATCGAATATTTTGTCGATCCTCGTGATGAGAAAAAAGTAAATGAAACATTCGACACTCTCTTCGATGAACAAATGAATTTCCTCAAAGATATTGGTCTACCAAAATCAAAGATTCACAAACTAGAAGTAGCCGATGCTGACAGAGCACATTATTCGAAACGAAGCGTGGATACCGAGTTCGACTTTCCATTTGGAAAGAAAGAGTTGCTTGGTCTGGCGTATCGTACCGATTTTGATCTTGCAGCTCATACAAAAGCTAGTGGTATCGATCTTACGTATTTTGATGAAGAATCTAAAGATCGATTTACACCGCATTGTATCGAACCAACCTTTGGTCTCGATCGTTTGGTGTTGGCCGTGACTTCACATGCATATACCGAAGATGAACTCGGTGGTGAGAAGAGAGTCTATCTCAAGCTTTCTCCAGACATTGCTCCTGTGCGAGTAGCTGTCTTTCCTCTTTTGAAAAATAAACCCCAGCTTATCGAAAAGGCGAGGGAAGTGTTTACCATGCTTAAGAAAGAATTTGGCGCAGTGCTCTTTGATGACAATGGAAATATTGGCAAGCGTTATCGCCGACAAGATGAAATCGGTACGCCGTATTGCGTCACAGTAGATTTCGATACTGTAGAAAAAGATAATACTGTCACTGTTCGTGATCGTGACACTGGAGAGCAGAAGAGGGTAGACATCAAAGATTTGATCAAGGAGCTAGCTTAATTGCTGTTGTAGATTATTTAAAAACATTTATAATCAACTTACCCCTGTGTCGAGATAACCTTTTTCACCGGAGGCCTCGATACGACCCCCTGCGAACACGCAAACGCAGGGGTGTTTTTATTTATTAAATTTGCTATATTAGACAAGTTTCCTTTCAATGTGACAGAGAAGGATTCTCTGATTCACAGGTTAAGCCCCACAATTCGTACTTGTGGGGCTCTTTATTTTTAAAAATAAGCCGCAGCATTTTCTGCTGCGGCTTTGTGCCGACGTATTATTCACGTCGGGGTATCGGTTGTCTCATGTGTGGAATCCACAATTCATTCTCTTTGCCCACATTTCTTTTCTCACGAAGGACTCTTTCTGTACCTTCGCCGATTTTTATCGACGTGCGATAAAGCTTTTTGGTCAGCTTTCGCAATTGATTCAACTGACCCTTACTTGGTTTGGACATACTGCTCCTTGTTTGCGTCTACTCGTATCCTAGACGCTTAGTATATAGCTGTCAATTTATCAAATATGCTACACTCAGCTCATGAAATTCTTCAAGGATGTATTGCCCAACGGAGCTAGAGTGGTGACGGTACCAATGCAAGATACATCTACAGTCACTGTCTTTGTGCTTGTCGAAACTGGTTCAAAATATGAAACCAAAGATGTCTCTGGTATTTCGCATTTCCTTGAGCATATGTGTTTCAAGGGTACGAAGAAGCGACCAAGTGCGCATATCATAAGCACAGAGCTCGATTCTATTGGTGCTGATTACAATGCATTTACCAGTCAGGAATACACTGGCTATTATGCCAAAGCTCATAAAAAACATTTCAATCAAATACTCGATGTAATCGCAGATATCTATCAAGATCAGCGTTTTGACGAAGCTGAAATTGAGCGAGAAAAAGGTGTGATTATTGAAGAGATCAATATGTATGAAGACATTCCTCAGAAAAATGTTCAAGATCTTATTATGGAAGCACTCTATGGCGATCAACCAGCAGGATGGAATATTGCCGGCACAAAAGAGACCGTGCTCTCAATCGGTAAAAAAGAATTTGAAAAATATGTCACTGAACATTATGTGGCCGAATCTACAGTGATCGCTGTAGCCGGAGCAGTAGAACATGAAGATGTCTTGAAAAAAGCACAGCAGGTTTTCAAAGACTTACGCCAAGCGCCAAAGAAAGAAAAATTGTCAGTAAAAGAACAACAAAAAGAAACGGTTGTTTTGGCAAAAAAGAAAAATTCCGATCAAACGCATATGGTATTGGCATTTCGTTCATACGATCTCTATGACGAGCGCAATTATGCTTTTAGTGTTCTTGGTGGAGTATTGGGCAAGGGAATGAGCTCGAGACTCTTTCAGCTCCTCAGAGAAAAAATGGGAGTGTGTTATTACGTCAGTGCCGGCAATGATACCTATACCGATCATGGTGCATTTGAAATCTCATCGGGTATTGATACTAAACGTGTGCCCGAGGTTATGAGCGCTATTGTCAATGAACTCAAGCGTTTGAAGACAGAATTGGTATCTGCAGAGGAAATAAATAAAGTAAAAGAATATTTGATAGGAAAAATGTATCTCGCTCTTGAGTCATCGGACAGTTTTGCCGATCATGTTGCTGGTCAGGAAATATTTAAACGCCCTATAAGAACACCAGAAGAAATAGCTCAAAAAATTCAGGCAGTGACGGCAGAAGATATACAGAAAATTGCCATAGAAGTATTTACTCCGCACAATGCCACAGTAGCCATGGTCAGTCCTTTTACTGATACTGACGCTCTCAAGGAGATATTGAAGGGTCTTTAGGTTTATTGATGCAATATTCAATGATACTATGTAGGCATGCAGGAATCTCAGAAAATGCGTGTTTCTATAACGACAGGCTCGATTGTACGAGTAGTTGCCGTCGTTGCTCTGGCACTCGGCGTATTTTTGCTCAAAGACATTCTTTTGGCAGTATTGGCATCGATTGTTATTGCTTCGGCTATAGAACCAGCAGTGAGATTGCTCACTAGATTTAGAATTCCTCGAGTTGCTGCGGTGGTTTTGATATATGGAGTACTGGTAGCGTGTGCTGCAATCTTCTTTTACTTCATTATGCCGGTCTTGATTCAGGAAATACTATCTCTGACAAAAACTCTACCGGAATTTATCGGTTCGCTTGATATAAAAAATACTGATATTACTTCTTTAGAAAATATTCTCAGAAGCCTTTCTTTGAGCGATACATTTGGTGAATACTTTACTGGTATTACGAGTGCATTGGCAGTATTTGGCAGCAGTCCAATACAAGTTGCGACATATCTCTTTGGTGGCATGACAGCCCTAGCCCTTATTGTGGTACTCTCTTTCTATCTCAGTGCCCAAAAAGATGGAGTGGGGGATTTTCTACGCACAGTTACTCCTATTAAATATGAACCATACGTAATCGGCCTTTGGAGACGCTCACAGCGCAATATCGGTCGTTGGATGCAAGGACAACTCATGCTCGGAGTACTTGTTGGAGTGTTTGTGTTTATCGGTCTACATATGCTTGGTATCAGACATGCGCTCTTGCTTGCTATCATCTCTGCAATTTTCGAAATCATACCAGTCTTTGGTCCGATCCTCGGTGCATTGCCAGCTATTGCTGTAGCATTTGTCGATGGTGGTGTCAGCTTGTCTCTCTTGGTGTCGGGTCTCTATGTCGTCGTGCAGCAGCTTGAAAGCAATGTCATTTATCCGCTTGTAGTGAAAAAGGTCATAGGCGTGCCGCCGATCATTGTTATTATTGCTCTCGTTGCTGGACTTAGTTTGGCTGGATTTATTGGTGTGATAGTATCGGTACCACTAGCAACCGTGCTTATGGAATATCTCAATGATCGAGAACGTTCCCGACGCATTGCTTCAGAATAATATGTCCTCGAAAAACCATTTCTACCTGACAACCACTCTGCCTTATGTAAATGCCGAACCGCATATTGGTTTCGCCATGGAAATCATACGTGCCGATTGCGTGGCCCGCTACAAGCTTCTTACGGGTCATGAAGTATTTTTCAATACTGGCACTGACGAGCATGGTACAAAAGTCTATCGAAAAGCACAGGAGCAGGGTATTGATACTCAGGCCTATGTCGACACACTCGCAGAGCGATTCAAGAGTCTCAAGGAAACACTTGGTCTATGGGAAGGACTCAATTTTATTCGTACTACTGATCCAGCTCACAAGGCTGCAACACAAGAGTTTTGGAAAAAGTGCAAAGAAGCAGGAGATATTTATAAAAAGACCTATCAAGTAAAATATTGCGTGGGTTGCGAGCTCGAAAAAACAGAATCGGAGCTTGTAGAAGGTAAGTGTGCACTCCATCCAAATTTGGAAATAGAACTCATTGATGAAGAAAATTATTTCTTCAGATTTTCAAAATATCAACAGCCACTTCTCGATCTCTACGCCAAGAATCCTGATTTTGTTCTTCCTTCTTTTAGATTCAATGAAATAAAAGCATTTGTCGAAAGGGGACTTGAAGATTTTAGTATTTCAAGATTGGCTTCGAAAATGCCGTGGGGTGTCGCTGTGCCCGACGATGCTGAGCATGTCATGTATGTATGGTTTGATGCTCTAGTCAATTATATTTCTGCTATCGGCTGGCCGACAGATATGAAAAGTTTTGAAGCGTGGTGGCCAGTTACCCAATACGCCGGCAAAGACAATCTTCGCCAGCAGTCGGCAATGTGGCAAGCTATGCTCATGTCAGCTGGCATCGAACCGTCAAAACAAATTGCTATCAATGGCTTCGTAACTGGAGCTGGTGGAGTAAAAATGAGCAAATCACTTGGCAATACAGTCAGTCCATTTGATCTTGTTGCAGAATATGGCAAAGATGCACTTCGATATTTTGTCGTTAGAGAACTATTGCCGTTTGAAGATTCACCATTTACCCCAGAGATTTTTAAGGACAGATACAATACCGGTTTGGCCAATGGATATGGCAATCTTTCTTCAAGAATCCTTAAAATGGCTACAAATAACAATATTTCAGCAACTGCTGAAGTCAGTCTTTCACCTAAAAAAGAAGTTTTTGAAATAGAAGAATATACCCAGGCATTCAAATCTTTTGAACTCAATAAAGCAGCGGATTATGTCTGGAATAAAATCACAGCCGCAGACAAATTTATCGGTGATCAAGAACCCTTTAAAAAAATAAAAACAGACAAAGCAGCTGGAGAAAAAGATATCAGATACCTGCTCGATGAATTGGTACATATTTCATATTTGCTTCTCCCGTTTATTCCAGAGAGTGCAGAAAAAGTACTGATGGCTATTAAAGAAAATAGATTGCTCGACAAACCACTCTTTGCGCGCAAAGACTAATACAAGAGGATTAATATGGATTTTGAATACATAGATATACATTCTCACCTCAACTTTCCTCAATACGATATAGATAGGGAAGAAGTGATTGCAAATCTCAAAGCAAAAAACATAGCTACTATTACAGTGGGTACAGATTTACAGAAATCTAAACAGGCTGTAGAGCTCGCAGACAAATATGAACACCTTTTTGCAACAATCGGTGTCCATCCAGATGATGATGCGAAATCAGGTTTTGATGAAAATGAATTTAAAGCACTCGTCGCTCATCCAAAGGTAGTAGCAATAGGTGAATGTGGTCTCGATTATGCGCGTGAGCACGATAAAGTCTTTCAGAAAAATCTTTTTGAAAAACAAATTGATTTTGCAGTCGCGCACAACAAACCTCTCATGATTCATTGTCGAGAAGCATATCCAGACACACTCGATATTCTTTCTTCAAAGAAAAAATACTATGGCGACAAACTCAAGGCTAATTTTCATTTCTTTACCGAGCCGATAGAGACTGCTCGAAAAATACTTGATCTAGGTTTCACTGTTTCATTTACTGGTGTTATTACCTTCGTTAAACAGTACGCCGATATCGTTTCATACGTTCCCCTCGAAAGTATGATGTCTGAAACCGATGCTCCCTATGTCTCACCAGCGCCAGAGCGTGGCAAGCGCAATGAACCGGCATATGTGGTACATATTGTCGAAAAGATCGCCAATATCAAGAAAATACCCTTAGAAACGGTCAAAAAACAGCTCAAGGATAACGCAAAAGCTGTTTTTGGGGTCTAAGTTGCGAAAAGGCCTCTCGCGTGGTATTCTTTGCCGCATGACAAAACATAACGATAAGCATCAGGACGAACGAGTCCAGCTCTATGAAATAGGCTATCTCGTCGTTCCTACAGTTGCTGAAGAGCAACTTCCTGGTGTCGTAGAGGGCATTCATAAAATCCTCAAAGATAACCAGGCTGAAGTCACGTTTGAAGGAGCGCCAGTTCTTAGACAGCTTGCATACGAAATTGCAAAGGTTTCAGTAGGTAAGCGTCACAAGTTCGACACAGCATATTTTGGATTCGTTGTTTTCAAAACAACTCCGGATATGGCTCCAGCGATCAACAAAGCCTTGGAAAATATTGAAAAAATTCTCCGCTTTATCCTCATCAAGACCGATGAAGAGACAGCAATGGCTCCAAAGATCGTACCGGAAGCGCTCGAAGAGAAATCAGACGAGACGCCAGCAACTGAAGCAAAGATTTCCGAGGAAGACCTGGACAAGAAGATTGACACACTTGTTACTAGTTAAAAAATAAACAAATGTACCTTAACAAAGCGTTTCTTATCGGAAACCTTACCCGCGACCCGGAGCTCAAATCGCTGCCGTCGGGAATAAAAGTCGCTTCTCTCTCACTTGCAACCAATCGTGTCTGGAAAGACAAGAACGGTGCCAAGCAGGAATCAAGTGATTTTCACAACGTCGTCGTTTTCGGTGCCCAGGCCGAGACTGTGTCGCAATATCTCAAGAAGGGCAGTTCTCTTCTTGTAGAAGGAAGGATTCAGACACGCAGTTGGGATGCACAGGACGGTACCAAGAAGTATCGCACCGAAATCGTCGCAGACCGCATTCAGTTTGGTCCTCGCCGAGAAGGTGGATCAGCAGGCAGCTCTGCTCCTTCGGAAAAAGGCGGCGCACCTAAAAAGGAACTTGATACAATCGAGTATCCATCGGAAGAAATTAACCCAGAAGATATACCATTTTAAATTTTATGTTAAAAACAAATACACCAGCAGCAAAGAAGACTTCGCATTCACAGCTTCAGGCTCATCTCATCGACTACAAGAACGTCGATCTTTTGAAGAAATTCCTGAATCCTCATGCGCGAATCGTCAGCAAGAAGCGCACAGGAGTAAGTGCCAAGCACCAGCGCTTGATTGCCAATGCCATCAAGAGAGCTCGTTTCCTCGGCCTTCTCCCTTACGTCTCAAGATAAATCATCAAAAAACTCCCCACATGTGTGGGGAGTTTTTGTTTGCCAGAGAAGTAACAGAGAAATAGAATTTAGAATTTCTTTTCACCAACTCTTTCGACGTATTCGCCAGTTTCAGTATTGATTCTGATGATCTCTCCTTCGTCGATAAAGAGTGGTCCATTGATCACCGCACCCGTCTCGAGCGTAATCTGTTTGCTGCCGCCGCTGACCGTATTGCCTTTGACTGCTGGTGGAGCGTCAGTGACCTTGAGGTCAACCTTGATCGGTAGTTTGATGCCGATCATCTTGTCTTCAAAGGTCATAACATCGATAAGAGAATTTCCTTTCATAAACTTGGCTGCATTGCCGAGTATCGCTTCTTCGATCTTAAATCGCTTTGAAGGATCGTTTTCTTCACTAAACCAGAACTCACCTCTGTTGGCGTACAGAAACTTCACTTTTCTTGTGGTGATTTCAGCTTCTTCTACCTTTTCAGATACATGGAAAGAGATTTCCTTGATGTTTCCACTAATGAGATTCTTTAGTTTTGTAGCATTGACCGGCTTTCGCTGTTGTTTGCGGAAGACATGTGAGTCGAGGACTTCGTAAGGCTGACCTTCGTAGATAATGATCTTGCGAAGGGTGATTTCATTGTATTCGAGCATTGCCATGTCTATATTTCCGTTTATTTAATAGTCTCTGGATTTTAGACGACAGGCGCTAAATAGGCAAGTAGTACAGGCTTTTTATTCTCCGCCGCTTTGAGTAATATTTTCTCCCGAAGCTAGATGTTCGCGGATTTCTTTGAGTATTTTGTTTTTAATAACCGGTGTAGCACGCAAGAACTGGCGAGTAGCATCATAGCCTCGGCCGAGTTTTTCTTCCCCATAACTATAGCTTGTACCTGATTTCTGAATGATACCCATCTTTTCTCCTAGAGCAATCATTTCTCCTTCCTGAGAAATACCTTCATTGTAGATAAGGTCAAATTCTGACTGTCTGAAAGGTGCTGCAACTTTGTTCTTGACCACCTTGACCCTGACGCGGCCTCCTACAACCTCTTCACCCTTTTTGATCTGAGCGATTCTTCGTATATCGATACGTACTGATGTATAAAACTTAAGTGCCTTGCCTCCAGGAGTGGTTTCAGGATTGCCAAACATAACACCAATCTGCATTCGGATTTGGTTGATAAAGATAACGATCGTCTTTGAGCGTGCTACTATGCTCGTGAGTTTTCGTAGAGCCTGTGACATGAGACGAGCTTGCTTACCCACATGGTGTGCTCCCATTTCTCCTTCGATCTCATCTTTTGGAGTCAGAGCTGCAACCGAGTCGATTACCACGACGTCGAGTTTACCGCTGCGTACCAAGCTTTCGCAAATTTCGAGCGCCTGTTCGCCAGTGTCTGGCTGTGAGATAAGCAATTCTTCTATTTTTACACCAAGCTTTTTTGCGTACTCAGGATCCATGGCATGTTCAGCATCGATAAATGCGCAGATACCGTTTTTCTTCTGAGCCTCAGCTACTACATGCAGTGCAAGTGTTGTCTTACCTGAAGATTCTGGACCAAATATTTCTATAATTCTTCCGCGGGGTAGGCCTCCGACACCGAGTGCGGCATCGAGACCAATCGAACCAGTTGAGACGGTATCGATATCTACCTTGGGCTTATCGCCAAGCATCATGATTGCCTCGTCGCCAAATTTTGATTTGATTTCTCTGATTGTGTCCTGAACACGGTTTGTACCCGCTTCTTTGACTGGAACTTTTACTTCTTTTTCTTTTTTTGCCATATATTTTGTGTAGGTATTATATCTCTTTGCTAATAAAATATATCTTCAGAAAAGATCATTTATTTCTAAATACAGTAACTCGACGGATAATTTCATTGCCGAATTTGTCGTCTGCTTTCAATTCTAACACGTTTGTACCCATAGCCACGATCGTGGTTTCTCGGAATATTCCTTCGTCGTCGGTAAAGATCTTTTTATTGTTTAAGTACAAAAAGGCAATATTCTGAGCTTCTCCGGTAATGATTATTTCACTTTGTTCGACTATCTGACCATCAGTTGGACTTGTAATATTCACCAACGGCCCTTCTATAATCTTTCTAGCTTGAAACACTGCGTATCCAAGAATAAAGAGTGAGATGCAGCAGAAGAGGATTATTTTGGCAATTCTTCGAGCTCTCATGCCTGTGGAGGAGCTTGTTCCTGACGACTGACAAGGATTTCACGTGGCTTTGCGCCTTCTCCATGCCCAATGACTCCTTTTTCTTCGAGCATGTCGATCAGGCGAGCGGCACGAGCATATCCTATGCTCAATTTTCGTTGTAGAAGGGAAGTTGAGGCTTTACCCATACTAATAACTGTTTCCTTGGCTTCTTCATACAATTCATCTTCTTCGCCTCCGCCATCGTCAAATGATGATGTGAAGATAGCGTTTTTGTCTTCCACTGCTTCAGGTGAGAGATTGATTTCTGAAGGAACACCATCTACCCAGTTGTCGGTAATATGCTTCACTACTCGCTTGAGCTCTTGTTCTGTTATATATGCAGATTGAATGCGGGCTGGTTTTGACATTTCTCCCGACATAAAGAGCATGTCTCCAGCACCCAAGAGCTTCTCAGCACCAGCCATATCAAGAATAGTACGAGAATCGATCTGAGAGGTGACCTGTAAGGCAATACGAGAAGGAACGTTGGCCTTGATGAGACCGGTGATGACATTGACCGAAGGGCGCTGTGTCGAAAGAATAAGATGTATACCCACTGCTCGGCTCATTTGAGCCAGACGGACGATGCCCGATTCGAGCTCTCTAGGATATGCCTGCATGATATCCGCCAATTCGTCGATAATGACTACTATATATGGCATGGTCTCTGGTGAATCTTCCTCGGGTATTTCTTCCTCACCTTTTTTCTTTGCTCGCTCGAGAGCTGGAATGACTACGTTTTTGTGATACGACTCGATATCACGAACCTTTTTCGTTTCAAGCAGGTCGTATCGTCGATCCATTTCTTTTGCTGCCCATCGCAGTGCCATAATAGCTTTCTTTGCGTCAGTAATGACCGGCGTGAGTAGGTGAGCGATGCCGTTGTACATCGTGAGCTCCACGCGCTTAGGGTCGATCATGATGAATTTGAGCTGATCAGGCGAGTTTCTATATAGTAGAGAAGTAAGTATGGCATGAATGGTAACCGATTTGCCCGATCCAGTTGCTCCGGCAATAAGGAGGTGAGGAGCTTTGGCGAGATTGGCAAAATGAGATTTGCCCGATATACCCTTGCCCAATGAAACGAGGAGAGGTTTGTCTGAATTGGCATATTCATCTTCAGAGAGGAGTGTAGCAAGACCAACAGTGGTCTTTGTGGTGTTTGGGATCTCAATACCTACAAGTGATTTGCCTGGGATCGGTGCCTCTATACGAAGTGGATGTGCAGCAAGAGCAAGAGCCAGGTCATTTTGCAAAGTCACGATACGTGAGAGCTTCATACCTTCTGCAGGTTTAAGGGCATAGCGGGTAACCGAAGGTCCAATAGAGATCTCATCCATTTCGACATTGATGCCGAAGTTTTGGAGTGTTCTCTTAATGATATTGGCATTGGCCTTGATATCGCCGACACCTGGCTTACCCTTGTCTCTTTCAAGAAGTGAAAGTGGTGGAGGAGTATACGTAGTAAGGGTAATCTTTCTGGACTGTGGCATGAGCGGCATGTCACTCTCTTTTTTAAATGTGCCCAACTTCTTATTTTCTTCTACCGGTCTTTCTTCTTTTACTTCTGGTACAACGATAGGTTTCTCCTCGATCATTTCCTTGTCACCGTCTTTCACAACAACATCGGAGCCTTCCTCATCGTCTTCACCTTCCTTTTCACGTCTCCAAAATGCAAGGGTACTTGGCAGTCTCAAATGTGTATCAAAAATCACTAATACTGATACAACAACAAAAGCGAATAGAAACGCTACCGTGGCATATACATCGAAGGCTTTGATAAGAGGAACAGATACGAGCTTACCAATGAGACCGGCTGTGTCTTTAAAAAAGGTATCGATAAGACCCAATCCTGAACACATAAAGATGATGAACCCAATAACCTGCAGTACTGAGAAACTTTGCTTGATGGATTTGAAAAAGGCGATTGAGAGCATGATGAGAGCAAGGGGGAGAAGGGCATATCCGACACCAAATAAAAAGTGAATGATTGAATACGTGTACATGCCTGCCTTACCGGCTGCATTGAAGCCGTCGCCGTTATTGAAGTAGGCAAGGGTAAAGAACAAGGCCAAGACAATACAGCCTATACCATATATAGCCATCATTGTTTCTTCCTTCAATCCCTTTTTATTCTTTCTACTTTCTTCTATCTTTTTTTTGCGAGGAGATTTTTCGTAGTCTTCGTAATCAGATTTATTTTTTCGAGCCATAACAGAGTAATTGTATCGATTTTATCGCCAAATACCAAGCAGGGTTTAGCACAAACAACCCAAGGCTTTTGACAGCGTAAAAGACAGGTATATAATACGCTCACACGTCCTTAATAAAAAAGAAAATTTTAAAAGCCATGAACGAATTAAAAGACATAAATAACCAAAAGGACAGCATCACGTACCTTATTAAGAGGTGGGAGAAAATATCAATAGCTGTATACATGGTTTCGTCTTTTATAAAGGACATGGACAATATTAAGTGGGATATGCGCAATCGATCGCTGTCGATATTGTCGTCACTCCATCAGGTCAGTGAGGATGCAATAGAAAGGCATGTCATGCTCGATGAATGTCTTAAAGAACTCAACATCCTTACTTCTGAACTCCAACTCGCATTTTCTGCAGCACTTATTGGAAGGATGAACTTCGTACTTATTTTTGAAGAAATCGAGCTTTATAAGAGGGAAGTATTCGACTATAAGATAAAAGATGCTGTCCTCTCTCCCCTCCAAAAAGATTTCATGCGAGTTGAAAAAGATTTCCCCGAGTCTATTGGCCCTACAGAGGATAAAGGACACTTTCTCTATAAAGGACATGAATCTATAAAGGACAAGATAAAGGACAGTCAGTCAGCAAAGGCTCCCCAAAAAGTACAACCCGAGAAGCCAATTCAAGAGAACCGTATTGAAAGAAGAAAGGCTATAATTAACCTCATCAAAAACAAGGATCAGGTCTCTATAAAAGACATATCAACTGCCATGAAAGATTGCAGTGAAAAAACCATTCAAAGAGAGCTTCTTTCTCTGGTTGCTGAAGGTGTCCTTAACAAAAAAGGAGACAGGCGTTGGAGCACATATTCGTTGAGACAGAAGCCCTAATAGCCTTAGGTTAAAATTGGGTCAAAATATGCTAAAAATAGCCCTTGTAAGAACCTACCCCTTTCTGCGTCATAACTCCTAGATACCTATGCTTTTCCTTTGACTTTTGGGCAATTATATGAGAAAGTATCGTGGGACTTATCCACATGCTTCCATGTTGCTCTAAGTCGTAATTTGGCTATATAATGTGTCGGTGTTCGTTGACAACTCAATAGGTGGTCAAAATCTCCAGAAATACCTCATTTCCTTGGGTTCAGTTAAGCCGTATATTCAGTCCAAATTTCGCAAGCTATTCCTTTGTTTGTGTCGATAAACAAAAACGAAGGATTAGTATAAAAAGTTTTTAGTTTCTGCTTTTGGAACGTATTCAGGAAACTAAAAATTAAGCATCTTTCGTGCGGTGTCTGTCGAAAGCACACACGAAAGGTACAGAATATGTTTCGCTAATAATTTCTTCCCACTTCATTTATTAGTAAAGCGGGAAGAGATTGTTTTTAAATTATTTAAAAAAATTATGTCAAAGAAAATTATCGCTGGCATTGTTGCGCTCGTTGCAGTCTTCGCTTTCGTGGTGACTGTTTCAGCTCAGACAAGCCTCACTTCTGACCTCACAGTCGGATCAACAGGTGCTGAAGTCGTAACACTTCAGTCATTCCTAGAAAGCAAAGGCTTCCTAGTTATGCCTGCAGGCGTTGCAAAGGGTTACTTTGGTTCACTCACAAAGTCAGCTCTCGCACGATATCAGTCATCAAAGGGAATCACACCAGCAGTTGGTTACTTCGGTCCTATCACCCGAGCAGCTGTAAATGCTGAAGGTGGAGTTTCAACTACACCTGGTTGCCCAGCTGGCGCAATGTACAACACATTGACCGGCGCACCTTGCTCAACAACTCCAGTTACACCTGGTTGCCCAGCAGGCGCAGCATACAACTACATGACAGGTCAGCCTTGCTCATCATCAACACCTTCAACATCTTCAACAGAAGGTACACTTGATGTCCGACAGGCTGGTTCACCTGCTAACAATGCAAACATCCAGACTTCAGTAGATGTACCAGTATATGGTCTTACACTCAAGGCTACGATTGCAGATGTTACAGTTGACCGTCTCGACCTCGAAGTACGAGTAAGCAGCACGGCGAACGGTACAGAAACACCTTCAAACTTGATCAATACAATCAAGCTTTGGGATGGTTCAACTGTTCTCAAGACTTGGAACGTTACATCTTCTGATTTCATCAAGGATGTTAACAACAGTTCTCAGTACTATGTCCGACTATCAGGTCTTAACTTCGTAGTTCCTAAGGATGCTACAAAGTCACTTGTCCTCTCGTTCTCAACAAACAGTGGCATTGACACGACCCGAACAGTCTACATTGCTGGCTACGGTTCTAACTCTCTCCGAGCAGTTAGCGGAAACAACATTACGAGCTACTACAACATCTCAGGCATCACACGATCACACTCGTTCTTGAAGCCAGGTGCAGGTACTCTTACTGTTAGCTCCGACTCAAATGCAGCAGTATCAAACAACAACAAGGTCAGCACGACAAATGGCGTAACAGGCGTAACAGTCGGTTCGTTCAATGTTAAGGCTGAAACAGGTGATGTTAACGTCACAGACGTAACAGTTCCTGTAGTTGTTGGTGGTGGTGCTACAAACCCTTCAACTGTATTCCTCTACAGCGGATCAACATTGCTTGATTCACGTTCAGGTCCTACAACACAGGGTGGTGGTAGCGTTACATTCAGCAACTTGAACATTCCTGTTTCAAAGGATGTTACCAAGACTCTTACAGTCAAGGTTGACATGCCTTCAACAACTGCTACAGGTACGTCTATCTCGATCTCATCATCGACGACAAACAGCCTCGCAGTCACATACACGAAGCCTAATGGAAACACAGCTTCAGCGTACGTAACAGGAGTTGATTCAGATGCTCAGTACTTCTTCCCAGTTGCAGCTCAGATCACATTGGTCTCAGCTACAGCTACAGCAGGTGGTACAACGCAGACAGGTTCTACAACAGCTCCATCAGCAGTCTTCGTCTTCAAGATCAAGCCTGTCGGTGGTTCAATCGTAGCTCCAACAGCAGCTTCAACAACTGTTAAATTCAGCACCTCAACGCTTTCAACAGCGACAACCCTCGGTGTAGCAACTAACCTCACAATTGAGGGTAACCCTACGATCCTTGCTGAGGATGCAGAATACACAGTCACAGTATCTGCAAACATCACTCCGTTCACGAACACTACGGTTGCAGCTGGTAACTCTATCGTTACCTTCTACATCACTGGTATTCAGTGGGCACCTTCAGTTGGCTTGGTCACTGTCTCTCAGACATGGGGCTTGGACAACTACAAGACAAATCCAATCACAGTTACAAAATAGTAACTCTGTTGGCATGAGCTTACTCGGCAAGATCGCCTAGTACGCACAACAAAAACCCGCAAGGCTAAACCCTTGCGGGTTTTTGCGTTGCATGGATTTCTGAAATAAAACTGAAGGCAAAATGTTTTTCTATATTAAATCTTCAGTTTTTCTTCATACTACTTTTGAGACAATGCTGGCATGAAAAAGTTAATCAAAAGAATAATCATCGTCTGCATATTTTTATCAATACTATTTATTAGTAATACTGTTTTTGCTGAGACTAGAATCTCAAGTTCAATCGAACAAGATTTTGTCTGGATAAAATCAGCCGATCCGTATATTCTCGATAGTGATATAGATGTGTCAGAAAACGTAAAACTTACGGTAGAGCCTGGAACAGAAATAAATCTAAACGGACATGAATTGTCAGTATTTGGGTCTATACACACAAATGGTTCTGTAGGGGAAAAGGTAAAAATATATAGCAATGGCAGTGGACAAATATCCATAGAGAACAATCACGCTACTTCAAGTTTTATCTTTACTGATATAGAAAATGTGCGTTTAATTACTTCATTTGGAGGTGGCACTATCTATGACAATGTTTCATTTGTAAAAACAGGCATTGCTCAGTCAAAGGGATTTTTAGATATAAGAAGAAGTAGCTTTTTTGGTGGTGCTCGAGGAATAAGTATTAGAAATGCTACCGCAACTTTAGATCATGTGTCGTTAAAAGATATTCAAAACAATGCTATATACATTTTCAAATCAACATTACGTGGATCATATCTTGAGGTAGAAAATAGTAAATCAGGCATTCTTATTCAAGATAAAGGGCCAGTGCTCGTCTTTCTAAACAAAATATTTAAACCTGTGACAGTTCTTGCGGATGGTGATTATTCTGTAAAAATTTCTAGCAGTACTATAGCTTCGAATCAAAATTTTAATGTAAGTAATGATACAGAATCAACAGTTGATGCGCGAAACAATTGGTGGGGAAGTGATACGGGGCCAGGCGGGACTACTATTGGCAATGTGCTTTTCAGTCCTTGGCTTTTGACCAAACCTCAAGAAGAAGTGTTGCCAGAAATTATTTGTTGCTCAAATATATTGTTCCTGCCAGGGCTTCAATCGAGCAGACTTTTTTCGAACGGTCTTTTGGGAACTGAAAACCAGCTTTGGGAACCTAATAGAAACAAAGATGCTCAAAAGCTTTATCTAAACAAAGAAGGCAAGAGTATTACCAAAAATGTGTATGCAAAGGAGATTATTTCAGAAACTAATATTCTTCCTGTAGCAAAGATACCAATCTACAAATCTTTTATCTCAAATATGGATGCATTAGTTGCGTCTGGCACGATCAAGCAATGGCAGTCACTACCGTATGATTGGCGTCTATCGCTAGAAGATGTCTATATCAAAAGTGATATTGGGAATGTCGTTTCTGGTCTAGCATCGACTTCTTTGTCTGGAAAAGTAACTGTTATTTCCCATAGCAATGGAGGGTTGCTGGCTAAATATGTTTTAGCTCAACTTGAGAAAAGTCAGAAGGAACATTTAATTGATAAGGTTTTATTTGTGGCAGTGCCGCATTTTGGTACGCCAAAAGCTATAGCTTCTTTATTGTATGGTGAAGATCAGGCAATTGCTGGAGGAGTGATCATGTCAAAAACCACCGCGAAAGGCTTGTCTGAAAATATGCCGTCAGCATTCAATCTGTTGCCGTCCCAAAAATATTTCAATGGATCAAATAACAACGTTATTACTACTCCAACTACTACGGTGGATAGTGTATTGAAACTCAATAGTTTTTTGTCTCCACAGAACCAGTCTTTATTGTCTTCAGCAAATACAGTACATAGCTGGCTAGATAATTGGCAGCCACCAAACGGTATCGGTACCTATCAAATTATTGGAGATAATCTCTCCACTTTATTAGGTTTGTCCTATGTGAAACTTGCTAATGGTAGTCTAGATCATCAACCAATTACTACCAAGAGAGGGGACGGTACTGTTGTATATCACAGTGCTTTGGCTGACTTTGCTTCGACAACAAAGATGGTTGATATGCGCAAAGAAAGTGCTGATCTAAAGAAAAATGTTACTCATGCCGCCATACTTGAAATACCCTCGGTCAATACCTGCATAGCATCATTTATCTCTAATGGTTTGTGTCCGAAATTGGCTCAGGCCTCAACGTTACCTACAATACCTTCAATCAATCTTCAGCGTTCAATGATTAACGGAGTTCATTCTCCTGTTGATATTGGTATGACAGATAAAGATGGCAACTATACAGGCAGAATATATCCAGAGACCGATTCCGATTTTGACTTCTATCGAGAAGATATTCCCGGAAGTAAATATATGGAAATAGGCGAAGGCAAGTATGTTGTTGTGGATGATATGAAAACTATTGAAAGTATTAGTATAAAGGGTACAGGCTTTGGAACTTTCTCTTATACGTTAGCCACGAGCACAGACAGTGGTGTTGCACTAAGTTTTGAATTTCAAGATATACCCGTCACTCCGGATACTATAGCAACTATCTCGCCAGACAAACCGCATCTCATGAATATAGATTTTGATGGCAATGGATCTATTGATGCCACTACTTCTGATAGTACAGCATTTGATCCATTGCTCTACATTTCAAGTATGAAGTTTTTTGTGGAAAAACTTTCCGTTTCCAAACCTGTTAAAGATCTTTTAATTCGCAGATTGGATAAAATATCAAAGAAAATAGAAAAAAATAATACTCCAGCTGTACGCCGAACAGTGTACAAACTTGTCAGAAATATTAATTTTAAGAAACATGGCTTCAAGAAAATATCTAAAGAAGACATGGCTGCACTGCATGATCTTTTTATTAGATTTGCCGACGGTCTTGAAAAGATTCAATAAGTATAGTAACGTATCGACATAAGGCCGAAGACAAGAGGCATTGGGCTGTATCGCTCCTCACGGAGCTCCATGAGCCAGATAAGCCCTCTCGAGGCTTCTAGTAACACTAGAACGATTCTCTATACTGGTTTACCAGTCACTGAAATCGGCCTTTTATTAGGTCGATTTTAATTTTGTTCAACACAAAACATGCCGATATCAAAAGAAAAAAAGAAGGGAATATTCAAAGATGTCACCGAAACACTCGGAGTTAAGGGTGCGGTAGTCTTTGTCAATTTCCATGGCGTCACGGTCGCAGATTCTACGATCATGCGCAAAAAGCTCAAGAGCGAAGGGGTAGGATACCTCGTTGCAAAAAAGAGCATCGTCAAGAAGATTCTTGGTGAAATGAAAGTTCCTGGAACATTGCCTACACTCGAAGGAGAATTGGCAATCGTATCTGGTAGCGATCTCATTGCTCCAGCTAGGGAAATCTTCGACTTCCAAAAGAAGCTCGACAATAAGATTTCTATCCTTGGTGGCATCTTCGAAGGCAAGTACATGTCGAAAGAAGAGATGACTTCGATCGCAACTATCCCAAGCGCTCACACGCTTCAGGCTATGTTCGTCAATGTTATCAGTTCGCCTATTAGCGGATTTGTCAGAGCTCTCGACGCTATTGCAAAGCAGAAGACAGCATAAATTAATAATTACATAACAACTATGTCAGACACAGAAAACACACAGGTAGAAGTTCCTGCGAAATTCAAGTCAGTCGTCGACACCATCGAACAGATGTCAGTCCTCGATCTCAATGAACTCGTCAAACTTCTCGAAAAGAAATTCGGAGTATCAGCAGCGGCAGTTGCCGTCGCAGGTCCCGCAGCCGGTCCAGCAGCAGAAGAGAAATCTTCATACAACGTTCATCTTACAGATGGCGGTGCTCAGAAGATCGCTGTTATCAAGGTAGTCAAAGAGGCTCTTGCCCTTGGTCTCAAGGAAGCAAAAGATCTCGTCGATGCCGCTCCATCAGTCCTCAAAGAAGGAATGAAGAAGGAAGATGCAGAAGCTCTCAAGAAGCAGATCGAAGCAGCAGGCGGAAAAGTAGACCTCAAATAGGCCTTATTTACCGACTTATGTCAAAAACACCTCTCACGTCTGTGAGGGGTGTTTTTGTATTGGGCAATGGTATACTAGGACGATAATAAATACCGCATACTATGAAGACCTTGGAAAAACTGTTTGGCAGCCTAGCGAAGGTAAAACTCATGAGGATGTTTCTGTTCAATCCAGACAGTGCTTTTGACCTCCATACGATAGCCGATCGTTCCAAGGTGCCTACCAGACAAACAAGAACAGAGCTCAATAGACTAAGCGAAATGGGTCTTGTAAAAAAGCGTTCGGTCATTAAAACATACCCACCAAGAAAAAAAGATGGTAATCCAAGAAAGAAAAAGGTAGATGGCTGGACTCTCGATACTTCATTTATCTATATCAATGAGCTTCGTCAGCTTCTGCTCAATTCGACGCTGATCAAAAATTCGGATATTATTATGCGCTTACAAAAAGGTGGTCGCATGAAACTCATTATTGTGGCAGGTATTTTTATTCAAAACCAAGACAGTCGACTCGATATGTTTGTGGTGGGAGATGGTATCAAGAAGGGAAGTTTGGAAAATGCTATTAAAATCATTGAATCTGAAATAGGCAAGGAATTGCGTTATGTATGGTTTGATACTGAAGAGTTCAAATATCGCTTGGCAATGTATGACAAGCTTATCAGAGATATTCTTGATTTTCCTCACGAGAAAATCCTCAACAAGCTAACGTTCTAATGCATGCTTCCACTTGTCACCCTGCTTCGGCCATATAACTGGATAAAGAATCTTTTTCTTTTTGTACCACTTTTTTTCGCTAAAGAATTTTTTAATACAGAAAAAATAGTTCCTACTACGTGGGCGTTTATTGCGTTTTGTCTGACTGCTAGTGCGGTCTATATCATCAATGATATTGCTGACAAAGATCAGGATAGCAAGCACTCGCTTAAAAAGTATCGACCAATTGCCTCTGGAAAAATATCTTCGGTGACAGCGTGGATTGCGGCCACTGTCTTAATGATTGCAGTTGCGGCAATTGTATATGTGAAGATTCCGGAAATCTTTCTTTTATTGCTCACATATTTTGTACTCAATATTCTATATTCGCTCTGGCTTAAGCATGAAGCAGTAGTCGATATCCTTTTGGTAGCAACCTTTTATTCTTTGCGAATTATGATTGGAGGAGTGGCTGCAGATGTCCCGGTTTCTCATTGGCTCATACTCTGCACGATTTTCATTTCACTCTTTTTGATTGTTGGTAAAAGAATGGCTGAATATGGGCAAGAGAATAAAAGAAGGGTTTTGGCCGCCTATACACCGACGTTTCTTCAGGCTCTACTTATCATTTCAGCTACACTGTCGATTATTTCTTACAGTCTCTATGCTGTACTTGTGCTCGATACCAACCTAGCAGCTTTCTCGGTATTCTTTGTACTTCTTGGTGTTATGCGCTATACATCGCTTATTCTCACTTCTCAAAAGGCCGAATATCCAGAAAAAGCTCTCGTAGGTGATGGGGTGATCGTAGTAAGTGGCTTGTTGTGGCTTGGTATGATGTATTTTATTTTTTACTAAACATATGAAATTTCTTATCACTGGCGGTTCAGGATTCCTTGGAATAAATTTTATACGCTATGCCCTTGATAGAGGGAATACGATTGTATCTCTCGATAAAGAAGATTTTGATTATCCTGAGAAAAATAAAATCACCAGTATTGTGGGTGATATTCGTGACAAAGATACTTTGAACAAAGCTATGATTGGTATCGATGTCGTCGTGCATACTGCTGCGGCACTTCCGTTGTATACCAAACAAGAAATATTTTCTACTGATATCGATGGTACAAAAAATGTATTGGAAGCCGCTTTTAAAAACAATGTATCGAGAGTGATACATATTTCTTCTACTGCTGTATATGGCATACCCGATCATCATCCCTTGCTCGAAACCGATACACTCGATGGTGTCGGACCATATGGCCAGGCAAAAATCTTGGCCGAAGAAGCGTGTCTGGAATATCGTAAGCAAGGCAAGTGTGTGTCTATCATACGACCAAAATCGTTTGTAGGTCCGGAGAGATTGGGTGTCTTTGCATTGTTTTATGACTGGGCACAAGATGGCAAGAATTTTCCAATGATTGGTAGTGGTAAAAATCGCTATCAACTACTCGATGTCGAAGATCTCTGTCAGGCGATTTATAGCTGTGCAACGCTTGATACTAAGATCGTCAACGATACATTCAATATCGGTGCCAAAGAATTTACTACTATGAAAGAAGATTATCAGGCTGTGCTCGATAAGGCTGGTTTTGGAAAGAAGATAGTAGGTCTTCCAGCTAAGCCGGTTATTTGGACACTTCGACTTCTTGAATTGTTGCATTTGTCGCCATTGTACAAATGGGTCTATGAAACAGCATCTGAAGATTCATTTGTATCTATAGAAAAAGCAGAGCGCAAGCTTGGGTACAAACCGCAGTATTCAAACAAGCAAGCTATGATCCGCAACTATGAATGGTATTTGGAGAATCAGAAGAACTTCAAAGGCCTTTCTGGTGTGTCGCATCGCGTGCCTTGGAAGCAGGGTATATTGAAAATAGCCAAGATATTCTTTTAATACATACTACAATGCTCAATTTCTTTTCTTCACCAACATACAATAAGATTTTCAAGATTTGTTTTGTGCTCTATATATTGTTTGCCGCATTGCTCATAGCCCGTTCGTCTTCTGTTGGTATCGATGGTCAGAGGCATTTTGTGCTTTTCGATGATGCAATGATCTCTATGCGTTATGCCGACAACCTCGCTCATGGCAATGGCTTGGTTTGGAATATTGGCGAGAAGGTAGAAGGCTTCACCAATCCGCTCATGGTATTTATTATGTCTGTTGCTATTGTGATATTTGGGAATAATTACTCAATGCTGTTTATCCAACTCCTCGGTCTTGCATGTCTTGCAACAAATATATTTTTGGCCCACAAGATTATTTCTCGACTTCTACATTCAGACGAGCAAAAAGACTTTCTGAAGTTTATTGGATTGCTTCTAGTGATGGTATGGTATCCGGTTATGTACTGGTCAGTATTTGGAATGGAGACAGGGTATCTCACTACATTACTGCTCTATATTTTCTATCTTTCTATATATAAAGATACGCAGAATAAAATCAGTATTGTTGTTCCGATCTTGCTTTCACTCGTCTATCTTTCTCGTCCTGAGGGAATTTTGTTTATTGGTATTTTCCTTCTATTTAGATTGATACAGCGCTGGCCGATAAAGAAAAACATGTTGCCTGTTGTTGTCGAGGGACTCATTGCTGCAGTGCCTATTGTTGGCTATCAAATATTTAGAGTTATGTATTATGGTCAGAGGTATCCCAATACATATATTCTCAAAGTCACAGGTATGTCGATCGACGACCGTCTCAAAAATGGTTTTGGTTTCTATCAGCCATTCATCGACAGAGTAGAGATATTTATTGGCGCTGTCGTTATTTTCTTTTTTATCTATGCCTGGAAGAGCGGCATCCCAGTAAAAGAAAAAGTAAAGAATATTTTTGTCGGTTCATATCGCTATGTGACTATGTCTGTTCTTTTGTTCATGACATATAGCGCATATCAGATTTGGGTTGGGGGAGATCCGTGGCCACCATTTTGGCGCATGACCGTCCCATATACTGTTCTCTTTTTCTTAGCTTTTGTCGTAGTGCTCGATGAATTGAGAAAACTCTTTACTATCAAAGCAGATATGTTCAAGGCTCTCGTAAGTATCATTGTCTTTGGTTTCCTTATGTTCATTCCATACGACTATCATTTTGATTTCATGAGGCTTGAGCCATATCAGACTAGAAACAATGCAGAAAATATCAATATTGCTTTGGCGATCAAAGAAGTGACCGATAGCAAAGCAACAGTAGCATCGTTTTGGGCTGGCACGATCCCATATCTTAGTGAACGCATGTCATTTGATCCACTTGGAAAGACCGATGCGTATATTGCTACATTGTCGCCAGATGTTTCAGGTGCGGTGGCCAATCCAAACCGCGGACTCTACAGCATGCCAGGGCACAACAAATACGATCTCAACTATACGTTTGTAGAAAAGAAGCCAGATGTAATCATTTATATGGATGTTAATGGACACTACTGTGCGTGGGGTAAACAAAATCTCGAAGAATGGTGTAAGCGCAATTATTCTCTTATCACGCACAAGGGAATACGATTGCTTGTGAAGAAAAACTCAAGTCACGTTTTGTGGGATAATATTAAATAACATGGCAACCATATATCTCATCGCAGCATTTCTGCTCAATGGTACGGCAAATATTCTACTTAAGATCGGATCGAAAAAGGGAATAGTGTTTGATGGTGTGAGTCTGCAAACCATCACTGCCAATTATCTTTTTATTTTGGGACTCATATGTTTTGCACTCAATGCACTGTTTTATTTTCTTGCGCTTAAAGCTTTGCCTCTGACAGTTGCATATCCGGTTATGATCGGCATGAGCTTGATCATTATCAATGCCTTCGCGCTTATCTATCTCAATGAAAGTATCAACTTCATGCAGATGATCGGGTATGGGTTGTTGGTCATTGGGGTTGGATTTATTTTTTATTTTTCATCAGCACGATAATGCGTACATATTTTGAAAATCTCAATATCGATGGTTGGTCAGGACAGACAGTGCTTGTCGATATCGATGGCACACTGACCGTCGATGGTAGTGCTGAAGTCAGTCAGCAAGCAGTCGCTCAAATGAAACGCATTCTTAGTGCCAATACAGTATTTCTCACTTCCAATAAAAGAAAACCTGAGCGCAATTATCAAGTAGCTCAAATGCTCAATGTGCCGTTTATCGACAGTCCATTTAAAAAGCCAAACAAAAAAGTTATTGAACGTTTCTCACACCTCTTTAAACAAAATGTTTTGGTGATTGGAGACAAGTTTTTGACCGACGGTCTATTTGCTAAAAACATAGGTGCACGGTTTATCAAAATCAGACGTCTGACTTCCAAAAGTGACAGTGTGAAGACCAAAATTACCTATTTTGTAGATGATGTTGTTTCAGCCCTTTTAAGTCCCTTTTTCAGGTCATTTTAGGCCTTTGTATAGGCCAATATAAGCCTCTATCCCTATCGCTTGACGCTCTGGGGGGTCTTGGTATATACTGTCTTTCACTTGAATATGTTGAACACAAATAGCCAAAGATTGAAGCGGTCCTAAGACTCCGGTCTTAGCTTTTGCAAAAAAGCCGCTTCAAAAAGCGGTTTTTTTGTTCAAAGAATGTTCAAGTAAGACATGGTCTTTGACAACTGAATCCTGCGACAATACTCAAACTCAAAATTTGAAATGGTGTCGAACACCGTATTGGACGCAGATTGAATTGATTGTAGGTAATTGAAGTTATATAAAATTTTCTCCTTGTCAGGCTAGTAACTTGGCGAGGGGGTCTTTCATTTTATGTAACAGGATAAAGTAGAATATAAGATTGTGGTTCTTACATTTCCTAATAAGGAAATTAAGGGCATATGGTGGATGCCTTGACTCTACATGGCGATGAAGGACGCAGCATGGCGGCGATACGCTTCGGGGAGGTGCCTAGCAACCTTTGATCCGAAGATGTCCGAATGGGGTAACCCCTCTGTTAATCAGAGACGTACGCACATTAGCGTACGTGCATACCCAGGGAAGTAAAACATTTCAGTACCTGGAGGAATAGAAACCAATTGGTATTTCCTTAGTAGCGGCGAGCGAAAAGGAAGAAGCTCAAACTCAGCTCTCAACTTTGTTATTGGAGATTTATTTTTCCAATTCAAAGTTGATAGCTGGGGGTTGTAAGGTAGCAGCGTGATTTTTAAAATCAGAAAAGTTACAAAACAAATTGTTAGAAGAACAACCTGGAAAGGTTGACCATAGTGGGTAATAGTCCCGTATTTGAAAATAATTTGTCTTTTCAGTTGTTATTCTTGAGTACTTCGAGACACGAGTGGCTCGGAGGAATCTGCCGGAACTAACCGGTAAAGCTAAATACATGTAGAGATCGATAGTGAACTAGTACCGTGAGGGAAAGGTGAAAAGAAGCCCGGAAGGGCAGTGAAATAGAACTGAAACCATATGTCTACAAGGAGTCGATGCGGGTATTTATATCCGCTACGGCGTGCCTATTGAAGAATGAGCCAACGAGTTGATGCATAGTGTACGCTAAGGGCGAGAGCCTGGAGCGATAGGGAAACCGAGTGTTAATAGCGCGCCTATACTATTCATCAGACCCGAAACCAGAGCGAGCTAATTATGAGCAGGGTGAACTTCAGAGAAATCTGGAGGGAGGCCCGAACGGTTGAGCCGTGCAATACTCTCCGATGACTTGTGATTAGAAGTGAAAAGCTAACCGAGCCTGGTAATAGCTGGTTCTCTCCGAAATAGCTTTTGGGCTAGCGTCATGTGTTCCCCTCGGGGGTAGAGCACTGGAAGGTCTCGACAGGGAGAAATCTCGCGAGACCTATCAAACTCCGAATACCGAGGATTAAAAGCGTGGCAGTTAGACTGTGGGGGCTAAGCTCCATTGGTCAAAAGGGAAACAGCCCGGATCTCAATTTAAGGTCCCTAAATCTATGCTAAGTGCACTTAAGGTAGTGTTTCGTCTATGACACTGAGGATGTTGGCTTAGAAGCAGCCATCATTTAAAGAAAGCGTAACAGCTCACTCAGTAAGACGCGATGCGCCGAAGATAATCGGGGCTAAGCATAGTACCGAAACTGAGGATTGTACATTTTTTCGAATTTGTACACTGGTAGGAGAGTTTTCTTGTCTGCGATGAAGGCAAAGGGGTGACCCATGCTGGAGCGTCAAGAAGTAAGAATGTTGGCACAAGTAACCACAAGGTTTGTGAAAACCAAACCCGCCGAAAGAACAAGGTTTCCTTCGCGATGACAATCAGCGAAGGGTAAGTCGGGCCTAAGGCAATGACGAGAGTCGCAGCCGATGGACACACGGTTAATATTCCGTGACTTTTATTGCAAGTGATGGGAGGACGGAGTGTAGTATGTATCGCGCATTATTGGATTTGACGTTCGTGTTCTGAGTGTGGCTTCCTGGCAAATCCGGAAGCGGCCGCAAGGCGCACACAAGGAAAGCGAAAATGCTCAGGGCTTGCTCTGAGTAAATGATACAAAGCACGCTTCCAAGAAAAGTCTCTAAACTTATTGTAATGAAAACCGTACCGCAAACCGACACAGGTGTTCAGCTCGAGTAGAGCAAGGCGAACGGGTGAGGGGTCTCCAAGGAACTCGGCAAAAAAGCAGCCGTAACTTCGGAATAAGGCTTGCCTTCAGCAATGAAGGCCGCAGCTAAAGTATGCTTGGCAACTGTTTATCAAAAACACAGCTCCCTGCGAACTCGCAAGAGGATGTATAGGGGGTGACACTTGACCAATGCCAGAAGGTCAAACGTTGGCGGTGAGATTATATCAAGCTGACTGATGTAAGCCCTGGTGAATGTCGGCCGTAACTATAACGGTCCTAAGGTTCTCTGTTGATACAGGTGTAAATATCTGGATGAACAGAGAAGGATTGGGGCTGTTATATGTTTGTGAATTGATAACAAAAGGAGCCGTAATATGTCATAGAAAGAGGAATTAATTAAAAACGCTACCCTTCATGAGTGATCATGAAGTCCAAAACTGACTGTATGTGTACAATCTACTTAAGATTGCTACGCAGGAAAGACTCGAATATTCGAAAGAATGATCGAGAATCCCCAGAGACCAGACGTCAGGCTAGATCGCAAGGTCTAGTAAGAAAGAGTCCATACTCAATAGCAATATTGAGCTTATAATAGAGCGAAATTCCTTGTCAGGTAAGTTCTGACGCGCACGAATAGTGTAATGACTGAGCAACTGTCTCGGAGACTCGCCCGGTGAAAATACAATACCGGTGAAGATGCCGGTTACCTGCAGATAGACGAAAAGACCCTAGAAGCTTTACTACAACTTGGTATTGAGCGTATGTTTTTACTGCGTAGCATAGAGGTGAGACTTTGAAGTTTCGTTTTCGGATGAAATGGAGTCGTCAGTGAAATAGCCTTCTGTCAAAATATACGTTCTAACCTCGAGGGAAAAAACCGCGAGAGACAGTATCTGGTGGGTAGTTTTAGTGGGGCGCTATCCTCCTAAAAAGTAACGGAGGAGTTTATTAAGGTCAGCTAACCGCGAATGGAAACCGTGGTAATAGTGTAATGGCACAAGCTGGCTTAACTGTAAGACGTACTTGTCGAGCAGATGCGAAAGCAGAACATAGTGAACCGACCATACGCGTTAGATGCGGTGGAAGATTATCGGACAAAAGCTACTCTAGGGATAACAGGCTGGTACTGCCTAAGAGTCCATATCGACGGCAGTGTTCGGCACCTCGATGTCGGCTCATCTTATCCTGGGGGCGGAGAAGCTCCCAAGGGTTTGGCTGTTCGCCAATTAAAAAGATACGCGAGCTGGGTTCAGACCGTTAAGGAGCTATTTAGATTGCTTCTTAAAAACAGTATTTTCGAAATGCACGCATAATTTTCTGTTGAAAATTTGCTCCTGCTCGGCCTCACGGCCTGTGCAAGGCATTTCTCAAACATGTTTTTAAGTTGTATAAATAGCGGCTCTTTAACAGTCTGAATCCCGAGGAAACTTTCACTAAACGTATTTCATGCATATTCATTTATGCGAGTACGTGATACCCAGAAGAAAGTCTGTTACTAACCATATTCACGGCGGTTATTCGAAGTAATTCGTATAACTCAAAACACAACTAATATCGGTAAAACCCGGGAGGGCAATACCGAGAGAACTCACAAATTTATTTTGTGAGGCTCGTAGAGACTAAACGTTGTGCTCCTCTGATTTCTATTAATATGAAGTTTGAGGATGAAGCTATAGTCCAATGCCCGGAGCAATCTGGGAAAAACATGCGTGAGACAGGTTGGTCTCCTATCTACTGCAGGCGTTGATTCTTGAGGAGATTTGTCTTTAGTACGAGAGGACCGAGATGAACTGACCTCTGGTCTGGGAGCTCTGCCGCCAGGTGGACCGCTCCGTAGCTATGTCAGGCACAGATAACCTCTGAATGCATCTAAGAGGGAAGCTGTCTCCAAGATGAGGAATCGTTTAGACTCCTGAGAGATGATCAGGTTGATAGGCACTAGGTGTACGCATAGTAATATGTTGAGCCGAGGTGTACTAATAAGTCGATTCTTATTAGGAAATGTGTGAATTACATCTTACGTTAGAACTTTATCCTGTTACATGGAATGAAATTCCATGAGAGACAGTATTTACAATCAATTTAGTATTTGAATTTTCTGTTCTGGTGGTTTGTCGCGGGGGTCACACCTGATCTCATTCCGAACTCAGAAGTTAAGCCCCGTTGAGGCGATGATATCCTTATGGAGGGGAAAGTAGCTAGCCGCCGGTACAGAGTATTCAAATTTGCGAAGAAACTAGAGCTTGCCAATAGGTACAGAGAATTTAAATGAAATTATAGACAAAACCATCCGAAAGGGTGGTTTTTGTTTTGTGTTACAATAATGCCATGAATTGGGCGACGCGCAGAAAGCTGTTTTATCTCGGTATTTTCTTTATCCTATTTTTTGGCCTTGTAGCTGGAGCTTATTTTGCTTTTTTTAGACAAACCGCAAACTGTTTTGATGGTAAGCAAAATGGCTTAGAAACGGGACTCGACTGTGGTGGAGCTTGCACCCGACTATGTCCATTGGAAAATCTCGATCCAATTGTCGAATGGTCACGAGCATTTGAACTCAATGCCACGACGCATAGCTTGGTGGCTTATGTAGAAAATCCAAATATAAATGCCGGAGTTTCATATGCACCGTATACTTTTGTGGTCTTCGATGCTCAGAATAAAGAAATATTTAAAAAGGAAGGCGCGACGATCATTCCTCCAGGAAAGCGTTTTGCTGTATTTGAAGGTCCGGTGAGTATTGAAGGAACACCAAGCAAGGTAGAATTTTCTTTTGGTTCACTAGTCTGGGATAAAATGGATCGCAACGATCTCGCCATCAAAACATCGCAGATACGCATGACTCGTGATGTACCCACGCCTCGTGTCGATGCGACGATCTCCAATGAATCTCTCAATGAAGCAGGCAATATAGAAGCTGTAGCGATCGTCTACGACGAAACAGGCAATGCTATTGCTGCATCTCGAACACTCGTTGATACGGTGGCCAAAGAAGGTTCACAAGGAATTGTATTTACATGGCCAAAGCCTTTTAAAGAACAATATGCTCGATGCGAAGTGCCAAGCAATGTAGGCCTAGTTATCGATCGCTCAGGCAGCATGGCAAGCGATTCGGCCAACCCGCCAGAACCTCTAACGTCAGTCAAAAATGCAGCCAAGACATTTGCAACCGGAATAGGTAAGGGTATTGATGTCTCCCTTGTGTCTTTTGCTGGTACTGCTTCTAATCCTGCTGATTTGCAGCTGACTGCATCAAGAGAGCGACTCACAGCTGCAATAGATGCTATCAATATCGGCATGACTGGTATACAAGAGACCAATATTGCCGATGCGCTCGATGCTGGTCAGAAAACTCTTATGAACAGTGCCTCTACTACTGTCACTAGAAAAGTAATTATTCTTCTTACCGACGGTGAGCCTACTCTGCCAAAAAGTGCTAAAGAAAAAGACTACCCAGCTCTTATGGCAAGTCAAAAAGCTCTTGAACTCAAGAACAATGGCATAGAAATATACTCAATCGGTCTTGGAAACAAGCTCAATGAACAGCTGCTTCTTGATATTGCCACAGACCCTGATCACTATTTCAAAGCACCGACCAAGACTGATGTCGGAGCAATCTATTCTCGTATCGCCACAAGTCTTTGTGTAAAGCATCCAATCATCGAAATAATTACCCGCGTTTTCCCGACGAATAACTAATATGTTTTCAATTTTCGGAAAGAAATCCCATACCGACTGGATTTTACTCGTCTCTGCAATGCTGATCACACTTGCTGGAGCGGTGACGATGTATTCGTTTAGAGATAGCGGTACAGCAGCGTGGTATGACGGTGGAATATTTTTCAATAGACAACTTCTTTATCTAGCAGTGTCATTTATCGTGGCTATTGTATTTGCTTCGATCGATTTTAGATTTATGCGTAATACAAGTGTGGTCGTCTCGCTATTTACAGGTTCGCTCTTCTTTCTCGGACTTTTGTTTGTGCTCGGTCATGTGGCCAAGGGTGCACAAAGCTGGTTTCGCATCGGTGGATTTTCATTTCAACCTGTTGATCTAGCAAAGATTGCTCTGATCATTCTGTTGGCGAAATACTTCAGTCGTAGGCATATTGAGATCAGAAATATCCGTCATATTATCGTGTCGGGTGTATATGCAAGTGCAGTCTTCTTTCTCGTCTTGCTTCAGCCCGATTTCGGATCGGCCGTCATTATATTCCTTGTTTGGTTTGGTATGGTGCTTGTGTCAGGTATTTCATACAAACATATATTACTTGTAGTAAGTATCGGTGTTATTTCAAGTCTGGTGTTGTGGGGTTTTGTATTTAAAGATTATCAGAAAGCCAGAATCAGAACCTTCGTCAATCCGCTCACAGATATACGTGGCGCAGGCTACAATGCCTATCAATCCATGATCGCTGTCGGATCTGGGCAAATGCTTGGAAAGGGTATTGGTTATGGTACTCAATCGAGACTACGATTCTTACCTGAATATCAGACCGACTTTATATTTGCAGCGTTTGCTGAAGAGTGGGGATTTATAGGTGCTTTTATTTTGCTTGGTTTGTATGCGACGCTCTTGTGGCGCATTTTCCATCATTCTATACGAGGGGAAAGTAACTTCGAAATTCTTTTCGGATTTGGTATCGGTATTTTGTTTTTAGTGCTTGCTTCGGTCAATGTTGGTATGAATATTGGCGTTTTACCTGTGACCGGCGTACCACTACCCTTTATGAGTTATGGAGGTAGTCATTTACTTACAGAATATATTGCACTCGGTCTGCTTATGGGTATGAGCTCATATGCTCGACCCACTCATCGAAGTGTCCTTAAAAGAGAAATAGAGAGTGTTACTCCTACTAATATTACCAAGTAGAAGCTCCTGAAGTGTAGACTGCAATGCTCTGATCAGATGTAGATGGTCGATCAAATGGATGTGCTGGACTGTTTGGATCAAAGTTTTCTGCGCCATTGTATGCTGCAAGCATGTATTCAGATCCGTCTGATCGATAAATATAGCAGCGTGTACCGGCGCCAGGTAGAGGGTCTTCAGAAAGAGTAGAAATATATGTTGGTACTACGCCTGGTATGTAGCCCGTTGGTCCGTATCCTTGTGCTGGTACAGCAGCTCCTGCGCATGTACCTGCTCCAGCTCTAAACTGGCCCGATGTATTTGGGAATGACCCGTATTCATTTCTATAGAGTTCAATTGCTTTTTGCATTTCACGAAGGTCGCGCATGCGCTCTGTGTCGCGGGCTTTCTTTTTGGTGCCGACTGTCTGAGCAAAAATAATTGATGCCAAGAAGGTGATAATCGAGACGACAACCATCAATTCTATTAGGGTAAAGCCTTTGCGTGTCTTAGCGGTGAGGATTTTCATAGACTTCTTTTAACTTATCTATCATTGTAGCATGGCTGAAATTATCTTTCACTTGCTTATAAAGTGCTTCAGAAAGGAAGTCCTTATCGGTATTGGAAGTAATATATTCTAGACCTTCAAAAAAACTACCGGCATTTGACGGCTCAACAAGAACACCATTTACCCTATCTGTTATAAGTTCTGGTATTCCACCTACTTTTGAGGCAACAACTGGTAGGTGGGCTAGTGCAGCTTCAAGAGGGACGTAGGGGAAAGCCTCAGTTCTTGAAGTGAGAGTGAAAATATCAAAAGCCTTGAGATATCTGGCGGCATCTTTTACAAATCCTGCCAGAGTGACATGGAGCCACAAATTATTGTCACGAATATATGTTTCAAGTTCTTTTCTCTGTTCGCCTTCACCGACGATTATAAAATGCGAAAGAGGGTTATTATTTCTAAACTGATTGAAACCTTGTAGTGCTATATCCAAACCTTTATTTCTATGAAGTTCCGATATGGTACCAATTACCAGTGTGCCAGGCTTCAGCGTCCCTATACCAAGCATTTCTCGAGCATTCTCACGAGGTATGAAATCGATATCTCCAATGCCGTTGTATATGACTTTGATTTTTTTGGAAACCCAAGGAAGGGTATTGATATCATTCTTTATTTTTTCTGCCACGGCGATGGTGGTATGGGAAAGCATGACGGTAATCCAGTGTACGATAAGTATTATTTTCTTCTGAAGCCATGGTCTGTTTTCATTGAAGGCCCAACCGTGTCCAGTAAAAATGATATTGGGAACTTTTGCGAAGCGAGCAGCCAAGGCGCCGATGCCGCCGATTTTAGAACTATTGAGATGAACAATATCAGGCTTTTCCTTTTTAAAAATAGACATAAGCTCGAACAAAGAACGAATGTCTTTTATAAAAGAAATATCTCGGACGAGAGATTTCATTGAAATAGTACGAATATTTTTTTCAGCTAGTTTTTCAAAAAGAACGCCGTTGCCACCACCGATGACGGCTACGTCATACTGGCTATTTAGATGGGTTGCAACATCGTAGACATATCTCTGTGCACCACCAAAATTGGTCTTGGTAATAATCAGGAAGAGTTTCTTCTTCATGCAATCAATATACCATGCATTTGGCGTCAGACGGGACAGAAAAGGCTTATTTTGCTAGACTATCGCCATGGATCATATTCCTCGTTCCAGCCGATTATTTATCTTTTTCGGGGACGTCATTCTTCTCTATGTAGCACTTGTTGCTGCCCTTTGGATTCGTTATCCTCGCGGAATCTCTCGAGAAATTGTTGAAGTACATATTCTACCGTTCTCAATTCTGTTCGTATTGTGGATCACTGTATTTTTGATTGCTGGATTGTATAAAAAACATCTTAGTGTCAGAAAAAATCGTTTGCCGAGCACTATTCTTAGAGTTCAGATTATCAACAGTGTGTTGGCGGTTATCTTTTTCTATTCGACAACCTATTTCGGAATTGCTCCGAAGACGACGCTCTTTATTTATCTACTCGTATCTTTTTTCATGATTACGCTCTGGCGTATGTACGGACCTATTCTGCTTGGTAATAGGGCAGACTTGGCAATTTTCATTACTGCAGGCGGAGAATCAAATGAACTCACTGAAGAACTTCGCAGGTACAAAGGGTATCCAATTGCAGTAGCCCAAGTGATCGATTTAGAAAAAGAAACAGATGTTGTCGGTGCTCTCAAAGCGGCTGTTGCCAACAATCCCGAGGCATCGATACTCGTATCTGATCTCGACGATGTACGAATGAATCCTGCTTTGCAGTATGTCTACGAACTCGTTAGTCGTGGCTATGCGTATTTTAGTATTCACAGCGTCTATGAAGAAGTATTTCAGCGTTTGCCTGTCTCGCTTCTCGACGATCGCTGGCTGATTGAGCATATGTCGCTTTTCCCGGGCCGGGCATACGATATTCTCAAAAGGACTGTCGATATTGTGGCTGGCACGCTGGCTTTTATCATCTCTCTTCCTTTTTATATAATTGCTTTCATACTTATCAAGCTCGATGACGGTGGACCACTGTATTTTGTCCATGAACGCGTCGGTCAGAAAAACAGGCCGATCAGGATCGTAAAATTTAGAAGCATGTCCGTGCATGACGAAAAAGATGGTTTGGCAAAAGAAAAGAAATTGACACGCGTTGGTACCTTTCTTAGGAAATCTCGTATCGATGAACTGCCTCAGCTTTGGAATGTGATAAAGGGTGATCTTTCACTTATTGGTCCGCGTTCCGAACTTCCAAAGCTCGTTGCTGTCTATGAAAAAGAAATTCCTTACTATGCACTTCGCCATAGCGTGAAGCCAGGACTTTCGGGCTGGGCACAGATCAATCAAAAGACGCCGCCAAAGTTTTTTGCCGATTCAGAACTCACTAAGCAGAAAGTTTCTTATGATCTCTATTACATACAACACCGATCATTTATGCTCGATATGTTGATTGTGTTGCAAACGATTCGTGAACTTGTTTCAAGTAGGGGAATATAATACATATAATGAATAAAAAAGTAGTTGTCACCGGCGGTGCAGGATTTATCGGGTCAAATCTTGTCGACGGTCTGATTGCTGCTGGATATGATGTGCATGTCATTGATAATTTGATTGCTGGCAAAAAAGAACAGGTCAATCCAAAAGCTACGCTACATATAAAAGACATTTGTTCTGTTTCAGATATTGAACCTATTTTGAAAAATACCGATGTGGTATTTCATCTTGCGGCATTGCCTCGCGTGCAGGATTCGATCGACAATCCAGCGCAAGTACATGAAGTCAATGTCACTGGCACACTCAATATGCTCGTCGCTTCTTCTAAAGCAAAGGTCAGAAGGTTTATATTCACATCTTCCGCTGCAGTGTATGGTGATCAGCAGGATTTGCCACTCAAAGAAAGTCATATTCCAACTCCTAAAAGTCCATATGGACTTCACAAACAAATAGGTGAGCAATATGCGCGTTTGTGGAATGAATTGTACGGTCTTGAGACTGTGTCTCTTCGATATTTCAATGTCTATGGTCCAAGACAAAGTGCCCAAGGCTCATATCCATTGGTCATAGCAAAATTCATTGATCTCAAAAAACAAAACAAACCTCTTACGATTACCGGTAGTGGGGAACAAACAAGAGATTTTGTGCATGTGAGCGATATTGTTGCAGCAAATATTGCAGCGGCAGAAAATAAAAGTATAGGAAAAGGTGAAGTGATCAATATCGGCAGCGGCGTAGAAACTTCGGTCAAAACCGTCGCGTCTACTGTTGGCGGGCAGATTGAGTATATTGCAGCTCGAGTGGAACCAAGTCGTTCGGTAGCCGATGTTTCACTTGCGGCAAAACTTTTGCAATGGAAAAGCAAAGTAGATTTTAAAAAGGGTATAGCTGATCTCCTTATATAAGCAATTTGATTTTTAGGCTTTAGCACGGTAGCATAGCCCTACATATGAAATACAGGATTTACGCAGTTGTACTGCTTATTGTCGCTTTTGGTTTTGGCTACGGTATATATGCCTCAGAACTCTCTACAGCAAAAGGTTTTTTGGCAAAGTTCCCCTTTAAACTCGGTCTCGATCTCGCTGGTGGTACAGAACTGCTCTATACCGCTGATACATCAAAACTCGCTTCGGGAGATGTGAGCGATTCAATGGCTGCACTTCGTGATGTGATTGAAACTCGCGTCAATGCGTTTGGAGTGTCAGAACCTGTGGTACAAGTTCAGAAAAGTGGTGCTCTTGGAAATGGTAGCGATCAATTGCTCGTAGAATTGCCTGGTGTCACAGATGTGCAGGCTGCTATCGATCAGATTGGGAAGACACCTGTCTTGGAATTCAAACTAGCCGAAATCGTACCAGTGGGAGGGACGTCTGCTACTTCAACTGGAAGTTCGACAGTTACCTTTACAGACACAGGACTCACTGGCCGATATCTCGAGCGTTCAATGGTTCAATTTGATCCAAATACCAATGCTCCTGTTATCACTCTTCAATTCAACAATGAAGGTCAGGAACTTTTTGCTGAACTGACAAAAGCTCATGTTGGAAAGCCTCTTGCAATATTCCTCGATGGCAATATCCTTTCCATGCCGTATATAAGAGAGCAGGTGCTCGGTGGTCAGGCTCAGATCACGGGCAGCTTTACAACCAAAGAAGCACAGACACTTGTGCGCAATCTCAACTACGGTGCTCTTCCAGTACCAATTAGTCTTTCAAGTACGCAATCAATCGGTCCATCACTCGGTGAAGCGGCAGTCAATGCCGGAGTTTTTGCTGGTATTGTAGGATTTGCTGCTCTCGCACTCTTCTTGCTCTTCTGGTATCGATTACCAGGTCTTATTGCAGTCATCGCTCTTGCTCTCTACGTTATTTTGAGCTTAGTAATCTTCAAACTTATTCCAGTCACCATGACTGCCGCTGGTATTGCCGGATTTATATTGTCAGTAGGTATGGCTGTAGACGCAAATATTCTCATCTTCGAGCGTATGAAGGAAGAGCTTAAGCGTGGCAAATCGGTCAGCGATGCTATCCACGAAGGTTTTCATCGAGCGTGGCTTTCTATTAGAGATTCAAACATCTCAAGTATCATTACAGCCTGCGTCCTTTTCTGGCTCGGTACGTCGTCGGTCAAAGGTTTTGCACTGACACTCGGCGTCGGTGTCGCAGTCAGCATGTTTACGGCTATTACCGCCTCACGAACATTCCTATACTCGATTGCTCCCAAGAAAAGCAATGCCTTCAGTCGATTCCTTTTTAGCAATGGTCTTCATATCAAATAATCCTACGATCCATGTTTATCATCACCTATAGAAAAGTATTCTACGCCCTGTCGATTGTCCTGATCGCTCTTTCCATTGTGACTTTTTGGAAGCCTGGTGTACATTTTGGCATTGATTTTGTCGGAGGTAGTATTACTGAAGTCAGCTATGCTGAACGTCCCGAAAAAACAATTGTAGATGAAAATATTGAAAAACTTTCTCTTGGTACGGTTCTCGTTCAACCAGTAGGAGACAATAAGTATGTTGTTAGAAGTAAAGAACTCACTGAAGAAGAAAAAGCATCGCTTCTTACCGCTTTGACCGTAGGCGAGACCAAACTCGAACGCTTCAATTCTATTGGTCCAGTTGTCGGCAATGAACTTCGTCAGAAAGCATACTTGGCTATTGCGCTCGTGATCGCCTTCATTGTCTTGTTTGTGACATTTGCATTCAGAAAAGTGTCTGAACCGGTGTCTTCGTGGAAATTTGGTTTGGCTACGATTATTGCTTTGGCGCACGATGTGATCATTCCCGCTGGAGGATTTATCATTGTCTCTCATTATTTGGGTGGGGAAATAGACATGCTTTTCATGTCGGCTATCTTGGCTATTCTTGGCTTCTCAGTTCATGACACGATTGTCGTATTTGATCGCGTTAGAGAACATCTCGCTACAAATAAAAGAGATCGTGTGCACGAATCATTCGAAACCACTGTCGGCAAAAGCGTTACCGAAACATTTGGCCGCTCGATCAATACTTCGGTCACGATATTTATCGTTCTTCTTGCTCTCTTTATACTCGGTCCAGAAACAACAAGAAACTTCACTCTTACGTTGATTATCGGTATCGTCGCTGGTACATACTCTTCGATATTCATCGCTTCTCCACTTCTTGTGACCTTTGAGAAGATGCAATCAAAGAAGAATTCCAAAAAATAACAGCCACTCTTGGCAGGTGTCCGAAACAGTGAAATAATTACCTTATGACTCAACATAAGGTAATTTTTACTTTAGTAATACTGCTAGCAATCGCTATTGCATTTTTTGGCGCATATTCACTTACACATGAGGCGCAGGCTCCAGGAATAGTCGGAGGCAATGAAGATCAGCAGGTAGCGTGCACTATGGAGGCAAAAATGTGCTCCGATGGATCGTATGTTGGCCGACAAGGGCCAAACTGCGAATTTGCCGAATGCCCCATTATGCCAACCTCTACTTCGCCAGGCGCTTCACTTCAGATAGAAGCTGAAACCGATTCGTCTCCAAAACCGTACTAATTCCACAAATACCCATATTGGGCTTTGTTGTACACCGATCAAAAGCGGTGTACAATTTTTATATGAACCCTAAACAGAAGCAGAAACGTCTTCAAGAAATAAGGGACAACTATTTTTCAAAGGTGCATGCTATTACTGACACCTATCAGCAAAAGGTCAGGGCTATACTTAAAGCCATGGATAGAGAAAGGCTTGAAAGGCTCAGGAAAGACCTAGCTGCATAATATGAAAAGCGAAAAACCCATTTCATCTGCTGAGAATGTAGCAGCGCCCAAAGAGGTGTTGCCACCTACTCCCGAAGCAATGGGTGACATGTTTGAGTACGGCGATATTCTTGAGAAAACCAGACAAGATATCGAATCAGTAAAATCTGATACAAGTCGAATGCTTGAGACCTATGATCAAAAATTTCAAACTGTAGATCCAAACAGTGAATACTCTTTAAAATACATTTATTCTAAACAGGAACTCGAAGAAAATATTACTTTACAGGAAAAAAAGTATCTTGCAGATGTTGATGAATTGTTTGCTGTGAATCCAGGTGAGGGTGGAATGGTTAAACTGGCTAATGAAAGAGTAGAACGAGTCAAGCGTCAATGGGATTGGGAACCATTAGATTCTTCAACCGAGGAAGCTCAAGCAGAAGCTATACCATTAGAAGAAGTTCCAGTGAAACCAGAAGTTCTGGCAGAAATTACTGTACAACCAAAGAAAGAGCGATCTAGAAAAATCGAAATCAATGCTCAGCATGAAAAAACTATAACTGAAGAAGTTAAGGTAGAGAGCAAAATCAAACCAGAGAAGTCTGAACCTGAATCTAAGTCTGAAACAAAACAAGAAACTTCTTCTCCCAAAGAAGAACCGAAAGTAACTTTCGAAAATCCCGAAGGTGTCGATTCGACATATTATGAATCAGAACAAGCACGCAATCCTCATGTAGCACGAGCACAGACAGAAGGCTGGTTGCTTACGGAATACGGTGTATCACCAGAATCGACATTTGCTGCTATTCGCAGGCATACTCCAAAAGCAGTACATTCCTTTATTGATAAATGGGAAGCTCGCAGTGAAACAAAAACAGTCAATAAGCTCTATCAAGGTCTCGCTGAAATAGATGGCAAGAGGCAGAGCGCACAAGTTAATGTAAAACAACTCGAAGATTCTCTTGGAAAAGAAAATGCAAAAATAAAATCGATTGAGGCAGATCAACATTTGCCTTTGTCGGAAAAGAGAAGACTGACAGAAAAAGTAACACTAGAATCCGAACGTATAGGTAAGCGGCTCGAAAGCGCAAAAGCCGAACTCAAGATATTTGATACTCGTTATGATCTCAACCGTGCAGAAATGAAGGTCTATGAAGAGAGGCGCAACAATGCTGTGGAACGTGTGTCTGCAAAGCTCAATGAAAAGATAGAACCGCACAGACAGCGTCTTGAAGCACTCAATGAAAAGAAAGATAAAATCCAAGGCGAAGTTGATCGTTTCAATGCCCGAAACAATGAATTGCAATCGCAAGTAGCCGATTTCGAAAGAAAGATCAATAGATTGCCGGCCAAAGAAAAGTCAAAGAAGCGCGTTCTCAAAGGTATTGTAAAAAAGATCGGCAAGCAGATGGAGAAGAATAGAAAGCTTTCAGAAAAGCAGCTCAAGAAAGTATACAAACTCGATGCCAAACTTGTGCCTCTCAATAAAACATTTGATGCATGGCAGACTGAGAAGAAAGGTTTTGAAAAACTGAGCGGCAATAAGTCGGAAAAATATTCAGAACGTCAAAAGTCTGTGCCAGAAGAAAAAGTAGATAATGTGAATAATAATGAAAGCATTCAGTCTGAAGCACCCGCACATAATCCTGAATCTGGAAATCTTGCAAAGAAGGATGGGTCTGATATTGAGAAAATAGAGGATATTCCATTTGCAAAACGTGCCCCCGAGAGATTGGACGAGTATCTATCTTCAGTTGAAAGCACAGAAGAACATGAACCTCAAACGTTTGAAGAATATGTTTCGGCTTGGAACAAAGATACTGAAAATTACAGGGCCGCAAAACATTTCAAAATTCAATTTGGTTTTGAAGAGGGTGTTGCAAAAGCTGAAATTGAAAGAAAATTTAGAAAGATGGCCCACAATCACAATGCAGATATGAATGATTTATTGCCCAGACAGATGCGCGACTATCTCGTAGTATATAGTGAATACAGAAAACAGCAGGAAGATATGAATAAAGCCATTCAGGAGGAAAAAGAGTATGATCCTAGTTTTTCGCCCACAGAAAATTGGAAAATAGATTGGAATAGGAAGTGGGACAAAGAATGGCATAGCAGTAGAAAGGCATTTGGTTTCAGACGTTCTGCAAAGGCTCATGAACGCAAGCAATTTCATACCAAGGTTGAGCATTTGTTCAATGCATTTTATAAGCAGACCTATGGCAAAGAGGTAATGTAAAAAAATATGGATATCGACACACAATCACATCAAGAAAATAATCCGGATCAAACAGAAGCGGAGCTCGAAAAATTACTCAAAACTATTACTGAGGAGGGAGTTATTTTTGAATCCCAGACAAATAGAATGGCCACCGAGCTTGAAACAGATATCAATCAAGCTCAAGCTGAAATGGGTGCTGCTGGGAAGGAAATTCAGGCTGAAACCAAGCAGGGAATCAAGGAAATAGGCGATAGTGCGAGTTCTCCCAAATAGCCTTATTTTAGGCTCTAAATGGCCCTTGACTTGGTAGCTATGGCTAGTGTATACTGGCTTTCACCTCTGTAGGTGATTTTTTGTCTACAGGGGTCGATCTTTGAAATATTAAACATTGAAACGTATATTTGTCCGGTCCACTACCAAGAGGATCGGAGAAAGTATGTGCAAGTCACAATTTATGAACTTGAAAATGATTCGAATTAAGATTATTAGCTAGTATCAAACAGGAAAAAGAAAACTTTATTGTCTTCTATTTTGTTCCGTTCTGATCTCGTTGGCCTTCGGGCAAACGGGATTTTATTTAAGAGTTTGATCCTAGCTCAGGATGAACGCTGGCGGCGTGGATAAGGCATGCAAGTCGAGAGGGTTTAGACCCTCGGCAGACGAGGTAGTAATACGTAGGTACGCACCCCAAAGTCGAGCATAACTAGTCGAAAGATTAGACAATTCTCGATGGTCTCGTAAGAGTAAAGATTTATCGCTTTGGGAGCGGCCTGCGCGGTATCAGCTAGTTGGTGAGGTAAAAGCTCACCAAGGCTAAGACGCCTAGGGGACCTGAGAGGGTGACCCCCACCGATGGAACTGAGACACGGTCCATACACCTACGGGTGGCTGCAGTCGAGAATCTTCCGCAATGGACGAAAGTCTGACGGAGCGACGCCGCGTGATTGATGACGCACTTCGGTGTGTAAAGATCTTTTATGAGGGAAGAAGTTTATTGACGGTACCTCATGAATAAGGGGCTCCTAATCTCGTGCCAGCAGGAGCGGTAATACGAGAGCCCCG